>JBIKRT010000154.1:0-4300 GCA_044349005.1 Cyclobacteriaceae bacterium
TCACTAAACTCCTTGTAACTATATGATTGTCAATGCCCCCAACGGGGTGTCACCAACTATTTTTCAGTAATATGCCCATTTTTTTTGGTAAAAGTTATCTTCTCTTTCAATTTTATGTTGACCGGTTTGTTCATTCTTTTTAGGAACAAGTTCCCGGCTATCTTCAATTTCGTTTGGCCATAGCATGGGGTATTTATGTTCCGGATTGGGATTTGCCGCAAAACTACCTAAGGTGGTTTCTGGTTCGTTATCGAAGGGGACTTTGTTGTTATAATTTTCAATTGCTTTTATAAGCGATGTGCAGGCTTGATCAAAAAGTTGAGCGTTACACAATTCCGGATTCACCGAGATAATCGAGCTACTGGTTTTTGAAGAAATCTTTAACTTCGAAAGGCCGCCAGAATCAAGATGACTGATGAAACTATAAGATGTAAGCTCGTTGAATGCGAATCCTATTTCCTTATTATGCAAATCAAAAATAATTGAATTCTCATCTATCTTTAAAACTCCAAACTTTTTTGAAGCTTGCCAACCAATCCATATAATGTAGCCAGGCAAGCCGAGACCTAAGATGAGACCGACTAGTGTGTTTAAATGCAAACCAACAGTTATAAGCAAACTTATCAAGAAGACCAGTATTGCAATTAAGGCAGCTGTTAGATAATTCAGAGTAACACTATATTCAAACTCATATTTTTTCATTATTTACATAGCTTTTCCTTTACGCTTTTGTCAATTACCGCATTAAATCTTTCTGCCAACGTAATATCTGCGCAAGCCTCTTTTATTTTACCCAATTTTTCTAATGCCAGCGCCCGATTGTAATAGGCTTTTCCATATTCTCCATCCCAAGTAATGGCAGCGGTGTAATCCTCAATAGCGTCTTTTGGCCTATTTTGTTTGCTCAACAGGTTGGCCCTCGCTAACCTAGCCTTTGGATAGTCTATTTTTAGAGCGATCGCTTGCGTATAATCAATGAAAGCACCATCATTGTCCTTAATGGCTTCTTTCACCAAACCACGATGCAGCCACGCTTCTTCGTCTTCTTTGTTCAATTCAAGCACCTTGTCATAATCCGCCAAAGCACCTTTCATATTCTTGTGTTTCATTCGATAATAAACTCGAGCAGAGTAGGGGTATGGCAAATTGGGGTTTTGAAGAATAGCCTCGTCTAAAAGGCTTTCCGATTCATCTTGTTGGCCTCTGGTTCGCTTAATCACAGCAATGTTATGAATGGCCAATCCAAAAGTAGGATCTAGCCTTAAGGCTTCTTCGTAGTCGGCAATGGCAGCACTGCTGTCTTTCAGATGCTCTTTCAAAATTCCACGGTTTACAAAGAACTGTGCGTCCTTTGAATCCAATAGAATTGCAGAATCAAAATGAATTGCGGATGCACTATAATTCTTAAGTTTTAATTCAATTAAACCCAAGTAGTTAAATAGCGTTGCTTTATTTGAACTCTGAGTTGTAAAAGCTTTGTCTGTGGTGCTTCCAAACTGATCCATCCTAAAAAAAATTTTGTTGGTGGTACCAGTGGGCAGCGTAAGTAGTTTTGTAAAGTCTTCTTTCGCTGACTGGTGCTGACCTGTTTGGTAGCGCAATAGTGCCCTGCTAAAAAGCACTTCTGGGTTGTTGGGCTTTGCATCGGCATAGATGGTATAGTCCCGCAAAGCTCCCTTTGTATCGCCCATAGCTTCTTTTGCGGCTGCTCTTCCAGGGTAGGCATCCCAAAAATAAGGATTCAACCGAATGCATTCGTTAAAATGGGCCAGTGCCATTAAGTGCTTGTTGTCGTCTAGCGCCAATTCTCCTTGTTCGAAATAATAATTTGCATCTTTTTTAGCCTGACCTAATACAAATCCGTTTGCAAAAGTTGCGATGACAAGGGTAGCTATCAGTGCTTTCATTTTTACTTTAACTTGCGCCTAATTTAAGAAACTTAACCTCATTTTTTTTGTTAAACGAATATGGAAACAACGAAAAAAGCTAAAAAGAAGTCATCCCCTGTGAGCGTAGAACAGACCATATTACAAGCTTATCGAGAATTTGTTCTAACTGAAGGAAAGCGGCCAGCCTCCGTGTTTAGCTTTACAAAAGCGAATGGCATGCAGGAAGAAGACTTCTATTCTTTCTTTGGTTCGTTTGAAGCCCTTGAGAGCTCGATCTGGCAGGGATATATAGGTAGCGTAAAGGAACGGCTTGCAAATGACCCAACCTATGCCAGCTATTCTGTAAGGGAAAAAATTCTCGCCTTTTATTTTACCCTTGCAGAAGTATTGAAGAACGACAGAAGTTTTGTGATTCAACAATTAAAAGAAATTAAAAAGCTAGGACTTGCGCCTAGTTTCATAAAAGGTTTCAAAAAGTCTTTTGAAGATTGGATCAATCCGATATTGATGGAAGGAAAACAAACTGGAGAGATTGCGATGCGGCCTTTTCTTGACACAAAATATGATTCTGTTTTCTGGCTGCACCTTATGTTTGTTCTTCAGTTTTGGAGTAAAGATGAAAGTGCCAATTTCGAAAAGACCGATGTAGCTATCGAAAAATCGGTAAACCTGGCGCTCGATTTACTCGGGAAAGGCGTATTAGATAATGCGTTAGATTTTGGTAAGTTTTTGTATCAAAATAGATAATTGCATAAAAAAAGATTTCAACCGAAGGTAGCAGTTGAAGTCAATCAAGGTTGTTCAAAGACAACTGCCGCTAAATACTAATAAGCCATCAAAACTAACGATCAATCAACCGCAAAAGTGAAAGAACAACAAAGCATTCCTGTAAGTAAAGTTCAGCGAGCAACGAAGTTTATTACCACAGGGGCAAAAATTGGTGGGAACTATTTAAAGCATTACAGCAAGAAATTGGTAAACCCCACTACCACAAAGGATCAACTTCACGAGGATAATGCTACCGATATTTATCAGTCGCTCAGCGAGTTAAAGGGCAGTGCTTTAAAAGTTGCGCAAATGCTAAGCATGGACAAAAACTTATTGCCCACCGCATATCAACAGCAGTTTGCAATGGCGCAATACAGCGCTCCTCCTTTGTCATTCCCGCTGGTTGTTCGCACGTTTGAGACCGCATTTAAGAAAAAACCAAGCGAACTATTCGACACCTTTAGTACCTCAGCGCGGAACGCAGCCTCTATGGGCCAAGTGCATCAAGCAACTTTGAAAGGGAAAAAGTTGGCCGTAAAGATTCAATATCCGGGGGTAGGAGATAGTATAAAAAGCGATTTGGCGATGGTTAAACCGATTGCCTTGCGCATGTTTAAGCTCAACCCGGCAGAATATGATGAGTACATTGAAGAGGTGCAAACAAGGATGTTAGAGGAAGCGGATTACACATTGGAGCTAAAACGTTCGGTGGACTTATCGAATAAGTGTAAATCGATACCCAACCTTGTGTTCCCGCAATACTATCCAGCATTTTCAAGTGCTAAAGTCCTTACAATGGATTGGATAGAAGGCAAACCGCTAGGCGAATTTTTAAAAACCGAAACACTTACAAAGGAAGAGAGTAATCGGTTAGGGCAAGCCCTGTGGGATTTTTATCACTTTCAAATCCATCAACTGAAAGAGCTTCATGCCGACCCACATCCGGGAAATTTTATCATTACGAACACTAAGCAATTAGGAATAATAGATTTCGGTTGCGTGAAAGTTATCCCGCGCGATTTTTACCCCCTATATTTTCAATTGCTGGAAAAAGGCATTCTTCAAAATAAAGCAAAAATGCTGAAAGCGTTTTACGAACTCCGTTTTATCTATGAAGATGATTCAGAGAAAGAAAAGAGTTTTTTTATTGAAATCTTTACCGAGTTAATTGAGTTGTTAGGACGCCCCTTTAGAACGCCCGAATTTGATTTCGCAGACAATGCCTATTTTGAAGCAATCTTTAAATTTGGTCAGCAGCTTACCAACATGAAAGAACTACGAGATTCTAAGAAAGCAAGGGGAGCAAAGCATGCAATTTATATTAATCGGACTTATTTTGGTTTGTATAACCTATTGAACGAGATAAAAGCAAAAGTTAATACTTCTTCTTGGGTGCCATTTTGATGTAGCAGCCATGACTATGCTACAAATCGCAAAACATAATTTAACAAGTATGTCTGATGTTCATATTCTACACAAGTATTTAATTATCAATAAGATACAGTAATTTTATAAATATTTAGTCGTCCCTTAAAAACTCAATTTTAGGATTAGAAGATTTTGGATTTGTGATTTTGTGGTTTTAACGAGCGAAAAAAGGCAATTAAAAAGTTGGGCTAAAAAGACAAGTGGATTTACTTTCC
>JBIKRT010000097.1:0-15034 GCA_044349005.1 Cyclobacteriaceae bacterium
TAAGCATCAACCTTATTGCTGACAAGTTGCTCTCCAGCAGAGCTTGATTCCTCTTCAGGCTGACGCGCTAATTTTAACAAATTATCGCATCAAAGTCACCAACTATTTTTCAGTACATTACCCTTTTTTGGCCAAGAAACGCTCTCTCGAGAGCTTTACGTAGCACTCACACTTCTTCTTGCAAAATTTCCTTTATACGGGCTACATCATTCTCAAAAACATGGAGACTTACCCCACTGAATAACTCATTTTTAAAAGGGTAGAGGTTCACAAAATTTTCACCACTTAAAAAGCATGGAATTCCATACGCATCCAACTTTGTTTTTACTAGGTTGCCTTTAATAGCGTTTTCATAGGAATCAAAAACTATAATCTTCTCTTTTGATTCATCCATTTTTCTTTTCGGCAATATATCATATTAACACAAGATCGAAATCATCATTCGAATCAAAATTGAGTCTGACACTGTATTGGAAAGCGATTGGAATTGGTCAGTCAAGTAATCAAGCAATGAATGGTGGTTAAAACTTTCCGCATCAATAATCCTAACTACCGTCATCTATTTTTAACTTACAAAAGAATTCTAATTCCTTTGTAACATCTCTCAATCCTAAGCGTCATGCATTTGAATCGATGAATCTCGCAGCTTTTCAAACCAGAATACTTTCAGCCAAAAGCAAACTTTTTCGATTTGCTTTTAGGTTGTTGGACAATGAAGAAGAGGCAAAAGATGTGGTGCAGGAGGTCTTTATTAAGGTTTGGAATGGACGTGAGCGGATGAATGAGGTGGAGAATTGGGAAGCGTGGTGTATGAAAATGACGAAAAACCTCTCCCTTGATCGCATCCGCTCACGACAGCGAAGGGCAGTCGATTCGATAGATGATCACTTCGATGTGAGCACAGCAACTTTGTCGCCACATGAATCAACTGAACTAAACGAAAGCATGCAACGGATAACACTTTTTATTAACTCTCTGCCCGAAAAGCAGCGCCAAGTAATCCACTTGCGAGACGTAGAAGGTTACAGCTACAATGAAATTTGTGAAATTTTAGAATTAGATATGAATCAGGTGAAAGTAAATTTATTTCGAGCTAGAAGTTCCGTTCGAGAAAAACTAATAAAAATTAATGCTTATGGACTCTAGACAGGTAGAAAGCTTATTAGAAAAATATTGGAACTGCGAAACATCGTTGGAAGAAGAAAAGCAATTGAAAGCGTTCTTTGCTTCTGAAAATGTGCCACCCTCATTGAAGGAGACGGCTGAATTGTTTTCTTATTTTGAAAATCAACGGCAAAGGCCGCTGGCGGATGGAAGCTTTGATGCAAACATTTTAAAAAAACTGAAGCAAGCTTCACCCGAGGGCAAAGTCATTAAAATGTTTTCGAACGTGGTAAAGATAGCAGCGGGAGTGGTTGTCTTGGCAGCGGCAACTTACATGGTGAGGCAAGAGGTTAGAAAATCATATCCACCGGAAGTGGCAGACACGTATAGTGATCCCAAACTTGCGTTAGAAGAAACCAAAAAAGCACTAATGCTGATTTCAAAAGGATTTGGTAAAGCACAAAAGGAAGCAAGTAAAATTGAATTATTTAATGAGGCGGAAAAAAGAATACAAGGAAAGCAAGACGAAAAAAAAGTAATTAGTAACATTTAAATTTAAAAAAGATGAAAAAGAGTGTGGTAGTAGTAGCGATGGTGATGATGACAGTAGTGGCAAACGCGCAAGACAATGCGATTTCAAAATTCTTCACGAAGTATCAGGATGACGATTCGTTTAGCCTTGTCAATATCAGTGGAAAAATGTTTAACATGATGGCTAACATAGAAGGGACTACAGCCGAAGATAAGGCTATGATTAGCGCGGTTAGTAAAATCAGAGGCTTAAAAATCTTAACAAAAAGCGGGGCGCGAAATTCGCGTGAACTTTATAAAGAAGCGATGGATATGATTCCAACAAAGGAGTTTGAAGAGTTGATGTCGATACGTGAAAAGGATAAGGATATGAAGTTCTTCACCAAAGAAGCGGCAGGAAAGATCAGTGAATTGGTGATGGTAATGGGCGGAAACGAAGAGTTTATGGTATTGAGTATTTTTGGCGAAATCGATCTGAAAGAAATGTCGAAGATTGGTAAGTCAGTTAATATCGATGGGTTAAAAAATCTTGATAAGATCAAAGATGACAAGAAGCAAAAGAAAAACTAATTTGCAAAAGCCAAAGAAATCTTAGTTCTGGTGATTTCTTTGGCTTTCTTTTTTTTAAAACTTTATCAGCCTTTCCTCGTTCAACCAACCCTATGAAAAAATTTCCAATACTGGTTCTGATGATCGCCTTCACTTTATCTGCGAATGCTCAGAGCCAAACGACAAAGGACTTGCAAAAGAAATTCGAAAAATCATTTTCACTTTATTTCTATAAAAATACATTGAGAATGCTTAATCAAGAAAATAGTCCCGAATTTGATGAGTTGGTAAAGAATATTGAGAAGATGAAATTTATAATGCTTGATAAAGGTGAGAATAAATTCAGCACGCAAGATTATAGTAAACTTATTAAATCGTATTCTTCGGAAGCGTATGAGGAAGTAATGACCTCGCGTTTTGACGGAAAGAATTTTGACATTTATTTAAAAGATCAGAAGGGATCCACTCTTGGAACCGTTATGTTGGTTAATGATTCGAGTAAGTTGTATGTTCTCGATATAATAGGCACAATTGATGTGAGTAAGGCCTCGAAATTTTTCTCCACGCTTAACGAAAGTTCAGAACTTGGGCAACGGGTGAAGTCATTCATGAGCAAAGACGATAAGGATAAGAAAAAGACGAAGGAAGTTGTTGTTGATTAGGATTACCCACAAATAGTTTATTATGGAAACAGTATTGTCAATCAACAAACTCACCAAAACCTTTGGGCGCATTACAGCCGTAAATAAGTTAGATCTTGAGGTTAAGAAAGGGCAAGTATTCGGCTTTCTTGGCCCAAATGGAAGCGGTAAAACTACTACACTAGGCATGTTGATGGGGGTGGTGAATCCCACTGCCGGAAGCTTTTCTTGGTTTGGGCAAACGGTAACAAATGAAACTCGCAAGAAGATTGGCGCTGTATTGGAGCATCCTATTTTTTACCCCTATTTGAGTGGTCAAAAAAACCTGGAATTGACGGCTATGATTAAAGGCGCTCCCGCTGACCACATTGCCCGAGTTTTAGATGTTGTAGAACTAACGTCTCGAAAAGACGATGCTTATAAGGCGTATTCGCTTGGTATGAAGCAGCGCTTGGCAATTGCTTCGGCTTTGTTAAATGATCCTATTGTATTGATTTTGGATGAGCCCACAAATGGATTAGACCCAATGGGTATTGCGGAGATCAGAAATATCATTAAGAAAATTGCGGCAGACGGAAAGACAATTATACTAGCAAGTCACTTGTTGGATGAGGTTCAAAAGGTTTGTTCTCACTTTGCCGTTTTGAGGCGAGGTGTTTTAATGCACTCGGGCGCTGTAGATGAAGTTGGGAAAGGTGAGGAGACCGTTGAGGTTGCTGCTTACCATGACGATTTAGGGATTGCCCTCCAAGAATTTGTGGGTACTCTTTCATTGAAGAGGGATAATACAAATGTAATCGTTAAGCTAAAAGAAGGTTATAATAGTCAGGATGTGAATCGCTTCCTGTATGAAAAGGGAATTGTGGTGTCACACTTACTCACACAAAAGAAAAGTCTTGAAAAACAATTTCTTGAGATTCTAGCTGAGGCTGATTCTATAAAAAAATAACAAATTCAAATCAGATAAAAATATGCTTCATCTACTACAAGTTGACTTAAAGAAGCTTTTCAATTACCGAACTTTCTGGATTATCTGTGGTTTGTATTTCCTTACGTTGGGTATGGCCACCGCCAGCGGCATGGAGTTTTTGAAATGGCTTGCCAGCACATTTAAAGACTTTGGCAGTAAACTCAATATCGAGAGAATACCGTTGTATCACTTCCCAGATGTTTGGCAAAACCTTGCGTGGGGAAGCGGTTTGTTAAAGATGATGCTGGGTATTATGGTGATTATTTCCATCACCAATGAGTATCAATATCGAACGATCCGCCAAAATATCATCGATGGCATGAGCCGGGAGCAGTTTATTCTTTCCAAGCTACTTACCAACCTGGTTTTGAGCTTGGCGAGTATGGTTCTGGTTTTTATTGTTGCATTGATTACCGGCTTTATCTATAGTCCGGAGATTAGTTTTCCATACATGTTCGCTGGTGTTGAGTTTTGCGCGTCTTACTTTTTAGAAGTATTCGCTTTTCTGTCTTTCGCTTTGATGCTCGGCATATTAATTCAACGATCCGGGTTAAGCATAGTGATTCTTTTTTCTTCGTATCTGATTGAATTGATAATCAAGAAAAACATAGACGATTATGTTCCGGGATTGATTCCGTTTTTTCCGCTTGAATCGATCATGAATCTGGTGCCACTTCCGTTTGCACGTTATGCCTTCCAGGAGATTCAAGATTATGTGAGTTTCGGCTCAGTAGCCATCGCGCTTGGGTGGACTTTTCTCTTTAACTATTTTGACTATCTCAGGCTCAAGAAGTCTGATATTTAAAATTCAAATCAGCACCAAAAAATTATTTGTTGACTAGCCTAAGTCAATTTTCGACCATGTTGTTGCTTTTACTTTTGCGTAGCAAAAATAGGTTAGTCCAATTATTAACGGAAAACTAATCCATAAGCCGTATTCAATTTTCGTAAGTAAATAGTGGCCAAAACCTATTGCACCGATTATCATCATGATGAGAATAACTTTAACAAAGTTTCCAGCTTGATTTTTCGCATTTGGCTCAAGGCTTAAGGGAAAATGCTTGGAAGAAACAATGATAGTGACCAAGGTAACAAAGATGTTTGCCGCCAGTCCGAAAATCAAATCATCCACTCCATTTATTTTCCATATCAACACTACAAAAACACTTATTACGCCATAGATAGGAACAAAGAATGACGCCAGCACCGCCTTCCAACTTCCTAAAAGTATTAGGCTGGGTTTATTTATTGGGGCAGCGTTGAACACCCAACTGGCTCTAAAATCGTCTGATATGTTCACTTGGATTAAAACTGTTTGAAGAACTAAAAAAATAGAATAGATAATAAATACATGTGCCGATGAATTCGACAGATCAATAACGGTATCGTTAAATGAGCTTTTCCCTGCGAAAATAAAAGTAAGCATAATAATGATAAGGGACCCAATACTCGGGTAAATCTTAAGTTTCATTTTACGATCGCGTGCAAGGGCCGAGCTAACAAGGTCAAATGACGCTCGTTCTATGCCCTGCTTTGTAATTATGTTTCGTAGCCCCAACAGAAACCCGTTTCGATTTTGCTTCGGTTCCGCAGCTACATTTGTCGTTCCAAGATCAGCAAGTTTTTCACTAAAAGTAGAGCTGAAAAATTTACTCATCAAGAATGCAGCAACAATCGAAAACCCTATGGCAAACAAGGCGCATACAATATGAACCAAATCAATTGTGCTGCTATAAAAAATATCTAAAAGACCTGCCATCCACATGGGCGGAACAAGGGCAGCCCACCAGGTAAGCACAAAACTTGCGTCCGCCAAAAAATCTTCTGACATTAGTCGCGGTAAAATTTGATACGCTCCCATCATTAAGAAGGTCATCGCTATCTGAAAATAGTTAATGATGTTTTTTAATTTCTCTTCGCTGGTAAAGCGCATCAGCACTAAATAAAGGCCGTTCGTGAGAATAAGCGCAAAAAGCAAGGACAAAAAAGTGGTGATCAGTAATAAGATGCCGATCAGCCATCCGAATTTAATAAATGCAGCGACCAAAGCTCCCAGCGAAAGTGCGATGGTGATTTGTGTTAAATAAATTACAATGTGGGTGACACGGGCAGCCAACAGTGTTTTGCCACTTACGGGGCGCGGTAGTATTATCGTATTATCACTGGTATCAAGCAGAACGGAAGAGAAATCGGATACTAAAGTCAAAGAAACCATCAGTATCAGGTAGGAATGATACATGGTCATTGAAATAAGGAAAGAGGGGATCACATAAATGATGTAGCTGAAAAATAATCCCAAAATTCCGTAGATCACCATTACACCAATGAAGCTGGCATTTACGTTACCTTCTTTCTGGGTAGTCGCGCCAACTACGTGTCTTCGATTATCCATCAGTAGTTTCGTAGCCACAATGGTTTTCATTTGTTGAAAGTCCACACCCATCCAATTGTATAACCACTTAAAAAGGCTTATGAACCGTATTAAGAAGGCGATCATTTATTTGTTGGTTAGCGCTTGAATAAACTGTTCCGCAACTTCAATGTGTTCTCTATTGCCCGTCAGCTGGGTGAAAATATCTTCCAACGAACCTTGCTGGGCGGCATTATTCAACTCAGTGAAAGAGCCGTTAGCGATGATCTCTCCTTTATTGATAATGATGATTCGATCAGAGATCTTCTCCACCACATCCATAATATGCGAACTATAGAAAATAGTTTTTCCGCTTTTTTTTAGTTGAACCAAAATTTCTTTTACCAGGATGACAGCGTTTGCATCTAAACCAGAAAGAGGCTCGTCTAAGAAGAGCATATCAGGGTTATGAAGCATACCTGCAATGAGCAATACTTTCTGCTTCATTCCTTTTGAAAAGGTGGTCATTCGCATTTCCATCTGTTTTGCAAGGTCAAAAAGATTGAGCAGATCTTTGGCTCGAGACGAAATGATCGATTGTTCTAATTGATACAACTGGCCAACAAATGATAAATATTCGAGTGGCGTAAGTACTTCATACAGGGCGGCATTCTCCGGGATGTAACCAATTTTGCGTTTTGCTTCTAGCGCCTGGGTTCGAATATCAAATCCCAACACGTTCACTTCTCCTTCAAATTCGGGGATAATTCCAGTCATTATCTTTATGGTAGTGCTTTTGCCCGCGCCATTGGGGCCAATGTAGCCAATCACTTCTCCAGGCTGAATCTCTAAGTTTATGTTTTTAAGAACAGTCGCTTTTTGATACTTCTTGGTTAAACCTTGAGTTGAAATTACAGACGCCATACTTTTTTGAAAGTTAACAAATATTTTAAACGGTAAAGTAGACAAAAAAGCCTGATTCTATTCTAGAAGCGAACAAATTCTGCCAATGTGGCCTTTTTTATTGTAGGTACAATAATTGTCGCAAGGTCAATTCAAATGGCAAGAAAAATGAAATCAAACTTAAATATTCCTGTAGAGTTGCTTACAAGCATCGATATGATCAATACGCTTTCGGGTGGCATATCTCAACCTGAAATACGTTTACAGCAATTTGAAACCTATCGAAAAGTCAGTTTTAGCATACCATCGGTGAAGATCGAGAATGTTAAAATTGAAATTCAAAACAATGTGTTGATGATTTATTACCTAATCCCTTTGATGTCTCAAGATCAAGTGCATAATTATCCGAAGGTGATTTACAACAAACCGATTCCTTACTTTGTAGACCGCAATGGAATTGCCGCGCAAGTCGAAGAAAATGAATTGGCAGTTACGCTACCATATAACGAACTTTCTGGCGGTTTTAAAAAGCAAATTCCAATTTCTTACTAGTTCTTCTCTTTCCAGAAGTAGCTGTCAAAGCTGATATTACCCGCGCCTGAAAAAATGAAAATCAGGCAAAAGAGCACATACATAAACGGATGTTGGTCTTCCATAAATATTTTACCGTGGCCCATAAAAAAAGCAATCGATAAAAAGGTAACGCAAAGAAAAACAGAGGCTGCTCTGGTAAACAAACCCAAGGCAAGCAACGCGCCACCAACAAACTCACTTCCTTTCCCTAGGTACGCCATCATAGCTGGTGCAGGAAAGTGGAGATCGGTTAACCACTTGCCGTAATCTCCCATTAGCTTGGCATCAAAAACTTCCTTGCCATGATAAATAAGCGTGATGCCTAGGAATATCCGGATTACAGAATATCCATTTGCCCACAACGCACCAGGATTACGCAGCCAATTCATTTTCTGAGATATTTACACAGTAAAAATAAGCATTTAGAACTTCTCGGTAATTAAGCTTTTGTTGTTTTACTTCTACTTGGTTAGGAATATATTTGTAGTGTAATTTTTAACATGAGACTCGCACAATTAGCTCGAAAAGTGGGCAAAAACCAATCGGAAGTCATTAAGTTTTTAGCAGATAATAGCGTTTTTGTGGAAGATCACTCCAACGCAAAAGTAGAAGATACAGACGTGGCAAAAGTAATGAATCATTTTGCCCCCGCTGTGCTCGCACCAATCCAAGAGCCCGAAAGGCAGAGTCAAGCCCTTGCTCACGAACCTGAAACTACTTTGCCTAAAGTGATCAATGAATTAGCGCTAGGCGATCAAGACGTGGAGGAAGTCTCACCAGATGCGGCCGCAATTGAAAAGCAAACTGAAGTTATCAAGGCTCCAAAAATAGCATTGCAAGGGCTCAAAGTCATCGGTAAAATCGACTTGCCTGAAATAAAGAAGAAAGTTACAGACAACGAGGACAAACAAGAAAGACAGGTACCGAAAGGATTCAATCAACAGGAAAGAAGAACCAGTTCTCGTCAAGGCCCAGCGAAAAATCCGATTGCGCTTCAGCGTGAAAAGGAAGAACAAGAGAAGCAAAAGAAAAAACTTGAAAAAATCGCATATTTAAAGGAGCTAAAAACGCAGCGCTATCTCAGCAAAGTAAGGCGTCCTATTGATGTTTATAAAGAGCCTAAGGAAAAGCCTCTGATTCAGGATCTAAAACCTGTTGTGAAACAAGGGGTAAAATCCAATTTCTTTATTACTCGATTTTTTAATTGGCTTTTGAATAAATGAAACCCCAAAAAGGTTTCTAGTTTCCCAGATTGAATAAAAAAACAGCTAATGAACGCGTGAAATCTCCCGTTAACCCATATTTTTAGTGTTGGCACATTTTTGAATAACTTAGCGAAACCATTTTATTAAACCATGAATTATCAAACAGCTCTAATTAACCTCTATTATTTGCTTATCAACGTGGATGGAAAGGTAGAAGAACGAGAATTAGCGATCGGCAAGAATATTGTAAAAATGGAAGGAATTAATCCAACGGTGTTTGACGATCAGATGGAAAAATTGCTAACCAAGGATACGGACGCTTTGTATCGTGAATGTGTTACTAGGCTAAAAGGATTAACCCTAGCTCAGCAAGTAAGGAGCATAGCGTGGTTATGTATTACCGCAAATTCCGATGGCTTTATGGATAAGCAAGAATGGCAATTAATTTACAACCTATACAATATTGAATTAAAACTCGATCTCGCTGAAATACTTAAAATGCAAAAAGTGATTTTAAGTGAAAACCAGAAGAAAAGTGTAGCTTGATACCTAGTGAGATAACAGATACTGTGCTTTATAAGGATTATTAAAAACTCACGCCTTGCTCGTTTGCCCTTTGAAGGAAAGTTTTGTGTGAAGTAAACCAGCAGAAAAATTAGAACGATATTGACAGCATGGCCGATTTGCCGTGTGAGAGTCTCCTTCAAAAAAAGTCTATCCTTGGTGGTAGTCAGAATTAAATGCGACCGCTGAAGCGATTCGCCAGTAAGTTGCTTATATTATTCATGTGATTCTTGTTGACGGCATAGCATAACCAATCGCTGGTTTTGCCCGTTAACCAGGCAGATGATCTCTCAAGCATTATGCGAAAAATTTAAATTCTGGGCATTTGTTTCAATGATTTTATTGGTTTTTGTGCATGGCTACAACTTGCATGAACGCTATTTACAACCTTGGTCCGTTGTTGATGAACCGCTTACCGTAACCAGCTTTACCGAATATTTTTTAGCCAATGGAATATTCAGGTTCCGTATCCCGATGCTTTTTATTGTATCGGGTTATTTGTTTGCTCATTATGATTTCAAATCGAGAAAAGAAACGCTTAAAATACGATTTCAAACATTAATCGTTCCTTATTTGATATGGAGTGCAGTTGGGCTTTTACTTTCCCATCTGCTTGAAATGATTCCATACACTCGTCAACTAATTGTTAACTCGCACGTGCTTCAAATTGACGAGACCCGCATGCTCGTTCACGATTACTATTGGTATGAGGTAGTCGCCCGATGGCTTTTCTTTCCGGTTTCGTATCAGCTTTGGTTTATTAGAGTTTTGTTTATTTATAACCTTGCTTATCCTTTGATAAGTTGGTGTGTCAGTCACCGAGCCGCAAAATGGGTTTTTCTATCTTTTGCAACTTTGTTGTGGTTAACCACATTTAGTCTGCCTTTTTTAGAAGGCGAGGGGTTGCTCTTCTTTTCTTTGGGAGTCTTGATTCAAAAAAGCCAATTTACTATTGAGGAGAAGATGAAACCAATCCGCACACTATCATGGCTTACGGTTTTTGTTTGCTTATCGTTGATCAAAACATGGCTTGCCTTCAAAGGAAATTTAATTTTGGGAGATTCTCTGTTTCCCGTTATTACGATTCTACACAAAGCAGTTGTAGTTGCTGGCTTGATAAGTGCCTGGTATGCCAGTGATAACGTGGCGAAGTGGTTTATGAAACGGAAATGGTTTGTTTGGCTCTCGTCTTTTTCGTTTATCATTTACGCATTGCATGCACCATTTGTTGCTTTTGCGATTGACGGAATGTTTGAATGGCTGCGATCCTTTCAATTGTATAGAGCGCTTACATTTGTACTCTTGCCCACGCTCATTATTGGGATTTGTATTTTGGTGGGGTATGCAATCCGTAAGCTGTCACCAAGATTTTACTCGTTACTTACGGGCGGAAGAGGTCTCTAGACTTCATTATCGTCAGTTCACTTTTATAAGTTCGATCTCAAAAATCAATGCAGCATAAGGGGGAATTTGGCCTGATCCTCTTTCGCCATACCCCAATTCTTGTGGGATGTAAAGCATCCACTTATCACCCTCGTGCATTAGCTGCAACGCTTCATTCCACCCTTTTACAAAACCACTCGCTGAATGAGTGATCGGCTCGCCTCTCCGAACTGAACTATCAAACTCTGTCCCATCGATCAATTTGCCTGTATAGTGTACGGTTACGTTATCCGTTGGTGTGGGTGCTTTCCCTAACCCCTTCGTTAGGATCTTGTATTGCAAGCCTGACGCTGTTGTTGTGATGCCCGGCTGAGTTTTATTTTTCTCTAGAAATAGGATGCCTTCGCGCTTTGCTTTTTCTCCTTTTTTTAAAGAGGCCGCCTGCATATATTGTTGCACAATCGGTAGACATTCTTGCTGTTGAAGCTTCAGCGGTTTGTTTTGTAGCACATCACGAATTGCTAGGGAAAGGCTCTCCAAGTCTAATGAATCGGCACCTTGATTTTTTACGTTAGAGGCCATCAAAACACCTAGCCCATAGCTTGCCTTTTTATTATCATTGCTAATGTCTGCTTCTTTTGGCATTTTTAGACTGGTAATTTCAGCAGTTAGAGCTGCGATCTGAGATTTAAGAGCGGCCACCTCTGTTACTAGTTCTTTTTTGGATTGAGCGAAAGCGCAAGCCTGAAAAATTGCTAAAACGATGAAAAATATTGATTTTCGAAGCATTGGTAGGTAGTTAATTTCTTGGCAAATTAAATCAAATTCATTTTAACCATATAATTTTCCGACATTAAAACTCGCAATCAGATACCTTTCGAGTGGTCAAAAAATCATTGATGTAAAAAAAATTACGTGCGAAACTAAATCTTTGTAGCTTGTCGCGAATAAAGAAATTATATGCATAAGAAAAAATGCTTACAGGGTACTATCTTATTATCTCTGATGTTTTTGTTGCCCGCTATGGCTCAAAAGAAAAAATCAGATAAAAATCAACCGACAGCTACTAGTGCTCCAAAATTGGATACGGCCAAGAAGAAGGGTGGAATGCAACCGTTTAAACAGATGATGGGCAAAGCAAAATCCCAAAAAGGTTTATTTACAATTCATAAACTTGGAGAAGATTACTATTTTGAGTTAGCGGACTCCATTATAGGCAGAGAATTTATTGCAGTAAGCCGAGTGGCTAAAGCACCTACTGGGGCAGGGTATGGTGGCGAAGAAGAAAACCGCCAAGTGCTTCGATGGGAACGTGGCCCTAACAACAAAGTTTTTCTTAGGGCAGTGTTGCACATAAACGCTAGTCCAGATACGTTGAGGCCCATTTCCTTGGCGGTGCGTAATTCTAACCTAGATCCTATTGCGGCTTCGTTCGATATTAAGAGCATAAGAAAGGACACTTCGGTGGTTATTAACGTTACCGATTTTTTTAAAGGCGACAATCAACTTATTGCATTGGATCCTGAAAAGAAAAGAAGATACAGTCTTTCAGGTTTGCAATCCGATCGCTCTTACATTAAAAGTATGCGCTCCTATCCTATCAATAGTGAAGTGAGAATGGTGAAGACCTATACATCTGTATTACCTCCGCCATCTTCACCCAACTCGCCTTCACAAGTCACTGTTTTGCCAGCGGGTGCGAATACCGGGTTTGTAACGCTGGAAATGAACACCTCTTTTATTATTCTTCCTACGATTCCAGCGCGTAAAAGGCTATTTGATAAGCGCGTAGGGTTCTTTGCGAATGGGTACACTGTCTATGGTGAAGAATCGCAACGAGCAGAGCCTGAAGTTTTTGCCGTACGGTGGAGACTTGAACCCAAAACAGAAGACATTGACAAGATGAAGAGAGGGGAGTTGGTGGAACCTAAGAAACCCATCGTGTTTTATATTGATCCTGCTACACCGCAAAAATGGAGAAAATACCTAAAGCTGGGCGTAGAGGATTGGCAAAAGGCATTTGAGCAAGCAGGGTTTAAAAATGCGATTTTATCAAAGGAAGTCGCGGCTGGCGACACCACTATCAGCACGGAAGATGCTCGCTACTCATTTATTCGTTATTTCGCATCTGATATTCAAAATGCCTACGGGCCAAATGTGCACGACCCCCGCACTGGAGAGATTTTAGAAAGCCATATCGGCTGGTACCACAATGTGATGAACTTATTGAACGATTGGTACACCATTCAAGCAGCAGCAGTTGATACACGGGCACGCAAAAGAGAATTTGATGATGAGTTAATGGGAAATCTAGTCCGCTTTGTGGCCTCTCATGAAGTGGGACATACCCTCGGCTTGCGTCATAATTTTGGGTCGAGCAACGCAACACCAGTGGAAAAATTAAGAGATAAAACCTATTTAGATCAATTTGGTCACACCACTTCCATCATGGATTATGCGCGGTTCAACTATGTTGCTCAACCCGAGGATGGTATAACCAATCTATTTCCAGGAATAGGCGTCTACGATAAATGGGCTATTGAGTGGGGCTACAAACCTATTTTTGGAACAAAGGATGCTGAGGAAGATAAGAAAATTCTAAATAGATGGACACTTACGCATAGTGGCGATCCAAAATATTGGTTTGGTTCAGAAATCAATCCTTATGATCCCCGCTCGCAAAGCGAAGATCTTGGCAATAATGCAATGCAAGCCAGTGCGTACGGAATCAAAAACTTAAAACGGATTTTACCAAACCTAAAAGAATGGTATAAAGAAGATGCCGAGAATTATGCTTTGTTGAATGAAATGTATTTACAAGTCGTAGGTCAATACAGGCGATACATGGGGCATGTAACAAAGTACGTGGGCGGTATTTACGAAACACCTAAAACCTACGATCAAGAGGGAACGGTTTACGAACCAACCCCAACCAACCTTCAGCGGGATGCCATTTCTTTTTTAACTACTCAATTGTTTGAAACACCCGCATGGCTTTTAGATCAAAATGTGTTGAGTTATGTGCGTCCGGGTTCGGGAGTAGAGCAATTGAGAACATATCAGGAATCCACCCTAAATAGCTTGTTTGATTACGCACGGATGCAACGCCTAATTGAAAGCAGCGCAACCAATTCAAAAGCGTTTGGATTAGAAGATTTATTTGCGGGTGTTCAGAAAGGAGTTTGGTCCGAACTTGTGACACACAAACCTATTGATAACTTTCGCAGGAACTTGCAAAAGGTTTTTGTTGAAAAGATGTCAACCTTATTGAACCCAACGTCTGCCACCTTACCGCAGTTTGGATTCTCAAATCCGTTTTTTCCGGCATCACCACCTTCCCCAGAGGCCGATCCTAAAAAGAGTGATGTCATCTCGGTCGCCAGAGGGCACTTGAATGAGCTAAAAAATCAACTCACAGCGGCACTTCCTTTTTACTCCGACAAAATGAGCCGTTACCATTTGCAAGATGTATTGGCGAGAATTAATCAGGCGTTAGAACCCAAAAAATAATAAATAAACTATGACCAAGATTACAATTAACACGAATGGCTCCGTAAATATCGATGGCGATTTTGAAATAGTGGATATGCAGGGAACAGCTTACGGGCTGCAAGGAAGAACGATCGTTTCACTGTGCCGATGTGGGCTGTCAAAAAACAAACCCTTTTGTGATGGTTCGCATAAGGAAGGCTTTGAACACGAATCCAAAGCTTTTGATTTGCCTCCAAAGAAAATTAGCTGAGTTTAATTAAAGTGATACAAAAAAATCAGTGTGGCGGTAAACGCTGGTTTTTTTTGATCTTTGATTTCCATCTCAATATTCATTTCTGTTTTGGCGATGCCCCGTAGATTAGTTATCGCTTGTAGTGAAACACGAAGTCGAATCTCGTTATCGACAAATACGGGCTGATTGAATTTAAGTTTTTCAATGCCATAATTTACCAATAGCCGGTAGTTATTAATTTGTGCTATTTGTTCCCACAAATGGGGAACTAACGATAAGGCCAAATATCCATGCGCAATTGTAGCTTTGAAAGGACTCTCTACTAATGCCCTTTCTGGATCAGTGTGAATCCACTGATGGTCAAATGTGGCGTCTGCAAACTGGTTTATTTGAGGTTGGGTTACTTTAACATAATTAGTCACTCCTTAAAAAGCCCAATGGGATTAGTTTTTGAATAAAATCGATCGAATTGAGTTGAAACAATCTGCAAGAAAGTCGGGTTTTATCTTTAAAACCTTGCAGATTTTTTATGCTTAC
>JBIKRT010000098.1:0-15017 GCA_044349005.1 Cyclobacteriaceae bacterium
ACTGTTCGTTGAGTATCCCAATAATCTGGGCCTCGGTAAAGCGCATCTTTTTCATTTGACTGTTTTGTTAGGTTAAAATTAAAAAAACTCTACTTTTAACCTGTTCAAAAAAATCAGCCTAGTACCATTCTATTTTAGATCAGAATAATTTCTGTTAGTTGGCGAACGCTTGCATGGCTTGCCAACAATTTTTTTAAACCTAACTCTAAGAGCTAGAAAACAGCATTTTTCAAATACCGCATGAGGACTGAACTTTAAGGTTAGGATGGAGACGCCCACCAGCAAAGATTAATTAGCAAGGCTTAATTTTCTAAATGCAGCTTCAATTATTATCAGCAGAGAGATGGAGTATACTAAAGAACGAAATATCTTAATTTCTATCCCAAAGCCATTTGTAAATCCCAAAATGAAAATTATTACTGACATAAACAATAAAAAAAAACTGAATAAAAAAAAATTTAGCTTTAGCCTAGTAGACTCATCGGTTAATTTTAGTCTCATTTCATAAAAGATGTAAGAGATGACTAAAAATGCCCACTGGTAATAAATGCAAATTATAACGATCTGCCTCCAAATAAAGCTTAAGGGATTACGGCCATAAGATTGAATTATGTAATCGGTATTGAAAGCGATGCCATCTAAATATAGCATCAGTGAAACTGATGAAATAAGTATTAGACTAATTGACAATGTGTTTACAAGCTTTCTTTTCATTTATTTGGCAATTAGTAACATCCAATAGAACTTAGCGGCTTTGTTCCATTTAGTACTTCTGCGACCGATGACCAATTTGGGCGAGCGATAATTGGGTCTTGTTTTGAAGCATTTCCTCTATTTTGAGCAACAAAAGAAGATACTTTATTTTGAAAACTTGTCCATAAATTGTCCGCGCCATTAAACATAACTCCTTCCAATATTAAGGCATCTAATGATTCTGTTATTCTATCAACTCCTCGAGTGTAAAAAGTATAGGTTCCGTCAGCATTTGTGATAAAGCCAAATTCCCTAGTGCCGCTTACAGGATGAGTTTTATCCCAAGGTGCTGAAATGGTAGTAAAGCGCCAATAATTTTGAGTATAATCACTACAAATAACAGAACCGTCATTTCCTATTAATGAATTGTCATTAGGTATACCAATATGGATAATGGAGTTCACAGGATTACTTGAATTCCATAAGTTGGCTTCATCTACACCAGTATTTACGGAAGTATAAGGGCTAAACTCTGAGTATTGATTGTCAATAAATTGGTTGATGTTTTTTCGAATGTGATCCAAGAATTGAGGAGCTGTTACCAATTGTCCATTAATGCGAGGTAATTGAGAAATGGTCACTGGAAAATAATCCATATTAACTGTCTTACCAGATGCCTCTTGTAAGCTTTGGAGATTAAAATTTCCAGTGAATAAAGCAGCAGCAGAGGGGTAATTTGCTTTCAAGCTTGATATCTTGTTAATTACAGAAACTGGAGGTTTAAATGATGCTATGTTCTTCCACTTAGCTAATTCAGCGCATGGAATACTCATTAAAAATTCTGGGTTCTCAAGAAGCAACGCCTCAAGGACTGATTTACTCATTTTTTTGTACTCTGGGTAAATTGCTATGGGATTATTATAATCATTGCTTTGGTCAGTTGATCCATAGTTTCCTCCGCCCCCACCGCTTGGTTGGTTTCCAGTTCCACCCCCCATTCCAGAATTATCTGGCCCACCACCACCGCTACTGGGTGCTCCCCCTATGGGAGAGCTTCCAGAATCCCCGCTAGCTCCACCTCCACAAGCCATCCTTGTGTATGCCCAAAAAGTACTTGTGCCACTAGGACAGCTAAAATCAATAAACGCGGATCTGTATGCCCAATTTACAGTAACTGAACAACATTCTTGAGTGCGCCCGTTTTTATTCGAACTAAAATTTTTACCATTCTTGATCTCAGTTTCACCAATTTGATTTCGATCAACATCTAGTTGCTTTATAATGCCCGTAAACTTTGACCAATCGATATTTTGATTGCCATAATACCAAAAAGGATCTGGTCTGTATTGTAAAATATAGTGGAAAACTCCTTCTTCTCTTTCCACGATTACTAGGTTTTCAAAAACTAGACTATCATTGTTTTGATTGATCTTCAACGTATAGCGAATTCTTTTGTGTTTGGTATCATTTGTTTTGATAGCGGTGTCGAGGCTAAGTTCACCAAAATTGGTCGCCAATTTTCTGCCAGAAGGATTGTTGTTATTGTTGTAAATATGGCCAATCAAAGCCATTAATTTTTTATCTTTTTGAATATCAATTTTTTCTAAAAAGGAATTTTTGATTACAGGCTCAATTGGGTTTTCGCGGCAGCTTACTCCGATTAAGACGAGCGATAAAATAAGAATTTTTGATGTAAGGTTAATTGTGTTTTTCATATTATGAATAGGCTCTTATGTTCATTAAAATAGTTAATAACATTAAAATTAAGCAATTATGGCAAAAATGCTATAATAATTACCCGCTTTTATTTACTGGTTACACTGGTGAATTTTCGGGATGAAAAGACTTTGATCGCCTTCGGCAAGCGGTTACAATACATGCTCAGGGCGAAGAATTTTAGCCAAGAGGAACTCGCTTATCAGCCTGGCTTAACCCTTTCACAAATCGCGAGAATCGAAACAGGAAAAATCAACCCTACTCTTTGTACCCTACTGGTGATTTCAAAAACGCTTAAAATAAAGGCAGGAGAGCTTCTGGACTTGTTAGACAAAATCTAGTTTGAATTTGAGAGTGTCAATTTTTTCCGGGGCATAGCGGCTTTCTCGATCGGTTTGACGGCCTGTTGATTTCCGCCCCTTTTATTGTCGCATTTCTTGAGATTTTTTGAAAACAGAATAGTGGATTGTTCAAGGAAGGATTTGCCAATTTTTCTTCGGGCGGCAGCTAAAAAATCAGCATAATAGACTAACAATTAGGTGCCATATTTCGGCTGGCTAAATACGCGCTTATCGCCAATTTTTCTATCTTTGCAACCGTTTTAAATCATTGCAAACGCATTTTTCCAATAATAGAATAATAACAATTTCTTAACCAATTTTATGGCATATCTAGAACCCGCACCCCTGCTAGACAAGGAAAATCCATTTGAAGCTATGATGTCTCGTTTTCGAGCAGCATCGCAAATCTTAGGCTTAGAAGAAGAGGTGTATAATGTGTTGAAAGTGCCTGCACGGCAGGTCATTGTTTCATTACCCGTTACCATGGATGCAGGCAATATTCGGGTGTTTGAAGGATATCGCGTAGTTCACTCTACTATTCTTGGCCCCTCAAAAGGAGGTATTCGCTTTGATCCCCACGTAAACTTAGACGAGGTAAAGGCATTGGCAGCTTGGATGACCTGGAAATGTGCCGTTGTGGATATCCCTTATGGCGGGGCAAAAGGTGGCGTAGCCTGCAATCCACGCGAAATGTCTGCGGGCGAGATAGAACGCTTAGTTCGTGCCTACACGCTTTCCATGATAGATATTTTTGGCCCCGACAAGGATATTCCAGCGCCCGATATGGGTACAGGCCCGCGCGAAATGGCGTGGCTAATGGACGAATATTCTAGAACACAGGGCATGACCGTAAATGCTGTTGTTACTGGAAAACCGATCGTATTGGGTGGATCATTGGGAAGAACAGAAGCAACCGGCCGAGGAGTAATGGTGAGCACACTGGCCGCGATGGAAAAACTAAAAATCAATCCTTACAAAGCTACGTGTGCAGTGCAAGGCTTTGGGAACGTTGGCTCTTGGGCTGCCCGATTACTTTCTGAACGCGGTTTGAAAGTTCAAGCAATAAGTGACATTACCGGTGCTTATTACAATGAAAATGGAATTGACATTGAGAAGGCAGTTGCTTATCGCGATAAGAACAAAGGTCTTTTAACTGGTTTTGCCGAGGCCGAATCCCTCGGAACTCAAGACATCTTAACCCTTCCGGTAGACGTGCTCGTGCCAGCAGCAACAGAAGATGTCATTACTGCAAAAAACGCTTCAGAAATCAAAGCAAAATTGATTATTGAAGGCGCAAATGGCCCCACGTCATCCAAAGCAGATAATATTATTTATGAAAAGGGAATAAGCGTTGTACCCGACATTCTTGCCAACGCGGGTGGTGTTACCGTTTCTTACTTTGAATGGGTTCAAAATCGACTTGGGTATAAATGGACGGCAGAGCGCGTGAATCGCAGAAGTGACCGCATCATGAAGGATGCCTTTGACAACGTTTATAAAACCGCAGTCGAATACAAAGTTTCCCTTAGAATTGCTGCTTACATGGTAGCGATTGATAAGGTCGCTAAAACCTATAAATTCCGAGGAGGTTATTAATTCAACCTTTAAAATTCAATATACAAAGTTGGACTTTGAACTTTGAATATTGAACTTTGAGTCTTTATTTATTGCAATATGATTATTCACCGGGAAGGAAGGGTTTTGTTATTTGTTTTACTCGTTATCTTGTTTGCGCTCAATTGGGGCGTATCGTATTTTTTCCCAGGGGCCCCTGTAATTCAGAATATCGCGATAGTGATAAGTATAGGGCTTTATTTACTTATACTGCAATTTTTTCGGGTACCTGTTTTTGATGTTAACAAGAACGAAAAGTATGTGTTGGCTCCAGCCGATGGAAAAGTAGTGGTTATTGAAGAAGTCGTTGAAACCGAGTATTTCAAAGAGAAACGCAAGCAGATTTCAATATTTATGTCGCCCATTAACGTGCACATAAATCGAATGCCAGTAGCTGGTAAAATTGTTTTTTCAAAATACCATCCCGGAAAGTACTTAGTCGCTTGGCATCCCAAATCAAGCACCGAAAACGAAAGAACTACCGTAGTCGCCAAAACGAAAAACGGCACTGAAGTTCTTTTCAGGCAAATTGCGGGGGCTTTAGCTAGGAGAATTTTGTGTTATGTAAAAGAAGGCCAAGTACTAGAACAAGGGCAAGAGTTTGGCTTTATTAAGTTTGGCTCGCGGGTAGACATATTTCTTCCAGTCAATGCGATTGTCAAAGTCAAAATTGGAGAAATCAGCAAAGGAGGTAAAACAATTCTGGCGGAATTGCATTAATCTATTAAGAATAAACAGATTTGTGTAAGGTATTATTAAAATTTAATGCCTAACACTTGTTGCTCGTTTAGACTTCCGTACCTTTAAATTCTATATCGATTTCGCTAGCCTGAAAATTGGTGGGAATTGTATAATAAAATCAACTATGAATACCGCCAATATTAAATTCGCTACTACCCGGCCAGAATTCTTCCCGACACTCTCAAAGCGTGTCAATGAGTATTTCCGAGCGAATAACATCAACAAGTACAGCAACTCAGAAATGGTAGTTAAAACTACTTTTATGTTTAGCCTGTACTTAATCCCTTATTTTTTTATGATAAGCGGGTTGACTCAAAGTTACTGGGTTTATCTGGGCTTGGCCATTTTAATGGGTTTCGGGAAGGCGGGTATTGGACTGTCCGTAATGCACGATGCAAACCATGGCGCTTATTCATCTAAAAATTGGATAAATAAATTGATGGGCTATTCGCTTAATTTAGTAGGCGGTCATTCTTTTAACTGGATTGTGCAGCACAACGTACTCCACCACACCTATACAAACATACATGAGGTGGATGAAGACATCAGCCCTCGCGGGGTATTGCGCATGAGCCCCGATTCGGATTGGAAGCCAATGCACAAATTTCAACATATCTATGCATGGTTTTTCTACGGGTTGTTGACTTTCGTGTGGATATTAGTGAAGGACTACGTCCGCTTAGTTCGCTATCAAAAAGAAGGTCTTGTGAAGAAGCAGAAAGCTTCGATTGCGAGAGAATGGACAGTTCTAATTTTGACTAAAGTTATCTACCTATCCTACATTTTGGTAATTCCTTTCTTGCTTACACCGTTTTCGTTCGGACAAATTTTCTTAGCCTTTTTTGTGATGCACTATATTAGTGGCTTTATTCTGGCGATTATTTTTCAACCTGCCCACGTAATTGAAGGCACCGAATATCCTAAACCAGATCTAGCTGGAAACCTTGAAAACAACTGGGCCATTCACCAAATGCACACAACCACCAATTTTGGACATAAAGAAAAATTGTTTTCTTGGTATGTGGGCGGATTGAACTATCAAGTAGAACATCATTTGTTTCCCACGATTTGTCACGTCCATTATCGTAAAATAGCACACATTGTAAAGCAAACTGCAGAAGAATTTGGAGTGCCGTACAAATCAAAAGACACTTTTTTTGAGGCAGTTGCAGCCCATGCAAGGCTGTTAAGGGAATTGGGAGCAAGGCCGCAGCCAGAAATAAAGGTTAATTTGGCCACAGCCTAGATTATATAATTCAAATTAAAGTACTATTGCTTTAATTGAAGCAACCCAAAGAGCTTTTCTATCAAATGATTTTTTGAAATTGTCGAGCAAGAAATTTTTGTCAGCTTTTACATTTTTGTTAAAAATCTCTTTTCCGTTAACGACTACCTTTACAGGATTTTGAAGATTTGTCATTATGGGGCTTATTAATAGCTCGATTTCCCTTACTCGCGATGTTTTTAATTCGAAGACATTGTTATTGAAATCTGCTTGGGCCGCTGCACTTTCATTAAGAGTGTAATGTGGCATGTTTAGATAAACTTTGTCAATCTTATTGTACAGTTTTGTATTTAATTTCGTATGCCAATTAGCAGGTGAGGTTGTTGTGTCGTATTCAATTATTTTCAGCCAATCGCAGGAATTGTGTGTTAGGTCACTCGTCTCCCATGTGATGTTTTTTTGAAAAGAATTTCTGGATACCCCTTTCATCCAATCATAACTATACGGCAAGTCAATTTCTAAATGCTTGTCCGAATGCTCGTACCCAATGTATTCTTTGTAAAGCACAGGACTCTTTATCGAATCCAATAAATTCACGATTAATCGATTTTGCTGTATCGGACGAATATCGTCCAGATCGGAATGGACTAAATACAATGGGCGATTCAGGGTGTTTCTTAAATAAATATCATAGCTAATAATCTGGTTGAGCAGTGAATTGTAAGAAACGAAACCTGCAAAAACTGAAGGTTCATATACTTGAAGAGCAAAAGCACCGTCTGCGCCATCAGAATGGCCAAATGCGAAAACTTTGTTATCATCGATGTTGATAACTTCCTTGAGCTGACTGATGATTGAAACCAAAGTGCAGAATGTTTGATTGGTAACGTTGGAAAAACTGCCAAAATGATTAATAACCCAGTCAAATTTGAAAGATCCATCAGCGAAGGGTTTGATGATTATCAAGTTCTCCATTATGAAATAGTCGCTAAAAAGGCTTACGTCCGTTTCTGATGAAACTGTGTCTACATAAGCGTCTTTAAAACTACTCATTCCTGCTGCTCCATGCAGTAATAAAACAGCGGGTGAAGCTATTATGCTTTGGTAATTTTTAGGGATGTAGATTTTCAATGGCACCGTTCCGAAGATTGGATCTTTATAAAGAAAAAGAAACCAGCTGTCGGGTTTACTTATCTCGGGATAACTGTTCCAATTTGAAAGGATCTTATAAGCGGAATCAGCATTGATTTTTTGATCTCGAGCGATATGCTCCAGCTGATTTCTTAATGCGATATTTACCGAAGGAAGACTATCTCCATTGGGTTTAATGACAATAGGGATTGAACGAACAGGAGCGTTTGTCAATTCCTTCTTGCGGCATCCTTGAAATAGGATAGTAGTTGCAATTAGAACCAGAGTGAGATGAATAAATCTCGAAGGCGTGATCGAAAACTCAGTATTAGCATAAACCATTTTGGAAAATTTTAAACCAAAATAGCACTCTGCCAAATAAAAAGCTAGTTCAATTTTTTTGTTACTAAAGTCATAACTTGATGCAAATACCGTTCATCAACGTTATCAAAATCGTTAAGCTTATCACTGTCAACATCAAGGACTAAAGCAACTTTATTGTTTTTAAAAGCAGGCAATACAATTTCAGATTTGGATGCTGAGTTGCAAGCGATATGACCTGGAAAGTCTTCTACGTTAGGAACTAGCATTACTTTTTCCTCTTTCCAACAGGAACCACAAACACCTTTACCAAACCCTATGCGTGTGCAGGCAATGGGTCCTTGGAATGGACCTAAAACAAGTTCATCGCCTTTCACGATATAAAATCCAACCCAAAAGAAATTAAACGTTTGCTTTAGTGCCGCAGTAATATTAGAGAGGTTGGCAATCAAATCAGGCTCGTCTTTTATCAACGATTCGATCTGCGGAATGAGCGATTTATATTGTTCTTCCTTCGTTGCACTTTCAACGATTAACAATTCTTCTGCCATATCAATTTTAGTTACCTAAGCCATTATCGGGAGCAATCGATGCGTCTGATTTTGCTTCCATAGGTTCGTCTATTGCAGGGTCATCATTTTTTATTTGAGCTTCTTTAAAAAAATGCTTTTGTCTCAATAAAATGATAGCCACCCCAATAAAAATAGATGAATCGGCAATGTTAAATACCTGGTCAAAGAAACTAAACCCTTCACCACCTTTTAAAGGAAACCATTCTGGAAGTGTAGTGGAAAACAAAGGAAAATAGAGCATATCAATTACTTGTCCGTGAAACCATTTCGTGGGCGAATCAAACGGGGCATTGTTAAGAAACACGCCATAGAAAGTACTATCAATCACATTGCCTAACGCCCCTCCAAGTATGAGTGCCATACAGAAAAGAAAGCCGGAATGAACTCCTTTGTTTACCATCTTAACCAAGTAGTAGCCAATGCCAAACATGGCCAAAATTCTAAAAAGTGTTAATGCCAACTTACCGAATTCGTTTTCCCAACGGATGCCGAACGCCATGCCTGGGTTAAGCAAATAATGAATACGAAACCAATCGCCCAATACATTTACCTCTTGATGAATGTACATGTATTTATAAACAAGGAGCTTACTGGTTTGATCGATTATTATTACCAACAAGGCAACTAAAAAATATTTGGTGGCTTTCATTTATTAAATTGATGAAGTGTTTATTTCGAGATTTTTACTTTGATAATTAATTCATCCATTTCAATTTCTGTAGGATCATTTAACTTACTTACAAACTCCAAAGTAAGCGCTTGAGTTTCAGTAGAGATATAATTTTTATGGGTTACCAGCGAATCTATCACAATTGCGTCCGTAGATTCTACCTCAATTTTTATCTTATCCAACACATCTAAGCCACTGTCCTTCCTTAAGTTTTGGACACGGTTTACAAAGTCGCGGGCAAAGCCTTCTTTTTTCAGTTCGTCAGTCAGGGTAATATCCAGCGCAACCGTAATGCTGCCTTCCGAAGCGACCGCCCAGCCTGGGATGTCTTCTGAACTAATCAACACATCTTCCAACACTAAATCAAAACCATCTTTTGCCAGTTGATTTTTCTTTTCCAGGATATTGATTTCTTCTTTTGTCAGCGAATTGATCACACCCGAAACCTCTTTCATCTTCGCGCCATATTGTTTGCCGAGTTTGGCGAAGTTTGGTTTTACTTTTTTCACTAACAAGCCAGACGTATCATCAATGTATTCAATTGACTTCACGTTTACTTCTGATTTGATGATTGCTTCTACCGAACGAACCCGTTGATCAAACTTTTCATCCAACACGGGAAGTAATATTTTTTGTAACGGTGTGCGAACTTTAATCTTGCTATTTTTTCTTATCGAATGTACTAGCGAACAAATCCGTTGCGCATAATCCATTGCAATCTCAAGTTCCTTGTCTTTGCGATTGTCTTCTGCTTTCACAAAAAGGGTATGATGAATAGACTCATACTGAAGTGGAGTATTGAATTGCTTGGCGCGATCGCGAATGTTATCAGTCAAATTTTTATACAACCACTCACTAAAGAAAGGAGCGATGGGCGCCATCAATTGGGCTGTTACCATCAAACATTCATAAAGTGTTTCGTATGCAGCTTTTTTATCTTCATTCAATTCTTGTCGCCCTTCCGCAGTGGGTTGCCAAAAGCGTTTGCGATTCAAGCGCACATACCAATTGGAGAGATTGTCATTCACAAATTCTTGAATAGCACGGGCGGCTTTTGTTGGTTCGTAATCTTCATAGGCTGCTGTAACTTCTTCAATCAACGCTTGCTCTTTGGTGATGATCCAACGATCCAACGGAGTTAACTTGTTAAACGGAACATTGTTCATTTCATCTTTAACGAACCCATCAATGTTGGCGTACAAAGCGAAGAAAGAATAGATGTTCATTAACGTGCCAAAGAACCTGCGTTGCGTTTCTTCAATGCCGGCAATATCAAATTTAAGATTGTCCCATGGGGGAGCATTTTCAATCATATACCAGCGCACCACATCCGATCCATATTTGGCGAGGGCATCAAATGGATTCACCACATTGCCTTTGCGTTTGCTCATCTTCTCACCAAACTTGTCCAGCACCAGACCGTTGGAGATTACATTCTTAAAGGCTTTGCCATTATTGCCAACTTTCGAATTTATTTTTTTAATTTCTTCGCTGCTTTCGCTGAGTAAAACAGCAATAGCATGAAGCGTAAAGAACCAACCACGTGTTTGATCAACGCCTTCAGCAATATAATCTGCAGGATACGCTTGTTCAAAAATTTCTTTGTTCTCGAAAGGATAATGCCATTGCGCATAAGGCATAGCGCCAGAATCAAACCACACATCGATGAGATCAGTCTCGCGATGCATCGGTTGGCCACTTGGGCTTACTAAAACGATCTCATCAACATAAGGACGGTGGAGATCAAATTCAGGATTTGAGATTTGAGATTTAAGATTTGAGATTCCTGCGTTTTTAGCTTTCTCTATTTCCTTTGATAATTGCTCAATCGAACCAATACAAACTTCTTCCTTGCCATCCGTTGTTCTCCAAATTGGCAGCGGTGTGCCCCAGTAGCGTGAACGAGATAAATTCCAGTCAACTAAATTTTCTAACCAGTTGCCAAAGCGGCCTGTGCCCGTTGATTCAGGTTTCCAGTTGATGGTCTTATTCACAGCCACCATCTTATCTTTCAAGGCTGTGGTTTTAATGAACCAAGCATCCAATGGATAATACAACACGGGCTTATCGGTGCGCCATGAGTGCGGATAGGTGTGTTCGTACTTCTCTACTTTAAATGCTTTGTTTTGTTCTTTGAGTATGATGGAGATGATTACATCGGTATTCTTATAATCCGGATGGGTTTCATCTTCGTCAGTATAATTCTTTACATAAAAATCATCGACACCGAAGGGCTTGTGCGTTTTGATTTTATACTTGGCAACTTCCTCTACCAAATACTTTCCGATTTCGGAAACAAACTTTCCTTTCTTATCTACAGTTGGTACTTCGTTTCCATTTTCATCGCGCACCATCAGTGGAGGAATTCCATTTTGTTTCGCCACACGGAAGTCGTCTGCGCCAAAGGTGGGCGAAGTATGAACAACGCCAGTTCCATCTTCGGTAGTTACGAAATCACCAGCTACGACTACGAAAGCATTCTCTTGATCATGTAGTGGCTGAACGTACGGCATTAGCTGTTCGTACTTCAAACTCAACAAATCCTTGCCAGTAAATTCTTTTACAATGGCAAAAGGAATTACTTTGTCGCCCGCTTTATAGTCTTCAAGTTTTAAACCCTGATTCTTTTCGGAGAAATATTTGCCAACCAAATCTTTAGCCAGCACAACGCTAATAGGCAAATGAGTGTATTGGTTGAACGTATTTATTAATACATATTTTATTTTTTCGCCAACAGTTAACGCTGTGTTAGAGGGCAATGTCCAGGGTGTAGTAGTCCAAGCTAAGATGTAAATCGAACTGGTTTGTTCACCAAACACAACCTTGAATTTTGAATCTTGAATTAACTTAAACTGCGCCACCACACTGGTATCTTTCACCTCTTTGTAACAGCCCGGTTGATTAAGCTCATGCGAACTTAAGCCCGTGCCATCTGAAGGTGAGTACGGTTGAATGGTGTACCCTTTATATAGCAAACCCTTATCGTAAAACTGCTTTAATATCCACCAAACCGATTCAATGTATTCTTTTTGGTAGGTTATGTACGGGTTTTTCAAGTCCACCCAATAGCCCATCTTCTCGGTAAGTTCGTCCCACTGATCTTTATACATCATTACCGTTTCGCGGCACTTGGTGTTGTATTCTTCAATGGATATTTTTTTGCCGATATCGTCCTTGGTAATGCCCAGTTGTTTTTCTACTTGCAGCTCCACGGGCAAGCCGTGGGTGTCCCAACCGCCTTTGCGTTTTACTTGAAACCCTTGTAAGGTTTTATAGCGGCAAAACAAATCTTTTACAGTGCGCGCCATTACGTGGTGAATGCCCGGCGTACCGTTGGCCGAAGGCGGGCCTTCGTAAAAAGTAAAAGTTGGTTTGCCTTCGCGCAGGCTTACCGATTTCTCAAAAATATTTTCCTCTTTCCAGAATTTAAGGATTTCAGAGGCGATGGCCGCAAAGTTCAGGTCTTTGTATTCGTTGTACTTACTCACTGGCTAAAAATAAAGGCGCAATTTAGAAAGAATAAGGGATTTGGCAGCAGGGCGGCCACCAACGCCGAATTAAAACCGAGTAGCTATTTTGGGGGCATGGCCAAGCGAAACGCAAGGCCACCGGGCTTTCCGTTCCAAGTCCGCCCACCACACAAGCCTACTCACTTCGGGCTTTCCACTGCAATCCCTTGCCCGCGTGCGCAAACAATCGCACGGCCTACCAAAGTGGCTCGCGATGTTCGACATTTTCAATGCTGAACCATCGATGAACTGCATTTTAAAACCTTTTATCTGGGTTTGTGATTTTTCAAATTCCGAATAGCGGTATTTAATGAGCGCGTGCTGCTCGAAAGGGCTTTACTGACTATAATCAGTTGAATGGTTTTGTCAATTTCTTTGCAATCGTTTTTCTTTTCTTGGCTTTTTGTTTAACCATTTTACAATTCTATTGAAGGTTCTACAATACCTTGCAATTGTCATTTTCGTTTCCAACCTTTAGCTAAAACAAGTTCACAGTAAATTCAATTATGAAAAGATTTATCCTCAGTTCCTTATTTCTATTAGTAGCTTTTGTATTGCCCTTGCACGCCCAATGGGTAGAAAAAAATAATGGTCTGACTATTAGAATTCAAATTTATGCTTTGGCCGCCATGAATAGCAACCTGTTCGCGGCCACTGAGGGAGGAGTATACCTTTCCAACAACAACGGCACCAGCTGGAGTGCCGTGAACACTGGGCTGGGTAATGCCCATGTTCAATCCCTTGCGGTGAGCGGCAGCAACTTGTTCGCGGGCACTGATAAGGGGGTATACCTCTCCATCAACAATGGCACCAACTGGAGTGCCATGGGGCTGACCAATATGGATGTTATCTCTTTTGCGGTGAGCGGCAGCAGCCTGTTCGCTGGCACCTATGGGAGCGGAGTATTCCTTTCCACCGATAATGGTATTAGTTGGACAGCCGTGAACACGGGCTTGACAAATAAATTTGTTAATTCCCTTGCGGTGAATGGGAGTAACCTGTTTGCAGGCACTAACGGTGGTGGGGTGTTCTTTTCAATTAACAATGGCACCAGCTGGAATGACGTGAACACCGGGCTGACCAATATGTATGTTCAATCCCTTGCGGTGAGCGGCAGCAACCTGTTTGCGGGCACTCAAAACAGGGTATACCTCTCCACCAACAATGGAGCCAGCTGGGGTGTCGCTAGCGCGGGGCAGGGTTTTTCTGGTTCTGTTCTCTCCCTCGCGGTGAGTGGCAGCAACCTGTTTGCGGGCTTTTTTGGTGGTGGGGTCTACCTCTCCACCAACAATGGCACCAGATGGAGTGCCGTTAACATAGGGCTAGGTAATAAGACTGTTTACTCCCTCTTGGTGAGTGGCAGCAACCTGTTCGCGGGCACTAATAGCGGAGTGTTCCTGTCTACCAACAATGGCAACAGCTGGATTGACGTAAACACTGGACTGGGAAGTATTTATCCGTCTGTTAGCTCCTTATTGGTTAGCGGCAGCAACCTGTTTGCTGGCACTCAATACGGGGCATACCTCTCCACCAACAATGGATCTATCTGGAATGCAGTGAACACAGGACTTGCCAATTATGGATTGTATGTTCGATCTCTCGTGGCGAGCGGCAGCAACATTTTCGCTGGCACTGATTATTATTATCCCGATGGTGGGGTATACCTTTCTACCAACAATGGTTCAAGCTGGAATGCCGTGAACACGGGACTGGCCAATTATGGAATGAATATTCGATCCTTCGCATTGAGCGGCAGCAACCTGTTTGCGGGCACTAATGCCGGGGTATACCTTTCCACCAACAATGGCAGCAGCTGGAGTGCCGTGAACACGGGACTACCAGATAATAGTTTGGATGTTAACTGCCTCACGATAAGTGGCAGCAACCTGTTCGTGGGTGCTTATGGAAGCGGAATATTCCTCTCCACTAACAATGGCATCAGCTGGAGTGCCGTGAATACGGGGCTGGGTAACAAGAATGTTTACTCCCTTGCGGTGATCGGCAGCAACATTTTTGCGGGTACTTATGGAGGCGGGATATTCCTCTCCACCAACAATGGCATCAGCTGGAATGCCGTGAACACTGGACTGCCAGATAACAGGAATAGTTTGTATATCCGATCTTTCGCGGTGAGCGGCAGTAAACTGTTCGCGGGTACTGATGGGGATGGGGTATTACTCTCCACAAACAATGGAGGTAGCTGGAGTAATGTGACAACAGGGACGAAGCTGGGCAATACGCATGTTCGATCACTTATTGTAAGCGGCAGTGACTTGTTTGCAGGTACTTTAGAAGGCGGGGTTTGGTCGAGGCCATTATCTGATTTTGAGATGGTCATCACAGGCGATCTGCCCACCGTGAAAGCTCCCCTTACTTAGTAGCATCCAAAATTAAAGATTTCCAGGTGAACTTGGCATCCTGTTGGAATGTGGAAAACTCCACCCCGCTCAACGGGTGGTGGAGTTTTCCATATTTCAACAGGAA
>JBIKRT010000030.1:0-46545 GCA_044349005.1 Cyclobacteriaceae bacterium
GCGCCAGTTGCTTCATCGGCCTTGCAAAGGACTCATACAATTTAGTGATTTTTTTTCTGGGAGAGTCGTCCGGATGGTCTCCCGTTAGCTTCGGAAATCAATCTCGTTTCCGGGATGGGTTGAATTATGGGCAACGTTATAACATCGCTATACCAAATTTCTTTTTGATGTCAACAATTGAACTAATGTTGCCACCACAATCACAATTAAACAACCAATGATGTTATACAGCAAAAAAGCAATCTTAGTAAAGAAGTAGCAATAAAGAATACATAACTCTGCCACTACAGCGGCAATGAAGACAGCATTTGACTTAATAAACTTCAAATAAAACGCGGTCAGGAAAATCCCTAAAATTGTTCCATAGAATAATGAACCAATGATATTGACGAACTGAATTAAATTCTCTGCCTGATTGGCCAATGTAGCAAAAACCATGGCCATTAGAGCCCAACCCACTGTAAACCACTTAGAAGCAGAAACATAATGCAAATCACTTCCTTGCGAGTTTACAGATCGTTTATAAATGTCAACAACAGAGGTAGAGGCAAGCGAATTGAGCTCTGATGCAGTAGAAGACATGGCTGCTAAAAAAACCACCGCCAACAACAAGCCCACAAGTCCGTGAGGTAAATAGGTCATTACAAAATTAATAAACACATAGTCTTTATCTAATGTGTTAGCGTCTGGTATGGCAAAGGCAATCGTTTCTTTAATTTTTGAACGTAAGCCCGCTTCTGTTTTTTGAATCTCTTTTATTGCCCACTTCTCAGCTTCGATAACGACCTCGTTATGTGAGTTAATTCCTTCTATAAGCGCGCGCGCGTGCCCTGCCTTCTCTTTAAAAACCGTTTCAAAATCTTTTTCTAATCCGGCAATAGTGGAAGCCTGTTCTGTTGCCATTGCCTTATCTCGCAGAGAAACATTATGGAACAAGGGTGGCTGATTGAATTGATAAAAGACAAAAACTAAAATTCCAATGTAAAGAATGATAAACTGCATGGGTATTTTAAGGAGGCCATTGAATAGTAAACCAAGCCTACTTTCAGTAATCGATTTCCCGCCAAGGTACCTGCCTACTTGCGATTGGTCTGCACCGAAATAACTGAGAAAAAGAAACAAGCCGCCAATCAAGCCCGACCAAATGTTATACCGATCGGCTAGGTCAAATTTTAAATTGATTAAATTTAATTTTCCCAACTCGCCTGCAATGGAAAACGTATCTCCAAAAGAAACTGATTCAGGCAGTTTAGAAAAGGCCACCGCCCCTGCTACCAGCATCCCAATCATAATAATAGCAAGTTGGTATTTTTGTGTTGCCGCCACCGCTTTGGTACCTCCCGACACGGTATAGATGGCCACGATAGTGCCTATGAAAACGGTGGTTAAAGTGATGTTCCAACCCAGTATAGTCGAGAGTATTAACGAGGGCGCATAAACGGTTATGCCCACCGAAAGCCCCCTGAGCATGAGAAAGAAGAAGGCGGCCAATGTTCGTACTTTCAAATCAAAACGTGTTTCGAGATATTCGTATGCGGTAAATACCTTTAGCTTATGATAAAGCGGAACGGCTGTCACACTTAAAATGATCATCGCTACTGGAAGGCCAAAATAAAATTGCAAGAAACGCATTCCATCTTCGTATGCCTGGCCCGGTGTGGATAGAAAAGTTACCGCGCTCGCCTGCGTTGCCATAATGCCAAGGCCAACAGACCACCAAGGCATGCTGTTGTTGCCCAATAAGTAGCCATCGATGTTGGTGCTGCCCCTTGACTTCCAAACCCCGTAAACTACAATAATGACAATGGTGCCGAACAGCACAATCCAATCAAAAGCGTTCATGAATATCGTTTGGTAATAAAAAGGAAAAGTAGGATGAGAAAAATCAGGAATCCTGCTACCAACGAGTACCAGCCATTCCAAGAAGCAAAGACGGGGGGGTTTTCGTGTGAGTTTTCAGTCATAAATTAGAACTTTCCGCGCTTTTCATTATTTACCAGAAAAGTACCGTCCTTGGTGATTTTTATATTGATCCGGTCAATTTCCTTTTTTTCCGAATTCAATAAAATAACGTTGTAATCATTCGGTGTTACTTCGTCTTTTACATCGTCTATGTAACCAAGGTCTAATCTAATCACCGTGTTTACATCAGCCTTTTTTGAGTAGACTATCTTCCCCAAGTTGTTTACAATCTTTACTTTCTCTTCATCGGCAGAAAGCAGATTAAATTTTATCTTTAATTCTAAATACGGTAATTGATTTCCAGAAAGTTTTTTATTTCGTTGCTCAACGGTTTCGGTGTAATCAATAGTGAAATTGCTTTGGCTACCATCACCTTGCTTCCTTTTCTCTTTAAAACTAAGATCAATCTTTACCTCGAACTCACTCTTTGGTTTGAACGGAACGACATCTTGAAAAAAAATCAACAGAAGAAGCAGAAATTGCATACGTTAATATAATTTAATTTAAAAGACCCAAACCAAAAAATAGATTTATTTGAAAAAGTTAACTTTCAATTAGGTCTGTAAGTTCTAACCAACGTAAAGTCTTCATATCAATTTCTAGGTTCACTGCCTCCAACCGCTCTCCCATTTTGATCAACTGATTGTGGTCATTGCTTGTGTTAGTTAGTTCGTTTGCTATTTTTCTCTTTTCTTCCTCTAGCAAATCAATTGCTTTTTGAAGTTCTTCATATTCTTTTTTTTCTTTGAAGCTCGGTTTTTTCTTATCTGACTTCTCTTCTTTGACACGTTGATTGCTGACCGAAGGCTTGGGCACTTCGTCTTCCTGATCGATTGAACGGTAGTCGCTATAATTTCCGTTGAACGGAAGTATTTTTCCATCACCTTCAAAAACAAAAAGTTGGTCGACCAAATGATCCATAAAGTAGCGATCATGCGAGACAAGAATAAGACAGCCGGAGAATTTGTCTAAGAAATCTTCTAACACGTTAAGGGTGTCTATGTCAAAATCGTTGGTAGGCTCATCCAAAATCAAAAAGTTCGGATTTGTAATTAGAATCTTAAGCAATTGCAGGCGCTTCCGTTCGCCACCGCTCAGCTTGTCGATATAGGTGTATTGCTTTTCTGGTGGAAACAAAAACTGATCTAAAAACTTGGATGCTGAAATCGTTGTGCCATCGGAAAGCGTAATGTATTCTGCTATATCTTTTACCTCTTCTATCAATCGGTTACCCAGATTTAAATTTTCAGCTTCCTGCGTGAAGTACCCTATTTTAGTGGTTACGCCCGGTATGCGTTCTCCCTTATCGGGATTAATTTTGCCTGTAAGTAGGTTAAGAAAAGTTGATTTACCGATCCCGTTTTTACCTACTACACCTATTCTGTCCTTCTTCTTGAAAACATAAGAGAAATTATCGACCAATATCTTTTCCCCATAGCTTTTGGAAACATTGTGTAATTCCAAAATCTTTCCGCCTTGACGCGCTTCTTGAATGTCAAGAGCCAGTTTATCTTTCTTCAAATTTTGAGAGGCCACTTCTTTAATCTCGTAGAAGGCTTCAATTCGGTATTTTGCTTTGGTTCCACGTGCGCGCGGTTGGCGCCTCATCCATTCTAACTCTTTCTTTAAAAGGCTTTTAGCTTTCGTAACCTCAATTTTTAGTATTTCTTCACGCTCTGCTTTCTTTTCTAAAAAGTAGGCATACTTGCCTTTGTATCTGAAAATTTTGCCCCTATCAAGCTCAATAATTTCTGTAGCCACGGCATCCAGAAAATACCGATCGTGGGTAACCATAATGAGGGTAATCTGTTGGGAAGAAAGGTAATTCTCCAACCACTCAATGGCCTCTAAATCAAGATGGTTGGTAGGTTCGTCCATAATGATCAGATCGGGTTCGGTCAATAGCATTTGAGCCATAAAAATCCGCTTGCGTTGCCCGCCTGATAGTTGCGCGAATTTTTGATCTAAGTCAACAACTCCGAGTTTACTTGTAATTTCTTGAACCTTAGCATCATAATCCCAGGCATTGTATTCTTCCATCTTCTCCAAGGCCGCCTGCATGCGCTCTGAAGAAGTTTCTGGGTGATGGATACAATCTTCGTATTCCTTTACTACGGAAGCGATGACGTTCTTCTCATTAAAAATAATTTCTTTGACGGTGAGCTCACCGGAAACCACCGGTTGTTGGGTTAAATACCCGATCTTGATGCCATCGCGAACGCTTACAAGGCCGCTGTCTGAAGCAAGTTCCCCCGTAAGGATCTTTAACAAGGTAGTTTTGCCTGTGCCATTCTCGCCCACCAAACCCAGTTTTTCACCTTGCGAAATGCCCAGGGAAATATCTTTGAATAGCCAACGGTCGTTAAAAGTCTTTGAGAGGTTCTCACCAGATAGATAGTTCACAATAGTAGTTTAAAAATTTGCTGCAAGTTAGCAGATCAGACTTTGAATCTATATTAGCACAGCCTATATTCTATTAAAATCAGAACTATATGCATGTTAATAGCCTGCTGTCTTAAAAAACACTAAACAAATGGTATCAGCTCGTCAGCAAGTTTGATGAAGTCTTTAGAACCGTTGCCCGATTCGTTGAACTTGAAAATATCAATTGCTTGTTCAAAAGCTTCGGCCAGAGAAATGCTGGTTCTGATATAATTCGCAACAAGGTTTGACTGATAGTTTTCTTGAGCCGTGTTAATTACCTGCCGATGGTAATTAGATCTCATATCGACTTGGTTAAAAATGATCTTATAGGGTATTTGCTTTTTCTCGGCATAGTCTTTAATCAACTCAATTCCTTGAATCGAGAAAAGTTCTGGCTTAGCTGGAACAAGCACTAAGTTACTACTAGAAAGTGCGTTGATTGTAAGGTAGTTAAATGCAGGCGGACAGTCAATTAGAATAAGATCATAGTCCTTTTGAATAGTTACGATTATCCGCTTCAGCATCAAATCTCCACTTATTGTGTTGCGAAGCCTATTCTCGATATCGAGAAGGTCGACTTTACACGGAATTATATGAACGTATGGGTTGATCTCATGGGGGACTACTGTGGGATAACGAACGTGAATTACTTCTTGCAAATAGCGACCGATTGTGTTGTCAGCATCTTTAAAGCCAAGGCCCGAAGATAAATTCGCTTGCGGATCAAAATCAATCAACAGCACTTTAAACTGGCGAGCAAGTGCAAAGCCTAAGTTGGCAACAATGGTGGTTTTCCCCACACCACCTTTGTGATTGGTAACGCTTATTATTCTTGCCATAACCCAAATAGACATTGCAAAAGTAAACCTTTATAATATCAATGTTTGTTTTCTTTCCCCAGAAAATGTTTAGTAAAAGCATTTCTAGCTAGGACAAAAAGCAATTTTACTCTTAGTTTTGCCCCTACTTCAAGTATGGACAACCTACCCACCAATCAAACCTGCAAAAGCTGTGGCAATCACTTCAACGGCTACTACTGCAATCTGTGTGGCGAGAAAGTGCTGCTTCCCGCAGATCGCTCATTCAAGAAGTTTCTTAGCAATATCCTGATCGCAATCACTTTTGCCGACAGCAAAATGATAAAAACACTCTGGCTGACCTTGGCCGATCCAGGCTTTGTGTCAAAAGAGTTTGCAGAGGGCAAAAGAGTTAAGTACTTAAAGCCGCTGTCATTATTTTTCGTGCTCAACCTAATTTACTTCCTTTTTCCACTCATCCAGCTGTTTAGTGCTTCGCTCAACACGCAATTGCTGTCCGCTTATCGCGATGTGGTAAAGGAAGCAGTGTCACACAAAATGATGGCCATGTCAATTCGTGATGTTCAGTCATTTAGCGTAATCTATAACCTAAAAACAACAGGGCTGGCCAAGCTTTTGGTGATGGTTTTTGTGATCATTGCTTCACTGCCTCTCAACGCCTTTTATCGAACGAAAAACAGGTACTTCACCGACCATGTTGGATATATGGTGGAGTTGGCTTGTTTTAACTTATTCGTTAATGCTATTTTCCTTACATTGATTGTGAAACTGTTTGGCTTAGGCCATTACCTAGACGAAACTGTTCTGGCAAGTATTTTTGTTACCACTAACTTATACTTCTTGCTGCGCTCTGGAATTACTTTTTACGAAGAAGACGGATGGCAATTAGTATTTAAATCGATGCTAATGATAATTATACTAAAAGTTGCGCTAGAAGTGTATAGGGGCATTTTGTTTTTCGTAACCATCTGGTCGCTATAAAGGCATATTCGATCGCGCTACAAAAGCATTTAAATGCTTCTAGAAAGGTTATTAATAAGCTCTTCGGCAAACGATTTATCTTCATTAGAGGCGAGGCTTCTGTACTTTAGCAACGCCTGAATGGCCTCTTCCACCTCCTTATTCATGGCATAAGCCAACCCCAGATTGAAATAACCATTCGGGAAATTGGGGTCAATCTCGATAGAAGTTTGATAATGGATTTTAGCTAGAAAGAAGTTACCGATCTCGGCATACAGATTAGCCAAATTATAATGGGCTTCAAAATGCCTTGGCTCTTCTTTCAGGCAATGGGTGAAATAATCAATGGCTTTGCTGTAGTTCTTTTCATCTGACTCCAGTATCCCTAAATTACAGTAAGAATCAGCTACACTTTCCTTCTTTTCAATTGCCCTCAAATACATTTCTTTTGCTCTGGCATCACCGTGTTCATCCAGCAGCAACGCTTCTTCAAAAGGTGAGTAGGTATTCATACTCACTACTTTGCCGCCAGCAAAGAGGTTAAGCTGGGCGGAATCTGTTTTGGCAGAACTGCCTTTCTTTCGAACAGGTTTGAATCCGAATTTTTGGGGTGATAAACTTGCGAATTTTACAACCTTAGCCATTTATCAAAATTAAGGCTTTTAAAATTCTTATCATTAGCTAATTCCTACAACTGTTTAGCTTGCCTTTCTTCTAGATACCTTCAATGTAGCATTGTCTTCCTTTTCCGAAGATCCTTTGGCTTTTTCCATCGGCTTTTGCTTGGCTTGCTCAATACTCTTCTTGAGTGCGGTCATGATATCAATCACTTTTGGTTCCTCCTCTGTCACGCTCACAACTTCCTTTCCAGCAATCTTAGCATCAATTATTGCTTTTAAAGCATCGTAATAATGATCTTTCATTTCCAATTGCGAAAACTTAACAGACATTGAGTCAACCAACATTTTAGCCAACTTCAACTGTTCTTTATCGGCTTTTACTTCTAGCAAACTAGGCACTTCATTAATGCTTTTTACCTCGCTTGGATACCGGAGCCGGTACATCAGCATTCCTCGTTCGTGGGGCGAAATCAAGATCGGGGTTTCTCTGTCTCTGAGCACGACTTTACCAATGCCCATTTTGCCTGATTCCTTTAGTGTATTACAGAGTAGTCCATAAGTTTTCGCAGCGATATCACCATCTGGGCCAATAAAATAAGGCGACTCAAAAAGTGTGGGGTGAACTTCCTCGCTTTGAACAAAGCCTTCTATTTCAATAACTTTAGTACTTTTCAGTTTCACTTTATCCAAGTCTTCCTGCTCAATGATTACAAATTGTCCGGGTTCGTACTCATACCCTTTAGTGATGTCTTCGCCACGCAAGACCTTGCCAGTTACTTTGTCTTTTTTCTCGTATCCTACCGGATTATGACCGTCTTTGGTCAACAGATTAAAGCTTATCGATTGGCCTGTGTCAATTGCATTATAAATCCTTACGGGAATAGTGACAAGCGAAAATTGAATGTGGCCTTTCCAAATAGATCTCATAAGCAAAAAAATTAAGTAACTTAAAAATTGAGATAGAAGGCTCTAAATTATTGAAAATGAACCGATAATCAAAAAAAAAGGGTACGAGCTAAATAAATGCTTCAATTAAATAGTCAAATTTAGCTCCCACGGGAATAATTGCCCCGTTCTTTAAATGAATATCTAACTTCTCTTTTTTTTCAATAACGCTCTTTCGAACAATAAACGACCGATGTACTTGAATAAATTCATTTGGCGTTAACTGTTGCTGGATACTTCTCAAGGCACTGTAAGCAATAATTGGCGTCCCCTGATTTTGAACAAACACTTTAATGTAATTACCTATACTTTGAATAAATACGATGTCTTTTTGTTGGATTGTGATTTTTTTTCTTGTAGTCTTTAGTTCTAAAAATTCAGGATACGAATTAGTTGAATTATTGATGGCAAAGGTCTTCGCTTTGGCGGCAGCAACTAAAAACCGATCATAAAGAATCGGCTTTTGCACGTAATCAATTGCATAGTTTTGAAAAGCATCAAATGCATACTCGGTGTGGGCTGACGTGATTATCGCGGCTAAAGGGTAAGGTAACACCTGCAGCAACTCAATCCCAGAAAATTTAGGCATTTCAATGTCAAGGAATAGTATGTCTATCGGATTTGCTGAAAGTAGGCTTATAGCTTCTTCTCCGCTAAAGGCATGGCCAACTAGTTGAAGCCCTTCCGTTCGGATTATGTGCGCTTCGATGGTGGCATGTGCGCCAAGATCGTCATCTACCACTAAACACCTAAAAACTCTTTGTCCCATATGGTTAGCTTTGCTACATAAAAATCTGCTTTTGCCTCAGTTTCGAAATCAAACCGATATGCGTGAAGAGCCAATCGCCTCCTCAAATTCGCAATGCCAACACCTGTTCCACTGATCTTACTTCGTACTGCTTCAAAATTATTTTCGACAATTAGAACAATTTTTTCAGGAGTGTTTTCCCATTTTATGTTGACAACCGGAAAAGGCATTTCTGACGAGTATTTTAACGCATTCTCAATAATCGGAAAAAATATAAGGGGCGGCACGGTCCGGTCTTCATCGACTCGATTTACCTCAAATTCAAATCGAAGTTTTGTTGTTTTTTGTTTTATAAATTCGATGTAATTCCTAACAAACTCGATTTCGTCTTTGACCGAAATTTTATCGAGTTGAGACACCTTTAGTTGATAATGAAGCAAAAAAGAAAGTTCGGCTATTTTGTCAGAAATCAGGGCAGGGCTCAATAACGAAATGCCGTATAAGCCATTGAGAGCGTTAAGCAAAAAATGAGGATTTGTCTGATCCTTAAGGTAACTAAGCTCTTTCTTGGCATTTTCCAGTTCACTTTTTGAATTTTTGGCAGCTTGGACTGCGTTTCTATAGAGGAAAAAGAAGACTACTCCGACCAAAACAACTCCAACCGTTCCCACAGCAATTATCATTTGTCGTCTCTGCACTAGCTGTTTTTCTTCCATATCTTTTTTTAACTCTTTTATTTCGGCTTGCTTTTTTTCAATTTGAAATTTCGACTCCAATCTAGCTATGCTTACTTTTTTGTCAATCCTGTACAGCGTATCGGTTAAGCCAGATGCCTTATTCATATAATCGAAGGCCTCAAAGATCTGCCCACTTCTCTCGTAATTGTAACTAAGCATGAAATAATTGTCGCGCTCTAATTCTTTCAAGCGAAGTTGTTTTGCTAATTCTAAACTCTTTAAGCTTAATTCAAGACTTTGTTTGGCGGGTAAACCACTTCCACTAAACCTAGCAATATAGTCGTATGCATAGGCTTGACCTTCAATATCGTTGGCCTTTAAAGCAAATTGAAGGGCGTCTTTTGCTCGCTTAATAGCCAACTCTTTGAAGCCAAGTTTTGAGCTACTTCGAGCTGCACCAAGCATGGCAATGCCGCATCCAACATCATCTTTCAACAGTTTTTTGATAGCAAATGCATCCATCTGAAATTTAAGTGCTAAAGAATCTTTTCCTTGATCTGAATACACAGTTGCCATGTTTATAAAATCAGATGCTATTCCTTTTAAGTTATTCCTTTTTTTATCGATTTCGTACGCCTTATTGAAGTATTCAATCGCAACTTCATTTTCACTCATTTGTTGATACGTGAGTCCTAAATTACTATACGAAACCGCCAAATACTTCTGGCATCTGATTAACTCTGAAAGCGTCAATGCCTCAAGTCCATGGGTAGCTGCTTTAACAAAATCTTGGCGATCGTTGTAAACATGCCAAAAATCAATGTGAGCACGAATTGCACCCAATGTATAGTTGATTTGCTTGGAGAGCACCAATTGTTTCCCGGCCAAAAGTAAAACGGTATCAAGATTAGTGTACCAATAGTTGTAGGCCTCCTCATTTAGAACGTTGACAAAATTGGAGTCAAGCGGCTGGCTTTGCTGTGCATTAATGGATGCACAACAAAAAAGTATCGAAAGTAGACTACATAAAAATATGCGGAACATTTGAATTATTGATCGGGTAAACAAAACAACTGATTATTTAAATTTATACGAAATGCTTTGATATAAAATATCAAAATAAGCCGCAATAAACAGAACCAAATAGTCAATTTTAAGAAAAAGTTAAATGGCTGTTAAAAGTGGATGCTAAGCTGCAAAAAAACTAAAGTTCAAATTTCCTTTGTTATTGCTTTTACCATTCATTTTGACTATCGTTTTTATTTTTTGCAATCGGTAAAATGAAAACAATATTAATTGTCGACCCCAATGAAATTGATGGAATGATTACCGAAAGAATGCTTCAATCATACCTAAATGTGAATTTACGGGTAATTAATTCCGCCAGTAAAGCAATAGAATTGTTGGTTTCCAAGGAAGTAATACCCGATGTTATTTTTCTGGAAACAAATATGCCGATTGACTTAGCTAAGCAAGTTCTTTCGACACTAAAGAAAGGATCGAAGATATCAACGTATCTAACTTCGTGCTATCACTTTGATTCGGATCGCGAAATGGCGCTATCATATCCCTTTGTTAAAGGGCTAATTGATAAACCTATCTCGAAAGATGTGATTTTGCGCGTAGCTGAAGAACTTCATGAGAATCTAAGATAACGATTGGACTAATGGAGAATTTATCGACATATAAAATTGGCCTTTTGCATCTTATATACTTAATAACCATTTGCGACAACGAAATAGATGAAACTGAAGTGGCCTACTTTGGACAACTATTGAGAGACGAGGAAATCGATGAGATGCTATTTCAGAATTTTAAGGAAAGTATTAACAACAAAAGTCAGCACGATATTTTTTATGAAGGGATAACGCTAATCAAGCAATTTGGAGATGAAATGAGAATACGCGCATTTAAAGCACTTTTTGCGATGGCAAAAAGTGATTCTAAATTACATGTACAAGAAGCAAAATTTTTACTTTATACTTCAAAAAAACTAAATGTAAGTATCTCTGATTTTCTAAATGATTCTTCCATTTTGAAGCCTTAAGAATGCAAAAAAAAAACATGGTTATTGTAGATCAGGACAACTTTACGATCAAAAAATTAAGTGATTTTTTTAAAAATGATATGGCTGTCGAAGTCTTTAATTCGGCAGAAGAGGCTTTACCGGCAATCGAAAGAAAACCACCTGAAATAGTGCTTTTTGAGTATCAATTGCCGAGAATGTCTGGTATCGAATTCTTTGAAGCAATCATACAGAATACCTGTCGAGAAAAGGTACTTATCATGATGAGCTCGTTAGATGATGGAAACATGGTTTTGAAATTTATTCAAAAGGGAGTAAGAAATTATGTTATTAAAGATGATATGATATTAGATGCAATAGCCGAAACAATTCAAGAAGAATTAGCAAATTGTTAATTCTATGCTCTGCTGTTTGACTGGCCTGCTATTTTTTCTATAGGTAAAATTCGTTTGTATGGTTATGCTATTTAAACGGCAGTGTTTACAGACCTTCGAAAAAAGTACTCACTTTCTGGTCGGAACCAAAACAGGTACAATATCCAAGGCTCGTTTTTTCAACACGCCAAATTCTTTAAATCGATAACCAAGTAGTATTTTAATGGTAGAACTCGAAGTGGTAAATTGTATACTCTCAAACTTTATGATACGTGACTGATTAACAAGATTAATCCCACAAAAAAAACGATTACTGTTGTACCCTATTCCCGCTCTGACATCTAGAAAACTGTTTAACGTGGAAGCTTTCAGTTCCTGGCCATTTACTTCGTAGCTAATCGAATGATATGCAGGGCCAATTGAAAAGGAAGCGTTCACAAAAAACCTTCTTATAACCTGAGTGTAGGAGTAGCCTGGTGAAACGCTAAACGTGTTAATACTAAGTTTAGAAAATGCACTTGGTTCCCCAAAAATGGAATTGTATTTTTTTGAATACAGCGCAGAGTCTCCGCCAACAGTGTAGAAATTGAGCGTACCTGCCACTAAGAACGAGCCAGCACTTTTCAACTGCCTTTCGGAGAAATTATATGCCGAGCGAAGTGAAAAATTCTTGTTAAGAATGTACAATCCATTAATTCCAAGATTGCGTGTAGCTAGATCGGGACGTTGCGGAAAAGCCAACCCTGGGGTAATTTTGGCATTAGGATCATCCATGTAAAAGCCATTGTATCGCTGGTAGAACAGATCAAGCCCCCACGTTTTGCCCAATAGGTTGAGCTGTAAATCTTGTGCTTTGGTTTTGCCAAAAAGACTAACCCGCTCCGCCTGGACAGGCACCGCAAAGGTGAACTCCGCTCCTACTTCAAAAAGATAAAAACCAAACCCCATGCCGACAGAATTATTTGGCCGATAGTTCAATTTATTGCTTGAGTTGGTTTGCTGCTGCAATGTAAAATTCACGGTCCGGTATTTGATCAACGGCCAGATAAAGAAACGGTCAGTAAAGCGCTCAATACTTTTCTGGCGAGATGAATTGGCAACTGTTATTTCCGTTGCTTGCTGACACATAGTAATGGTCGCGGTGAATAAAAAAGGTAAAAAAGCAACTTTCTTCATCTTCTTTTACTGCTTGGTGATTCTCAGAAATTCAAAACATAAAACTTGATGAGTTTAGGATCAATTTTAGGGATTTTATAAGTGTGTGGTAACTTTTCGATGGGCGTCATTGTCCAGCCATTTCGCTCATAAAATCGATGGGCTGCATGTGCTACTAATGGCGTGTCTAAGCAAATCGATCTGGTTCCTGTATCCTTAGCAAATAAGATCAACATATCGTACAGCTGCTGAGCTACGTTTAGTTCCTTATTCCCCCTAACTTCTTTTTTCAAAAACATCTTGCGCAACGCTCCATTTGTATTGTCTAGTTTTTCGAAACCGATACAGCCTAAAACCGCATCGGTCGCATCTACTGCAATCCAAAATTCACCTTCTTTGTCTTGATAAAATGCCTTTAAATCTGGCAGATCGGGTTGATGCTGGGCCGTAATATTTAATTTAAATTCCTCATTTTGAATGGTCAATACAAGTTCTTCCACCTGGTGTTGGTAGCGTGGCTCAAAGGGCTTGATAAGCAGCTTGGTCATAGAATGAAACTAGAGTCTTGAAAATTGTGTAAGTATGTGATTATTTTTACCCAAATCAACTCGAACATGAAAAGACTTGTACTGCTCTGCTGCCTTCTTGAAACGCTGGTAGGTTTTGGACAAGACACACATTATTGGACCTATCGCTTTGGCACTAAAGCGGCATTGATGGGTGGCCCTGCGGTAGGAGGTCTTGAAGACAACAGCTCGGTAGTATACAATCCAGCGCTGTTAAGTTTTGTCAAAAATATTTCTGTCTCTCTAAATGCCAATATATACCAGCTTTCAAGTATTAATGCAAAAGATGGGGCCGGGCCCGGGTTGGACGTAGGTAGCAGTCAGTTTTCGGCTGTGCCAACAACGGTTTCAGGGTTGGTTCCAAAAAGACCCTCCAATCGGCTTACTATGGGATATGCCATCATTGTGCCCACGGAATTTACTTTCAAAGCTTCTGCTAGACTAGAAGACCCTAAAGCAATTGTAGAAGATGTTGAAAGCAAAGGGCTGGAAGAATACGTTGGCCAATTTACAAACAATACACGGGTGTCAGAGAATTTGGTTGCTTTTGCATTTTCGTATCGACTAAACGACAATTGGTCGATCGGATACAGCAATCAGGTTATACTAAGAACGCATACGTATTCGAAGACGGAATTGGCACGGATGATTTTAAACAATGCCTCCTCCTCTTTGGTAAGCACGAGCGAAATTCAAAGTATCGAGTACTCGAATTTACGGTACTCTGGCAAGTTGGGTATCGCTTTTAAATCGGGCAATTGGTCGGCTGGATTGGCGATAACCAGTCCTAGTTTGGTGCTTTCAGGAAAAGGCACAGTCGCTAGGGACATAACTGCCAATAACTTGACGATAAATTTGCAGCCCAATGCTACCAAGCCGCCCATTTTTTCCAGGGCTAATATTTCTGTCAATGACCGTCAAACCGATCTGAAAACAACATATAAAAGTCCGTTAGCAGTTTCTGGGGGATTCGTCTACAATAGCCGAAGGACTGTCTTTGCCGTTTCTGCAGAATGGTTTGGGAGTATAAGTCAATACAACATAGTCTCTCCAGCGGATGATCTCTTTAAAAGGCCTACCAATTTAGCATTAGATGGCAGCAAGTTCCTTAAAATAAATGCATCTAATAAGTCAGTGTTAAACGTTGCCGTTGGCGTGCAACATACTATCAATCCAAAGCTCAGCCTAAGTACTGGCTTCCGCACTAACAATTCCTTTTACGATAGGGCCTACGATGACGAGGTGGTGAAAACGAGCCGTAAAACATTGTCTAACAATGCAATTAACTTAGATATATCTTCATGGAATATCTACCACTTTATTTTTGGTGGAACTTTTAGCCAGGAAAGAAGAGACATCAGTTTGGGAATAAATCTCAGCTTTGCTTCTGAAGGCACCCTAAAGCAATTCGCTAACTTTGACAAACCAACGGAAGCTTCTTTTCTGCTTGGGCAGCAAACAACTTCCCAAGTGAGTTTCCTATCCTATGGCCTATTGCTTGGCTATACGTTTCGTTTTAAGTCTACCAATGGCAGGCAATAGCCGCCTTAGTAATTTGGTCATTGTTTAGCCGATGGTGGCGAAACAAGTTCAATCTCCCAATCATCAGTTCGAAAACTAGAAACCGGTAAGAATTCCTTATTGTACAAATTGGAGATTACACTGTTGCCCCATGCATATCTAACGGCAACAGGAGCCTTCACTTCTTTAGCAGAGACGATCACAGTAGTTCCGTCTACCTTAGCCACCGCGGGATAAAACTTCTTATCGGCTCCGGCAATAAAAAACTCCTTTGGGTCTCCACCTGTGCTTAGTAAACCAACATCGGCATAGTCAAATAAAATTCGAATAGAAGTCTTTTCAACCTTCATGCTTTTGTAAACCGGAGACTTATATCCAAGAATTGGTTTCTTGTAGACTTCTGCTAACGCCATATTTGCCAAACGGTCACCAACTGGTTTTTTAAACTTGGGGTGAATGTCCTTCACGTTATCGACCTTGTCGGAAATAACTACCATGCCCGTGTTGGGTAAGCTAAGCAACTTACTTTGTTGCTCCCGAATCAACATCCCTTCATTCGCCCTTCCATAAGTATAGGGTGCTATCTGAACAAAATAGAAAGGGAGATCTTTGCCAAAATCGTTTCTCCAACTTTCGATTAAGGTGGTCATTAACTTTTTGTAGGTAAGTGGTGAGGCGGTGTTTGATTCACCTTGGTACCACAAGACACCCGCAATTTTGTAGGGCACTAGCGGATGAATCATGGCGTTGTAGGTAGCACCAACCTGGATGGTACACCATGGGTTTTCTTTTAACAATTGATATGAAGCAGTTAGCTCTTCATCGCCTAAAATCTTTTCTTTCGGTGTCCAAACCTCAGCGGCTGTAGCGCCCCAGCTTGCATTGATTATGCCTATGGGGATTTTTAAGTCTGCATGTAATTTTTTTCCGAAGAAATAACCTCCGGCACTAAAACTTTTCATCGATTGCGGGGTACACGCTTCCCACTTGCCTTCGCCACGAACCTGGGGATAATCACTCCCCGATTTATTCACTTGAAACAAGCGGATGTTGGGGAAATTAGCGTTTGGCATATCGGCCTTGGCATCCTCAGTACCATTATTTACACTCCATTCCATATTAGATTGACCCGAACAAAGCCACACCTCCCCAATCATCACATCTTGAAGAATAATTTCATTGCTTCCCCTTATCATTATTTTGTGGGGACCTCCGGCAATCGGGGTTCTCAATTTACTCGACCACTGTGCCGAACTAGGTGTTACCAGTTTAATGGTATCTTCACTCCAACTTGGCTTGATTTTGATTTTCTCTGACGGATTTGCCCAACCCCAGATAATAACTTCTGATTGTTGCTCTAATACCATGTGGTCGGAGAACACGGCTGGCAACCTTACTTGCGCAGTGGCAAGGTTACCAACTACCAAAAAAAACAAGATGAACAATCGCTGTAGCATAAGCCTTGAGTTTTAAATGAAGTTGAGTTTTTTTAGACGGTCTACCATTTGGTACACTGCAGGGCAAACTAACGTATTTTTGAATGTTAAATCCATAATCTGCACCATTTTCTTTCTATTGGTATGAGGGTATTCCCGGCAAGCTTTGGGGCGATCGTTGTAGATCATACAATAATTATCACTGCCTAAAAAAGGGCAGGGAGAAGATTGAAGAACATAATCTTTGTCTTCATCGACACGCAAATATTTCGAAACAAAATCGCCCGGCCTCATACGCATACTTTTCGCTGCCCTTTCAATATCATTTTCATAAAAAATGGGGCTGGTAGTTTTGCAACAATTGGCACAACGGAGGCAATCTATCTGTTCAAAAATTTCCTCATGCTGCTGATGGAAGGCAGCATCCACTTTTCGCGCATCGCATTTTGAAAGCTTTGAAAGAAACTTTTTATTCCCAGATTGATTTTTTTCAGCTTCTTTTTTAAATAAAACTAAATCCATTTGGCTATCCCTTTTTCGCGTGGGTACTCTTTAGAAACTCTTCGAAGTCATCAATTAGCTTTTTAGCTTGCTGCGGATAGACTTTTATAAAATGTGTACGAGCTATTTCTTTCGACAAGGTACTTTTTCCCTCTACACGAAAACTTATCTTGTTAGAAAGATTTTTTGGCATATGACAATCTACGCAGTTGGATTTAATATCGAATCCTTTCGCATCCACGGTGCATTCAATCTTATTCGTTTGATGACACGATTGACATCGCTCAGAAAACAACGCTAAATTATCCCGCTCTTTAACATGGGTGTTATGACAACTCGAGCAAGTCATGGAGTCTGACTTTAGGAAACATTTACTCAATGTAAGTAAGTCATATTGATTTCCATGCACCTCAGCGGAAGACGAAGTATCGCCTCGCCCTAGTGCCATAAAATCTTCAAACAAAACATCGCCTGGGAAAAATGTAAACGGAGCCTTCGCCATTTTGAGAGAACTAGAATGGCATTGTGCACACGCGTGAAGCTGCTGTTTGCGCGTAAGGCTCCTATGTCGAATGATATACTTTCCTTCTTTTTCGGCTGGTTTTTCCGTATGAAAATCAACATGTCTGGAGGCCGGCCCGTGACACCGTTCGCAATCAACGCCAAAAATAACATTGAGTTTGTCAAACTCTTCTGGTTTTCCCATCTGAGCTTTTACGTTAAAAAAAGTACTATGGCAACTCAAACATTTTGATGTTATAGGCCTACTTATGACAAACCGATCTGGAGGATATCCAGGACTGCTTGACCACAGTGAATCGCTTACATAATAGGAAACTGGTAATTGGATCAATTTATTGTCAATCCAATTCAGATATGTCTGGCCTTTCGTTCCTGAACCAATAACTATATCGAACCTTTGACTCCCCACTTTTTTTCCATCTGAGTATCCCGTTTGGAAGAAACCCGACTCGAATTTCTCCATAATCATTTTATCTTGCTGATTATACTGATACTCATTGTACGGAGGATCAAAACTACCTTTGATTGAAGAAAACGTTGCATCAGCACTCGTGTTAAAGTGTGCAGTATTTACAAACGAATTATGCACGGAAGCGTGGCATGAAACGCATGATTGAGATCCTACAAAATTACTTTGCTGCTGCTCTATTGGTATCTTTGTGGCGTTGGAATAGTATTTAATGTATAACATAGAAGCAAAGCCGATCGCTAGCGCCACAAATGCAAGAATATATAGGTGCTTCTTTTTCAATTGAGTTCACTTTGGAGGTGTAGGAACAAATATACATTCAACATGTCAAAATCGCGGGGCCGTTCCATTCGAAAAATTCAATTCTTTAACTGTTCGAGTAATGACAAAAGGGTTTCTAGTGCAGGTCTTTTCGAAAGTTCATCACGCAAGCACAGATCCCGAAGATCAAATAAATAAGTATAAAATCGATGATCCGGATCTATTGCCCGTTGAAGCAAATCATCTACTAAACAACCAAAAGCTCGCACATCCAATCGTTCCAACTTTAAAGATAGGTGGCCTTCTTTTCGATCATATCGCGTGGCCGCACCAAAGTCACTAAGCAACGCCTTGTTATCATTGTTACAAAGAATATTGTGCGCATAAAAATCGCCATGCATAATACCTCTTTCATGCAGGTGTTTTAATGCACTTGCCATTAAACAAGCAATCGCTACAATTCCGCTACATGTAAAATCCGAATTCTGCGGAAATGTATCTCTTGTGCACGTTTCAAAGTTTGGCGGCAAGCCAAGATTTCGGTAGTCTGGCGAAATAAACTCAAAAACCAATCCCCTCCTTCCTTCGGGGTGATGCTGAATTTCGGCCAGTACACGTGCGATATTGGGATGATCTTGCGCGTGAATCGATGCGTGCATTTCATCAGATGGCCAACCATCACTGGTCACTTCTCCCTTAAACAACTTTACCGCCACATCCTTTCCATTCCATGAAGCCTTGTAGATAAAACCAGACGCACCTTGCCCCAATTGCTCTGCCAAAGTCAGTTGATTCCAGTCGAGGCTGGTAAGGAGAGGCTGAGTGAAAATGCTGCTGACCGGATTTCCTGCGTAAGCCAGCCAAGTTAACTTGGGCAAATTAAACAACCAGTCAGGAATAGCCTTTAACCTATTCGCTGAAATCCGGAGAAGTTCAAGGTTTTTACATTTCGACATTTCCTCTGGCAATTGCGAGAGTCTGTTACCCGCAAGCATTAACTTTTGTAGCCGACTACAATTGCCTATCGAAATGGGGAGTTCTTCAATCGCGTTGTCTGTAAGAATTAACCAACGAAGATTTTCTGGCAACGCATCTTCGGGTATTCCTTTTATTCTATTGGCCTTAAACCCTATGATATCGAGGTTTTTCATTCTTCCAAGCACTCTTGGAAAAGATGTAAAATCGTTGTTAGATAGAAACAAAATTCGCAGGTTTTCAAATTTGCAAAAATCATCCGGAAGTGCGGACAGATGGTTTCCTGAAAGATCAAGTTGTATTAGCGACTCTGAATATTCAAAAACATTTTGAGGAAACTCCGCTAACCCATCTGATAATTTGAAGTGCGTTTTTTTTTCGTGAAGCTGACCAGTATGTTTCTTATTCATTTAACGATCTTTTTTGCAAACGATTGAAATAACTTACTGAATACTGCACTTTATGAAATATTTTTTTGTAAATAGAGATGCAATAAGGAAAATGAAACGGTAATTAGAAAACCTAAACACACTATTTTATGAAACCTTTGAGAATTGAAAAGTTGTTTTTTATGTTTTTTCTGGGAATAGTTTCGCTTCCGGCAAAATGTCAAACTGTGGGGCTTCTAATGGACAGTTATGTGACTGACAGATAGTATAAAGATCAAAAATTGTTTACCGATAGGATAAAAGAACTGGGTGGAGATTTGAAAATTGAAGTAGCCTATGGAGATCCTACAGAGCAAGTTTTGGCGTGCAAAAATTTAATCTCAAAACACTAAAAAGATTTCTGCCTTAGCTCCCCGGCTTAGTTGTTAAAAACGCTTGCTATGGCTGCCTTCGCAATTCGAATATCTTCTTCTTGACTTAATCCGCTCACGCCTATTCCCCCTATTACTTTATTTTTAACTACGATCGCTACACCTCCGCCAAAACCAGTTATTTGCAAATCGCCCCAAAAAGCGGGTGGGCTATCGGTATCTCGCATATACTTGCCCATTGTCATTGTGTCTTTGGTGTCGCGGGCTGCCGTGTAGGCTTTATTTTGCGCAATTACGGCCGATGCCGAATTTGCACCATCCATCCGTAAAAATGCAATTAACTCTCCTTCTGTCCCTGCTACCGCAATGGCAATTCCTTTAGTAAGCTTGTGCGCCTCCGTTACTGCATATGCAATTAACTTTGAGGCTTCTTCTGAACTAACTCTTTCAATTAAAAACATAGCATGTTATTTATAGATCTGTTTGTCACCAATCATTGTTTTGCTCTGGTCCCAGTAAATGTACCACTACCCATGCTGCCCAGCTTTACCGTACCTTTCATGCTTTCTCCGTTCACTGCCCCATCATACTCAACCAGGCTGCCACTGACGCTAAACTCCAGATGAATGGTTTTGCCTTTAATCTTTCCTTTTACATCGGCAGCACCAAGTTGACCTTGGTAAGTGCCAGTAACAATAGAGTCATTCTCGTGTTTCAAATCAAAGGTGGGCGAGCCACTGCCTACTGACGTCTCGACATTCATTTTCCAATTGCCTTTCACATTTACCAACGGTTTTTGTGCGAAGGATGAACCACAAAAAAGAGAAATCACAAGAGTCGAAAACAAGGGAACAAACGTGTTACCAAGGATTGATTTAATTCTATTAGCGAAATTCATTCTGCAAGATTTTAATAACTGGAATGAAAGCTAAACTTTATTTTTTAATTGAACAATTGATGAGGTGTCAAACTTATTTTTTTTCTCGCGATCCCTTTCCCACTTTACTATCAAGTAAGAAAGAACGATCAACATCAGAACTATAAAAGTGACGATTAAAGAGATGATAAAAATGCGGACCGTTTGCTTGTATCTTCTATCTCGTTCTACTTTTTTCAGCAAAGCGGAGTAATTCCGATAACCCTTTACGGTATCGGCAGTCAATCGTTTATCGCGCAATTTTATTTCATTCCTACCCATTATACTTAATTCTTAATTCAAAATTAGCTCGTAATTTGTCCAACGCACGATAGGTGCGCATTTTTACAGCACTTTCTGATTGGTCCAAAATAAATGCTATTTCTTTAAAATCCTTGTCTTCATAAAACCGAAGCTGCAATACTTCAATCATGTCCCCAGGTAACTCTTTCATAAAGTTGAGCAACCGCGCGATTGCTTGCTCATCATATCCATCGTTCTCCTGTTCAATCAAGTTCCGTAATACCGCCCCTTCTAGACTGAACATTTTGACTTGTTTTCGCTTGCGATAATATTTGTTCACCTCGTTACTCGCAATCTTATAAAACCAGGCAGATATGGGTACACCCCGGTAATCATAGTGATGTATATTTTTCAAGACAAGAAAAAACGTCTGAGAACATAAATCAGCAGTAAGTTCCTCATCATCTGTTTGCCGATAAATAAAATTGAATATGCGATCAAAATAGCGCTCATACAACACCTCAAAAGCTGCAGGGTTTAGCCTTGCGCGATCTACTATCTCATATTCACTTTTTATCTCCTCGACCGTCATAGGCAGGCACTTCAATTAGCTGTTGGCAAGTTAGATTAGAATTCAACCGATTCATTCCTAGTAATCCAAAAAGAAGAAAAAGTAACAAGCCAACCTAATTTTACATGTTGGGGAGGTAAGAAGAGTTTGTCTATTATGTGAATTCGGAACTTCAATTTGAAATCACTTGAAAGTAAGACTCCATCGTTTCTCCATTCTCGTCCACTAAGGTTAGCTTGTGGCTTCCCAGGTCGGCATGAACGCTGAGTTTATGAATTTCCTTTGTTGAACCAATATACACATCATCCAAATGCCAGAAGATTTTCGCAGTTGGATTTCTATGAGCTGCCTCAAAAACAGCATTTCCCGCGGAGCCTGTCAACTCGCGAGGCAGGAAAATTTTCGATAGTCTTTTAGGGTAGATAATATCCATAACGACTACTGATCTGGAGCTCACGCAATCGCTACGATAAAGTGGTAAGGGTTGATAGTAAATGTTCTTTTTCTTGTAATAGTATTCTTGAATTGCTGGCAACACAAACCAATTGACGATTTTCATTTTCTCTAACTCTTCGCAATTCGAATGCACTTGAAACTTTTTGTCTTGCGATAAATGAACCTGTTTGTGATAAGGGCAAGGCAGTGTTTGAAGTCCCGGTTTCGTTATCCAAACTGTATCGAGTTCATCACAATAGGTCGAAGCCCTGAAACCACTTTTTGCGCAAATCGGAACTTCATCCATTTCTTCCTTGGGCTGTCTAAACCAAGTATTACCCGGAAGTGAAGAAAAAACATCAAACAAAATGGGTGCTGCCGTTTCTGTTCCTGTTAACCCAGCTCTCCCCTCCCCATCCGCATTGCCAACCCAAACGCCCACCACATAATCCGCATTTAATCCAATCGCCCAGCCATCGCGAAAGCCATGACTCGTGCCTGTTTTCCATGCAATTCTTTTCGAACTATTGAAATAACGCCAGCCCGTTTCTTCTCCCGGTCGGTAGACTTCTTGCAACACACCAAAAGTTAAATACGCAGCAGCTGCACTGATAAAATTGACTTCTTCTAGTTCACTTTCGTGGATGATTGAATCGGAAGCAAGAAATCGCAGCGGATGAAAATCGCTCTTTCTATACTTGTTTTTGCCGGGATGCTCAAAAAAGTTGTTTAGACTTCGGGCCATAGAAGCATACGCTCCCGTGATGTCCCACAAAGTACCTTCTGCTCCACCCAAAATAAGAGACAAACCATAATGATCGGCCGGTTTTTTTATGGTGGTTAATCCAATGTTGTTGAGTAGCGTATAGAATTTTTCATAACGAAAGTTTCGGAGCTCTTCTACGGCTGGAATGTTTAACGAGCGAATCAACGCCTTGTCAGCGGAGACTGCTCCATCGTACTCGCGTGAAAAATTCTGCGGGGCAAATCCGTTAATTACTATTGGGATGTCGGGCTGCAATGTATTGGGAAGCATCTTGCCTTCGTCCAGCATAGCTGCATAAAGAAATGGCTTCAAAATGCTGCCCGTACTTCGAGGACTGTTAATGACATCCACATTTTCCTGATGCTCAAAACCCGATTCTACATTGCCCACATACGCCAGAACATTTCCCGTGTTCACTTCGGCAACTACTGCGGCAGCGTTAAAAATCTGGTTTCCTTTTAACCGAAGGTAGTGTTCGTGTAATACTTGTTTTACGCGCTGTTGAAGCACCAAATCGATCGTTGTCTTGATCTTATTTGTAATCTGGTGCTGTGCAATTCTATCCAAAAGATGGGGGGCTAGCCGCGGCAATACCAATGGATATTCAGGAATACTTTCGGATATAGCAAGAGTATAAGAGATGGCATCGAGGTTGCCTTCTTGGTGCAGACGCTTTAACAAGCGATCGCGTTTTACTTTGAGTTTAGTTCTGTTTTTGCCTAAATGGATGAGCGAAGGGTTATTGGGCAGCACAGCAAGCATAGCCGCTTCGGCCCAACTGAGTTGCATTTGATCTCTGCCAAAGTAACGCCAGCAGGCCGCTTCTAACCCTACTACATTTCCACCAAACGGTGCGTGAGACGCATAGAGAGATAGGATTTCATCTTTCGAATAGCGAAACTCTAGACGAACAGCAAGCACTAATTCGATGATCTTTTCCCATACCGATCGTGATCTATTTTTTCGCGCTAAGCGGATTACCTGCATCGAAAGCGTGCTGCCGCCACTTACAACTTTCCCAGCAGCGATGTTTTGTTTTATCGCCCTCGAAAATGCCAGTAGGTCAACTCCAGGATGATGTTCAAATCTTTTGTCCTCAAACAAAGTTATTGCCTTCTTAAATTTATCAGGCACTGAGGGTTGCTCTGGAAAGCGCCATTGACCATCGGCAGCAATAGCAGCGCTAAGCAAATTGCCTTTTCTATCGTCAAGCACTGTAGAATAAGGATCTGAAAAAAGAACTTGAGGTAGGCTGAAATAGAAAAAGGTGGAGAGAAGAATCGCTCCACCTATTACATTCCAATTTAATAACGTTTTCTTTACTCGACTCAGGGTCAATGCCACTTTTTAATTTACGACAATCTCTTTCTTGACAACTTCAATAAACTTACCGGTCTGTTTCGATGAAATGCTATTATCATACATGGCAGAGCAGCTAACACCGGGCAAGTAGAATTTACCAGCATAACTTGCCGTAAGTAATACCGTGAATGTTCGTGACCCGGTAAGTCTAAAATAGGTGTAAACCCGATCATCTCGAATATCTTGGTAATCGCCACGATCAGTTTTGGCTTGACCCTCATCATTGGTAAGCCTTAGATTGTTGATCTCCCAGCCTGACGGAAAAATCTGAGTTAATGCTATGTTCTCATAATCTCCTCTCAAGCCCGGGTTATTAACCGTAACTGTCGCTTTAAATTCAGTGCCTTGAACGAGTTTCGAGACGTCAATATCATTCCCTTTCATATCCTGAAAAGAAGTATAAACTGCCAGGTTATTTTCCGCGGCTTTCTCCTGGCCTAGGGCTGGTATGCCGGTATTAATAATTCTCACAAAAAGACTGCCACCACCTTCATTAGTTACCTTGATCGGTAGTTTTTGAATGCCTTTCAAATCAAGCGCAACTTGCGAAAGCGGAAGTTGAGAAACCGCGTTAACTTCTTTTCCACTTAAATTATAACTGAATTTCAATTCGCCTCTTTTCTCACTCGCAACAAATTGACCAATCGATTTTAATGCATAGGCCACCGTTTGAGTGCTCATCCACTGTTGGTTGCTTAATCTACTCGACAGAATTTTTACCAACTCAAATGCTTTTGTTTTCTCCTTCATCAAAATAAGTGTCTCTAAGATGATCGCTTGGTCGCGTACATCGCTTCCAAACGTGTAGGATAGTTCTTGATACGGTTTAATGGAGGTGGTCAAATTGGTTACCAAGCTTTTAGCAGCCTCTGGCTGACCAGCCTTCATATAAGAAGCCGCCAACATCCATTTAGATTGAATTGAAAGTGAAGGTTCTTCTCGTAATCGGTTCATGGCTCCCAATTCAGGAGTTCCGGCCAATGCCAACGTATACAAGCGATAGGATTGGATCAATTCGTTATCATAGTAATAATTCTTGTTTGTAATTTTTCGCCACTCTGCAGCTTTATTTTTCTGGTATTTCTTCCAACGTTTCAGCATGTCATCGGGTACGAAATAACCTTTGCTTGAAGCCTCCAGCAGGAAATGGCCAGCATAGGTTGTCCCCCACTGGTTGGATTCATTATCGCCAGGCCAATAGCCAAATCCGCCATCGCGGGCTAAAAACATTTTCAATCGTTCAACTGCCCTGGTCACATTAAACTTGGTTCTTGTTTTCTCTTGCTCCGTCAACTCCTTCACAACATCCAGATATAATTGTGGGAAGGCGGCAGAAGTAGTTTGTTCAACGCAGCCGTGCGGATAGTCCATCAAATACCGAAGCCGATAACCCAAATTGATGGGGGGTATGGTGGAAACCTCTAACACGCTTGAGTTTGTTCCCAACATGCCAGCAGGTGCCACAGAACTGTTCCACACTTTGCCTACTTCTAGAAAAGACTCGGTTATTTGTGTTTCCGTAACGTTGGGGTTTCTAACTTCAATTTCAATTTCATCCGTTGATTGGTATGACCCGCTGGTTGCCTTCACCATTACCTTTGCAACGCCCACCTCTGCTTTCACAGCCAGATCAAAATCAACGGTAATATCTCCCGAACTAGGAATTTGAATCGTTCGGCTAGCTTCGCCTGCCATTGCCAAAGGCCCCGTCAGTTTTATCTCCACTTTAGCACTTCGTATTTTCTTATCTTGGGTGAATAATGTTATTGGCAGTTTTACTTTCTCTTCAGGGCCTAACACACGCGGCAGCGTGGCGAGCACCATGAGCGGCTTTCTTACCGGTACTACTTTATCGACATTCCCATAAGCACCCTCAAAGCCTGCTACCACCATTACTTTGACAGAGCCTAAGTATTGCGGCATCGTAAACTTCACTTCCTGATTTCCGCCATTTACGGTGTAAGGCCCGAAAAACTTAACGGCCGGCTTAAATCGATTTGCTCTTGGATCATCATCTTTACCTTTTAGCTCACCATCGCCACCAATGGCAAACAGTCTTTCTATTCGCCCACCGTACGCCCCAATTACATCATCAAATAAATCCCACGTTTTCACGCCAAGTGCCTCGCGCACGTAAAATCTTTTCCACGGTTCGGGTGTTTTGAATTTTGTGATGTCTAGCAATCCTTCGTCAACCATCGCCAACGTGAAAGTCATTTTCCGATTTGATTTCTCCGAGACTTTAATACGTACTTCTTGGCCAGGTTCAAGTTCGTTTGGCATTTGAATTTGCGGATCAAGATGGGTCAACGGATTTTCAATGCCCAAAGGTATGATCCCATACAATCGGATAGGCAAGTCATTGCTTGTTTGGGAATGAGGCTGCAATAGCGTTATGTTGACAAAAACATTGGGTGCCATTTCGGGTGTAACTTCAATAGCAACTTTGTTGTCCCCTTTCTTGGTTTCCACCCATTGTGTAGAAAGCACTTTACTTCCATTTTCAATAGAAATAAACGCGCGACTTTCGCCACTGCCCGGGATTGATAGATTTATTTTCTCTCCTACGTTGTATGATTGCTTGTCAGCAGAAAAGGATAATCTGGTGGCTCCTCCCTTTTCTGCTCGGCTGTTTCTTCCGAAATAGCCGGGCTGATCGATGTAGAATGTTTTACTGGTGCAATGCCCAGAAACCGGATCGCAAACTTTAATGTAATAAGTTCCCCAATCAGCATTTGCTACCTTGAATTTCCAGCTCCCTTTTCCATTCGAAGCATTGATTTTTCCAGAGCTAACCAGCGTTGAAGCATTTCGTTCTATGTAGTTGGCAATATTATCTGAGGAGTTATCCCACCACCAGTATCGATCTAATCGGTACAAATTGATCTCCGCACCTTCGCGCGCCACAGGCTTTCCATCGGTATCAAGAAAAACAACATCGGCTATTTGATCCTCATCTGTGTACAGCATACCGCTATACTTTTCGCCTTCAGGCAGGCGTACACCCACATACGACTTATATGGATAGAACGGCAAACCGAATCGATCAACACTAAAGTTGCCGCTTTCTTCAAAAACCTTACCTTTAAATACAACATTCATAAAACCCGGATACTTCGCACTTTCGAGTGACACGTTAATGGCCGCCTTCCCTTCTTCACTCAGGTTGCCTTGGAAGATTGGTTTTATCAGCGTGTTGAATGAACTGTTTATTTCTTCAAAGGTGAAGCTCTCATATGATTTAAATGTGGTGCTCCCTTTAAACACTATCATTTCAAATTCGGCTTTTAAATTTCTTGCCACTGCTCCGTGCAGCCATTTTACGGATAACTCACCATGTGCCTCATTGTTAGTGATTTTATCCACCCCAAAATCCAGGTTAATCTTTAATCTATTTGGCTTGATCGTCTCGATCTTTATTTGTTGGCTGAACTCAGCTCCACCTACTTTTAAGCGAGCATTCCAATTTCCTGTGGGAGCATCCGGTGTGGTGGCGGTAGCAAACTTATAAAAGCCATTTTCGGAAGAAGACTTTACGAGCCGGCTTGTTACAACGCCTTGCGGATTCTGCAATTCAAACACCACGGGATGCGTAGGTGGCAATGTTTTGTTTTTGTCTTCCAAAATGAAGCTTAGGAAAAGGGAATCGCCCGGTCGCCAAACACCACGTTCACCATACAGAAATCCCTTTAATCCTTTGCTGATACTTTCGCCCGAAACATCAAACCCACTTAACGAAACTGATTCGCCATCTACCAGTCTTAGATAACCACGCTGCGTTCCATTTTTGGCAATTACTGCGAAAGGAAAGTTCTTGGAATTCAACGTAGCAAGGCCGTCTGCGTTTGTAGTAAGCGTATTTGTTAGCTGTTGCTGAAAATCATACATCTCTATCGTTACTCCCGCCAGGGGCTTTGCTGTTTTCAAATCGGTAGACACAACAGTTGTGGTGCCGTCATCTCCTTTCTTAACGATTAACCCAATGTCAGAAGCTAGAATATTCTTTTGAATTCTTCTTTCGGACGATGAATAATAAGATGTGTGACATGGGTTATCGCGTTGCTCCCAGTCATATCCTTCGTCATAGTAGTAATCATCGTAATAGTATTCTCGGTAGCCAAAATTTTCTTCTGGTTCCTCCTGTTCGGCAATAGTCAACTCTGTTTCTGACTGTCCTTCACAGATGTAAGCCGAATAGGATTTCTTAAACTTAATTCCAATTTGATAAATGGCACCCGGCTCCGTGGCGATTAGCTTATTTAAATCAAGAGTGAAACGGTTCCATTTGCCTAAATCTGTGATTCCGCTATTGTCAAGCTGAATCGTTTTCTTCAGCACATTTCTGCCCACGCGGTGAAGTTCGCGACCACCCTCAATCGTGTTGACCTGTAAAAACTGAAGAATATTATTTTCAAATATCTTGTTAATACTCACGTCAACCGCCTTCAAATTAACAGCCTCAAAGGGTACCACTAAGCCATCTGTACTGGGTAAAATTGAGCCTTTTCCAACAAACTTAACGGCAGGCTTTATCTGCTCAAACACAATTTCAGCTGTACTCGGCTTCTTCATTTTAAAATCTAGGATGTTCCTAATTCCAGCTTCCAAATAAATTGTTTTTGTGCCTGCTTGGCGCACAGGAGGGTACACCCATATCTCATTGTCATGGATGTCAAAATCCAATTGCAGCCCGCGATCATCGCCAATTGAAATGAGTCCGTTTAATTGTTGACCTTCTTTAATAGGATCAGAAAACTGTAACGCCACATATTGGTTAGGATTTTGAATTACCCGGGCGTTCATTAATTTAAAATCATCCAACGAAGGAACAGTGACTTTTTCCTCCAGTGATTTGTCTAATTCAATACTATTTCCATTTGCAGAAAGCACTACCTCACTTTCTTTTTCTTTTCGGACAACGTCTTCAACTATAAATGAATGGTTTTTTCTTTCGACATCGTGCTCCCAGGAGATTTTCAGTGATTTTCCTTCTTGCTGTGCAGACATCATTTTTTCCACCAACTCAGGTTCGGCAAAATCGGCTGTGGTTAGACTTCCCTCTATTTTTTGTCTTTTTAATTCTGTTTTAATATACGGCTTAATATTGTTGACTGCGAGTTCATAATTTTGAGGGATCACCTGAAATGAATAAGTGAACTCGGCTAGCTCCTTCTTTACCGAAAATAGTTTTGAAAGCTGAAAAGCGACTTCATAAATTTGACCGGCCTTCATTCTTTGTGATGGTCTGAACTCAATAGTTTGATTATCCAACCAAACGGTTTTCCCTTCCACACTTGGACTAATATCAAAGTAAGAGGCAGAAGTCTCGCCAAGCGAAGCATCCGAAGGTAACGCGGCCTTTGCAAACACAATCTTAATAGTAGAGTTAGAACTAACTACTCCCGCTGTGTACGAGGTAATGAACTCTCCAAAAGCGGGGTCAACGTAAGTAGTGGGCTTGTCAGTTTTTGTGCCGCAGCTTATTAGCAAAGTGATCAAAAAAAAGGTTGCGAAAATCGCTAGCAATGAGTTAGATGCTTTCATCGGTGTGATAGAATTAAGAGGTGACCAAATATCGAAATTAAATGAATCATTTTTTAATGCCCGCTAAAGAAATAACAACAATAAAATTTCGATGAGAGGGCCGTTTCTTTTGAGATTTTTATTATTATTGGCTTTAAATCAAACCGTAAAACTATGAGTAATCAATCCGCCCCTTCTAACGCCTTTGTTGCAGCTTCTTGGATAGCACTTGTTGCGGGTATGACTTCTTTTTTTGTCGGTCTTTACAATGCGGAAATGCAATTAAATGAAAAAGGATATTACTTTACGGTTCTTATGTATGGATTATTCTCGGCAGTTTCTTTGCAAAAAGTAGTGCGAGATCAAATGGAAAAAATTCCTGTTACATCTATTTATTATGGCTTATCTTGGTTTTCAACTATTCTCTCCATTCTGCTTCTTGTAATAGGGTTATGGAACGCGACCCTTAGTTTGAGTGAAAAAGGATTCTATGGAATGTCATTCACGCTGAGCCTTTTTGCTGCCATTGCTGTGCAGAAAAACACCCGGGATAGCAATCTTCTAAATCCAACTCATACTAATGGAAGTGATTTAAAGTAACGAAACCGTCCATAAAATAAAATCAGATGATTTTTCCGGCTAAGCAAATAGAAGGACTTCATATTATAGCGAACCTTAACTCCTCGTCAACCGAATTGCTGAAACGCGGTGAATATTACAAAACTTTTATTGATCAATTAATTCACGAGTTGCGTCTTAACAAAATTGGAGAGGTGTACCATAATTTTGAAAATGGTGGCTTTACCGCGGTAGTCTGTCTGTCTGAATCACATCTTTCAATCCATACTTGGCCTGAAAGAAACTATGTGACGTTCGATGTTTTTTTATCTAATTTTCTGAAAGACAATTCTGAGATAACACACAGACTATACACCGAGACGGTCGCCTTTTTCTCAGCTTCCGTCATCTATGAAAAGTTACTCACAAGATAATGTATGCTAAAAGATCAAACGAAGATATGCGTTGAATGCAACACAGTCCATACCGTTATAGGAAATTTATCTACGTTGCTCGTTTGCAGAAACTGTGGTAATATTATAGGGAATGAAACGTCAATTGATATTGCGAAACGAACATTAATAGACGGTTGGAGCACAATTAGGATAGGCTCAAAAGGTAAATACAAAGAACGGACTTTCGAAATCATTGGGAGAATTCATTTACTGCTACGAAGAGATTACAAAGATTTTTGGTGTGTTTGGATGGAAGAAGATAGCGCCTACGCATGGTTAACGGAATCATTTGGTCGGTATGCATTTTGTCAGGACTCGCTTTTTAATATTGAAGGATCGGTAGATTTATACTTAGCCCAAAAAGTAAACCTAACGGAACGTACGGATGTAGTAATTGACTTGATTGATCGATGTGACTACCTTGCTTATGAAGGAGAATCAAAAGGTTGGCAAGATTTTAATGAAGGGTTCGAAGTCGCTCAGGGCACAACAGAAAAATTCTTCGCTTTTTTTATTTGCTCAAAGAAGAATGCCGAGATGAAGTTTCTTTTGGGGGAATGGGTGGATTTCGAAGACTTGAAATTATCTCAACTCCGAGATTGGGATAAAGCCGTAGAAATAAGAAATGAAATAACAATCCCCTGCCCTTCCTGCAAACATGTCAATATCCCTAGGGGTAGAAGCTTAACCCTTGCCTTGACCTGTGAATCTTGCGGCAAGTATTTCACGAACAGAAAATGGTCGAAGCAAGTAGTGAAATTTAATGAAGTTGCCGTTCCCGCAATTCCTATCGGTGCAAAAGGCAAAATAGACGGTATTACCTACGAGGTAATGAGCTTCGCTGTCAAATATGTAAGAAAATACAAATATCGATGGCGGGAATACCTGTTATTCAACCCCAATAAAGGGCAGGTTTATTTGTCTGAATACGATGGTCATTGGAACTTCATGAGGCCAGTTCCCTTTTTCGAAAAACCAAAAGCCAAAACGGAATTCAACTATAAAAACAATCAATTTAGGTTGTACCAAAAGTTTCATGCTACCATCGTTTTCGCAAAAGGCGAATTTTTCACGGATGCTTTCTCAATAACCGAAGGGACACATTGCGAAGAACATATCGCTCCGCCTTACCTGCTTTCGGTAGAACACGATAGCGCGAGTTATCGATGGTTTGAAGGTGAATACAAGAGCAGAGATGAAATTAGCAATGCATTCACCTCGATTTCTCTTGTTTTGCCTCCAAAAAAGGGACGCGGCTACACCCAGCCAGTTATTGATTCTTTTTCTCCACAAAGTATTATTCAACTCTGCTTTATTACCTTTTTTCTGGTAATCGGCATTCAATTTTTTTTCGCAGAAACTTCCAAGGAAAAAGAAGTCTTTGAACAGACCTTTCACCGGCCCGAGGGTTCTGCAGATCAAAAAATGTTGGTAACACCTTCTTTTTACCTAGAAGGCAGTTCCAAAAGTCTGGTTCTGCAATTAACTGCACCAGTGAATAATGATTGGTTTTATGGAGAGTTTACTTTAATTAACGAGAGCGACAATTCTGAATATGATTTTTCAAAGGAGATAGAATATTACTCAGGAGTTGAAGAAGGTGAAGCTTGGTCTGAAGGCGCTATTAGAGAAGTGGCCTTCCTTTCTCGCATACCTGGAGGAAGCTATCATATCAATATTTATCCGCAGTTTAGCAATTACAATAACCAATTCTCAATTCGTGTAATTCGTGATGTAGCTAATTTTAGCAACATGTGGCTGACTTTACTCATACTAAGTATCTTTCCAATATTTTACTTTATCAGGAGATACCAGATTGAAAGAAAACGGTGGAGCGACAGCGATTATTCGCCTTATGATAATTAGCATTGTATGAACTTGAAAGAACTCGGATCACTTAAATATTTTATCGCATTTATTGTGGTATTTGTTGGGTTTTACATCTATTCCGGAATCATTGGCTGGAAATGGCTTGGCTCAACTTCCACAGAAAAAAACAAAACAGAGAAAAACGGAACTTACCACCCTCGATACTTTCATAAATAATTCTCATCAATAAACTTAACAATATTACCATGGAATGGAAATACGTACTCGCATCAATTGTTTATTCTTTTATCGGAATCATCATCTTAGGAACCGCCTTTTGGATTTGGGAGAAAATTACTCCTGAAAACCTTTGGAAAGAAATTATCGAGAAACAAAATCTGGCACTGGCACTTTTGGCATCGGCTTTTATGATTGCCTTGGCCATAATTATAAGCAGTGCTATCCATAGTTAACAGCTAACGCAGATTGGCAGCGCAAAACTCTCACAAGAGCTTTCAACTCTTACTGTTATTATCAGTATTTGTTGTAGCTACTTGCGGCCTTATCTACGAACTAGTTGCAGGAACCCTAGCAAGCTATTTGCTTGGCGACTCAGTTACCCAATTTTCGATCATTATTGGAACGTACCTTTTCTCAATGGGCATAGGCTCATTCTTTTCTCGTTTTTTTAATACTAATTTGATAAGGTGGTTCATTCAAATAGAAATCTTAGTCGGACTCGTAGGAGGTTTCAGCTCAACTATTCTTTATCTATTATTTGAACATGCCGCGTATTTTAAGTTGATATTGTACTTGCTCGTTGGCCTAACCGGGATCTTGGTAGGTCTAGAGTTACCGCTTTTAATGCGAATACTCAAAGACAGAATCGAATTTTCAGATCTGGTATCTAAAATATTTACGGTAGACTATATAGGTGCTCTTTTGGCATCTATTATTTTTCCGCTGGTTCTAATTCCTTACCTGGGCATAATGAAAACGTCTTTGTTCTTTGGCATATTCAATGTTTTAGTGGCTGTCTTTATCTGTTTCCGCTTTCGGTCAGATATTCCTGGATCAAGGTTTATCATCATCGAAGGAATAATTGCAATTACCTTCCTTGTTCTAGGGGTTATTTTTTCGGAAAGCCTTTTAAAGATGGCCGAATCGATGGCATATTCTGATAAGATAATTTATTCGAAATCGAGCCCATACCAGCGGATAATTGTCACGAAAAACAGTGAAGATATTCGGCTCTTCTTAAATGGCAATTTGCAATTCAGTTCGAAGGACGAATATCGGTACCACGAAGCACTAGTACATCCAGGAATGCTAAATGTTGCGAATCCAAAAAAAATTTTAGTGTTGGGAGGTGGCGATGGATTAGCAGTAAGAGAAGTATTGAAATACCCAGAGATTGAATCAATCACGTTGGTAGATCTCGATCCATCAATAATTGAATTGTTTAAGTCCAATTCTTTATTAAGTGATTTAAATAAATCTTCACTCTTTTCAAAAAAATTAACCGTAATCAATCAAGACGCTTTCGTTTGGGTTAGAAAACAAACTCAGCTATTTGATTTTGTTATCATTGATTTTCCTGATCCTTCAAATTACTCTTTAGGCAAGCTGTACAGTTTATCATTTTACAAAGAATTGAAAAAGATAGTCAATCGCAAGGGCTGTGTGGTCATTCAATCGACCTCGCCCTATTTCGCGCGAAAGTCTTATTGGATTGTAAATGAAACGTTGCTAAAAGCTGGTTTTAATACACTCCCCTATCATTGCTACCTTCCCTCTTTTGGCGAATGGGGGTTTGTATTAGCATCTCCCACTGCGCATCCAACAACGGACATAATGACAAAAATTGAAAATTTGAATTTCATAAACAGGGAAACTTTTCAACAGTTAGTTTATTTTCCACCTGATATGAGCAGAGTTCCGAGTAAGATAAATACATTGAATGACCAGTTCCTCGTACAGACGTTCGAAAAAGAGTGGTCGCACTATACTCAACAATGATTAGTAGAAGAAGTTTTCTAATAAAGGGTATTGAGTTAAGTTCAACTATTGCACTCGCTTCATCCTATTCAGGTTGTTCGCCAAAAATTGATAGAAGAGAAACACTCAAGGGGCCGAATCACACGCTGGGCCATAAGCTTCGGATGGGCACCTTTCCTAAGCCGACACAAGTCATTAAGACCGAAGTAGCCATTGTTGGTGGCGGGGTTTCGGGACTTGCGGCTGCCCGTATCTTAAAGCAACGAGGAATAGAATTTAAACTCATCGAACTAGAAGACAAAGTTGGGGGAAATTCGCACTCGGATAAGAATTCTGTTTCCTCTTATCCTTTAGGCGCACATTATCTGCCCATTCCTGGAAGTTATGATAAAGACCTATTATCCTTTCTGGAAGAAGAAAATGTGATAACAGGATACGAAAATGGAAAGCCCATCTACAATGAGTATTACTTATGTTTTGATCCCAAAGAAAGGTTGTATATCAACAATCACTGGCAGGAAGGAATTATTCCAGTGAATGGTATCGACCGCAAATCGACCGAAGACTTTGATAAGTTTTATGAACTGGTCAAAAAATTTAAGGCACTTAAGGGTTCTGATGGAAAGGAAGCTTTTTGCATACCGCTGCATTTTTGTTCGGACGATCCATCCATCAAAAAACTAGATACCATAACATTCGAATTTTTTATTCAGCAACATAAACTTTCCTCGCCTTTTCTATTATGGTATTTAAATTATTGCTGCGCAGATGATTTTGGAGGCACCATTTCAACTATCTCTGCCTGGGCAGGCATTCACTACTTCTGCTCAAGAAAGGGTTCGGCAAGCAATGCTCAGCCGGATGCAGTCTTAACGTGGCCGGAGGGAAACGGATGGTTAGTAAATAAATTAATGAAATATGCTGTGAAAGAAACTACAACTAACAGCATGGTGTTTCAAGTTGGCTATGAAAACGGCAAGTGCATAGTAGATTATTTCGATGCAATTAAAGAAGAATCCATCCGGTTAGTTTCAGAAAAAGTAATACTTGCAACCCCTCAATTTATTAATCAAAGAATATTGTCGGGAACACTTGAACGAAAAATTGACTACGCACAATTCTTTTATGCCCCTTGGATGGTAGCCAACATTACGTGTTCAAACCATTTAGAAGAAAAACGTGGAGAGCGATTATCATGGGATAATGTCATTTATGGGAGCAAATCATTGGGCTACGTAAATTCAAATCACCAAAACATTCAATTGTTTTCAGATAGACAAGTGATAACCTATTATCTTCCATTGACTGGAGCCGATTCAAATGTCGAAAGAAAGCTATCTCACCAGCGTAGTTTTAAAGATTGGTATGAGTTGGTAATTGAGGACTTGAAACTTCCACATCCAACTATCGAACAATCGATCCAAGAAGTCGATATCTGGTTGTGGGGGCATGGCATGATAAGACCGTCAGTAAATTTTATCTCAAAAACATCATTGGATGCATCAGCCTCAATAGGGCAGAAAATATTTTTTGTTCATACAGACACATCTGGTATCTCTATTTTTGAACAAGCTTTTTTTGTGGGAACGCAAACTGCAAAAATGATAACGGCATGAAAAATCTCTCGCTCAGCTTTCAACCATGGCTAAGCAATAGACGGAATGACCTACTTTTCATCTTGGCTCCGTTGTTCTTACCGATCTTTTTCTTACTGCTATTTCCAAGTTATTTCCGATCAACTTCAGAAGTTACAACCTTTTGGTGGGTCGTCTTAGTTCTAAGTATTGATGTAGCTCATGTATACAGCACTCTGTTTAGATTTTATTGGGAAAAAGAGACGTTTGAAAAAAATAAAACGCGGTTAATATGGATTCCTATTATGTCACTCATTGCGAGCGTTATTTTACATTTTATCGGTGCGATGGCGTTCTGGCGAACTTTAGCCTACCTAGCAGTTTTTCACTTCGTACGCCAGCAATATGGTTTTTTGAGGCTCTATACAAGAAAAGAACTAAAGACAAAGTTTCGAGTTACAGTGGACAACCTAGTAATTTACAATGCAACATTATATCCTATGCTGTACTGGCATTTTTATCGCTCTAAAGACCTTCATTGGTTCGTGGAAGGCGATTTGATTTCCTTACCAAGTCAGCTGGGATTTATATGCACGTGGACATACTGGGTTATCATTGTAATTTATGTTTTCACCGAAATCTATCACATCCGAAGAACTAATAAATTTAACATTCCTAAGAATTTATTGATTGTTGGAACCTACCTTTCGTGGCACCTTGGGATTATTACCTTTAAAGGAGATCTAATTTTCACGATGCTGAATGTAATCGCGCATGGAGTGCCTTACATGGCTCTTGTGTATTTCCGCAGTTCAAAATCAAAAATAAATACAGTTTGGAAAAGTGCTTTGCTATTTATTGGAACGATCATAACGTTATCCTATTTTGAAGAAGGACTTTGGGATAGCTTAATTTGGAGGGATCATGAAGAACTCTTTTCAATTTTCAATTCCCTTCCTCAAGTATCCAATCATTGGATGCTATCAGTTCTTGTTCCATTATTGGCTTTACCCCAAATTACACATTACATACTCGATGGATTCATCTGGCGGATTTCCGAGCCGAAAGAATTGAATTATAAGTAAGTCAACGAAATCTTTTTTTGAAGAACCGTCAAACTACTAAAACAAAAGCAACCTGTTTAGCGAAATGACGAGAAAAAGCAAATCGGTTCATTTCATTTTCCAAAAGATTGCATTATCATTATGAATAAATTACATGCTACTACTTTAAATTTATCGATTCACTCTATGAAATATTCTATCTTTTTCTTGTTCCTGCTTACTACTACATTTTGTCTTTCTCAAACGAAAAAATCAACTCCTAATAAAGAAGCGATAATCAAATCTGTTGAAAAACACCAACAAGAATTAATCTCCGTTAGCGACAAGATTTGGGCGTATGCAGAAACTGCGTTGCAAGAAACAAAATCAGCAAAGGAGCTGGCCGACTACGCGGAATCTCAAGGGTTTTCAGTTAAACGTGATCTTGCCGGAATGCCAACGGCATTTACTGCCGAATTTGGCTCGGGCAAACCGATCATTGGAATAATGGGTGAATTTGATGCGCTACCAGGTATTTCTCAAAAAGCCCAACCAACGAAAGAACCACTCAACACGGGAGCGGGCGGCCACGGCTGTGGACACAATCTTTTTGGTGCTGGAAGTTTGGGAGCCGCAGTAGCAGTGAAAGAGTTAATGCAGCAAGGAAAACTAAAAGGAACAATTCGGTTTTATGGAACCCCAGCAGAAGAAGCTGTAGGTGGAAAAATTTATATGGCTCGCGAAGGCTTGTTCGCAGATTTAGATGTTTGTCTCGACTGGCATCCGGATGTTGAAATTGCCGCTAGTACCCAAAGCTCCCAAGCAATGGTAGATTTTGTTGTGGAATTTAAAGGAAAAGCTGCTCACGCTGCCGCAGATCCGTGGAATGGCAGAAGTGCGGTGGATGGATTAGAAGCGTTCACTCACGGAGTAAATCTACTGCGTGAACATGTTCGCCCAAGCGTGCGGATGCATTATGCCATCAAAGCCGGTGGAGATGTACCTAACGTAGTGCCAGAGTACGCTAAAGTCTGGATGTGGGTGCGCGATAGCAAACGGAGTGTGGTAGATGAAGTGTTCAGTCGTGTAAAAGAAATAGCAAAGGGAGCAGGGGAAATTGCAGGAGTGGAAGCGAAAGTCACCGTGCTTGGAGGTGACTACGAAATACTAGTAAACAGAAAAGGCGCAGAAGTTCTGCAAAAAAATTTAGAACTGCTCGGCCCAATAAGTTACTCAGCGGAAGAGATTGCGTTCGCGAAGAAAATCCAAGAAACTCAAAAAGCTGAGCAATCTGGCTTAGATGGAAAAATATATCCACTGAAAGAAACACAAGAACACCCTGCAGGAGGCTCTACCGATGTAGGCGACATAAGCTGGCTAGTTCCTGAAATTACCCTCGTGGCAACTACCGCACCAAAAAATACCGCTTGGCACGGATGGAGTGTCGTTGCTTGCGGAGGCATGAGTATCGGTCATAAGGGGTTGGTGCTGGCAGCAAAGTCATTAGGAATGACGATGGTTGACTTATTCGAAAATGAACAAGTCAGAAAAGACATTCGTGCCGAATTTGAACAGCGAAAAGGGAAAGAAGTCTACAAGGCTTACATTCCAGATGGGCCAGCACCTGTGCCAAACCAAGGTAAGTAATTACGTAGCGATTTAGCAATGACATTTTGAGTTACTCGACTAGAAGAGAATTGGTGATGTGACTTTAACGACATTTCTGGATTGAATAGGATAGTTATAAAAACAAGTTCCACATTCAACTACATTCTTATGTCCGAAATAGCCCAACAACCCAGTCAGGGAAAGGTAAGAAGCAGAAAGCTTAGTACTCGCATTGATATGACCCCAATGGTTGATCTTGCGTTTTTATTACTTACCTTTTCATACTTACCACCAAGCTAGTGCAGCCTTTTGCAATGAAGTTAGATGTGCCCGATGAAAACATTATCAGTGCACCTCCGGTCAATTTTGAAAAGGTGTTGACTTTGCTACTGGCCGGAGATAACAAAATTTATTGGTATACTGCAGATCACACACCTGAGCTGACTAACTTCTCTGCAAATGGCGTTCGTAAAGTTTTACTGGAAAACAATTCTAAAATAAAGAATATGGTCATCTTGATAAAGCCCTCTGAGGAGTCGATTTATCGTAATGTAATTGACATTTTAGATGAAATGACGATTACACAGATGAAGCACTATTTTCTTGTAGGTTTTACAAATGAAGACAAAGAAGCCTTGAAAAAATTAGCTATAAATGAGAACTAGATAACACGGCAGGTCTATAGAAATTATGTTAAAAAAATCGCTTGTAAAGTAACAGACCAATGATCACGATACCGACAAAAAAGAAGATTACCGAAAAGACTTCATGAAAGTTTTCGTTGATTGGTTCTTGTTTTTTGAATTTAAGTTCCTGTCGTTCCACTATTTCTTTAACCGGTTTAACGTCTGGCGTTTTTGTAGGCTCATTATCGCTTGGTTGTTCATCTCGTTCAGGATAAAAGACGTTGCCGCAAGTAAGACATGTAATCACACTATCGTTGCTTTCTATATTGCCAGCTAATATCTCTATCGGACCTGCTATTAGGTCGCCAATAATAGCTTTTTCTGCATCAAAACCTCTCTTCTGAATTAAAAGTTGGTCCGACCCGCAGTTAGAACACGTAAACCTTGGTTGATCCATACGTTAAATTTAGCAAATAGATTTTTATTACAAAATAAAAAAAGCCAATTCAAGAAAAGTGAAAAGTAATTTAGCTCCAGCGATTTAAAGTGCTTTCAACTATTTGAATTTCACTAAGCTTGCATTGGTGCTCTATACCATTAGTCTCTAACGCACCGAACAGACATCCCATAGTCCTTTTTACTACTAAGCCGGTCGATATTGTTTGAACAACAAGGAAAATATCTAAACCAAGCACTGTAAATACTGCTTTCAGTCGAACTCCAAAAACTCGCGTCAACGCCTTGGTTCACAAATTTACCCGATGAGTTTCTAATTCCAGATGGCAAAGCCTCCATGCCCGACTCATTATTTCCTGCGCCAATAGTATTCCATTCTGTTTTACTTTTAAGCTTTTTTCCGGCAGCACTTGCTCCACCAAAAGACGTAATTAATTCACTCCATTCAGCATCGGTGGCGATGTGCCAACCCGCTGGCGCTAGTCCCCTTGCGTCAATAACAGCATACCAGTTATAAAGCTTTCCATGACTTTTCTCGTTTACCGGGTCATTGTTATAAAAGCACCAAGCAGGCTTCTTCTCTGCAGCCGCCTTTTTCCATTCTTCTAACGACTTCGCCTGTGGTATCTCTTCTCCGTTCGAGAATCGAGTGCCATTGAAATTTCCACTCATCCACGCTTTCCCATTCACATCAAATGTTTCAGTAATTGCTTCTGGGTTCTTTTCAACTCCCTTGGAAATAGGATATTCTGACTTTGGCAAAGGAGGATTATTGGAGGTCAATTGTTGTTTGGAAAAAGGCATTTTCCCAGGAGTAAAATAAAAATCACCGGTGTAATCCGATGAAATCCAAGGTCGTTGGGCATCGCCCGATTCGACAGAAACATCATTGGCAACTTTTTTGAAAACTTGCTCAATATTCAAATCAGGCGTATTGAGGTACTTCAAAAGTTTTGAAGTAAATAACCCATTTCTCCCCGTGCCATCAGAGGCAACTGAGCCAGGTTTTGTCGAATAAACTATATACGATCCTTTCGGAGCATTCACCATGCTTAAACCCTTTTCCGCTGATCGTCCAAAACTCCTAAAGGGACTATTTCGACACGCATCGATAATAAAAATATTGAGCGCATTACTGGCTTGTTCCAGTGCCTGCATGATATAATCCATATTGAGGCACTGGTCGTCCATGTCTGCTTTTATTTGCGGATCGGCCGTTGTTGGCATTAAATAGTTTACCCCGTCCACCTGTATACCATGCCCTGAGTAATAAAGTAAACCGACAGCACTGCCACCGCCATGCAGCTTTTCGTAATACGTTCTTATACCATCTTGAAGATCACGTTTTGTCTTCGCGTCATAAATCTCAATAACATTGAACCCTTTCGATTTCAAAACAACGGCCATATCTTTTGCATCGTTTAACGAATTTTGCAATGGAGCAACTTTTTGATAAGCTCGTATACCTATCACCAGAGCCACTTTTCTGATAGAATTGTCCTGCGCAACAGCGAGTTGGCTAAACAATAACAGCGCTATTATAATATACTTTGGCTTCATTTTCCATCAGTTGAAGTCTAAAATTAAACACTCAATGGCAAATGATTCAAATAATCTCATGTTTTAGCGCAGATTTATTTGATTTTTTTGAGAAAAGCACATATTTTTAAGCCAAACACAACTGCAAACAAAACAAAACTTACAAAATTTATGAAAAACAAGATCAGACAAATCCTCGCATTTACAGTCTTAGCAGCCGTTCTTTCCAGTTGCGCAACAGTGTTTGGAGGGAAAGTATCGGAATATCAAAAGACAAAACCAGCTGCTGGTCAGCCACAACGAAATGTAAGGGTGGCAGCGTTAATCTGCGACATTCTGCTGTTTTGGCCGGGCACCATTGTAGATTTTGCCACTGGCGCCATTTATAAGCCCGAAGGAAAATAAATCGCTGTAACTTCATATCAAAAAGAAAACCTTCGCGTAAGCGAAGGTTTTCTTTTTTTAAGGCTTACTTATTTTCGCAATAGAATTACTTTTGCCATTGGTATGAAAAAAGTAGCTTTCTATACGCTCGGTTGCAAACTCAACTATTCTGAAACGTCCACCATTTCAAGAAAATTTGAAGAGAAAGGATTTAAAAAAGTCGAATTCAACGACACCCCCGATATCTTCATCATCAATACCTGCTCAGTAACAGAAAACGCGGATAAAAAATGTAAGAAGCTCGTAAAAGAAGCACGAAAAGTGTCACCCAATGCCTATGTGGCTATTATTGGCTGCTACGCACAATTGAAGCCAACGGAAATTTCCGAAATCCCTGGAGTTGATGCGGTTCTTGGAGCTGCCGAAAAATTCCAACTAATTGAATTGCTAGATGGCTTTGTCAGAAAACCTGAACCAGCAGTATTCTCGACTGAAATTACCACCGCAACAAATTTTAACGCGTCCTTTTCGTACGCTGACAGAACGCGAACTTTTCTAAAGGTGCAAGATGGCTGTGATTACAGCTGTACTTTTTGCACTATTCCCTTAGCCCGAGGTGGTAGTCGTAGCGATAGTATAGAAAATATCGTTCGCCAAGCAAACGAGATTGCTCAATCGGGTGTGAAGGAGATTGTGCTCACAGGTGTAAATACAGGTGACTTTGGAATTCAAAATGGAATCAGAGTGGCAAAATTCATTGATTTAATAAGATCGCTAGACCAAGTTGCAGATATTGAACGAATCAGAATTTCATCTATAGAACCTAATCTTCTTACTAACGAAATAATTGATTTCGTAAGCCAATCGAAAAAATTCGTGCCCCATTTTCACATCCCATTGCAGTCAGGCTCCAACAAAATTCTCAAGCTGATGCGCAGAAGGTATCTGCGTGAATTGTATGAAGAGCGGGTTGCAAAAATCAAGTCTACGCTACCCTATTGCTGCATTGGTGTGGATGTGATTGTTGGTTTCCCAGGGGAAAACAAGGAGGATTTTTTGGAAACCTACAAATTCTTGAACGAGTTAGACATCTCTTACCTCCATGTATTTACATATTCTGAGAGAGAAAATACACCGGCAGCCACGATGGCCGGTAGCGTATCTTTAAGGGAACGACAAGAGAGGTCTAAACAACTTCATAATTTATCGGAAAAGAAACGAAGAGCTTTTTACCAAAGCAATCTAAACAGAAATCTAACTGTTCTTTTTGAAAATGATATCGAAGATGGCTTCATGCATGGTTACACAGAAAACTACGTTCGGGTAAAAGCCAAATATGATCCCATCTTAGTAAACGAAATAAAGCAAGTAAAAATTAATTCGGTAACTTCAAATGGTGTGTGTGACGTTGAAGAAGTTTCATTAGAACTGGCATTGCGTTTGAATTAACCATTAAAAATGATTCCGTCTTTGATCTCAAGTTTGCGATCCGCCAAATCGGCAAATTGTGTGTTGTGAGTAACGATCACAAAAGTCTGGTTAAGCTCTTTTTTTAGCTGAAAAAACAAATTATGCAACTCTGTAGCGTTTCTGGAATCCAAATTTCCGCTGGGTTCATCGGCAAAAACGAGCGCGGGTGAATTAATGAGTGCCCTGGCAACGGCAACGCGCTGTTGTTCGCCTCCTGATAACTGCGAGGGTTTATGATCTCTTCGTTCAGAAATCCCCAAAATCGATAGCAATTCATTTGCCTTTCTATGTATCTCTTTCTCATTTTTTTTAGCAATAAACCCCGGAATCATAATATTCTCGAGGGCCGAAAACTCTGGCAGTAGATTATGAAATTGAAAGACAAATCCAATATTCTTATTTCTGAACTCCGCCAAAGCGTCCGACCCTAAGGTAGATACTTCGCTACCTCCAATTTGTAGAGATCCCGAATCGGGTCGCTCAAGCGTACCTAATATATGTAGTAAGGTACTTTTTCCAGCCCCAGAAGCGCCAACAATAGCAATCAATTCTCCTTTTTGAATCTCCAAATCAATTCCCTTTAAAACCCTCAACCCTTCGAAAGATTTTTCTAATTTTTTAGCAATTAACATTCTGTCGGCAATTTATTTTTGAATTAAAGGTTTAAAAAAGTAGCTTGCTTCCAAAATACAAGGCATGAACATACACGAATATCAAGCTAAAGAGATTTTAAAGAAATTTGGTGTTACCGTTCAACGAGGAATCGTTGCTGATACCCCCGATAAAGCTGTAGCGGCAGCAAAAGAATTACAAATTGAAACAGAAACAAAATGGTTTGTAGTTAAATCTCAAATTCATGCGGGGGGGCGAGGCAAAGGTACAATTAAAGAAACCGGTTCGAGAGGTGTGGTAATTGCAAAAGGTATTGAGGAGGTATTTGACAAGTCGAAAGCTATTTTAGGTGGAACATTGGTTACCCATCAAACCGGAGCTGTTGGGAAGAAAGTGAACAAGGTGTTGATTGCAGAAGATGTCTATTATCCGGGCACATTAGAACCAAAGGAATACTACATGAGCATCCTGCTAGACAGGGCAACGAGTAAGCCAGTGATAATGGCGTCCGTTGAAGGCGGAATGAACATTGAAGAAGTAGCCGAGCATTCTCCCGAAAAGATCATCAAAGAATGGATCAACCCTGCCATTGGATTGCAAGCATTCCAAGCAAGAAAAGTAGCGTTCGCTCTCGGATTGGAAGGAAACGCATTTAAAGAAATGGTAAAATTCATTCATTCCCTTTATACCGCCTACATGGGATTGGATGCATCCATGTTTGAAATTAATCCTGTCTTAAGAACCTCGGACAGCAAAATATTGGCTGTTGATGGAAAAGTAAATCTTGACGATAACGCTCTTTTTAGGCATAAAGACCTAGAAGAACTAAGAGATATAAGTGAAGAAGATCCGTTGGAAGTAGAAGCTGGGAAATCAGGCTTAAACTATGTGAAACTTGATGGAAATGTTGGCTGCATGGTGAACGGTGCTGGCCTAGCTATGGCCACCATGGATATTATAAAAATCTCTGGGGGTGAACCCGCCAATTTCCTTGATGTGGGTGGTGGAGCAAATGCAGAGACGGTTGAAGCTGGTTTCAGAATCATCTTAAAAGACCCTAATGTAAAAGCAATCTTAATAAATATTTTCGGTGGGATTGTTCGATGCGATAGAGTGGCAAGTGGTGTAGTGGAAGCGTACAAAAAAGTGGGTAATATTCCGGTGCCAATTATTGTAAGATTACAGGGCACAAATGCAGAGGAAGGCGCAAAAATCATCAAAGAATCAGGTTTGAAAGTATTTTCTGCCATTTTGTTGAAAGATGCAGCTGAAAAAATAAAAGAGGTTCTTCGGTAATAATGGATTTTTCGATAATTTTTTATACTTTTGACTAAAATGGATTAATATGAAAAAAATCTACCTAGCAATCAGTCTCATAGCCGTGATCTCTTTCTCTTCCTTTGGGCAGAGTTTCTATAACGCTAGACGAGAAAGGTCATTAATTTTCGTTGGGGGGATGGGCCTATCCACTTATTTTGGAGAACTAAAGACCGGAAATTCATTTGACACAAAGCCTACGCTTAACGTGGGGCTACAGCATTATCTTTCCGAGCATGTGAATGTGAGGCTAGACGCTACTTGGTTTCAACTAGCAGGTAGTGATGCTGACGCTGATCCTACAGGGGTCTTAGGCAGAAGAGATAGAAATCTTTCGTTTCAGAGTAATAATTTTGAAATTAGTGGAACGCTTGCTTTTAGTCTATTTTCAGCTGGAGGTCGATATTATAGAAGACCTACTCTTAATATTTATGGGTTTACTGGGTTAGGACTTTGTTATTTTAACCCTACAACTGAATTCAAAGGATCCAGAATCTCTTTACCCAGTGTTCAAACAGAAGGTATTTCTTATTCTACTTTTACACCTGTAATCCCGATAGGTTTAGGCCTTAGAGTTAAGGCATCTCGTGACATCAATATCGCTATTGAAGGTGGATTTAGAATGACCTTTACTGACTATTTGGATGACGTAAGTTCTAGAACTTATCCAACTTCATTTGCTCCCGGTACCGACCAGGCAGCTTTATCTTTTAGGGGAGGGGAACTAAATCCACCTTCTATATTGACCGAGGGAAAAGTTAGAGGTAATCCAAAAACCAATGACGCCTATTATCTTTTAAATGTTAAGTTGGAGTATTACTTACCTACTGACTTTATCTTTGGAAATAACTCAGGCCATAGGAAGGCGCAGCATTATAAGAGAAAGAAAGTAAACTACAGAAGAGTTAAATCAAGATAGGCTTTAAGCGGCAGAGCGCAGTAATTAGTAATAAAAACATTTCATGGTCAAGTTTGTCAAACATGCCTATGCTAATTTTTATCGAATACTTCAAAAGATAGCGTGAGTGCCATCGTAACAGGTAAGATACTTATTGGGTTGAAATTGATAGTCGAAATGTTTTTAAAGGTATTATACCGAAAAAAAATTGGTGAATTTGATGATATAATTTGTCAAAAATTTGCGAATCATCCCTGACAAGTTGCTTTCTAGCAGAGTTTGCTTCCTCTCCAGACTGGCCCTCTTCTTTCTATAAGCGTCAACCTTATTGCTGACAAGTTGTTCTCAAGCGTGTTAAGCTTATTGCAGGATACCCTCAGTAGAAAAATTTTCGCTATTTACACAAAAGGGCATATTACTGAAAAATAGTTGGGGACACCCCGTTGGGGGCATTGACAATCATATAGTTACAAGGAGTTTAGTGAAAGTGGTTTCACTAAACTTTTTTTGTTTATGGAAAAGACAAAAAAAGCGGTGCTGGGCTTGCGGGAGTTTAGCTGTAATTCGCTGGGGTGTTCAATCAGGAAAGCAAAGGTTCAAGTGTAAAAACTGCGGAATATTCTTCACCCGCCATGATCCTGATCAGCGATTGGAGAATCGCT
>JBIKRT010000099.1:0-14848 GCA_044349005.1 Cyclobacteriaceae bacterium
ATCGTGTCAACTTCATAAAATGGTATGTTTACTTGTCTAACGACAAGTGAGTTTTTGAGCCATCGGGCATACCAAAAAAAGTAGGGCCGGACATCTAATTGCCCAGCCCTCTTTTTTCGTCTATGCCCCATCTTATTGCTCGAAGAGTTGGTCTCCACCAGAGCTCTCCTCCTCTTCAGGTGAGGCCGGAATATTAAGCACAATCAATCAAAAAAGCACCAACCATTTTTCAGTACATTACCTTTTTCAAAAAGAAGTGAAAAAAGCAATTAAGCCTCCTTGTTTTTCAAATCCTGTACCTCAGAACGAATTTCCTGAGCTAGGTTCTTGATGTCTTGCATGCCTTTACGAACACGCGTTCCGGCAGCGCTATTTGCCTTGTTATAAAACTTGTCTGCATCTCCTTCAATGGAAGCAATCAGGGCCTTTAATTCTTCGAATTTTTTCATGTTAATTATGTTGTTTTGAATTTCTTTATGGGTTTCTAACTACGAATTTAGAGAAAAACGTTTAAAAACTATCAAAAACCCAATTTTTTTAACCTTTTGTCACCGAAACTAGTTCCTCCTTCCTGTAAAAGCCACTGTCAAGCTTCGTTTTTAGGGCTGAAAACGCTGTTAACGTCTCTTCCACATCTGCCAGCGTATGTGAGGCCGTTGGAATAATTCGGAACATAATTACGTCTTTTGGCACCACCGGATAGATAACTACCGAGCAGAAAATGCCATAGTTTTCCCGCAAATCCATAGACATGTTAGCTGCTTCGCCAACACCACCTTTAAATAAAACTGGAGTTGGAGGGGTCTGTGTCTCATTGATCGCAAAGCCTCTTTCTTTTAAGCCCGACTTAATTGCCTTCATAATTTTTTGAAGGTTTTCACGGTATTCTGGGTGTTTTTTTACCAATTCTAAACGCTTCATGCCCCCAATTACAAGCGGCATGGGTAGGCTCTTGGCATAAATTTGTGAACGAACGGTGTAACGCAAAAATTTAAGGATTTTTCGATCACCGGCAATAAACGCTCCGATGCTGGCCATTGATTTGGCAAAAGTCGAAAAATAAAGATCTATTTCGTCTTGAACTCCCTGCTCTTCACCCACACCAGCACCTGTTTTTCCCATTGTTCCGAACCCATGAGCGTCATCCACCAACAACCGGAAGTTATACTTTTTCTTAAGGGCAACAATTCCTTTCAAATCGCCCATATTTCCAGACATACCAAATACGCCTTCAGTAATCACCAAAATTCCACCGCCCGTTTCATCGGCTAACTTAGTCGCCCGTTGCAATTGCTTTTCTAAGTTTTCCATATTGTTATGAGGGTAAACAAAGCGCTTGCCCATATGAAGACGCACACCATCGATAATGCAAGCGTGCGACTCGGAATCATAAACAATCACGTCCTTTCTGTCAACCAACGCATCGATCACGGAAAGAACTCCTTGATAACCGTAATTCAACAGCATCACGTCTTCTTTGTGAACGAATTCTGCTAATTGCTTTTCAAATTCCAAATGGTTTACTGAGTTACCAGACATCATGCGAGCACCCATGGGCGATGCTAACCCATACTCGGCTGCCGAATCAGCATCGGCCTTTCTAACTTCTGGATGATTCGCCAAGCCTAGGTAGTTGTTTAAACTCCAGTTTAAAACTGTTTTTCCGTTAAATCTCATGCGAGGGCCAATCTCTCCCTCCAACTTTGGGAAAAAGAAATAGTCATCCGGTAAATGAGAATACTTGGCCAACGGGCCAGCCTCCATTTGCAATTTTGAAAATAAATCAACCATTGGTAATTTTTTCAGTTAATAATTCCGCAAAAATAGGAAAATTTGCTTGGAAACTAAACGTTTTTAGAAGATGGCTCATTTCGTGAAGGTGATTTATATCAGTCCCTATCAGCCATAATTACACTTTTTCAAATTTTCATTAACTTTCTATAATTAACTTTTAAACATATGCCCAATAGAAGAAAGTTTCTTAAGGAAGTAGGATTACTGGCAGGCGCTTTTTCATCCACCAGCTTGTTCAACCAGGCGCATGCTGAAGATATTGCTCAAGCAAATCAAAAGGTAGTTGATTTATTGCCTACCGAGGTAGCAACTAACGAAGATTATTGGAGTGTAATTCAACAAGCCTATACAGTAAATCCCAATATTATAAACCTAAATAACGGAGGCGTAAGTCCTTCTCCGAGAATTGTACAAGAAGCGGTGGAGCGATACAATAAACTCTCGAACGAAGGTCCCTCCTACTACATGTGGCGAATTTTGGATCAAGGACGAGAGCCGCTGCGGCAAAAGCTGGCAGATCTTGCCGGTTGCAGTGCAGAAGAAGTGGCCATCAACAGAAATGCAACTGAGGGGTTGAATACGGTAATTTTTGGGTTGGAACTAAAAGCAGGCGATGAAGTCATCGGCACAAAGCAGGATTATCCGAACATGATCAGTGCCTGGCGTCAACGTGAACAACGAGAAGGTATCAAGTACACACAGATCAGTTTTAATTTTCCGATAGAGAACGATGAGGAAATTGTAAATGCCTTTGAAAAAGCCATTACTCCGAAAACAAAAATTATTCATGTAACACATATCATCAACTGGTTAGGACAAATCATGCCGGTCAAAAAGATTTCGCAAATGGCCCATAAACATGGCATTGAAGTTATTTGCGATTCTGCCCATTCATTTGGCCTCCTTGATTTCACTATACCCGAGCTTGAGTGCGACTATTGGGGAACGTCTCTACACAAGTTTTTGAGCGCCCCGATTGGAAGTGGCTTGTTATGGATCAAAAAAGAAAAAATAGAAAAGATTTGGCCATTGGTTTGCAACGACAAGCCCCGCAGCGGAGACATACGAAAATTTGAAACCATTGGCACAAGGAGTTTCCCAATTGAACAAGGAATTGGGGAAGCTATCAATTTTCAAAATGCAATAGGTAACAAACGGAAGGAAGAACGAGTACGATATTTGAAAAATTATTGGGCAGAAAAAGCCCAACAAATCCCGAAAGTAAAAATACATACTTCATTAAAACCGCAATACTCTTGCTCAATCTGTGGCGTAAGCATCGATGGGATGACTCCCGGTGAGCTTGATAGTTCGCTCTTTACTAATTACAAGATCCATACAGTTGGGATTGTTTGGGAAAACATCAGTTGCGTTCGTGTAACACCACACGTCTATACTCGCATTCAAGATTTAGATAAATTGGTAAGATCAATTGAAGAGATTGCGAAGAAGAAGAAAGGATGAGTGGGTAATCACTACCAATCGTCCACCCTTAATTCTTGCAATCGCGGGCCAGGCCCCACAAAAGAAATAATCACCTCTATTATTCACCTCAATTGTTAATTCCAACCACCACCTAAAGCACGGTAAAGATCGATAGTAGCATTGAATTGAAGTTGCTTAGAATCAATTGCGTCAAACTCGGCAGCAAGCACGCTTTTTTGAGCCGTCACTACTTCAAGGTAGGAGGCCAAACCAGCCACAAAAAGATCCTTCGAAATAGAGACACCTTCTTCCAAGGTTTTTACTTCTTGAGATTTGAATTGATATGATTTTTGCAGGTTATCGATTTTATTCAACTGGGTAGCCACTTCTTGGTAGCCAATCAGAATGCTCTGCTGATAGCTATAAAATGCTTCAAGTTGTGTTGCCGATGCTCTTCGGTATTCAGCACGAATCATATTCCGATTGAAAAGTGGCGCAGTTAATCCACCCAATACTGAATAGGCTGTGGAAGTCGGAGTGGTAAATAATACACGTGCGGAAAAAGACTGCAAACCCAATCCAGCAGTTAAGTTAAAGGAAGGTAAAAAAGCTGCTCTTGCAGCTGTAACATCAAGCCTCGCAGCTAGCAGTTGAAACTCTGCCTGCTGTATATCCGGTCGCTGAGTTAAAAGTTGTGTTGGCAAACCGGTTTGTAGCGCGCTTGGCAATGTTTGTTTTAGGATAGATTCACCACGCGCAATTGGCTGGGGGTAGCGACCTAACAATAAATTCAATTCATTTTCAAGACGTATGATTTCTTGCAGCACCAATGCTTCTAAACTTTGGGTATTAAGTAATTGAGCATTAAATTGTTTTACAGCCAACTCTGTTGCCCGCCCAGCCGCTTTTTGTGCAGCAATTAGCGTAACCGCAGTTTCTTGAAGCCTTACGTTTTCTCGGATAATTATTAATTTACTATCCAACGCCAGTAAGCTATAGTAGTGGCGAGCCACTTCGGCTACTATTAGGGTTTGAATGAGATGCCTCGCTTTTTCGCTGGCAATAAAACGAGCCGAGGCTGCCTTTTTGCGGTTGCGAAGTTTACCCCACACATCTGCCTCCCAACTGCTTTGAAAACCCACGTAATAGTCGGGCAAGTTGATTGGTATCCGCCTATCTTCGGTTATATTATTTGAGAAGTTGGTGTCAAAGTTTCCAACGCCATCCATGGTGTACTCACCAAATCGCTGCTGACCTATCGAGGTAACAGCATTAAGTGTTGGTAAAAGAGCTCCTTTCGAAATACTGAAATTTGCGCCCGCCATATTTACCCTTTGCAACGCAATTTTCAAATCAAGATTGTTTTTTAGAGCCTCATCAATATAGCTATTCAAATAAGAATCGGTAAAGTATTCTCTCCAAGGCAAAAGTGATGTGTTTTGCTTTGGCTTCACTGATGTAGTAAATTGCTCAGGCATCTTAGTCAAATCGGGCTCTGATACTTTTTCTGCCAACTTACAGCCTGCTAAAAAAAATGTAAGCGAGCCGATAAGAATTGATTTCGGTAAACTGAAAACCATAGTTTATGAATGAGATTCAATAATATTCTTTGATTGATTTTCTTTTTTGGAAATGGCTTTTGACATACTCGCAAAAACCACATAAAGTCCAGGGATAATAATCACTCCGAAAAGCGTTCCAAACAACATGCCGCCAGCAGCGGCAGTGCCGATGGAGCGATTGCCCATAGAGCCCGCGCCAGTTGCTATGCATAGCGGAATCAATCCGGCAATAAAAGCAAATGAGGTCATTAAGATTGGGCGCAGGCGTGAAGCAGCTCCTTCAATCGCGGCATCTAAAATACTGCATCCTTCTTTTTGTCGAAAGGTGGCAAACTCAACTATCAAAATTGCGTTTTTTCCCAGCAATCCGATAAGCATTACAAGCGCGACTTGCGCATAAATATTATTTTGTAACCCTGCTAGTTGCAGCATCAAAAATGAACCAAACACGCCTGCGGGCAACGATAAAATTACTGGTAAGGGTAACAAAAAACTTTCGTATTGTGCCGATAGCAATAGATAAACAAAAATAAGGCAAATCAAAAAAATGTAAACTGCCTGGTTGCCGGATAGAACCTCTTCACGCGTCATGCCCGACCATTCGATGGAAAAACCTCTTGGTAATTTCTCTGCGGCAACGGCTTTAATAGCATTTATTGCATCCCCACTGCTGTATCCTTTTGCCGCATCACCATTTATCATAGCCGAAGTAAACATATTATATCGTGTTAATTGTTCAGGGCCATATACGCGCTCCAGATGAACAAACGAAGAGTACGGTACCATCTCTCCAAAATCATTCTTAACGTAAAGCTTCAATAAATCTTCCGGCCGCGCTCGATAGTTTGGTGCTGCTTGTACCATCACTTTGTACATTTGGCCAAAGCGGATAAAATTGGTGGTATAATAACTTCCAATAAGCGTTTGCAAATTGCTCATTGCGTTTTCAATTGTCACACCTTTCTGTCCTGCTATATCTTGGTCTATATGTATCATGTACTGCGGATAGCTGGCATCAAAGCTGGTGAAAGCGTCCGCAATCTCAGGTCGTTTTTTTAACGCTTGAATAAACTCATTAGTAATGGAAGCCGTTCGCTGAAGATTGCCGGTTCCTGTTTTATCCAGCAAGCGCACTTCAAACCCGCTGGCATTTCCAAAGCCTGGCACAGTGGGCGGTGGAAAAAATTGGATACTCGCATCTTTGATGTGCTTTGTTTTTTCCTGTAACTGAATAATCAATTCGTCTGCATTTTCTTTGCGTTCGTCCCACGGCTTTAAGTTCACCATACCCATACCAAAGGCAGCACCCGCTCCCTCAGTAATTAAGCTGTATCCCGACAAGGTAGAAACCGACTCAACAGCTGGCAAATCTTTTGCCGCGGCTTGAATCTGATCCATCACTTCTTCAGTACGCTCCACGGTAGCACCAGATGGTGCCGTTACGTTGGCGTAAATCATCCCTTGGTCTTCGGATGGGATAAATCCCGATGGCAAAACAGAGTTGATACCCCACGTAGCGATGCAAAAGATTATGAGCATAATCCACGTAACCGATTTTCTTCCAGCTATCACTCTTACCAGCTTTTGGTACCGATCTGATAATGAATCATAGCCGCTATTAAACTTTTTAAAGAACTTGTGAAGCAAACCCGTCTTCTTTTTTCCATGATTATTCTTCAACAAAATGGCGCAAAGCGCTGGCGTGAGGGTAACCGCATTAACGCCCGAGATGACAATAGCGATCGCTAATGTTAACGAAAACTGGCGATAGAAAACGCCTACCGGGCCAGACATGAAAGCAACCGGAATAAACACTGCGGACATCACTAGTGTAATGGCAATTATGGCGCTGCTGATTTCGCCCATGGCGGCAAGGGTAGCTTCTTTAGGTGCCAGATTTTTAGTTTCCATTTGGACATGCACCGCTTCTACTACCACAATAGCATTATCCACTACAATACCAATGGCCAAAACCAAAGCAAAAAGCGTAAGCAAATTGATGGAGAAGCCTAGCAATTGCATAAAGAAAAAGGCACCCACCAATGAAACTGGTACCGCGAGTGCAGGAATAAGGGTTGACCGCCAATCTTGTAAGAATAGAAACACAACGAATGACACCAAAATGAAAGCTTCGACCAAGGTGCGAATTACTTCGGCAATTGCGGCATCCAGAAATCTGGAAACATCATAGCCAATATTATAGCTCATGCCGGGAGGAAAGGAAGATTTTCTCAATTCTTCCATCTTCTTTTTTATGTTTTCTATTACCTTTTTGGCATTGGAACCCGGGCGTTGTTTAAGCATAATGGCGGCAGAAGGTTTACCATCCTCCTTTGACAAAATATTGTAATTACGCACCCCGAACTCTACATCTGCCACATCATTTAATTTTAAAATAGATCCCGTCTTGTCGGCACGCAATACAATATTTTCATACTGTTGTGGCTCATTAAATTTTCCGGTATAACGAAGCACGTATTGCAACATTTGAGGAGCGCCATCTGAACTTTCACCCGACTTACCAGGGGCTGCTTCAATGTTTTGGTCTCGGATAGCTTTGATAATTTCTTGAGTTGATACTCCATAGCTCGCCATTCGATCTGGCTTTAGCCACACGCGCATCGAATATTCACGGGCGCCAACAATAGAAGCATAGCCCACACCTTCAATGCGTTTTAGCTCAGCAAGTATATTAATATCAGCAAAATTATAAATGAATTTTTCATCGGCTGATGGATCAGTACTCAACAGGTTCAGATACATCAGCATACTGGTCACCTCTTTCTCGACAACCACACCTGCCTTAATTACCTCCTCTGGTAGCTCATCCAATACGGTTGAAACTCTATTCTGAACACCCACGTTGGCTAAATCAGGATCAGTACCCACGTTGAAATATACCTGAATAATACTCGTGCCATCGTTTCCTGAAACGGAGGTCATGTAGGTCATTCCTGGTACACCATTTATCGATCGCTCCAGCGTGGTCACTACCGCCTTTGAGGCTACTTCAGCATTAGCACCTGTGTAATTGGTGGTCACCGTGACCGTTGGTGGCACGATATCAGGAAATTGAGTGATGGGAAGATCGATCAACGCCAGCAAACCTAACAATGTGATGAAAAGCGAGATCACCAACGAAAGAATGGGTCGTTCTATAAATTTATTAAACATAGCTCAGCTTTATGCCTCCTAACTTAAATTTATGACTTTGGTTTTGATTGCCTTATGACTGATTTCGCCAAAATACTATCACTTGATAAAGTAAAAGGTTTGATCTTCGTACCGTCACGCAAATCTTTGATGCCTTCATAAACCACACGATCTCCCTCCGAAAGACCCGACTCAATTATATAGTAGTGAGATAGTCGTGCTCCCGGCACGAAGCTTTTAACCTTAACTATGCTATCCGCACCCACTAAAAACACGAACGTTTTATCTTGGATTTCAAAAGTGGATTTTTGCGGTACCATAAGCGCGTTTTCAATGGTATTAGAAAGGCGAATCTTACCGCTTGAGCCATGCTTTAAAATATTTTGCGGGTTAGGGAACTTCGCCCTAAATGCAATGGTACCAGTAGAGGTATCAAATTCACCTTCTAAGGTTTCAATTTTTCCTGGCTGAGTATGCAAATTCCCATCGGCCTGAATTAACTCGACATCATTTGATCTACGATCGTCTGGATGGCTTTTGATGTATTTCAGGTACTCCTTTTCAGACACCCGGAAATATGCATAAACATATTTAGAGTCAAAAAGTGTAGTTAATAAATGTCCCTCATTAATAAGGCTCCCTATCTTAAATGGAATACGATCAACGACACCATCAAAGGGCGCTTTAATATTAGTGTGCGAATACCGGATGTTTGCCTGTAACAAATGCGATTTAGCCTCCTCTACTTTGGCTTTCGCCATATCAACCTTGGCTTTGGCTAACCTTAGTTCTGTCTGCGAAATCACGTTCTTTTCCACAAGAATTGAAACGCGTTCTACTTCTAATTGCATTGCGTGTTCTTCTGCTATCGCATTATTAACTATCGCTTTCGTCTTAGCCTCCTCAGCTTTGTATTCTTCATCATTAATCTTAAATAAAGGCTGTCCAGCTTTCACATACTGACCCTCATCTACATAAATAAAGTCGAGGTATCCTTGCACACGCGCTCGTATTTCTACATTGCGCACGGCATGTATATCGACTACGTATTCATGAAATAGAACAGTATCCTTACGAATTACTTGCGTAACCGGAAATTCTTGAAGAGAGTTTGAATCGTTAGATTTTGAGCATCCAATAGACACCAAAATTAACGCTAATAGGATACATCGAAATACTTTTCTACTAACACGTGTAATGAAGACCGAAGAAAGCATAGTTAATAGTCTAAATTAAATCAAAATGTGATATTATATTCTTGTTAAAAAAACAATTTATAAAATCATCATAAGAATCAATCATTATTGAGTGTTATTTGAAGAATAAACTTTTGAAGCTAGCATTGCAATCGTTAGCGTAAATCTGATTACAACACTATAGATAAAACATGATAAAGATTCTAATATTCAACTTAGGCAATAGATAGCCAAGACAAACTCATTTAGTTATGCAAGATTATATGCTAAAAGCGAAACTGCTGGTGTGAGAAGCTTGAAAAATAATTGAATTTATTTCAGAAGTTTTGAGAATTATTTTGTTGGAATGCTAAACATAAACTCAGCTATTACGGCTTGGTTTCCGCTCTGCTTCGAATTTGGCAATTTGTAGCCAAGGATTAAAACGTGCTTGCCAATATCAATTTGAATTGCTGGGATAAATGCTGCAAGATCGTGGCTACCCGAATACCAATCGCCAATGAGGCTAACATTTCGATAGATAGGTTGTTCCAAACCTCCGATAAATGTGATTAGATTATTGGGCTCAAAGATTAAGCCACCGTTTTGTGTACGTTCCCTAAAACCAAATGTTTGCGATTGTCCATAATTTACACCCACAGTAAGGCGCGTTTTTGTTTTGGGATGTCTTACACTATAAAGGCCATATGTCCAAATTCCGAAATCCCTTCTTATTGTAGAGTATTGCACATTTCCTCCTAAGCCTATCTTTGATTCCCAGTAATTGTCTCCTTTCACCAGCGGCAAAATCTTCTTTAAACCAACACCAAGAGCCAAATTAGTTGATCCTTCATTGGAAAGATTATTAAGTGTAGTGGTGAGTTCTGCCTGGTGGCCTAAACCGTAGCACGCAAAATTGAAACTATTCCATTTTTTAGGTTTATCCCAAAAGTTAAGTTGCGTTTCATGGGTTACTTCCACATGATGCTGTTCAGCAACATCTATACTGGGCATGCCAACAATCAACGATTGCGAAAATGCAAAATCAGAAAACAAGAAAAAGAAAATTAACAGAATTATTTCTGCACAAAACTTAAATCTATTCATGCGAATCCAAAAAATTCCACCCGTACCAATTAATCTCTAACACTACACCGTTATCGAGTTCTTTGTTAGGGAAAGCAAATAAAGAACCTAAAAACACTTGAAGTTTACCACTCACATTATAGCCGCCACCAATAACAGTCTGCGATTTTTTGTGGTCACCCGAAATAAAATCGCCCATCAAAACCCACTTCCTACCCAATTTATATTCGTAACCGGCCATTAATCCAACGCTATTGGTCTGACCTCCACCTACATATGCCTCATTGGTGTGATAAGGCCCTACAATGAAATAACCTCGATTGTTGGGTTGCCACCTCACAAGCGCATAATTCAGATATGCCAACTTTTTATTGCCTACATTGTTGGTGACGTTGGCTCCGATCTGAGTTCCCGCGTTGAGAAACAGATCATGTTTCAACTCAATTTGCTTTTGAAGTGTAAACATTAAAAGCGGATAAAGAGGCTTTCGCCTGCTGTCATCGTTGAAAGACAACACATTGCCATTGCCGAATTTTAATGGCAGGTCGACAAAGTTTAATCCTACATCCCACCTTTTTCCAACACCATACACAACCTGCGATTTCGACTCAAAATCATTGACTGAATAAAAATTAAGCTGGTGCTGATAAAAGAACTTATTTTTCGGTGTAATATCTCCCGAAGGAATATTGAAGAGATTTTGTTGGCCTTTCGAGCTAAAAAAAACTGATATTAACAAAACACAAAAAATGGATTTGAACATGAGTTTTACGAGGTATAAAAAGCGGTAAAAATACTGACTATCACTTAGTATGAAAAATCTTTGAACTCGCCATTGCTATTGTTAATATAAAAACAATAATGATGATAGAAATCTCTGTCGGTATTTTATAGAAATCAGTTATACACATTTTCATTCCCACAAATACTAAAATGGCGGAAAGTCCATACTTTAAATACTTGAAATACTTCTCGATACCCGCCAATGCAAAATAAAGCGAGCGTAATCCAAGTATGGCAAATACATTGGAAGTATAAACGATAAACGAATCATCAGAAATTGCCAAGATGGCAGGAATCGAATCAACAGCAAAAATCAAATCGGTAGTCTCAATCAAAATCACGACTAAGAATAACGGGGTTGCCCATGTCGATCCATTCCGCTTTACGAAGAATCTATCTTTTTCAAAGCTCGGTGTTATGGGCATCACTCTTCTGGCGAGCTTAACGAGTGGATTCCTCTCTGGATCGATCTTCACATCGCCAGAAGTCAACATTTTAATCCCTGTATAAATCAAGAAACCTCCAAAAATATAAATTAGCCAATGGAACCGGTGGATAAGCTCTACGCCTGTAAGTATAAAAGTAACCCTCATAACAAGCGCTCCAAGAATACCCCAAAACAACACTTTATGTTGATAGGCAGCAGGTACTTGAAAATATGAAAAGATAAGAATGATAACGAAAATATTGTCAACACTAAGAGATTTCTCAATGAGATATCCTGTAAAAAACTCCAATGCTTTTTCTTTATCAAAATAATAAAATACAAACAGGTTGAAACACATTGCTAGTGTGATCCAGACGACCGTCCAGGTGAGCGCTTCTCGCACAGAAACCTCATGCGATTTCCTATGAAATACGCCAAGGTCTAAAGCCAACATGGCCAACACGAAAACATTAAAAAATATCCAAAGCAATACGGTTTCACTCATCGTCTTCTAATTTTATTAAGTATCTGTGATTTTATTTTAAAAATTTAAATTCGGCTAATTCAATACCAGTTTAGAAATACTATTCGTAAAAGGTAAACCAGCTAATACATTTATGCGAAGCGTGGTGGAAACGAAATCGTCTACCTCATAAAATTGAGAAGCTAACTCTGTAGAGATTTCCTTTTTTAATTTTTTATAATACCGCTTACGGACTTTTAACTCCTTTCGCTCATAAGCTTCTGATTGTTTAATAAACTCGCCCATTACTTTTTCATTAAGGTGTTGATAGTTATCTCCATACTTTACAAAGAGAGATAAAAGCAAATCATCTAACACTCGTTTTTCCCTATTAAAATCCACGAAGATAGGATGGAAAACAGCTGCTTGGGATACTGTGAGCTGCAGTGCTTGAATGAATATCTTTTCTCTTTCTTGCTGCAGGTTCCGTTTTGTTCGCTCAATAGTAACTGGGGTAGTTTCTTGCGCGCTCGTTAACGATACGATGAAGACAAAGCAAACGAAAAAAGAAAAAATAGTGTATAGTCGATTATTCATAGTTTTTTTTTAGATAAGGCAATTAATTTTTTCTCGGTAATTTTATTACAACTTTCGGGTCTAATCTTCTGTGGTAGTCGTCATTAAAAAGTGGTGGTAACGGGTTATCCGTCAAATCGAGAAAACGCAGATGTTTCATTTGATTTATTTCAGGAGGGAGCGCATTGATTTTATTTCCCACCAAAAAAAGATATTCTACCTTTTTTAGCTGGTTGATATTAGCTGGCAAGGAAGTAATTCCATCATTTTCAACATGCAGTTCGGTTAGCCTTTTAATATTCTTAATCACGCGAATATTATTCTCGAAATTAAAATAAGAATCGTTATTGATATACAGCACATGAAAGTGTTTTAACTGGGGCATATTTTCTGGCAAGGTGGAGATCTGATTTTCAGAAAAATCTATCGATTCTAACCTTTTTACTTTCGCAATGCCCGGAGGAAGTATAGAAATATTATCTCCGGCTAAGCTGAGCATCTTCAACGATTGTAGACTCGCTAAAGTAGAAACCACCTTTTCGATTTCAAGCGACCGGTTATGGTCCAAGTAAAGACTTTGCAACACTTTTAATTGCTTAAAACTCTCAGGCAATACCGTGATTTTATTGTATGAAAGAACCAAGTATTTTAGTTTCGAAAGCTGGCCAATCTGATCTGGGATCGACTGGATTTGATTCCTGCCGATATCTAAGTACTGCAAGTTGGGTAAAAGAAAAATCGAATCGGGAAATGAAGTCAACCCGTTGTTGCTTAGATCGAGCCAACTGGCTTGCTCCCTGTATACAAATGCTTCCTTTATAGACTTAAACTCTGTGTTGGCAATACTCCGCTGAGCACAAAGTGGCTGCGCTAATACAACAACAAAAAGTAACGCACCCACCGTGATCTTTTTAAATATGCCAGTTTTCATTTTTTTGAATTTAAATCGGTAATATGGAAGGCCAGATTGCTGGCCTCCCATAGTAAAACTATTTCTGCTCAGCAGGATTGATCAAAAGAGGTGTCTTACCATCGGTAATTATGATCTTCGCGTTAGGTGATTTCGCTAGTTCTCTGAATGCTTCAATACTCTGCCATTCAATAATTACTTTAGAAAGCCCCTCGGTAATAATCTTCTGAGCATCGCGTGTGCCTTGTGCCTCAATGGTTTTCCGCTGCGCTTCCCGCTTTTCTCGGTCCAGCAAAAATTCCATACGCTGCGCTTGTTGTTCGGCTTCTAATTTTTCCTCGACTGCTCGAGCAAGACCCGCAGGTAACTGTATATTCTTTAGCAGAACAGCTTCAATCTCAAATCCTCTTGGCAAAAGTATTTTGGCCATCTGCTCCGTAATTTCCTTTTCAATGGACGAACGTTGGGCGGAATGCATATCTTTTGCATAGAACCGAGAGCAGACATCGGCAGCAGAAGATCTAAACACACTGCTTATCACATTTACTTCATTCCCAACACCGATTGTCTCAATAATGGCTGGAGCTTTTTCAGGTGTCATGCGATAAAGTATCGAGATAACCGCCACTACGTTTAAACCCTCTTTCGATGGAAGATTCGCATTGATCTCCATATTCATAGTTCGGATAGGCATTTTTATTACGGTGGTAGTAAACGGGTTAAAACCAACAGATCCCGGACCATTTATTTTCGGGCTTAGTCTACCTAAGTTTCTTTTAACCCCTACCTCCCCTTGCCTTATAATGGCGCAACTAAAACATAACATTAAGCTTGTTACAATTATCGCTATTTGAGTTTTCATGATCGTGCTTGTTTAAAATTGTGATGATATCTGTTTTCTCTGATCCATTTTTTTAATTCCCGTACCTCAGAAGTCACAAGCCAGAAAACGGCTTTGCGATATTCCTTCCAAAACAGGCGAGAATCAAAACTGACGCATTGCAAAACTTTTTTGCAATGGTCAAGCATTGATTGCTTGGCCTTCATAGAAAAAATTAATTGTGAAACAGAATAGAAAAGAAATAATAGCTAGTGAAGAAAATGATCACAATGGCCCAAAAAAAATCTAATTTACCAATTGATCTACTTGCGGCTTTCATAATATACATGTTTAAATAGTAATAAAAATTTGAAGTAAGGCAGAGTAAAAACTCTATTTTAGATTGCCTTTCATCAGATTAGTATCGCTCGGAACATGATATATCTTTTCGAAATTACTTTTGAAAGATAGGGGACAGCGTAAGGGCCAACAGAAACAGGGCTTAAGATTTTACTAACTAACCTTCCGTGTATTTCCTTAAATGAGGATGAAAGCTTCCCCAAAAACAGTAGCGATTATAAATAGAGTTTAATCGTTAAAATTGGGAAGAAATGAAAACAACAAAATTCAATGAGAGCCAAATCGTGGGCATCCTCAAACAGCAAGAACAAGGA
>JBIKRT010000155.1:0-4145 GCA_044349005.1 Cyclobacteriaceae bacterium
ACCGCAAAGACTTGAAACGATAACGTACTAGTTTCGCTATAGACTTGTTGCTCAGGAGAAGTCTATGGAAAACAAGACTTTGTAAAAAGATGAACGCTGTAAAAGGCTCCGTTCAATTGCACCTAACGTGAGTATTTGCGTTCGAGCGGGGCTTCCGAAGCCGCGTCCTGTCCCCGACACCGAACGCATTAAAGATACGAAAACGTTGGATTACGCGTCAACCCCGCTTGACGCAAATACATTGTTGTAGGCTGGCGGCATGTCCCACTTTAAATAAGTTTGACTTCTATTGTCCGGCTTTGTCGGTCGAGAACAATCCATGAGTCTGCTCCAACGTCCGGAATGCAGTCCTCAAGTCTGTCACCCGTTTTTATTTTGTTCATGGAATTGTCACCGAAGCTTAGTCTCATGTCGTAAACAAATTGTCCGCGTTGTCCTTCTTTTGTTCGTCCTTCGTCAATCCACGCTTTTGTTACAACTTCTTTTGTCTTTAACAGTTGTCTTGGTGAATAGTCTGTTTCGTTGTCGGGTAGCAGCACACCGTCACACCAACACCGTCTCCAGTCAACATCTTTTGATTTTGTCAACGCTCCAGAAATCGCGTATTCAAGTCGTCCGCAAAAGTCTTCGTCAAACATTATTCTTGGTTGTATCTTTTTTTGCCGCTTGCCTACAACGGTTATGTTTGCGCAGTGGTGGGTTTTCGAAGCCGCGTCCTGTCCCACGCACAAAACGATGAACGAAGATAACACTTTGAACTAACACGTCACCCCACCATTGTGCAAACATTTTGTTAGCGGCTGGGCTCGGTGTCAGTCTTTATAATGTGTAGATAAATTTCGTCCTTATTTGTCAAAAGAAAAAAAGAGAACCAAATATTTTTCAGTCCTTTGAGTTTTGTTGGCCTTTCTCCATTTCCAATTTCCGCTTTTAACTTGGTCAATTTGTCCAAAGTCAAGTATTTGATTTCGGCACTGTCCTTCTTTATTTTATTTGTCCATTTGTTAAGAGCTTGTTCGATGTCAAATGCTTTAAGTTGCGAACAATAGGTCCCGCCTCTAAAATTCATTATAAAAGTATAAGTCGCAGTTTCTTTCATTTTGATTCCTTATTGTTCTCTAGTCGTCCATACGCCTTGCCGCTAACGTTTGTGTTTGCGCAGTGGTGGGCTTTCGAAGCCGCCACTGTCCGCGTGGGCAAACGTTGGACGAAGATAACACTTTGAACTTACACGTTACCCCACCATTGCGCAAACATTTTGTTATGCTCAGTGCCGTGCTTACACTGTACTCAACCACACGGATGCCAGAGCTTTGGTTTGCGTGTCGGCATGTGCGGCTCTGGCATTGGTGTGGTTTTAGGAGGACTTCTTTCTTCACTCTTCAAATTGTAAATTGTCCACAGTCGCCATACTTATTTACTCGCTTAGATTATTCTGTCTTTAAGCTTCTAACAGGGTTTGTCAACGCTGCTTTTATAGTCTGGATACCAACCGTAAACATTGCAACAGTGATTAAAGTGATTCCAGCAATCGCAAAAGTTCCCCACTCAATGTCAATATGAAAAGCAAAATTGTTTAGCCAGTCGTTCATAAAGTAATATGTCAAGGGCGAAGCAACCATGAAAGCAATAATAACCATAACTAGAAAGTCTTTGGTCAACAATAACAAAATTCCATTCACAGAAGCACCCAATACTTTTCGGATACCAATTTCTTTTGTCCGTTGTTTAGCAGAATATGTAACAAGACCCCAAAGCCCTAAGCAGGAAATCAAAATAGCCAGTCCAGCAAAGATGCGGAACAAGGTATAAAGCCTACTCTCTGATTTGTAATATGAATCTATTTGATTGTCCACAAATGTATACTCATATACTCCATCTGGGAATTGTTTTTTCCAAACTGTTTCAATGGAAGCCAATGTTTCTTGGGAATTGGCACTTGGTTCTATTTTGATATTCGCGTGAGTATAGACTTCCTTGTCTTGAAAGATTAGAGCTGGGGAAATAGCGTATTTAAGTGGTTCAATATTAAAGTCCTTAATCACTCCAGAAATTTCCGTGTCTCCACCCCACCAGAAATGTTTTCCTATTGCCTCCATAGGTGACCCCATGTTTAGCTCTTTCAGTAGTCTTTCATTTACAACTACTTTATTAGCCTGCGTTTTGATAGCTGATTTGTCGATAGATTTTTCAACCTGCTGAGGGATATGTCCACTCAGCAAACGCAAGCCATACACGGAATAGAAATGGTCATCTCCATAAATTGCGCATACGCTCTTTCTGTCACTTGTTTCTGTTTCGCTTATTGTATTCCACCAATGGTCATCACTAATAGGAGATGTTCGAGAATAAGAAACATCCTTCACCCCTTGTATTTGCATTAACTCATTCGAAAATGTTTGCATTTTATCGTGACTTCCAATTTCCAAAGTGACAATATTGTTTTTCTCAAAACCTAAATCTTTGTCGCGTAAAAAGGCGGCTTGTTGGGCTATTAGTAAAACAGCAATCAACAGCCCTGCTGAAATTGTAAACTGTACAATTACAAGTGTTTTTCGTAAAAATGTCGTTCCGCTTGTCCCAGTGCCTGACATGCCAGATTTCAGTGCTGTTACTGGATTGAATTTGGCAATAAACCATGCTGGATAAACACCAGCGAGAAGGCCTGTAAATAGAATAAAGAATAACAGTGCTATTATCAATTCTGGAGATTGAAGAAGGTTGAATGTAATTTGTTTGCTCAATAAAGTATTTAATGAAGAAATTGAAACTTGGCATATTACTATTGAGAGCGCACCTGAGATAAGTGCAATGATAAACGCTTCACTTAAGAATTGCCATAAAAGTTGCGATCTGCGAGCACCAATTGTCTTACGAATTCCAACTTCCCTGGAGCGCATTAGAGCTTGTGCAGTTGATAGGTTTAAGAAATTGATACAAGCAAGTAATAATACCACCACACCAATGCCAGCAAAAAACCAGAGCCATGAAGTATTCACTGCGGCCACCCAAGGGCCTCCTCCAAAACGTTTAGTGTCAAAGTGGATATCGGTCAACGCCTGTATTTCAAAATCACCTCGAATTGTCTTGTCCAGTGTTGGAGCTGAATTGATATTCTTGTCAGCTATCGCTTTAAGTTGAGATTGGAGGTTTTTTATATCAGAATTATCAGTCAAAACAACGTAAGTTGAAGCTGCGAGTTTAGTCCACGTAAGATCACCGAAGTACCAAGTGTCACCATTGTCAAGGAACTCTTCATTGGAAACATAGGAAAGAAGTATTGATGCAGGAAGGTGAGTATTTGAAGGCATGTCTCGAAAAACACCTGCTACCGTAATTATAAATTTGTTACGATACTTAAAGGTTTTTCCGATTGGGTCTTCGTTTCCAAAATATTTGGTGGCAGTAGTTTCATTCAGTAATGCTTGATAAGGAGTTTTTAAAGCGGAATTGTCACCACGAACAACATCAATGTTAAAAATGTCAAGGAATTCTGGCTCAACAATAAGAATGTGTTCTTGTTTAAAAATCTCTTGGGGATTAATCTCTACTATTGACTTAAACTGTGGGCGTGTCATTGTTACTTTTTCCACACCAGTCATTTCGTTGCGAATTGCTCCTGCCAACTGTAATGGAGTGGCATATAAGTCGAATTGTTTATTTGACTCTTTCCAAACGGAATTCACTCTATATATTCTGTCAACCTTTTCATACTGGTTGTCGAAACCTAATTCATAGCGAAGAAATAGTCCAATAAGCAGACAAACGCTCATTGCAAGTGTTAAACCAACCACGTGTAGTGTGGTATTAAATTTCTGTCTGCCCAAGTGGCGCAAACTAAAACGCAAGTTGTTTAATAGCATCGGTCGGGAGTTTTATACTTTAAAATGGTATCTATTTATTTCTTGTCAAACTACTCAATATTTACTCATCTGTCGCGGGTGGGAAGATTGGCTCTTTTGCTTGCTTTGGTATCGCGCTGGAATGTGCGGCAAGCAAATGTGCCAATGTGCGTGGCGTCCGCTTTGTCCGCACGGCATTGAGCATAACGTTACAGCTTGCCGCTGGTGGGGAATTTAAAACTTCGCTCTTTCCTCATGAAATAAAATTAATAAAAAGAGCAACGTTTTCCTAACGCAATAGCC
>JBIKRT010000031.1:0-46079 GCA_044349005.1 Cyclobacteriaceae bacterium
GTTGAGTATCCCAATAATCTGGGCCTCGGTAAAGCGCATCTTTTTCATTTGACTGTTTTGTTAGGTTAAAATTAAAAAAACTCTACTTTTAACCTGTTCAAAAAAATCAGCCTTGTACCACTGAGTATGCTTTTTTCTCTTCCGATTGCTCCCGTTTGAAAGCCGAGGCTTTTGCACTTCTTTAGTCGGCTTTTAGCCGAATTACAACCCCTCGCCTTTTAGGCGAGGGTAGTTTAGTCTAAAACTAAAAATTTAGTTGACGAAATCCAAGGCATAACCTTGACCTGAAAATTATATCCTTTAAATCGTCCATTTATTTGATTTTTAATGCCATCAATGGCCTCTAAATTTCTTATCTTCGCAGGTTTTAAAATTGAAAGAATGAACGAAGAACAGAAGAAACAAGAATCTAATTATTCAGCAAGTAATATTCAGGTTTTAGAGGGCCTAGAGGCCGTGAGGAAGCGGCCCGCCATGTACATAGGCGATGTGGGCATTCGTGGGCTACATCACCTAATCTGGGAGGTGGTAGACAACTCTATAGACGAGGCTTTAGCAGGTTATTGTGATAAAATCCATGTTACCATCAACACCGACAATTCGGTAACAGTAGAGGACAACGGAAGGGGTATTCCAACCGATATGCATGAGAAAGAGCAGCGGTCGGCTTTGGAGGTAGTTATGACCGTTCTTCATGCCGGGGGTAAGTTCGATAAAAACACTTATAAAGTTTCGGGTGGGTTGCACGGGGTGGGGGTTTCTTGCGTAAATGCCTTGTCAGACATACTAACGGCCACGGTTTATCGCGAAGGCAAAATTTTTGAGCAGGAATATCAACGAGGAACACCACAGTTTCCCGTTCGTGTGATAGGCACTTCTGACCGAAGAGGGACTACGATACATTTTAAGCCAGATCGGGAGATTTTTACTGCCTGGGAATATAATTATGAAACTGTGGCCGCTCGGTTACGCGAGTTATCATTCTTAAACCCTGGTATCAGTATCTCCCTGAAGGATTTGAGGGAAATGGGAGAAAATGGCGAACCTCGATCTAGCCTGTTCTTGTCTGAAGGCGGCTTAAGAGAGTTTGTAGAGTATATTGATTCAACGAAGGAAAAATTGATTCCCTTTCCAATTTATATCGAGAATCAAGGTAGTAATATTCCCGTTCAAGTGGCGATGAGTTACAACACGTCTTACAGCGAAAACTTGGTTTCGTATGTTAACAACATTAACACCATTGAAGGCGGAACCCACGTAGCCGGCTTTAGGAGAGCATTGACTCGAACATTAAAAAGCTATGCTGATAAGTCTGGACTTTTGGAGAAAGCTAAAGTTGATATTAGCGGTGATGATTTCCGTGAAGGATTAACAGCTGTTATTTCTGTGAAAGTTGCTGAACCTCAGTTTGAGGGTCAGACAAAAACCAAGCTTGGAAATTCTGACGTGATGGGCGCAGTTGATGTAGCGGTAGGTGAAATGCTTCAAAATTATTTGGAGGAACATCCTAAAGAGGCCAAGCAAATTGTAAACAAAGTGATTCTTGCAGCTCAAGCGCGCATCGCGGCCCGCAAGGCGCGTGAGATGGTGCAACGCAAGAATGTACTTACTGGTTCTGGGCTTCCGGGTAAGCTGGCCGACTGCGCTAGTTCCGATCCTTTTATTTCTGAATTGTACCTGGTCGAGGGAGATTCGGCCGGAGGGTCTGCCAAACAAGGACGAGACAGGCATTTCCAAGCTATCCTGCCTTTGCGAGGAAAAATATTGAACGTGGAGAAAGCGCAAGAGCATAAGATATATGAGAACGAGGAAATCAAGAACATGATTACTGCCCTTGGAGTGAGCTTTGGAACAGATGACGGAGAAAAGGCACTCAACCTGACTAAGTTAAGGTATCATAAAGTGGTGATCATGACCGATGCTGATGTGGATGGAAGTCACATTCGCACGTTGATACTAACTTTCTTTTTTCGTTATATGCGCGAACTCATCGACCAAGGATATATTTACATTGCTTTGCCGCCCCTTTATTTGTTAAAAAAGGGTAAAGAAGAGCGCTATTGTTGGACGGAGGAACAGCGTGCAGCGCTGATAAAAGAATTGGCGAAAGATGGTAAAGAAGATAGCGTAGGCATACAGCGCTATAAAGGATTGGGTGAAATGAATCCGGAACAACTTTGGTCTACAACGATGGACCCCGTGAGACGAACACTGAAGCGCGTCACAATCGAATCGGCAGTAGAGGCAGATCACTTGTTTTCGATGCTAATGGGAGATGAAGTAGCGCCAAGGCGCGAGTTTATTGAGGCAAATGCCAAATATGCCCGTATCGATATCTAGTTTTGAAAATATCACAATAGGTTAACCTTACTTTTTACAACTATCAACTTTAACCGTTTACTTTCGATCTTTATTTCAAAAAAGAAATTTATGGATGCGCCTGTGGTAAGTAATGCAGTTGAAAAACAAATTTTAGATAGCAATTTTATTAGTCGCGATCTTAGTTGGATTCAGTTTAATTATCGGGTTTTAGATCAGGCAAAAAATAGTACTCGAAGTGTTTTCGATCGACTTAAGTTTCTATCGATCACTGCTTCTAACTTGGATGAATTTTGCACTATTCGAGTCGGAAGTTTATACAACTATTTGGACTATGGAAAGGAGCGTTACGACTACAGTGGCTTGCGGGAAATTCCCTTTAAAGACAAATTACTAAGTGAGATACAGCATTTTGAACGGGACCAACATGCTACTTACCTTCAACAATTAAAGCCATTATTTTCAGCCAACAACTTTTGCATTTGCGATATATCGAAATTGTCGCCAGAGGGGCGAGAAAAAGTAAATGAGTATTTCACAAAAGTGATTTATCCCATGCTTACGCCAATGGTGTTTGATGGATATCACGCGTTTCCTATTCTAAAAAACAATCGATTATTGCTAGGTGTAGTAACCAAAGCTCCGCAAGAGCCGCATAACCAACAGAAAATTTCATTTATTCAAATACCAAGTAACCTACCGCGTTTTCTTGAAATAAAGGACGCTGTCGGGTTCATTAATTTTGTTCCTATTGAAGACACTATCAAGTATAATATTCAACAGTTATTTAGAAACATTGAAATTAACAGCGTTAATCTTTTCCGGATCAATAGGAATGGTGACTTTACGCTAGAAGAGAGCGAGGATATTGAATCGAACTTTTTAGAAGAATTGAAACGCAAACTTCAAACTAGAAGGAGTGGGCGGGTTGTTCGTATTGATGTGCTTGACAACACCGATCCATGGCTACTTCGTCTTCTTAAGATCCAATGGGATATAGAAGATTCAAATATCATTAGAGTTCCCAACGAAAGCTTGATTGACCTTACCGGCTTGATGCAGATCATAGGTCATTCAGATTTTAAGAATAAAAGAGCAGCATTAAGGCCACCAATTAAACCAATTACTTTTCCAGAACAAGGCACACGTGACTTGTTTGAGGTATTGAAGGAGCGCGATATACTATTACACCATCCGTTCAATTCAATGGAGCCCGTACTAGAGTTGTTGGAAAAAGCGGCTGAAGATCCCTACGTCCTCTCAATTAAAATCACTATTTATCGGGTTGCAAAAGATTCACGCATCACTGCGGCATTGTTAAAGGCGGCTGAATTTGGTAAACATGTTTCGGTGTTGTTTGAGGTCAAGGCGCGTTTTGACGAAGAGAATAACTTGCGGGAAGCTCAAAAACTTCAACGGGCTGGCTGTTTTGTTATTTATGGTGTCAACAGCCTAAAGACACATTCTAAGCTTCTTTTGATTGTGCGAAAAGATCCGGATGACAAAGTGTATAGATATGTACATTTGTCAAGTGGAAACTACAACGAAACTACATCGAGATTTTATACCGATATCGGATTATTGAGCACAAATGAAGTGTATGGTAATGACGTTTCAGAATTTTTCAATGTCATTACAGGCCACTCCCAACCGCTCACTTATCGCAATTTGATTACGTCTCCGCGTGATATGCGAAATCAACTTTGTGCGTTGATAAAGCAAGAGGCTGAAAACGCCAGAAACGGTATTACGGCTGGTATTATTATCAAGTTTAATTCTATGCAAGACGATGTTATGATCGAACAGCTTTACCTGGCATCGCAAGCGGGCGTAAAAATAAAATTGATTATCAGAGGCATGTGTTGTTTGAGACCTGGCAGAAAAGGGCTCAGTGAAAATATTGAAGTTGTTTCTATCGTGGGCGAGTACTTAGAGCATTCTCGTATTTACTATTTCCACAATGCGAATGACCCAAAAGTGTACATAGGAAGTGCAGATGCTATGGTGCGAAGTTTTGATCGAAGAGTTGAATCGTTGTTTATGCTAGAAGGTGATCTCGTTAAGAAACAGGCTATGAACATATTGCGTTACAACCTGCGAGATAATGTTAACTCTTATCTGATGAATGAGGATGGTACTTATTCGAAACGCCAATTGAATGGCGAAGAACCTTTCAATATTCACCAGGAGTTTTTTAATATCACAAAGGAAAAGGTGATGGATGTTAAGTTGTTTTGATTCTAAATCGGAGTTGTTTTTTTTCCTTTTGATTGGTCTTCCGTATTTATAAAAGAAACTTTTTTAAGTTTGGCATTCTTCTCAAAAAGATCGAGCATGATACCGTCCTTGAGGCCGACTTCCGGTACGATGATGGAGTGTGAATGTGCCCACTCCATTACGTTGATATAAATCCCACTGGCAGGTACAATTACATCGGCACGGTCCGGATTCATCTGTAGCTTATAAATGCGCTCCTCGATTGTGTGTTTTTCAATGAATGATTTAAGCTCTTTTACTTTCTTTAAACTCATTACAGCACCGGCTTTCAACTCCGCCAGGTCAAACAACTTGCTGATATTTCCACCGGTACCCACAGATGTAACCCGACCAAATTCCTCTTTCACATTGTCTCTAATCCACTTCTCCATTTCTTTCCAAATCACGGGTGAATCGTGATGTTCCAATACCCGCACCGATCCAATCTTAAAAGAACGAGTCTTAATTTTCTTTCCGTGCGTGTATAGGTTCAATTCGGTGCTACCTCCACCCACATCAATATGCAGATAGGTCTTATCCGTTAAGTAGGAATGAATGGCCTTATTGATTAATTCGGCTTCTCGCTTTCCATCAATAATGTTAATTTGGATGCCACACTCTTTCAAAACTGTGTTTGCTAATTCTTCACCGTTTTCTGATTCGCGCATGGCTGATGTGGCGCAGGCCATATAATCATCCACCTCATATAGCTCAAGCAAAAGTTTGTAAGTTTTCATTAGCTTCTTGAACTTTGCAATGCTTGTTTCACTAATCCTGTCGGTACCGAATACATCATGACCCAATCGCAGAGGAAAGCGAATATATTCCAGTTTTTTAAAAAGGATGCGTGTGCCGTTATCAAGTACGGATGAAACTTGGAAACGGATGGCGTTGGAGCCGATATCAATAGCTGCGAGTTTCAAGGGTAATAGTTAATAAACGAAAGATAGGTTAAATTAAACTTGTTAAGAACTGTAAACTAAACTGTATCAGTTAATCATTATTGTAATTGACTATTTGGTACATAATGGGTAGGATTTTGTTTAAATCTAGTAATAAATGACGAAGCCTTTCAGCTTCTTGTTTTGATGGTACCTGGCAACGGGTTTCATTAATGGCCATTTCATCTATAGGAGCTTATCAATACTTACTTTTCTTCTCTCTTTAAGAACAAGTTGAACGTTGTTCCTTTGCCCACCGTGCTCTCGGCCTCTATCCTGCCGCCCATGGCCTCCAGTTGGGTCTTTACCAAAAAAAGACTCATCCCCTTGCCCTTTACATCGAAATGAAAACGGGCATACAAGGTGAACAATTTACCACCGTCTCTTTCCATGTCTATCCCCAAACCATTGTCGGCAAAGCTGATGCGCACAAACTTGCCCTCTGCCTGGGCTGTCACTCTCACCACCAACGGCCTGTCTGGGTCCCTGTATTTGATCGCGTTGTCCAGCAAGTTCAAGAAGATGCTCTGGATGTAGGGGCGAACGGTCTCAAGGCTTTCCAGTTGGGCGAAGTCTGCCATCACCACTGCGCCAGCCTCAGCGATTTCTGCCGCCAGTGTATGCTCGGCAAGGGCAAGCTCTTTGCCAAGGTCGGTGGTGGTTATCTGTTGCTGGGTGTTTCGTATGTCCAGGATATGCGACAGGTCGCGCACCACCGTGTCCAGTTCTTTGGTGTTTTCCAATAGGTTGTTCATCACATACTCCTTCTCGTTGTCGGCAATGGCCCCGGCACCAACAAGCTTTCCCAGACCCAACATGCGCGCCACCGGGCCGCGCAGGTTGTGGGAGGCAATGAAGGCAAACTGTTCCAGTTGTTGGTTCTGAACAGTCAGTTCAAGGGTGCGCTTGGCCACTTCCCCTTCCAAATTCTGGTTTTGCTCTTCTATCACCGACTGGGCGTCCTGTAGTTTTTCGTTCTGGCTGGCAAGTTCTTCGCGACTTAGATGCAGTTCCTCGTTCTGGGCAGCCAATTGATCTCGCTGGGAGGATATTTCCTCCTCGCTCTGAACCAGTTCCTCGTTCTGGGCGGCTATCTCTTCATTCTTCTCCCTGAGTTCTTTAGTCCTTTCCTCTACCATGGTCTTGAGCCTTCGGTTGGTCTGCCGGATCTGTCGTGTGCGGACCAGGTAGACACCGATGGCGGCCGTTGCCAAACCCACAACCAGTGCTCCTCGGAACCACCAAGTAAGCCACCACGGGGGGTTGATCACCACCTTTATGCTGATGCCCTGTTCGTTCCATACCCCATCGTTGTTGGAGCCTTTTATGCGGAAGGTATACGTACCCGGGTCCAGGTTCGTGTAGCTCGCGTACCTGCGCGTGCCCGAGTAGATCCAATCTTTGTCAAAACCGACCATTTGGTAGGCATATTGGTTCTTTTCGGGCAGGATAAAATTGAGGGCGCTGAACTCGAAGCTGAAAAAGTTCTGGTCGTAGTTCAGCACTATATCGTGGGGGATTAAGCCGTAATTGACACTTTTGTCAAAGATCTTAAAATCGGTGATGGCCATGGGCGGTAAGTATGGATTGTCCTTAATGCTATCGGGAAAGAAGGCATTGAAGCCATTGTTCCCACCGAAATAAAATCTTCCGTCTTGCCCTTTATGGTAAGCTCCTGAATTGAATTCGTTGCTTTGTAGACCATCCGATACATCGTAGTTACGGCAGACGAGCGTTTTTGGGTTAAACTTACAGAGCCCCTTATTGGTGCTGAGCCAAAGATTGCCTTGCGCATCTTCCAAGATGCCATACACACAATCATTTGGGAGTCCGTCTTTCATGGTAAAAGATGTGAAGGATTTAGCGGTAGCGTCAAACTTGTTGAGTCCGTTACTGGTGCCTATCCAAAGCGAACCTGAACCGTCTTGGCAGATGGAAAGAACAATATCGTTGCTCAGGCTCTGTAGGTTCTTCGGATTGTTGGCGTAACGCTCAAAGGATTTGGCAGTAGGGTTAAATTTGTTCAGACCATCTTGTGTTCCAACCCAAAGCAAGCCCGCGCGGTCTTGGAAAATCGAATAGACAAAATTACTGCTCAAACTACGGGGGTTCTGGGAGTCGTTGGTGAAGCGCTCAAAAGTTTTGGTCGCGGGGTCAAATTTGTTTAGACCGCCACCCTGAGTTGCAATCCAAATCACGCCTATGCGGTCTCGATAGATCGAGAATATATTATTGCTGCTTAGGCTTTCCGGTTTCTTCGGATCGTTGATGAAATGCTCAAACGATTTTGCTATAGGGTCAAATTTGTTAAGTCCACCACCATACGTGCCAATCAAAATCGACCCTGAGCGGTCTTGGTTTATTGAGAATACGTTGTTGTTGCTAAGGCTATGAGGGTTTATCGGGTCGTGGGTAAAATGTTCAACCGATTTGGTCGTGGGATCAAACCTGTCCAACCCACTACCTTGGGTGCCGATCCATAGCGAGCCTGAGCGGTCTTGATAGATTGACCAAACGTAGTTGTTGCTCAAACTATGCGGGTTCTTGGGGTCGTTGCGGAAATGTTCAAACGATTTGGTCGTGAGATCGATTTTGTTCAGCCCGCCTGCATTGGTGCCAATCCAAAGAGAGCCCGCACGGTCTCGATAAATTGAATAGATGTTATTACTGTTAAGGCTACTTGGGTTTTTGGGGTCGTTGGTGAAATGTTCAAAAGTCTTGGTTCTAGGATCAAATTTGTTCATGCCTCCACCAAATGTGCCAACCCAAAGCATGCCTGATAGGTCTTCATAAATGGAGGCAACGGTATTATTACCAAGACTATTTGGGTTCTTGGGGTCGTTGATAAAATGTTCAAACAGTTGCGTTTTAGGATCAAACTTGTTAAGCCCACCTTGTGTGCCAATCCAAATTGAACCTGCACGGTCTTGGCTAATTGCCTTGATGTTGTTATTACTAAGGCTGTTGGAGTTTTTGGGGTCGCTTTTGAAACACTCAAAGGATTTTGTTGCAGGGTCAAACTTGTTTAGCCCACCCCCATCTGTACCAACCCAAAGCGAACCTGAGCGGTCTTGATAGATTGTCCTGACGGAATTATTGCTAAGACTCTTTGGGTTCTTGGGGCCGTTGGTAAAATGTTCAAACGTTTTGGTTGAAGGATCAAATTTGCTCAGTCCGCCCCCATCACTGCCTACCCAAAGCGAGCCGGAGCGGTCTTGATAGATTGCCCTGACGTAGTTGTTGCTAAGGCTCTGGGGGTTTTTAGGGTCGTTGGTGAAATGTTCAAAGGATTTGGTTGAGGGGTTGAATTTATTCAGCCCTCCGCCAAACGTGCCTATCCAGAGCGAGCCAGAGCGGTCTTCACATAGGGAATAAATCGGATAACTACAAATCGAGGCCGTATCCTTTGGATCATGTCGGTAAACGGTAACATGATAGCCATCATAAGAATTAAGTCCGTCTTCAGTACCTATCCAGAGGTAACCTAGGTGGTCTTGTAAAATACTAATAGCTGAACTTTGAGACAACCCTTGCTCTAATGAGAGGTGCTCGAAACGCATTTCCCGTTGGGCGTTTTGGCCAAGTGCGTGGTGAACAGTAAGCGCAAGCATAATTGAAAAATAAAAGCGCAGCTTATGGTTTTTATTCATAGTTGATGGAAATTTCGGGCAACAATATCGGGAATCTTGCTTGTTATTCTCTTAAAACTAAATCAATTTAAAAGGCGATTCGGTCGTGCCACTTCGCATGGCGAACTATCAATCGATCCAATATATTTTTTTTCTCTTCGGGTACAAAGCGAATGTCCGAAGTACCCCCTGCCCGCTAATAGATGAACTTTGAGACAATCCTTGCTTCATAGAGAGGTGATCAAAGTGGATGTCTTGATGCGTTTGTTGGGCAAGGCCGTGTTGAACCTTAAGTGCAAGCACAATCAAAGATAGACAAGAGCAGCGTAAGACTTTTATTCATGATTGAACAAAACTTCGAGCATCAATATTTACAATATTTAATTATTCCCTTTAAGTAAAAAAAATCATGAAGGCAATTCGGGATGAAAACGGTCTTTACCTAGTTCAATAAATATCACCTTGAAGAAATTGCTTTTCATTAAGTTAATGTTTTTCTTTGCATCGCTTATCCAGAAAGACTGAGGGACTGGGCCCGCTGACGTCTTAGCAACCTTGCCAATAACTTGGTGCTAACTCCCATTCACTAATCAGGTGAAGAAGATAAGCGGCCATTCTACAAAGGCTCTTTCTGGATAAATAACAAAATCAGAAAATCGTGAAAATTCAAGAAATTTTAAAGGAAAGAATTCTAGTGTTGGACGGTGCTATGGGCACTATGATTCAGCGGCATACCCTTGAAGAGGAAGACTTTAGAGGCGAAAGATTTAAAAATCATGCGCATCCACTTAAGGGGAACAATGATTTGCTATCGATTACAAGGCCAGATATTATCAAAGACATCCATCGACAATACTTTGAAGCCGGAGCAGATATTGCCGAAACCAATACGTTCAGTGGCACAACCATCGCGCAAGCTGATTATCACCTAGAAGACTACGTGTATGAATTAAATTTTCAGTCAGCAAAAATAGCCAAGGAGGTCGCACTCGAATTTACCGCCAAGGAGCCTCACAAGCCACGGTTTGTAGCGGGTGCTGTTGGCCCCACCAATCGCACGCTTTCACTTTCTCCCGATGTAAATAATCCGGGCTATCGAGCGGTAACTTTCGACCAATTGAAAGATGGCTATAAACTTCAGGTGAAAGCATTGATGGATGGCGGTGTTGACCTGCTTTTGGTGGAAACAATCTTCGATACCTTAAATGCCAAGGCGGCTTTATTCGGAATTCAGGAGTATTTTGAAGAGGCCGGGCGAGAGCTACCGATTATGGTAAGCGGAACTATAACGGATGCCAGTGGGCGAACGCTATCCGGGCAGACAACGGAAGCTTTTCTGATTTCAGTTTCACACGTTCCTTTATTGAGTATCGGCCTTAATTGTGCGCTAGGGGCTAAACAATTGCGACCGTACTTACAGGTACTTAATGAGCAAGCACCATTTTTTGTGAGTGCATATCCAAATGCAGGGCTACCCAATGAGTTTGGCCAATACGATCAGCATGCTCATGAAATGGGTTATGAAATTGAAGAGTTTTTGAAAGAAGGATTGGTCAATATTGTTGGGGGCTGTTGCGGAACAACGCCAGATCATATTAAGGAAATTGCAACGCTGGCCGCTAAGTATAAACCGAGAATTGTAGCTAGTGAATCGTTGTCGGTTGATCGCTAATGCGAATGCCAATCACTGAATCATAACAAATAATCAAGCCTACCAAACAGAATGAATAGCCTAACGTCAGCAGATAACGATCAACCATCGACCATCCACTCTCGACCATTACTCCTTAGTGGCTTAGAAAGTGTTGTAATAACGCCAGCGTCCAACTTTGTCAACATTGGCGAAAGAACCAATGTCACTGGCTCTGCGAAATTTTTGAAATTAATTAAAGAAGACAAATTTGACGAGGCGCTTGAAGTAGCCTTGGATCAGGTGCGCGGAGGTGCGCAAGTCATTGATGTAAATATGGACGAGGGGATGCTTGATTCAGAAGCTGCCATGGTAAAGTATTTGAATTTAATGGCAAGTGAGCCAGAGATTTCAAAAATCCCAGTAATGGTCGATTCATCGAAATGGCATGTAATTGAGGCGGGGCTAAAATGCCTTCAAGGCAAAGGTATTGTAAATTCGATTAGCTTAAAAGGAGGTGAGGAGGAGTTCGTTCGTCAAGCCAAACTGGTTAAAAGATATGGAGCAGCTACCGTGGTGATGGCTTTTGATGAAGCTGGTCAGGCAGATACTTATCAAAGGCGAATTGATATTTGTAAAAGAGCGTATGATATTCTGGTTGACAAAGTGAAATTCCCTCCACAGGATATCATCTTCGATCCAAATATTTTTCCCGTGGCAACGGGTATTGATGAACATCGAAACTATGCGCTCGACTTTTTCAAAGCAACAAAATGGATTAGAGAAAATCTACCCCATGCACACGTGAGTGGAGGGGTAAGCAACGTTTCTTTTTCTTTTAGAGGAAATCAATTGGTGCGCGAAGCGATGCACTCGGTGTTTCTGTATCATGCCATTAAAAACGGTATGGATATGGGAATTGTAAACCCAACCATGTTGGAGGTATACGATCAAATACCGAAGGAATTATTGGAACGCGTGGAGGATGTATTGTTGAATCGGAGAGACGACTCCACAGAGCGGTTGCTGGAGTTTGCAGAAACGGTGAAAGGATCAGCTAAGAAGAAGGAGCAAGATGATGAATGGAGAAAAGGTACTGTGGAAGAAAGACTAACGCACTCGTTAGTAAAAGGCATTATCGATTTTATTGATCAAGATATAGAAGAGGTTCGGCACAAGTTTGATAAACCGTTGCACGTGATTGAAGGGCCGCTCATGAACGGAATGAATGTAGTGGGCGATCTTTTTGGTGCCGGTAAAATGTTTTTGCCACAAGTGGTAAAGAGTGCGCGGGTAATGAAAAAGGCGGTAGCTTATTTAACTCCCTACTTAGAAGAAGAAAAGCGAAAGAGCGGAAATGTTGGAAAGCCGGCTGCGAAGATATTAATGGCAACGGTGAAAGGTGACGTGCACGATATTGGAAAGAATATAGTAGGTGTAGTGCTGGCTTGCAACAATTACGATGTGGTCGATTTAGGTGTAATGGTACCTACGGAGAAGATCATTGAAGCAGCGAAGCGCGAAAAAGTTGACATCATTGGGTTGAGCGGTTTGATTACGCCTTCGTTGGATGAGATGGTTCACGTGGCGAAAGAGATGCAGCGCGAGGGAATGACGTTGCCTTTGTTGATTGGCGGTGCAACCACGTCACGAATCCACACGGCTGTTAAGATCGATCCTGTTTACAATGGTCCGGTGGTGCACGTACTAGATGCCTCCCGGTCAGTGCCAGTAGCCAGCGAGTTCATAAATCCGGATACTACTGAAGGTTTCAGAACCCGTGTCAAGTTAGAGTATGAAGGCCTTCGCAAAGATCATGAGAATCGGCAACAGGCGAAAAACTATATTCCGTTGACCGAAGCAAGAAAGAATAAAGTAGCCATCGATTGGAATAGTTTTCAGCCAACAAAACCAACTTTTCTGGGTAAAAAAGTATTTATTGATTACCCGTTGGAAGAGATTAAGAAATATATCGACTGGACGCCTTTCTTTCAAACTTGGATGTTGTTTGGACGCTATCCTGACATCTTCAAGGATGAAAAAGTAGGGGAGGAGGCAACCAAACTTTATAAAGATGCACAACTCATGTTGGATAAGATTGTTCGAGAGAAGAGATTGAAGGCAAATGGAGTGATCGCATTTTATCCAGCGGAAGCTACTGAGTCAGACGATGTAGTTCTTTTTACAGATGATAGTAGAACGCAGGAATTAACGACCCTGCATTTTTTACGTCAACAAAATAAAAAGGCTAAAGATCTCCCAAATTTTTGTTTGGCCGATTTGATAGCACCAAAATCATCGAACAAAAAGGACTATGTTGGCATGTTTGCGGTTGCCACTGGAGGGGGAATTGAAGAACTTATTCAAGAATACAAAGTTCAGCAAGACGACTACAACGAAATTATGGTGAAGGCACTGGCAGATAGATTGGCAGAAGCCTTTGCAGAGTTAATGCACGAAAAAGTACGGAGGGAGTATTGGGGCTATGCTAGCAACGAGTCGCTTACAACCGATGATTTGATAAAAGAAGAGTATGTCGGAATACGGCCAGCTCCTGGCTATCCTGCCTGCCCTGACCATACAGAGAAAGGGATACTATTTAATTTGTTGGATGCGGAAAAGGAGGTTGGCATTATCCTTACCGAATCGTTTGCTATGTACCCAGCATCAGCAGTTAGCGGCTATTACTTTGCTAATCCTGAGTCGAAGTATTTTGGTTTAGGTAAAATTGAAAAAGATCAAGTGGTTGAATATGCCCAACGTAAGAAGAAGTCAGTCGAAGAAATAGAGAAATGGTTATCACCGAATTTGGCTTACAATAATTAATCAATTTGAAGATTTGAAAATGCACTAACTATCTTCAAATTTTCAAATCAACGAATTTTCAAATTATCCTTATGAAAATCTCAGATCACATCAAGAACGCAAACGGAAAAACATTATTCAGCATTGAGATATTACCGCCTTTGAAAGGGGAGAACATTCAACTGCTTTTTAGTAACATTGATCCATTGATGGAATTCAAACCGCCTTTTATTGATGTTACCTATCACCGTGAAGAGTACGTTTACAAAAAAAAGGAAAACGGCTTGTTAGAAAAGCGATCTACCCGAAAGCGCCCTGGTACTGTGGGTATTTGCGCAGCTATCCAAAATCGTTATAAAGTAGATACGGTGCCCCACATTATCTGTGGTGGTTTTAGTAAAGAGGAGACAGAGAATGCGCTTATTGATCTCCAATTCTTAGGTATCGACAATGTGCTGGCGCTGCAAGGCGATGCGATTAAAACAGAACCAAAATTCATTCCAGATCCGGAAGGTCATAAATACGCGTCCGAGCTTGTAACTCAAATCATGCAAATGAATAAAGGGAAGTTTTTGGACGAAGAACTCGAGAATGCTGCTCCGACTAATTTTTGCATTGGAGTGGCAGCATATCCTGAAAAACATTTTTCTGCTCCGAACTTAAAAACGGATTTAAAATATTTAAAACATAAAGTTGATTTAGGTGCCGAGTACATAGTGACACAAATGTTTTTCGACAATGAAAAGTATTTTGATTTTGTGGAGAAATGTCGAGAAGCGGGTATCAACGTCCCTATCATACCCGGAATAAAACCTATTACAGCAAAGGTTCAGTCCACCGTGCTACCAACGATTTTTCACATCGACTTGCCAGAAGAGTTGGCCGATGAGATTGAAAAGTGTAAAGACAATGCGGCAGTGAAGCAAGTAGGCATTGAGTGGATTATTAAACAATCAAAAGAGTTAATAAAATTTGGAGTGCCATCACTGCATTTCTATTCAATGGGCAAAGCCGATCCGATCTATAAAATAGCTAAAGAACTTTTTTAGAATAATTCAGCCGCGCGCATTCGCAAAAATTCTTCGCAAGGAAGACCTCCGCTACCGATCAAAAATACCTTATCGGGTTTTATTTCTTTTTGAAAGGCGGCCATTCCCGAGGCTCGCTGCCGTGCGCCACTTTTTACTTCTAATCCAATTACTTTGCCACGTTGTTCAAGCACAAAATCTACCTCGTGATTTCGATGCCGCCAATAGTATACGTTGAATCGGTCGCGGAGCGATTCGTTGATCAAAAATGCACCAATGGAAGACTCTACCATGCGCCCCCAAAGTTCGGGTTTTGACATGGCTTCAGGAAGCTTCTCCGACCGTTGCACCGCGAGAAGGGCGTTGTTATGAACTTGAAATTTAGGACTCGAACTACGTACCGACAGCACGTTGGACGAAAACTTTTCGAGCCCACCTAGCAATCCTGCAGTATCGAGCAGGTGCAAATAGTTGGCCAGTGTGGTGGTGTTTCCAGCATCTTGTAATTGACCTTGCATTTTTGTGTACGATAAAATTTGCCCTGAGTAGCTGCATCCCAATTCAAATAGTTTTCGCATCAAGGCTGGCTTATCCACACGGGTGAGCATCAGTATGTCGCGTGAAATGCTGGATTCTATGAGCGAGTCGGAGACATAATTCCGCCACCGATCGGGGTCATCAATCAGCGGGGCAGCGCCCGGATATCCCCCGAACCAAGTATAGGTATTCAAACCCCAGCCAAAGGCGGCATTCATTTCCGGGAGCGTCCAATGCCCCATAAAAATTGTTTCGAAGCGGCCCGCCAACGATTCGGTCAAGCCTTGTTGTAACAACAGGCGCGAAGAGCCTAATAGCAAGACCTTGATGGGCAGATTCTGCTGCGTATCTGCGTCCCAATTTTTTTTGACTACTTCGCTCCAGTTCCCAATTTTTTGTATTTCGTCTATTACCAATAGAAACTCAGGGGCTTCCAATTGATGGAGCCGCTGACGCGCTGTGTTCCATTGTTGGTCAATCCACGCAGGGTTTGAGTTGGTATCATCAGCCGAAACAGAAAGAAAAGGCACTTTCAGCTCCTTCAAAACTTGGTTTACCAACGTAGTTTTACCAACTTGCCGTGGCCCATAAATAGCTTGTAGCAGCCTTCTCGGCTCTTGCAGCCTACTTGCAAGTAATTGATAATGAGTTCTTTTTATCGGTTTTGACATTTTGCTCAGTATAATGAGTAAAATTACTAAAAATATTGAGTAAAATGTAATCGAGCCTTTTGTTTTTTTATTGCTGCAACAAAGCGGGTCATTTTTTAAAGAACCAATTAAGTCAACTTCGGAGTGCCATCACTGCATTTCTATTCAATGGGCAAAGCCGATCCCATCTATAAAATAGCAAAGGAATTGTTCTAAATAAAAGAGGCTTGAATTTTTCAAGCCTCTTTTATCCTTCCTAAATTAAAAGCTTTCTATGGATTAATAGGTAAACCAGTTCCTTTATAGTCGCCTAAGTTTGCCTTTGGAATTGTAGCACCAAATTTTGCATTAATAGCGTCAATGAAAACATTGGCCATGTACGCATATCCTCTGCTATTAGGATGCACACCGTCTTCTGAGAAAACGCCAGTTGGAGGAGTAAGTGCAGGCGTAATAGTTACTCCATTAACAACCATAGCCCTTGCAGCGACCAGAGCGGTAAAGGTTGCATTTACATCAGCGAACGCGATGCGGGCAGCATTATCATCAGCTACTTTTTTTATGATTGCATTGAATGTGTTAGTTCTAGCGATAACCTCTTCCTTTTCAATTTTCGTAAGTACAAAGTTGTCAGCAAGCGGAACAGAAACCCCATTTATTGCAGTAGGATTTCCTCCCACTGTCGTTCCAATTACCGAGGAAGCAGTAAGCGGGATTAGATCTTCTGCTGTAGCTTGTCTGATTTGCCTGTACGCTTCAAGCCCTGCCCTTTGTGCGTCACTAATTTGTTTTGCTGCTAGAAGGCCATCGAAGAAGGGTTTCATGTCGATCAATGATTCATCAAATATCAAAAGTCTATTATTAGTGGCAGCAGTGAAGCTAACAAGACGTGTGGAAATCTGTGCAATAATTGGTGCCGCCTGTGCCGCAGTTAGTCCGAAGGTTGCAGGAGCGGCCGTTAACGTAGCTGAAATACCTTGCATTACCTGATTGTATCCACCAAACCCAGATGCGCCCATCAATAAGCTAGCGGTAGCTGCATCTAATGGAACTGGATTAAATGCTACTAAATTGAAGTAAGGGATGGTGGTAACATTAGGTATGTTCGCAATCACGCCTTTTACGGTCGTGCTTGAACCAAGTAGGCTGGTAATTGCAGCGGTGTATTGTCCAGTAAAATTGGCCTCGCTTGTAAAAATTGCTGGGTTAGAGGCGCCACCTGTAGCATAACCTAAAACATCGTTATTTCCTAAGTCAAATAAAAAGAAGCTAGGTTGAGCTGCTATAGCGTCTTGTAATATTGACTTTACACCGGGTGCTGAAGCAAATCGCGCCCAAAGGCCATTAAAAAAGGGCGAGGTTGGATTACCTGTGTCAGGAATCAACGCTTGTCCAAGCAATATTCCCGGTACGGCAAAATTATTTAACTTTGTTTTGTCGCCACTAAAAGCTGTAGGAGCGTCCCCTCCTTTGTTGAAGGGTGATGGCATTCCAGGAGTCCCTACCGGGGCAGGTCCAGCTGATTTAGCTGTTGCAGGTCCGTCAGGATCAAATAGAATAAGTCTTCCTAGTGTAAGCGAGCCCGCAGTGCCATAGAAACCATAAACCGAATTAATATCGGGTTGGTTAAATGCAAGTGTAGTGCCTTGTGCCAAAGAAAACTGAGTTGATAAAATTTTTGGAAGCGAATTGGCTTGACCTTCATTAAACAAAGCACCCGCTTGGTATCCAGCAGTCAATGAATTGCCTATCGCAACAAATTTTGTAAAATCAGCCGAGCCCTTGGTGGGCGTTACGGTCACGGGTGGAGTAACGGTAGGATCTTCTAGTGTAATCACCTCTTGCTTGCAAGAAATGACCACTGCTAGGATAAGCCCAAAAGAAATGATTTTATTGATTTTCATAGAATTTCAATTATAGATATTATTTTAAAAATTCGTCAAACGTGATGGAGATGTAGTATTGCTGCCCTACAAATGGTGAGCCTATATTGGTTCGGTAATCGCCCCCTCCAATATTGGTTCCCCCAATTTTGATCATCGACCTAATCGAAGAAACTTTATAGTTTAACTGCGCATCAACAACCCCAAACTGAGGTACTTGCCACACTCCAAAAGAAGACTGCCATTCGAAAGCAGTTTGCCAACGATAATTCACATTGAAACCAAGGTTGTCAACAATCTTTCGGTTACTTAGGCCCACGTTAATTTTGTTTTTTGGTGTATTAAAGTTGGATTGAAAATCAACTGAACTGCCAGGTGCTTCAAAACCTGCCCAATTCCAATTTCCGTTTACAACAAAATTTTGAGGTAGACTGTAAGAAAGTCCTAGTCCAACTCCATAGGTCTTCACTTCTTGAGTTAAATTGGTGTAAGGTGCCCATAAGGAACCTGCAGCAATTGCTTTGCCTTGGTGCGTAGTACCAACTTTGTTCACCACCGATTGCTGACCAATGAAATTAGTATAAGTTGTATAATAACCATTTAGATCTACAAGCAATTTGCTAGCTATCAAACCTTTATAACCCAATTCATAAGCATTTAGTTGCTCGGGCTTTACATACGCTAAGGTAGCTGTTTCGAGAGAGCTACCATCTCCCGCTGGTTTTACTGCGCCAGTTACTGGATCCAATGTACCGCCTCCTGCTCGGAATTTGGTATAAGAAGCATTCGTGTACGCACCACCCTCCATTATACCATATCGCTCAGCATTTGCTCTTGTTCCACCCAATAAGTTACCACCAGTAGATGGAAAGTAGATAAACTGTGCCTGCGTATCAGGATTTCTAAAACCCGTTTGAAACGATGCTCTGATATTGCTTTCTTTTGAAAGTTCATAAACGGCAGATACGCGAGGTGTAAATTGCCCGTCAAAATTCTGATTTTTATCGAAACGCAAAGAACCTGTTATCTTAACTTTCTCAGCGATCGATTTTGCAATCTGTGTGTAAACCCCTCCCTCATTGATTCGTATTCTTTTGAAGTTCAACCCGTCATCAGGTGCTTCGTTGAAGATTGTGCCGTTCGAGAAAAGGTTGTATTGTCTGAAATTACCACCTACTTGAATTTCTGCCCATTTAATTTGGTTAAAGAACTTATAGTTAAACTCCGCGTGGTAAAGTTTTGAATTATCGGTAAAAGAAGCTCCTGCGGGAGAACCTTGAAACTTTTGTCCTCTTACTTGGTTCATCAAATCGATAAATGCCTGAGTACCTGGTTGAGGTCTATTTCTATCTGCAAATCTCCTAGCTTCAGCATGACTGCCCGCAGCATAACCTGGCACGTATCCTTGCATTGTTAAAACATAATCAGATGCCCATTTGGTTGCAGTCGGGCTATAGGTTTCGTTGGCGTAAATTCCTAGCGCCCCTAAGTTATAAGACTTCCCAGCATCGGTGGCCGATTGGTAAGCTCTCACAAAAAAATTATCACCTTTAATTTCTAGTTTATGAAATTGTTGGTTGAAATCGCGTAATGCATATTTTTCTTGCCCCTGATAAATAGAGTTACCACCGCCATAGCGATAATTGTAAATAGCCTCAATTTTATCTGTTATTCTATAATGCAGGGCAGCATCACCTTTAATGGTTTTGGCCTCTCTATTGTCGTTGAATGCAGCTAAAATATCTTCTTCTCTAAAGCCCGTTCTAGCGATTATTCCGATACTAGGAACCCCAGTCGGTATTATCGCCTCATCGCCATATAAGTTTAGTCCATCAAAATTTGGATTACTACTCAAATTAGTTGTGGAACCCGTGTTGGTTCGATCCGTTTTGTAATCATTACCTAACCAATCGGTTGTTTTCATATAAGAGAAATTCACCTTGAACGCGAACTTATTATTGAAGGCTTTCGCATAGCGGACACTATATTGTCCAAGAGGATGACTGCCACCTGCAGTGGAGTTTACAATTCCTTGTTTTACTTGAGCACTAAGACCTTGGTATTCAAACGGACTCTTACTTTTCATAATCATAATGCCGTTGAATGCGTTAGGGCCATACAGTGCCGAAGCAGCGCCAGGAATCAATTCCACACTTTCGGCATCCAATTCTCCGACACCCATTATGCTGCCGGTTGGAAAGTTTAGCAGTGGAGCTTGGGTATCCATGCCGTCTACCCATTGCACAAAACGCGTATTCGCAATAGTAGCAAAGCCCCTTGTGTTGATAGCAGTAAAATTCAAACTTCCAGAACTTGCCTGAACGCCTTTTACATTTGCGAGCGCATCAAAAAAATCAGGTGTTGCGGCCTGCCGGATACTGAGGATGTCCATTTTTTCGATCGTTACAGGAGACTTTAGAATACTCTCCTCCACACGAGAGGCAGACACTACCACTTCCTGACCTAAGAGGGATTGTTCCTCGATGGAAATGTCAAGCGTAGTAGCAGCATCCTTAATTTCAACTTCTTGGGTTTTATAACCAATGAAAGAAAAAGTCAGGATAAAAGGAGGTGCTTGGTTAACTTTTAGGTTAAAAGAACCCTTGGTGTCGGAAATAGTGCCTGCAATACTGCCTTTTACTACAATATTAACCCCTGCAACTGTTTCCCCGCTTCCGCTATCTTTTACAGTTCCAGAGACAGTCGTCTGTGCTAAAACAGACCCCGCACATAAACCCATCACAAAGAGGGGCATAAGTGCCATTAAGTAGAATTTTTTTGCCATACGTATAGATTAAATTTTCGTTAAATCTATGTGATTTATATAAAATTCAAACGATTGAAACAGCTTTTTTGAGAAAAAAAGTATGTATGCCGAATAATTAACTTTTTTGGACGTGTTTTACCAGTCTTTCGCAAAGTTGTTTCATTTCATTTGCCATTACTTCATCGCCCGTGGAGGATAGTACGCTTTGGGAAAGCCCCCCAATACAATCAATGTAGAAGCGCTTCATGTCTTCAACGGGCATATCCTTGGCCCATAGGTCGATTCGCAAGGTATTTCGTTGGGTATGATCCCACAGGGCAAGGCTTATCGACTTTGTTTCGGTGGCTGTTTCTTCGGGCTTATCGGTTGCATCCCACTCGATTTTTTCGGGAAGGTTGTTTTCGTCTAACTCAATGGTGAATTGGATGGTGGATTTTTTCATCGTCTTTTTTCTATTATTCGTTTTAACACTTCGATGTCGTACCTGTCAAGGTGTGCTTTTTCGCCTGTTCTATTAAGTGCCTCTTTATTTTTTATAAGATCACGAATGTCAATAATTGGTATTTCAACTCCCTCTTGATTTACCTTTATTGAGTTTTTGTAAACTTCATCAAAAGAAATTCCCGGAGAATAATTTAGTATATCAATGGCATCAGGTTCAAAGCCAAATGAAAGCACGAGTTGGGTGATCCATTCAGCATCATTTATAGGAGGTACATCAAGTTTTAGAAAGTTAAAAACGTTGATTAGCCGATGTCCATTTTGGACCGTAGGTTCAATGAGAATATCAAGATCACCTGTATTCCTGTTTACGCCATGATAGATGGCAGCGTGTCCACCAATGACTACATACTTTACAAGGAACTTGTGAAGTGCTTTTAGAAATGATACGTGTTCGGAATCAAAACCCCTCATAACGTTTTGCTTACCCGGACTGACAATCCCTCAAACGAGTAGCTTACATCTGTTTTTTTCATTCGGTTTCGAACTCTCCTTGCCCTTTCCAGCCTTTCCAACGGAGCAAGTTTCAACCAAGCTTCATCTTTTTCCTTTTGTTCTTGTTCAAAAGTAGTTTTAACAACTTTTATCATGCTGCAAATTTAACAAATCAATTCAATGCCATTTCCGGAATACTACCCTCAATAACCAGGCGACCTGCAGTAGCATTTCTGATTTCTTCTATTGAAACCCCGGGTGCTCGTTCAATTAACTTGAACCCCCCTGAAGGTAAAATATCTACGACCGCTAGATCCGATACAATTCTTTTAACACATTTTAAACCAGTAATGGGCAACAAGCAATTCGTTAATAGTTTTGATGCGCCTTCTTTGCTGCAATGTTGCATGGCCACAATGATGTTTTTTGCCGAAGCCACCAGATCCATAGCGCCCCCCATGCCTTTCACCATTTTTCCGGGCACTTTCCAGTTTGCAATATCGCCTCGTTCAGAAACTTCCATAGCTCCGAGGATAGTAAGATCCACTTTTCCACTCCGTATCATGCCAAAACTTTCAGCCGAACTGAACAATGCAGATCCACGCATCATGGTAATTGTTTGTTTGCCCGCATTAATTAAATCTGGGTCGATGTCAGATTCTTTTGGAAATGGACCAATTCCAAGTAACCCATTTTCAGATTGAAGCACTACTTGTAAAGAGGCAGGAATGTAATTGGCAACTAATGTCGGGATACCGATGCCCAAGTTAATGTACATGCCGCTTTTTACTTCTTGCGCGATGCGTTTTGCTATTCCTATTTTATCTAACATCTTGATTCGATAATTTATTGATTCGATGATTCGGTAACGTTGAGCTGGGTTACTTATGATTTAGCCTTCGATGTGCCAATGATTTTTGAGAGGACTTTCCGAATACTTAACAGACGTTCCAACAATTCGTCACATTTTGGGTAGCTTTTAGAGTGGTTTATTATAAGGAGCCAGTACTCGGTTTCGTCCGCTTCCTTGGCGGCAATCTTCATCTTGTGCACGAAGTCGGCTTTGGATTCTGCATTTTGTGCTTCTCTCACATTGGCTCCAATAGATGTTCCAGATCGGATTAACTGATTGCTAATGGAGAACTTGCGTTCTGATTCGAGCAGTTCAGAGAATTGCACGATAATCAATGAAAACTCAAAAGTCATTTTCACAATGAGATTATCGCTTAAATTAGGATTATATTTCTTAGGCTCTTCCATTGGCAATGCTATTTACAACTCACCGAATCAGCAAATTATCGAATTACCGAATTACCGAATCAACGAATTAGAAACCGTTCGCTGTTCAATTCTCTTTTCATAATTTTTTCCTTGAAAGATTCGGTGCACGAAAATGCCAGGGGTGTGGATTATGTTGGGATCGAGTTCACCTGCTGGAACTAGCTCTTCCACCTCGGCAATAGTAATATTACCAGCGGTAGCCATCATTGGATTGAAATTTCTTGCCGTGCCTTTATAAATCAAGTTGCCAGCAGTATCGCCTTTCCACGCTTTTACGAGGGAATAATCGGCTTTAAGCCAATGCTCCATTAAATAAGTCTTGCCATCAAATACGCGCGTCTCTTTGCCCTGTGCTACTTCGGTACCCACGCCAGCGGGCGTAAAGAATGCGGGTATTCCAGCACCACCCGCGCGTACACGCTCAGCCAGTGTTCCTTGTGGGATAAGTTCCACCTCCAATTCACCAGACAATAGCTGTCTTTCAAACTCCGCATTTTCGCCTACGTAAGAGGAGATCATTTTTTTTACTTGCCGCGTTTTTAGCAATAGTCCAATACCAAAGTCATCCACTCCTGCATTGTTAGAAATACAAGTCAACTTGTTAACTCCCATTTTAAGCAATGCCGAAATGCAGTTTTCAGGTATTCCACAAAGTCCAAAACCACCTAGCATCAGCACACAGCCGCTCGGTATATCCTGGGTAGCCTCAATAGCATCGGCAACTACTTTATTGATCATCTTCGTATTAATTGCAAAGCCGCTTCCTTGTCTCTAGCAAGCTGAAATTTTAACTCTTCTAGGTTATTAAACTTTTTATCCGATCGAATAAATTTAATAAAATTTAGCTGAATTGTTTTTTCGTATATATTCTCGTTGAAATCAAAAATATTTACTTCAATGGCAAGCTGCTTGTTTTCGAGCGTGGGCCGATGCCCTATATACAGCATGCCTCCAAATTGGGTATTGTTAACAGTTACTGTTGCTGCATAAATTCCTTCCGCGGGAATAAGTTTATGAGGTGATTGGGGGGCTATATTGGCAGTGGGATAACCGAGGGTTCTGCCGAGTTGATCTCCCATGACCACCTCACCTGAAATAGAGTAGGGGCGACCGAGTAAGTTGGTGGCAGTTTCTACGTCTCCCTGTAAAAGCGATTTACGTATGGCCGATGAGCTGATGCCAATAGAGTCAATGTCTTGCCTTGCTATTTCCTCTACATCGAAACCGTAGGCGGGACCATCCTTTTTTAGCTCTTCGAAACTGCCTTCTCTATTCTTACCAAAGCGATGATCATAACCTATTACCAATTTTTTAGTGCCTATTTGATCAATTAAGATCGACTTAATAAATTTTTCTGAAGTGATTTGAGAAAATTCTTTTGTAAACGGTATACGTATTAGGTGGTCAATTCCTTGTTCCCTCAATAGTTGCTCGCGTTCTTCGTATGTGTTCAGCAACTTAATTGATTTGTTTTCTGGGTTTAATATAAGTTGTGGGTGAGGCCAATAGGTAATGACCACACTTTCTCCATTCGAGCTTTTTGCAATTTCTTTTAAACGGTTCAGTATTTTTTTGTGCCCCAGATGAACCCCATCGAAAGTGCCGCTGGTAACTACGGCAAAGTCTAATTTTTTAAAAGCAGCTAATGAATGATAAACGTTCATGTATGTTGAACAATTATGGGTTCAATTTGATCTACCTCTAATGCGTCTTCCAATCTGAATTCGCCAATTCTTGTTCTGCATAGTTCGCTCAAGTAAGCGCCTACGCTTAACGATTGGCCGAAATCGTGCGCCAAACTTCTAATGTAAGTTCCCTTAGAGCAAACCACGTTGAACTTTACAAATGGTTTATTTATTTCAACGATCCTGAATTCTTTTATTTCCACATCCCGTAAGGGCAATTCAATTTCTTTCCCCTTTCGGGCGAAATCATAAGCACGTTTTCCATTGATTCTAATGGCCGAATGAAGCGGAGGTTTTTGTTTTATTGCGCCTATGAAATCTTTTGTGGCCGATAGAATTTGTGCATCCGTTAAATGAGAGAAATCAACTGGTGTGGAGGGTGTTGTTTCTAAGTCATAAGATTCGGTGTGTTGCCCCAGTACCAACGTGCCGCTATATTCTTTTTCTTGCGCCTGAAATTCTTCAATGCGTTTAGTAAATGTTCCCACGCAAAGTATCAAGAGTCCAGTCGCAAGAGGATCTAACGTACCGGCATGTCCTATCTTTTTTGTCTTTAATTTATTTCTGATTTTCCTAACCACATCAAAAGAAGTCCATCTAAGGGGCTTGTTCAGCAAAAGCACTTTTCCTGGTTCCATCAAAAAAGTTGAAGTCTACACTAAAGAAAGTTTTACTCCGAAAAGCAATAATGTTAAGATAAGAACACCCAAGGCAATTCTATAGTATCCAAAAACCTTAAATCCGTTTTTTGTTAGAAACCCTATAAATGCTTTGATGGCGATCATGGCCACAATAAATGCCACTATATTGCCTATTACAAGCAGCAGAATTTCATTACTACCAAATGTATTACCACTTTTATAAAACTTTAGCAATTTGTACCCGGTAGCGGCAAACATGGTTGGCACAGCTAGAAAAAAAGAAAACTCAGCGGCTGCTTGCTTAGTTAGCTTTTGGGTCAGCCCACCAATAATAGTAGCGGCTGAGCGTGAAATACCCGGTGCGAGGATTGAGATAACTTGAAAAAAGCCAATTTTTAGTGCGGTAGCATTAGTAATCTCGGTATTCCCCAAGGCTTCATTTTTGGCAAAAAGTTTATCCATAAAAAGGAATAAAACACCCCCAACAATCAGCATTATTGCAACTACATCTACGCGCTCTAGCAGGGCATCTATGTGATCATTTAACAAAAAGCCAACAACAGCAGCGGGTAGAAAGGCAATGAATAACTTTATATAGAATTGAAACGATTGAAAAAAACGCTTCCAATAAAGAACTACTACAGAAAGTATAGCACCTAATTGTATTGAAATAGTAAATGTTTTAGTAAACGGGTCTGATGCAATTCCCAAAAGAGAGGAAACAATGATCATATGACCGGTAGATGAAATGGGTAGAAACTCGGTAATACCTTCTACTATTGCAAGAAGAATAGCATGAAATAAATCCATAGAATTAATTGTTCTCTTGCGGCTTTTGGAGTATTGCAAAAATCTCCAGCGCAAAGCCTACCACTACTACTATTGGGCCAAGTGTAAGTCCAAGAAAGCCAAATCCGTGCTCAGTTTTGTCTAACGACATAAGCGTGAATCCGAGCGCGATAATAGTGAAGCCAATAATCATCCACTGGTAATTTTTCTTTCCAAAAGGTAGTTTGCTCATAGGTTAATAAAGTTCGTCAAGCGAAAGTTTAAGGTATTTTCTAACGGCTCTGAATGTGCTAAAGAAAGCTAATAAAATTCCCATCACAATGAGGATAAAAAAAAGCAGCAATACAGAAATTTGATTTTGAAGAATAGAGAGATCGCTAATTCTTTGAATCGAAAAGTAAATTAAGCCAGCTAGCAATCCACTCGCGATTAAACCAGAAACAAAACCATGGATGGTAGCTCTCACTAAGAACGGGCGTTGAATAAACCACTTTGTAGCGCCTACCAATTGCATGCTTCTAATTAAGAAACGCTGTGAAAAGAGAGCTAATCGTAATGTATTACTGATCAGTAAGACTACCGCGAGCAAAAGAATGGCCGTAATTCCCAATAAAATGATACCAATTTTCGCAACATTGTCGTTTATCGATTCAATTAGGCTTTCTACGTAGTACACTTGAAAAACACCGTTCAATTTTTCTAGCGAAGCCTTCACTTTTTTCAAACTTTCTTTACCATGAAAAATAGGATCTACTTTTACCAGAAAAGCATCTCGCAGGGGATTTTCGCCTAGAAATTTTTGGAAATCCTCGCCTGTTTCTTTAATAAATTGTTTTGCTGCTTCTTCTTTTGGGAAAAACTGGATAGCAGTTTCCCTATTCAACTTAGGTAAAAAATAGGAGGAAGAAAGTTTTTTTTGAAGCTCTTTCTTATCCTCTTCTGTGAGATGATTTTTAAGATAAACCTGAATTTTGACGTTGTTTCTTACCGCTTTTTCTAATTCTTGAGAATAAATAAGGATTAATCCGAAAATACCCATTACAAAAAGCGCCAGTGTTATACTAAACAAAACACTTGCATAGGGGTATGTACCTAACTTCTTCTTGCGGATATTTTTTTTACTTATTGATCCCATTGCCGATCAAAGATAAGCTAGGATTCTGATTTTAGGGTTTACTTGCCCTTTTTTCCTTTACAAATCTTACTTTTTGTTTAGTCGATACTCAGTCAATTTCTCAAGTAACGCGGTATCTCGAATGGGTTGCAACAATTTTATCTTATTCTGTTTTTCGTTCAGAAGGTAGTAATGTTCTTTGTAATACAAAAAAACAGACCTGTTTTCTCCATTTATTTCCAATATTTCATAAAGGCTGTTATCGAACGAACCATAGAGAATTAATTTACCTTGATGAAACTTATAATGAAATTTATATCGCTTATCGCTTTCATCATTTTCTACCACAATAGTTGAAAGTGCGACTACATTTCTGGAAGGGTTGACAGTGACAAGGTCAGTTGAATTAACTGAACCAGACTCAAATTCATTTGACGGATCTAGGGCTTCAATTGGCGTTCTTTGGGCTGGTTCTAGTTTCTTTGCCGATGGTCTTGCAATCACTTTCTCAGAAATAATGACCTTGCTTTCTATTTTCCCTGCCGTTTCTTTTTCATTTAAGTCAATTGTTTTTTCCGGTCGCAATTCCGTTGGGGTTACTTCGACTGGACTTTTATGTAATTGCTTCTCTTCCAAAACCTTTTCAGGATAGAGGTAATAAAAGAGAAGCAATGTTCCTATAATGGCCATCGAAATAGAAATCTTGCGCTGAGTAGTAAAAAAAGGAGCACTGTCAATTTTGATTTTGGAGAGCGTTGCTTTTAATTCTGTCGCCCGCGCTTTTTTAATGGACTCAATGATAGAAGATTGAAGCTTTACTTCTTTTTGAAGCGTTGAATTATTGGATAGCGCATTTTCGAACTCTCTTACCTCTAAAGGAGTCAGTCTATGTGTTAGGTACGATTCTATCAGTTCTTCTGGTCTATCCATCTGCTATCAGTCCAAAAAATCCTGCTCTTTGTATTGGGCTTTCACCAATTCATCTAATTTTTGTTTGCACTTATACTTTTTGGTTTTTGCCGTATCGGTATTTGCAAAACCCAGCTTATCAGCAATATCCTGCATCGATAGGTCGTCAAAGTAATAATACATCAAAACCTTTTTACATGTATCGCCAAGTTGATCTAAACAGTTGGCGATAATCTTTTCTCTCTCCTCGCTATCTTGATCTATTGTTACAGCAGAATCTTTTTCCTCGTTCAATAACTTCTTCTTTCTCTCAAGCTCCTTTCTCCACAAATTTTGACACACACTGTAGATATACGTGCTTATTTTAGAAGTCAAAATCAATTTTCCAGATCTTGCCTTTTGCCAGAATACAATTAATGCATCCTGATAGATATCCCTAGCTTCTTCTTCCGTCCCACTATTGTTGATAACCAATTTGGTCATCATGCGATAGTATTTTTGATAGATTACTTCAAGTGCCTTTTCATCGCCTTTCTGGATCCTATCGAAAAGTTCTGTTTCGTCTACCTCCGCTTTGAGTTTAAATACTTTAAGTGCCACAAATGGTAACCGTTAAGACCTTACACACGCAAGCAAAACACAAAAATCTGTTCTTTTTTGATTTAAACTAATACACTTCTCTATGTTCTCCAAGAGCAATTAAGGTAACCATAGAAATAAAAAGACCAAGCTTAAAACTTGGCCTTTAAAATAAAAATTACTTTTCGGGTAATCGCGGTGTTTCTGAAGCGCCAGAAACAGGCGTGACCGCCTCAATTTTTGGCGATGAGTTTAGATCGGCCGAAGCTGGATTTTTTTGTGCAACGTGAGGAGCTATAATCAACGCTACAATCGAAGTAAGTTTGATCAAAATATTCATAGAAGGGCCAGAGGTATCTTTAAAAGGATCTCCTACTGTATCGCCCGTAACAGAGGCTTTATGCGGTTCAGATTTCTTGAAATAGGTCTGCCCATTGATTTCAACTCCTTTTTCGAACGATTTTTTTGCGTTATCCCATGCGCCACCAGCATTTGACTGGAACATACCCATTAGAACTCCAGAAACGGTTACTCCGGCTAACATTCCACCTAACACTTCTGGCCCAAATGTAAATCCAACAATAATTGGAGATATTAATGCAATAGCACCAGGAGCTATCATTTCGCGAATCGATGCTTTAGTTGAAATCGCAACACATTTTTCATACTCAGGTTTGGCCTTGTACTCCATAATTCCAGGAATTTCTCTGAATTGCCTTCTCACTTCGTTGACCATATCCATGGCAGCACGGCCAACCGCAGCAATACACAAAGAGGAAAAAATGAAGGGGATCATTCCCCCTACAAATAAGCCAGCCAATACCGGTGCTTTATAAATATCGATCGATGAAATCCCGGAAACTCCTACAAAAGCTGCAAATAGCGCCAGTGAAGTCAACGCAGCGGAAGCAATAGCAAAACCTTTTCCGGTTGCTGCTGTGGTATTTCCTACAGCATCTAAGTTATCCGTACGTCCTCTCACTTCTTCTGGTAGTTGGCTCATTTCGGCAATACCCCCCGCGTTGTCAGCAATTGGGCCAAAAGCATCAATAGCCAATTGCATAGCGGTTGTTGCCATCATACCGGCAGCAGCAATAGCTACACCATAAAGGCCAGCAAATGCATGTGATGCAATAATGCCAGCTGCGAGCACTAGAATTGGAAGTGTGGTGGATTCCATACCAACCGAAAGGCCTCCAATGATATTAGTAGCATGGCCAGTTCCTGATTGCTTTATGATTGACAGCACAGGCCTTTTGCCCATAGCAGTGTAATACTCCGTGATAAGGCTCATCAACGCGCCCACTATCAGACCGACAACAATAGCAAAGAAGACATCCAGCGATGAAAATTCAAACCCGCGATGCACCAGTTTTTCAGGCAACAACATTGTCACTGCAAAGTAAGAAGCAACAGCAGTTAATATAATCGAAGACCAATTACCAATATTTAGAGCATTTTGAACGCTGTCTGTTTCTGCCTTAATACGCACAAACCAAGTGCCGACTATGGAGAAGATAAGCCCAAGCCCTGCGATCATCATGGGTAATAGAATTGGAGATAAGCCTTGATAATTATCGCCAGAGGCATCAATTTCTTGACCAAGAACCATCGTGGCAAGTATTGTTGCTACATATGATCCAAACAAATCGGCACCCATACCAGCTACGTCCCCCACGTTGTCCCCAACATTGTCGGCAATGGTTGCGGGGTTTCTGACATCATCTTCCGGAATCCCGGCTTCTACTTTACCCACTAAGTCAGCACCAACATCGGCTGCTTTTGTATAAATACCTCCACCAACGCGTGCAAACAAAGCGATTGATTCTGCGCCTAAAGAGAAACCAGCCAATACCTCAATTGCCTTTTTTACTTCAAGGCCGTTTATCGCAGCTCCCTCCGGCACAAACAACTGATAAAGCACAATAAACAAGGATCCCAAGCCTAAAATAGCAAGGCCCGCAACTCCAATACCCATTACAGAACCTCCATTAAAGGATACTTTCAACGCTTGAGCTAGACTTGTTCTAGCGGCTTGCGTAGTGCGCACGTTTGCTTTGGTGGCGATCTTCATGCCCAGGTATCCTGCGAAAGCTGAGAGAATAGCTCCAATTAAGAAGGAAATTGCAATTAATGGACTTGAATCTTCAACTAATGATCCAGACCAGCCTAACAAGATAGCAGCAAAAACAGCAAAATAACCCAATACTTTCCATTCGGCTTTCAAAAAGGCCATCGCCCCATCGGCAATGTACCCGGCAAGTTCGGTCATTTTTGCATCGCCAGCGTCTTGTTTGGTTACCCAGGCGGACTTTATTGCCATAACAATTAGTCCAATAACACCGAATGCTGGAATCAAATAAATAATACTGTTCATGAGGTTTTTCTATAGTTTAATACGGTTAAAAAAACCATCCCTTTTTAGGATGGTTTTTAAAAATCTGCGCAAATATAGAATAAGGGTTAATATTTTAAAATTTCAGGTCGCGAATACCTCCGTTCTTTCTGAATTTGTCAATTGCGGCATCCATAATTGCCTGACTTGACTAATTGCACGTAGTTTTGCACTTCCAATTTAGGTTTGCTATTCGAAGTTTCCATTTATAAAATATACCCATAATTTATGCGAAACTTCATGTTCTGTGTTTCTACTCTTAAAAATATAAAGTTGAATTTCGACCCTTTGCGATTGAGCTTTTACTTTCAAGTTACAAAGTAAGTTGCTTTAACGCTGCCCAAAGTGTTTTCTTCTTTACATCATCTAACTCGTCCAGGCCATCAGCCTGAATGAATTGGTTAGAACCTAATTTGGTCAAGGTATAAGGAGTGATGGCTGGTGATGCCTTCGAGCCAAAGAGAATAACTGTTGAATTAACTAATTCATCCGTATAAAGGATTTCGGAATGGATGATGGCGACCGACTGCAAACTCTGCTTAATCGATGACAGTATTTTTGCCAGCAATGTCTTTTCATCCTCTGAAATTGTATTCCAAGGTTTATGAAGAATTATGCTAAGGGGTTCTTCGATTTTATAGATGGAATCAAGAAATATAGATTCTCGTAGGGCTTGGTTCATTATTCTTTAATGTCAAAAATAGATTTCAGCTCGTGGGCCTCAGCGGGATTCATTCGTCCAGAAAGAATAAGTCTCAACTGTCTCCGCCTCAATGCCCCCGCATAAAGTTCTTTTTCTTCTTCGGTTTCTGGTTCAATTTCAGGAATTGGCACGGGTTGGCCATTCTTATCAACCGCTACAAAAGTAAAGTACGCACTGTTACTAGAAACTTTTGATTCGGCCGGTATATCTTCTGCATCTACATCGATTCGGACTTCCATTGAAGAGTTGAATGCACGAGTCACTCTTGCTTTTAGGGTAACTACATTTCCTAATCGTATAGGTTGTCGAAAAGAAATATTATCAACAGAAGCCGTTACAACAGTAGAGTTGGAATGTTTTTGGCCAGCTATGGCAGACACAATATCCATCCAATGCATTAACCTTCCACCCATGAGATTATTAAGCGTGTTGGTGTCATTAGGCAAAACAAGTTCGGTCATACTTACAAACGACTCTCTTGGAAATTTCTTCTTATGTTTCATATTGCAATCGATAGCAAGACACTAGTGATCGTTAGCTTTTAGTGGATGCGCACAAAAATCATAAAAAATAGTTGGAATACGTTGCTATTAGAATTATTTAGCATGACTTTTCTAAAAAATGCTAAAATCAATTACTAAAATCAATACAAAAATGTTCACAACTGAACAAACTATTTGTATTACCACTATTAGCATTACGGGGTAGCTCCCTGCATGATCTTTTAACCCAGCTGTTCTCTCTTGTTTTATCTTACTTCCAGAATCTTACTGTTGAACTTTTGTTAAATGAAAATATTAAAATTTGGTGGCTCATCTGTGTCCACCTCCGAAAGAATAAAATCAATAATTAAAATTGTAGGACCTTACCAAAAGGATGAATCCATAGCCATTGTTTTTTCCGCTTTTGGCGGGATAACCGATAAGCTAATTAATTTAAGCTCGATGGCGTTAGCTGGCGATTTAGCTTACAAATCGGAGCTTGAGATAATTGAAAAAAGACATATTGAAGCCGTCCGCGAACTTATTGGAGTTCAACGCCAAAGTAGCATTCTTGCTCAAGTAAAATTTTTGATCAATGAATTGGAAGATATTCTTCACGGAATTTTTTTGGTGAAAGAGCGTACTACACGTACGTTGGATTTTGTGATGAGCTTTGGTGAGCGTCTTTCTGCATACATCATAGCGGAAGCGTTTATCGATCAGAAAATAGACGCGGAATTTTTAGATGCAAGAAAGGTTATTCGAACAGACAGCCATTATGGTTATGCGAAGGTTGATTTTAAAATCACGAACAAACTAATCCAACACCATTTTGAAATACATCCTAAACTTCAAATTATTACAGGCTTTGTTGCTACTTCAGAAAATGGCGAGACTACAACGCTAGGAAGAAGTGGATCGGATTATACAGCAGCTATTTTTGCCGGTGCACTAGAGGCATCATCGCTTGAAATTTGGACTGACGTTGATGGTATGATGACGGCCGACCCACGTAAAGTAAAAAAGGCATTCACAGTCAACGAGATGACGTACGAAGAAGCCATGGAGCTTTCCCACTTCGGGGCGAAGGTGATTTTTCCGTCTACTATGCAGCCCGCGTTGGCAAACCAAATTCCCATCTGGATAAAAAATACGTTCAACCCTACCTTCCCCGGTACGAAAATTAGTGCGCAGGCAACCAATGGGAAAAATTTATTGATAAAAGGAATTTCCTCCATGGATAAAATTAGTTTGCTGAGCGTGCAAGGCAGCGGATTGGTTGGCGTGGTGGGTGTGTCAAGTCGCTTGTTTGCCACGTTAGCGAATGAAAAGATCAGTGTGATCCTTATCAGCCAGGCTTCTTCTGAGCACTCTATTTGTTTTGCTGTGGAAAGTAGCAACGCAAAGCTGGCAAAAGTTGCTATTGAAAAAGAATTTCAATATGAGATTTTGAACGGAGAGATGAACGAAGTGATCGTTGAAAATGAGCTCGCCATCGTGGCTGCGGTGGGCGAAAACATGAAACACAATCCTGGAACTAGCGGACGAATGTTTAACGCTTTGGGTAAGAACGGAATTAATATAAGTGCCATTGCACAAGGCTCGTCCGAGTTGAACATTTCTGCCGTAATCAAGCAGGCCGATATATCAAAAGCCCTCAACGTTTTACATGAAGCATTCTTTTTATCTGATCGTAAAGTAGTGAACTTGTTTTTGGTTGGTACAGGCTTAATTGGAAAATCATTGATCAAGATGATTGCCAATCAACATGCGAAGCTTGCGCAGAATAATTTATTGGAGATAACAATAGCGGGTGTTGCCAATAGCCGTAAAATGCTATTTAATGAATTAGGCTTGCCTTTCGACTCATGTATTGAAGAACTACACCAGCATGGTGCCTCAACCAATCTGCAACAATTTGTTGAGAAGATGAAGGAGCTCAATTTATCAAATAGTATATTTATAGATTGTACCTCCAGCGGTGAAGTAATACATTTTTATGAAGCCATTTTGAATGCTAATATTTCAATTGTCACGCCAAACAAAAAAGCAAACTCAGGTTCTTATGAGAATTATCAGTTGCTCAAATCAATTGCTTTCAAAAGAGGAGTTAAATTCTTGTATGAAACCAATGTAGGTGCTGGACTCCCCGTTATAAACACGTTAAATGATTTATTGCTTAGTGGAGATCGTGTCATTAGGATTGAGGCCGTTCTAAGCGGCACACTTAATTTTATTTTTAGTAGCTATGACGGAAGCAAAAAATTTAGTGACGTGGTGAAAGAAGCGCAGGCGAAAGGATATACCGAACCTGATCCTCGTGATGATTTAAATGGAATGGATGTTGCCAGAAAAATTTTGATATTGGCCAGGGAGACAGGGTTGAAGTTAGAAATGGAGGACGTTTCAATTGAAAATTTGGTTCCTCAAGATTGTAGGGAGTTTACGTCAGTGGATGATTTTTATGGTGGGTTAGAAACGCATGATATAGAGGTTGAGCAACAAGTTAAAAAAGCAGCTTCTAAAAAAGAGAAACTCAGGTATATGGCGGTTTTAGAAAATGGAAAAGCGGAAACTAAATTGGTAGGGGTAGGGGAGACGCACCCTTTTTATTCCCTTGCGGGAAGCGATAACATCATTCTTCTTACAACGGAAAGATATAGTGATAGACCGATGGTAATCCGAGGCCCTGGCGCAGGCGCTGAGGTAACTGCAGCAGGTGTTTTTGCTGATGTAATTAGAATTGGAAATTACGCTGGGAATTAATGATTTTTAACATCATTAGTCTTATATCTTATGTCTTGATACTTGCTACTTTGATCTAACTGACCATGAAAACGATTCGAGCTTTTGCCCCCGCTACTGTCGCTAATGTTTGCTGCGGTTTTGATATTCTAGGGTTTTCTGTAGATGCGCCTGGTGATGAAGTTGTGTTGACACTAAAAGATGAAATGGGCATCGTCATTACAAGTATAGAAGGCGATGATGGAAGACTGCCTAAAGAGGCGTTGAAAAATACGGCTGGCGTAGCTGTTGATTCGTTTTTGCGGAGTATTGGAAGCAACCAAGGTGTTGAAATAAAATTGATTAAAAATTTACCTTTAGGAAGCGGCATGGGCTCTAGCGCTGCCAGCGGGGTAGCAGCATTGGTGGCGATCAATCACCTGTTTGGAAATCCCTACACACGCGAGCAAATGATACCCTTCGCGATGGAAGCAGAGCGAATCGCATGTGGGGCGGCTCATGCAGACAACGTGGCTCCGTCTTTACTGGGTGGCTTTGTGTTGGTTCGAGATTATAATCCATTAGATATTGTTAAAATACCAGTTGCGAAAGGCCTGTTTTGTACACTCATTCATCCGCATCTTGAATTGAAAACAGCCGACTCCCGCAGAGTATTGAAACCGACTGTATCGTTAAAGGAGGCAATAATTCAAAGTGGAAATATTGCGGGCTTAATGATTGGCCTCATGAAGCCTGATTATAGTTTGATAAGCAGGTCTTTGAAAGACGTAATTGCCGAACCTATCCGCTCGGTGTTTATACCTGGATTTGATCTTATCCGAGAAAGTGTCAAGGCTGCTGGCGGTCTTGGTTGCGGGATCTCGGGCTCAGGCCCAACCATTTTTTGTTTAAGTGGTATTGAATCGATTGCCCATCAGGCGGGAGAAATTGTGAAGCAACATTTTGATAAACATCAATTGCAAAGTGATGTTTTTGTTTCAGAAATAAATTACGAAGGAGCGAAAATTCTTTGATTTACTATATCTTATATCTAACATTCTTGAGTCTACTATCCCATGAACTACTACAGCACCAACAATCCGTCATTGAGAGTTTCCCTTCAGCAAGCCGTTGTGGAGGGATTGGCGGCTGACAATGGTTTGTTTATGCCTGAATTTATTCCGCCACTTCCACCGCAATTTTTCGAAACACTTGCGCAGAAATCTTTTCAGGAAATTTCGTTAGAAGTCGCAAAAAATCTGATTGGAAATGATTTGCCTGAGAATGAACTCGAGCGAATTGTTACCCAGACAATTTCGTTTGACGCACCATTGGTCAAAATTGAAGAAGGAATCTATGCGCTTGAGCTTTTTCACGGCCCCACATTAGCCTTTAAAGATTTTGGAGCTAAGTTTTTAGCAGGATTGCTGGGGTATTACGCTAAGCAGCAATCACGAGAAATGACCGTTCTTGTTGCAACTTCTGGAGATACCGGAAGTGCCGTTGCGAACGGCTTCTATAATGTAGAAGGAACAAAGGTGATAGTGTTATATCCGTCTGGAAAAGTGAGTGATTTACAAGAAAAGCAATTCACCACCTTGGGGGGTAATATTACTGCCCTCGAAATTGACGGAACGTTCGATGATTGTCAGCGGCTCGTTAAACTGGCTTTCCTGGACAAAGAATTGCAACAGCAACGTATGTTGACCTCAGCCAATTCCATCAATATTGCTCGCCTTATACCCCAAATGTTTTATTATTTCTGGGCCTATGCTCAACTACCTGATAAAAGTAAAGAGGTAGTTGTTTCAGTACCTAGCGGAAATTTCGGAAACCTGACGGCTGGGCTTATTGCAAAAAGAATGGGGTTGCCGATAGCAAAATTTATAGCGGCCACAAATCTAAATGATATTTTCCCTGCTTATTTGGAATCTGGTAGTTTTGAAACTCGCCCTTCGATAGCGACATTGAGCAATGCGATGGATGTTGGCAATCCCAGTAACTTTGCTCGCATATTGGATTTATTTAATGGAAAGCGGGAGGCAATACTTAATGATGTCGTAGGTGTGAAGATAACAGACGAAGAAACCTGCCACGCTATCCAACACCTTTACCATTCGATGGAATATGTGCTGGATCCGCATGGAGCAATTGGCTATTTGGGATTAAAGAATCTGATCGACCCACGGAAACAAACGGGAATATTTTTAGAAACAGCACATCCTGGAAAATTCAGAGAAGTGGTGGAGAATAATACAAATAAAGCAGTATCGCTTCCTGATAGGCTAAGTGCATTTTTATCGAAACAAAAGCAGAGTACCAGATTAAATAATACGTACAGTGAACTGAAAGAATTCTTACTTAGCTAGTGTTTCACGATGCGTTGAGTAAACTGTTGATTGCCGGTTCGATAAAGTGCAATGTAGTTCCCTGGTGTAAGACTGCTTGTGTTCCAATCGATTTTTTGCTTTCCTATTGAAGAAACACCTTCGTGAATGGTTGTAACATATTTACCATCTGAACGAATTAACTCGATGCTTGATAACCCACCGTTTGAAATAGTTTCAATAGTTGCTGACGCGCCAACCGGATTCGGGTATATGGTGAAAGGTTCAATGAACTCGGCTTCTTTGATCGCAGTAACTGTTCCATCGTTGATAATCGGGATTGAATTAAATGTGCCGTTTAGCAAATTTGAAGAAGTGGCACCAGTGCTACCCAACCATTGCTGGAGAACTGACGCATAGATTTGACGGTAATCAAATTGTTTTTCAAGGTTACTATCATAATTGGCGTTAGCAGGTATAACAGGATTATTTCCGGTTACTTGACCCAAAACACGATTTCCAAAAACAAACATCGGAGCTGCCGAGCCATGATCGGTACCATTACCGGCATTTGATATCACCCGTCTTCCAAATTCAGAAAAAGTCATTCCAACCACTTTATCATCAACACCTAAAAACTTCAGGTCGGCCATAAAAGAGGTGACTGCTTCATCAACATTTTTTAGGAGAGTAGCATGTTTTCCCTGACTGTGATCGGCAACCTCTACCTGCGCATCGTGCGTGTCAAATCCTCCCAAACGCACCAAATAAAGCGGTGTCGATAGTCCGCCAGCTACTAGCCTTGCCACTACTTTTAGTTGATCAGCGAGTGAATTATTAGTTGGGTAGCTTTTTTGGGATGTTACTTTTGATGCAGCTGTTTTTAAAACGGCCCCATATTGTTGAGATTGTTTACCTACCAACCTAACGAAACCAAGCTTGTTCCCCGCGTTGGTCGCAGGAACCGTTTCATTTGTATCATTAATAAGCTGATAAAAATTAGTAGGATCTTTTATCACCGTAGTCATCAACGCTGACGAACCTTGAAAAATCATGGATGCTCCATAGCCTATTTCAACCGCTAATGGGTGTGGAGTGCTTGCATTTGGAAATCCTGTAGGAAATGTAGGGTATAGGTTGCTTAAATAACGACCAGCCCAGCCTGAGGTGACCAGGCTAGAAGAACCGGAGCCACTCATCCAAATATCGGTTGATCTAAAATGGCTAAAGCTCTGATCCTCGTAACCTACCGATTGGATAATGTTCAATTTGCCTTCTTTGTATAGGTTACTAAAGCCAAACAATGAAGGGTGAAGCCCCACCTTTTGGTTAATCTTGATCAACTTCGTTTCGGGCAGTACAACGTGGGGTCTTACCTTATTTAGATTACTGAGTTGATCTAACGGAATCACTGTATTCAACCCATCGTTTCCTCCCTGAAGATAAATCAAAACGAGCACTCTATTAGCCTCGGCAGCGCCCTGCAGTAAGGCTGTTAGATTTGCTTCGCTATTCAGTCCAAACCCAAGCGATCCCATTAAACCGGGTATTGCTAGCGAGTGAGTTGCATGATGTAAGAAGGTTCGTCTTTTCATATGAATTAAATTACATCAATTGAAATTCGCCAAGTTGCAAAAGCCGCTGAAACATATATTGAAGCCGAGTTTGAATGATATTTTTGTTCTCTGTAGATGGGTTTGCTAAAAATGCATTCCATGCGTTTGTCCAATAATAATCACTTTGTTGACCCGACAGTAAAATATTCTTTAAATCGTTCACCGCATCAGTCGACAACTCAAACCCTACTAGTAGGTTTGAGGCTTCTTTAATCAGTGACACAGGATCGGCAGGATCGGCAAATGTTTTGACAAAGGAAATATAGTCAGCTTTTATGCGAATATCCGAGGTGACCCAAAAGCCGTAATTGATTAACGAATCCGTAGTTTGGCCTCGCAAGGTGATCGTATTAGTGGTTATCCATGCTCTATCGAATTGAGGTGCTTGATAGTAAGCGGCCCAACCCGCCACGTTGGGCGGATCGCATATTTCCTGCCCATAAGAAGCCATGTTCCACAGTATGCTTCGATACACCCGTTGATTGAGCAAAAGATCAGATGAGCTGGATGAAATACCTAATGTTCGCCAAAGTCCAGCCATGAAATCAATTGGGCTTTTTATGAGTACCCCCTGATTTAGCTCATCAAAAAAATGAGCGCTGCTAAATAGCTTTTTTAAAACAGGAGTGATTTCGAATTTGGAGTCTCTAAAAATCTTAGCTAAAGGCTCAATTATATTCTTTTCAACCGTTTCGTCAATCTCGTTGTAAACAAAAAAAGAATAGACCCGCCTACAGATATACAAACTCAGTTCATTGGTAGCGAACATCATTTCAAGAAGCTGATCTGTTTCCTGAGCGCCATCTGCACCGGGAATTCCTTGAATAGAAGTGTTGTTATAGAAACCAGAAAATTGTTTAGAGGCTGTATCGTGAATACTGGGAAGGAAGAAAGCCTGAGCCGGCCCTGTGCTATTAAATGAGCTCCAGTTTACTTGCCAGCCCGTTAACACGCGAGCAGCAGCCTTCACATCTCCCTCCGTATACTGGGAGCCAGGGCCCTTTCCGACACCAAAGAGTTCTTGAAGCTCTCTTCCATAATTTTCATTCGGTGCATCTTTTTTGTTTTGGGTTCCATTGAGATACAATAGCATCGCTGGGTCGATTGTCAATTCCTTAAGTAGCACTTTATAATTCCCCAATGCATTTCTTCGAAGCATCTCGAAGTATTGATAACTAGCCTTCGCCTTAAAAACGTCCCATGATTGCGTAACTAATAAATTATGCCAAAACAATATCATTTTTTCATGAATCGTAGATTCTTGATTAATGAAATTCTTGATCAGCCAACATTTGAACGAGGTGATTCTATATCCTTCATATTTTTCCGAGTAGGGAGCTAGCGTCCACGTTTCGCCAAAGCTAACATCAGGGTCACTAACACCCGCATCTATTCCATTGTAGTCATTTACTGGCGCTTTCGGTATAGGTGAAGTCTTTATCAGCTGTTCTATTGACTTTTCAAGACCTAGCGATTGGAAGCTAACGAGTTCAGATTTTTTTACACCAAAGAGCGTTCTTCTTAAGAGGTGAGCCACCTGCTTTTCCTTCCATTCGCCCGTGTATATTTCTAATCCGGACGTAACCGCAGAAGTTCTTCCGTTGTAGGGATTGTTATAGTTTTTGGAATTCTGAGTGAATGCGTCTGGCTTTACAATCCGAAACTTATCAACTAATGCCAGCCAGTTTTTCGGTCTATGATCTTCGGTATTCATTATGATTAAAACTTACAATAAAGTTAACGAACAATAGGGTCAATAAAAATTTTTTCTATCCAAAGGTCAATTAGCCCAGCCCTGTTCGCCTAAAAGGGGGACGAACGCAAAATCGGCAAGCTCTTCTTTTATCATTTTGCCATTCCGCTTCACCACTTTAATCATCTTTTGTTTGTCTCGATCACCCACAGGGATTATTAGAATTCCGTTTTCATTAAGCTGTTCAAAAAGTGCCGTTGGAATGATGGGCGCACCTGCCGTAACGATGATTTTATCAAAAGGTGCTTTGCTAGCCAGTCCTTTTGATCCGTCTCCATGAACGAAGTAGGGCTTGTATCCCATTTGTGGTAGGAAGACAGACGTTTTTTCGTATAACTTTCGTTGATATTCAATTGTAAATAGCTTCGCTCCCAGCTCCAGTAAAACGCAAGCTTGGTACCCGGATCCGGTTCCAATTTCAAGTACTTTGTCTCCTGACTTAATTTCGAGTTTCTCAGTTTGGAAGGCAACTGTAAAAGGTTGGGAGATCGTTTGTCCCTCTCCAATGGGAAAAGCCTTGTCTTCGTAGGCGTGGTTTAAAAGAGCGTTGTCGAAAAACACATGCCGAGGAACTTTTCCGATGGCTTGAAGCACATTTGGGTCAGAAATGCCTTTTTTAGCCAAATTTTTAACTAATAGGTTGCGAAGCCCTCGTTGTTTGTAACTATCTTCTACCATGCTAAATTGTCACAAAAAAGGCCATTTTTTCCGCTTTAACAAATTTTAAAGAAAAGTTTAGGAAAAATGCAACCTAACCTTCTACTTTAGGGTTCTCTAAACACAATGAGAAACTATTTTGCCATAGCGTTCATTATTGTGTACCTGATCCTTACAGTAGGGGTAGCGAAAACTACCCATTACTGTATGGGCAGGTTAAATAACACAACCCTCTTCAGTTTCGAATCCAAAAAATGTGGTTGCTCACTTTTTGAAGATGTTCGTCCCTCTTGTTGTCATGATGAAAGCGAAATCGTTAAAATAGACACCGATCAACAGCTGCAACTTTCTACACAGGCTATTTCGCCTTCCCTTTTCTTTATAGAATCGTTCACATTCAATTCAATTTTACTGGTCCCGACTTTTGGTTCATCGTTCAATACACTAAACCCAATCGACAAACCACCTTGTCAGCCAATTCCTATTTTTAAGATGAATTGCTCATTTACTTTTTATTCCTAAGAAGGCTACTTCTCATAAGTCAATTATCTTCTTTTTTTCAACACTTTTAAATTTAATAAAAATATGAAAACACGTATCGTGTTATTACTCCTTGTTATTTCAACTTATTCATTCGCTCAATCTAAAGTGGTTACAACTAGCCTTAAAGTATTTGGCAATTGTGTGATGTGTAAAAAGCGAATTGAAACAGCTTTGGATCAGCCTGGAATTAAAAAGGCTGTATGGGATGTCAAATCTAAAAATCTGGAGGTGGTATACAACACATCAAAAATATCGCTCCAAAAAATTAACGATATTATAGCTGCAGCAGGTCATGATACCGAGACCGCGAAGGCAAAGGAGGAAACTTATGCACTATTGCCATTTTGTTGCTTGTACCGTGATCATGAGATGAACATGAATGATCATAAGTAATGGAAAAATATCGATTGGCCATTTGGGTATTGCTTATGCTATTCTCGATGCAGGGGTACTCACAAAAACTATTGGGAGTTGTTTTCCAAAAAAATGAGAAAGGGGTAGACGAGCCGTTGCCTGGTGCAAATGCACATTGGTTAAACACCAGTATCGCTGCCTCTACCAAGGAGAACGGAGTTTTTATTATCGAACGCACTTTGCTTTCGAACAAACTAGTAGTCAGTTTTGTTGGGTACACGTCCGATACGCTGCAAGTAAATGAAGGTGATAACAATGTGCGTTTCCAGCTAAAACAGGAACTGTCATTAAATGAAGTTATTGTGGAGGGCTGGCAACCGGCATCCAAATTAAATTATGCATCAGGAATTAACTTGTTAGAAATAGGAGAGAAGGAACTATTTAAAGCAGCCTGTTGCAATCTTTCTGAGAGTTTTGAAACGAATCCCTCCGTAGATGTAGCGTTTACGGATGCAGTTACAGGTACGCGGCAAATTCAAATGCTTGGGCTTGCTGGTTCAAATACTATGATTTCCGTTGAAAACATGCCAGGTGTTAGAGGGCTTGCTTCGAACCAAGGCGTACAATTTATTCCCGGCACGTGGATTCAATCCATTCAATTGACTAAAGGTGTAGGCTCCGTAATTAATGGTTATGAAAGCATTGCCGGGCAGTTGAACGTAGAATTGAAAAAGCCACAGGAAAGTGATAAGGTGTATGTTAACGGGTATGTAAATGCTTCGGGAAGAACAGAGGCAAACTTGATTTATACATTACAACCAGCTAAGAAATGGGGCACTACTTTTTTACTTCATTCAAGCGCGAGGCCATTGGAGATGGATCAGAACAAGGATGGCTTTTTGGATTTCCCGACAGGTACACAAGTAAATTTTGTTAATCGTTGGGTCTACAATTCGGGCAATGGTTGGCTAGCACAATTTTCATTGAAGTACCTGAACGATAAGAAACAAGGCGGTCAAACCAATTTCAATCAGGCAGATAAATTTACTACCAATCGTTATGGGTTGGAAATTAATTCTGAGCGCTTTGAATTGGTTGGTAAGTTGGGCTATCAATTCCCCGAAAAGCCCTATAAAAGCGTAGGATTTCAATATAGTGTGTTGCGTCATCAGCACGATAGCTATTTTGGATTCAATGAATACAACGCCTGCGAAAACTCTATTTATGGAAATCTAATCTATCAGTCTATCATAGGCTCCACAGCCAATAAATTTAAGACAGGTGTTAGCTTTTTGTATGATCAATATGATGAGGCACTGGTCACAAACGTAGAACCGTACTTATCATACAAAAATCCAATTATCAACTTTAACAGAAGTGAAATTGTTCCTGGTGGATTTCTTGAATATTCATACGATGATTCAAAAAAGTTCTCCTTGATTGCTGGAGCGCGGGTAGACTTTCATAACCTTTTTGGCACATTTTTTACGCCTCGCTTGCACCTTAGATACAATCCCACCGAGACTACAACCATAAGGGCTTCGGCAGGAAGTGGAACACGAGTAGCCAATATTATTGCCGAAAATTCCGGATTCTTAGCGTCATCACGAAGCCTTGTTTTTGCAAACAAACAAACCAATAAAGGGTATGGCTTTAATCCTGAAAAAGCGTGGAACTATGGCCTTAGCCTGGCGCAGGAGTTTGCACTCGACTATAGAAGTGGTGTAATCAGCGTTGATTATTTCTTCACTGATTTTCAAAATCAGGTGGTGGTGGATTACGATAAGAGCCCCCAACAAATTGTGTTTGCGGGCTTAAACGGTAAGTCGTTTTCTCATAGCCTACAGGCGCAAATTGACTATCAACTCATGCGGAGGTTTGACGTTCGTATTGCCTATCGCTGGGTGGATGTACAGACTGATTACAGCGTTGGGCGTTTGTTGAAACCTTTGGTACCGCGCGATCGGTCTTTTATTAATCTGGCGTATTCTACCAAAACAAACTGGAAATTTGATTATACGATACAACAAGTAGGAGTGCAACGACTTCCTTCCACTGCGTCTAATCCACCAGAGTATCAATTGGCATCGACTACGGCTCCTTATATCATGATGAATGCGCAAGTAACGAAAGACATAAAAACAAAATGGAGCGCGTATTTAGGCATGGAGAACATCGGGAACTTTACGTTACAGAACCCAATCGTTGCGGCAAGTAATCCTTTTAGCGCGTACTTTGATACTACTCTTGTATGGGGCCCTATTTTTGGTGGGATGGTATATGCCGGATTTAGGTATAGAGTGAAATAGCAGTTATAGTCCGTTAAATTGTTAATGTTATATGAATTTTGAGTGAGGGACATTACATGTAATCTAATATTGCGACTTGACTTTTCCCTTAAAATGGCTGAAATTCGAACTTGGATACGAACCGAAATGAGAAAATTAATTTATTTTTTGATCTCGATAACCATACTTACTTCAGTTTCAGGATTGTATGCTCAACAATCAAAATATGCATTAGTAATTGGAGTAAAGGCATATCAATACGTGCAGCCATTGCAAAATTCTTTGAATGATGCAAAGGATATGGCTGCGTTGCTCAAGCGGAAGGGATTTACAGTAATTGAGCTGTATGATCCAGCAACAAAGAGATCGATGCAAGATGCAGTTCTAAAATATTTTGAATTGATCAGATCGCAGCCAAAAGCAGCCGGCTTGGTATATTATTCTGGTCATGGCATGCAAGTGAAAGGCAGCAATTATCTGATGCCCACTTTCTCTAACCCTCAAGTGGAAGCAGATTTGGATGATCAATGTATGAATATGGACTACGTCATGCGCGCTATTGAACAAGCCGGTAATGAGTTGAACATCTTTGTGTTGGATGCGTGTCGCAACAATCCTTTTCATGGCTTTAGCCGTTCCTCTGAAAAGGGATTGAGCATGGTAGAAACACCGAAAGGATCTTACATTGTTTATGCAACAAAACCGGGTTCGGTAGCTAGCGATGGAATAGGTGGCAACGGACTATTTACGTCCAAACTACTTCAATATATAGATACGCCAGGCCTTAACATTGAGCAGGTGTTTAAAAAAGCAGCACACGATGTTGCGCAGGCATCAGGAGACGCGCAACGCCCTTGGATTGCTTCCGATTTTACTGGTGACTTTTTCTTCACTCCTGGTGGAGGGCAGAGATTGCCCAACGCATCACAGCCCTCTGAACCTTTGATAATTAGCAATGAGCTTATTAATAAGGTTTCCGAATCCACGGTACTCGACTATGGCTATGGCGAAAAAGATGCGCCAATTATTGCAATTGGAAAGCAAGAGTGGATGGCTAAAAATTTGAATGTAGTACGCTTTAACAATGGTGACTCAATTCCGGAGGCTAAGGCCGAAGGTGAATGGAAACTTGCTAATAAAGAAAAGAGGCCGGCATGGTGTTATTATGAAAACGATCCTAACAAAGGGAATACGCATGGCAAACTGTACAACTGGTATGCAGTAATTGATCCACGCGGTCTTGCTCCAAGAGGTTGGCATATTCCAGGCGATGCTGAATGGACTGCGCTTTCCCATTATTTGGGAGGTGATGAGAGTGCTGGCGGCAAAATGAAAAGTATTGACCTTTGGAATGGGAACGGGAATGGATCAAATTTGAGCAGATTTAATAGTCTTCCTAGTGGATTCAGGGATATATTTGGGGCTTTTCATGAACTTGGAAATGTCTCAAATTTTTGGAGCGCATCTGAGTTTACTTCGGATATTGCGTGGTCGCGATATCTATACTCTACTAACGCTGCTGTCGTAAGGAAAGGAAGTAGCAAAGGGTCTGGATTTTCAATAAGATGTATTAGAGATGCTAGAGATTAACATCTTGAAAGTGATATGGTTCTGCGGTATGGAATATGAACTATATTTTGGTCAGGTTAACTTTCGATATAATATTAACGGATCATAACAAGTTGTGACATGCAAAAAGTGTCACAACTTGCTAACGATACGCATGCGGATTATTTGATAAAAAGGTAATGTACTGAAAAATGGTTGGTGCTTTTTTGATTGATTGTGCTTAATATTCCGGCCTCACCTGAAGAGGAGGAGAGCTCTGGTGGAGACCAACTCTTCGAGCAATAAGATG
>JBIKRT010000100.1:0-14674 GCA_044349005.1 Cyclobacteriaceae bacterium
TTGTTCTTGCTGTTTGAGGATGCCCACGATTTGGCTCTCATTGAATTTTGTTGTTTTCATTTCTTCCCAATTTTAACGATTAAACTCTATTTATAATCGCTACTGTTTTTGGGGAAGCTTTCATTGTTCAAAAACTCCTTTTGTTCAACTGTCAAAAGTAAGTCGTCTAAAGATATCTTATACAAAACAGCGAGTTTTACGAGGTAACGTGTGCGTATCTCCGATTTGCCAGTCTCCAGCTTGTGATAGTTTGACTGCGACATGCCCAGTTGCTCAGCCACAAATTCTTGAGAGTAACCCATTTTATCTCGTTGTTTCCTTAAGCAATGTCCGAATTTCATTCTATTGGTGTCAAAATTTATTACTAACAAGAATAATGTTATAACTATTAGTAATAACAATTACAATATGAGTACATCAATTTTGATTTACAATTTAATTAATTAATAACTAATTAACACAAAAATTATGAAAACAAAATCAGTGTTCCTATTGTCGCTTTTGTTGACAATGTTTATTTCTTTTGGTTGTAAAGATCAAATTCAGCCAGAGGTCAGTTCGACTTTAAGTTTAGATGAGTTGGATGCTATAGAAAAGCAATCGTCAATCTTTAACAGCTACTTAAGTTCTCAGGTCGCAATTAATGAATTTAAATTACAAGCAAAACTGGATTTGTCGAGCTTTTCAAAAAATTACGTTTCAAAAAATTTTGAAGGAAATGAAATAAAAATTGGAACTTCAGTTATTGACAAATTTGAAACTTCAAATTCTGTTTCTCGATTAAATGGAAACGGAGCAAATTTTTCCACAGCGGTAGCATCCTTAGTCGAGGAACTGATGAAAGAAATAGAAGATCAAAGTAAAATTCTAAATGAAACGAAAAATTATGAGGCTGAAATAGTAGCGAACAAAATTCAAAGTATAATCCAAAGTTTTCAGGCGAGAGTAGGGCAAAGCAAAAATCTAACTGCAGATGAGAAAATACAACTCAACACATTTTGCGAAATACAGAAATCGACTCTAGCAGAAACAGTTAAATTTATATATAAGTTTGATAATCAAAGTAGTTCTGGGGGCCGAACGGCTTTTTTTAGCTTCATATATAAAGTGATAAACGTAATAGCTTCTGTTGTAAGCTATGCTGTACAAGGGGCTTTTTATGGAGCGGCTATCGGAGCAGGAATCTGCGGCCCACCATGCTTGGTAATTGGTGCAAAAGTTGGAGCAGCTGGTGGTGGACTTTATGGTTTAGCGGCTGGAATAAGTGATCAGTTTTTATGAAACATTACTTTGCTTCAATTGTTTTTCTTGCTCTTGCGCAAAGTATGGTGTTCGCCCAGGGCAAAGGAACTGATACGTTATTCATAAAAAAAGACGTTGCTTGGAACGCCCCGTCTTTTAAATTTTCCACATTTCTAATTTTTCCATTAATGGTCTCAGGAGATGTGTGTTTAACCAAAGACGCATTCATTTTTACGCGTTCGAACAAGAAACCCAAACAAAAAAGAAAGTGGGAAAATCTGAAACTAGAAATCGTAATACCTGTAGCTAAAATTGAACGGGTTAGAAGAAATATTTTCGGTGAATTGGTTGTTCAAACAAAATCCAGAAAGTACCGCTTTAGCCCTTTCAATGCTTATGAAAGTAAAAATTGGTTTCGATATGGACGAGGTCAAGCGTTAGGCAACGAATTTGACAAAATTGTGGAGATTATCTCTGCAAGAATTGACAATGTCGATCGGAACGGCTCAGAATAGCTGGTGCATTATGCACAACACTTCCAAAATAAAAGTGAATTAGAAAATCAGAAAAAAAAACAAACTTGAAAAAATTTGCACTTGTACTGTTATTAACCGCTTGCCATTTTTTAAGCCTTTTTGCGCAACGTAAAATGGCCATTACTCCCCGCTTTTTAAGTGTAACAGTCGGGCAGTATGATTTTGTAAATAAAGAGACAAATACCCACTGGATAAATACCTATAGCGCAACTATTGGCGCTGGCTGGGAACATACGATTTCTAAAAAATTTCGCCTAAATCCAAATCTTGAATTGGGTATAAGAACATCTGAATCGGCCTTTAACGGATCTGGCGCGGATGGCTACCGATTTTTCATGCGTACACCCATTACAGTCCAATATCTTTTCTCCTCCAAATTTAGGGTGGGCATGGGTGTGTATTTTCAAAAAGACTTTTATTCGGAGGACGAAGTGACTGGCCGAAAGAATTATCATATGAGTGAGTTACAGCTCGTAAACAGTAGTTTCTTAGGGCTAACTGGCAATATGGGTTATTCCATTTCGCGCCATTCTAGAGTGGGTTTACAGATATTTTACATTCCAACAGTAAAAGTTTCAGAACGTTCTTTCATAGGGGGCGAGCCGTTTAGGCATCAGAGTTTTCAACTAAGTTACTCCTATATTTTAAACTGATTGGCTATGGATTTCTATTTTTTGTTTGTTCTTTCTCAATTACGTCAATAAAAAACTAGTGCGTTATGAATAAAATCTCTTTTCTCTTCATTTTAGTAGCAACCCACTCTGCGCTGTTCGCTCAAACCCAAGAACAACCCAAACAAACTGACCTATTTAAGCATATGGCTTTTGGGGTTGGCTTAGACTTTATAAATACCAATAGCATTCGTTTAAACAATCCCGCTTTTTACTTCGATTTGCTATACCGTTCCAAATCAAAAGCAGTTCTGTGTGGCCTTGAAACCGAAAGCAGTTTTTTTTATAGTGGCTCAGATAAACAACGTGTTTCAAACACGCCTAACTATATATTTAAATCTGGATGGGGTGTTGTTGGTTGGTTTAGGGTTTTTAAAAAAGAAAGGGCTGGATCTTTAGGCGAGCAAATTTACTTAGGCGGAGGAATATCATCATCCCTCGATACAAATACGTTTGATTATACCAAATGGATGGCAGGCATACGCTGGGATGATGGGCAGCAATTCATTAGGCTTGGCTATCGCTATTATAATTTTACTGGAACAGAAAATCAAAACATGGTGTTTTTAACGATTGGTGCTACCCTTTTTTAAGCGGCAAAAAAAGTGGGCGTTGGAGGGTGATTGAAAGTAAAGGTTGCTTTTGCTAGATTACATTTGGCAACCTTTACTTCTTACTGGCATTAAAAAGCTTTTCTTTCTCTTCTTTGGAAAGGCTTTCGTAACCTTTTTCGGAAATCTTGTCTAGAATAGTATCAATTTCGTCTTGCGATGCTTTGCTAAAATTAGCTGTTTTCTTTTTGGTCTCTTCTTTTCGGTAGGTAACTTTTACTTTTGGTTTAGGTTGTGTTAACCCTTTAAACCAATCTAAAATAGACGTGATCCAACCGCCCCAGTTTACCCCTGCCTGAAGTTGCTTTATGTACACAAAGCCCATCAGTGCTCCGCCAAGGTGAGCAATGTTTCCGCCAGAGTTGCTACCCACAGAACCCAAAAACGAAAGGACAATATAAAAACCAACTAAGTACTTGATCTTGACAGGCCCCAAAAACATTAAATAAAAAGTGTAATTAGGAAGCAATGTGGCTGCTGCCACCATAATGGCATAAATGGCACCCGATGCCCCCACCATTCCATCGAAACTAGACGACTGCCCGACAAAGAAAGGGATTGTATTGAAAACAATTAAATAAATGACACCCGCTGCAAAAGCACCCAAAACATAAATACCGACTAACTTGTCGCTGCCTAAATATTCGATAAAAAGTTTACCGAACCAGTACAGAGCAAGCATGTTGAACAGAATATGAAAGATGTCGGTCAAACTATGCGCGAAGGCATAGGTAAGAATTGTCCAAGGGCAAGTAACATAAATCCCAAATTGCGGAGGAATCGCAAATTGGTCGTGAACTAGTCTAAACAAAGCTTCGAATCCTGCTATTTTCGAAAACACATAAACCAACGCCATTACCAAAAAAACAATCACGTTGATTACGATCAACTGGACGTGTGAGTTGTTGGGTTTTTGAAAAGCGGTTTTAAATTCTTCAAGCATAATTGAAATTGCAAGTTACAGATTACAAATTACAGATTTTGAGACATTATGTGTGATTTGAAATTTGTAATTTGAATTACTTCCCTTGACTTTTCCAATACATAATTATTAAAAAAGCGGCAAAAGCACCGCCAAAGTGTGCCAAGTGAGCAACGGTTCCACTTCTATCTAGGGCGTAGGTAATAAAACCCATTACAAACACCATGTACTTTGCCTTGATGGGTATTGGCGGGAAAAGCAACATCAATTCCAGGTTTGGAAAAAGAAGACCAAAAGCCATCAAAATGCCATAGATAGCGCCAGAGGCACCCAACATTACGCCTCCAGTTCCTGTAAACACAAAATAATTAAGCACGCCATAAATTATACCTGCCCCAATGCCGGTGGCGATATAAAAAAATAAGAATTTCTTATCGCCCCAATAGCTTTCCAAAATGGGCGCAAAAGATGCGAAAGCCAGCATGTTGAAAAAAATATGCCCAAAACTGCCGTGGGCAAACATGTAGGTAAAAAATTGGAAAGGCCTAAAATAAGGCGATTGGAGTGGTGACAACGCCATAATTTCTGTCAACCCAAATTGGCCTGCCAAATTCTGCAACAGGAAAATAACGACATTGACAATAATAATATTTCGAACTAGCGGGGTAACGTTGAACATGGATAGCTTTTAAAATAAGTATTTAACGCGCAAAGTAACTTTCAATCTTAGACGTTTCAAAAATAAAAAATGTTGGCGTGCCTTCCGGGGAAAAATTGGGGTTGGAACTGGCAAACAGACCCTCCACTAGTCGTCTTTGTTCCTCCGACTCCAATCGCTGGCCTGATTTTATGCTGGCTCTTTTAGACAGCGACCTCGCTAAATTTTCAGGAACTGGCAAGCTAAGCTCTGCCTGGTTTTTCTTGAATTGTTCAATCAACGCTTCAAAGAGTTGCTTTTCATTACCCGAAAGGTCGGCCGGAATACCCGAAATAAGCAGTGTGTTCTTTCCAAATACTTCAAAAATAAAACCCAGCGATTTTATTTCGGCTTCCATTTCCATTACTAAGGCAAAATCGGCCAGACTCAAATCGATGGATTGAGGAAAGAGACTCTGTTGACTGCTGCCCGAATTGCCTTTTAAATTCAATAAATATTTATCGTACAAGATGCGCTCGTGCGCCAACTGCTGGTCGATAATCATTAACCCGTTTCGTACACTGCGCACAATGTAACGGCTGTGAAGTTGAAAGAAAGCGCTCTCAACAGGCGCACTTTCGTGGTGCTGGTTAATGGCACTTTCAAACCGCAGTGTTGTTTTCTCATCCCGCGAAAGCGGCATTGTGCTTGTGTTAAAAAGCTGCGATTCGTTTTCGCGTCCATCAAAAAGCTTTTCCCAGTTCTGTAAATTGGATCGTTGCAAACTGTTGCCAAACTGCTCTTCATAAATCCGTTCGCTGCTCTCCACCCGTGTTTGGCTTAGCTTTCCCATCATGTTTACATCGGCATGGAAGTCGATGGTAGGCGTTAAGTTGTGGGAACCGAGTGCTTGCCGCACCGCAGATCGCACCACGGCATACACCGCGCGCTCATCGTCAAACTTTATTTCTGTTTTAGTGGGGTGCACGTTTACATCGATGTGTTTTGGATCAATTTCTATGAAGAGCACATAGAACGGGAAGCTTGCATCTTGTAGCAAACCCTCATACGCACTGATGACGGCATGTGCCAAGTAATTATTTTTTATAAATCGATTATTAACAAAAATAAATTGTTCGCCACGTGTTTTTTTTGCCGATGCGGGCTTGCCCACATAACCCGAAATTTTTACGAGCGAAGTTTCTTCTTGGCAACTTGCCAACTGTTCTTGATAGTTTTTGCCGAATAAAGCAACAATGCGTTGGTTCAATTTTGCCAGTGGCAAATTATAGATCGCATCGTCTTCTTGAATCATTTCGAAGGCTACGTCTGGTCGCGCCAGGGCAAGCCGCTGAAATTCGTCAATAATATGTTTCAACTCTACTGGGTTCGATTTCAAAAAATTCCGCCTTGCGGGAATGTTAAAAAATAAGTTGCGAATAGAAATGTTCGACCCTTTTGGAGTGGCCACGGGCTCCTGTTTCTTAACCGATGAGCCTTCTACCAGCAACAAAGTTCCTAACTCGGTATTTTCCTTTCGTGTTCTCAATTCTAATTGACTAACCGCTGCGATGGAAGCGAGCGCCTCCCCGCGGAAGCCCATGGTGTGCAGCGTAAACAAATCTTCCGCCTTTCGGATTTTGGAAGTAGCGTGGCGTTCTAAGCTCATGCGGGCATCGGTTTCGCTCATGCCGCTACCGTCATCAATTACCTGAAGCAGGGTCTTTCCAGCGTCTTTGATAATTAGCTTGACGGACGTGGCACCTGCATCAATGGAATTTTCAATCAATTCTTTTACTGCCGAAGCCGGCCGTTGAACTACTTCACCAGCCGCAATTTGGTTGGCAATTGAATCGGGAAGAAGTTGGATAATGTCGGGCATTTTTTTTAAAAGCTAAAAACAATCGGCTTCACGCTCCAAGCAAGGTAACTGGCACTTTCGATAGTTTAGTCGCACTGGTATAAATTAAATCAACCCGCTTTAAGCTGGCGGCTTGTGGCTTGGAGCTTTTTCCGTAAAATTGCCTTTATTCGTTTTCAATAACAAAACCCTAACTATTATATCGTGAAAAAAGTTTGGCTTCTAAGTTTTGCCATTGTATTGCTACAAACTAGTTGGGCCCAAAATCATAAGAATAGATGGGTAGATAGTGTGTATCAGACACTTAAACCACAGGACAAAGTATCGCAACTTTTCATGATCCCGCTATCCGCTAACGCAAAGCCAGCAGAAGTGGAAGCTATTAAACGCCAATTGAGCGAGTTTAAGGTTGGTGGTGTATATGTAACAAGGGGTGGCTTAACAAACTGTGCGAAATTAATTAACCAACTGCAAGCCCATTCGGCCACTCCCCTTTTGGTAGGCATTAATGCCGAGTGGGGAGTAGGACAAACATTAGACAGCACGATGAATTTTCAGAAACCGTTAGTTTTGGGGGCCATTAAAAGCGATAGTCTTGTTTATGCGGTCGGTTCAGAAATTGCCAATCAAATGAAATTGCTTGGCTTGCATATCAATTTTGCACCCCATGCCGACTTGCAGATAAACAAACAAAATCCAGAAATCGCGCTGCGTTATTTTGGTGACAGTAAAATTAATGTTACTAAAAAATCGCTAGCACTCATGAAAGGCCTGCAAGACAACGGCATTATTGCTTGCGCGAAACATTTGCCTTCGGGTGAAGGCGACAATCAAAAAGAAAATAAAGACAATGTTTCTCTATACGATATAAATCGCCTGGATACGTTAGAATTCTATCCTTACCAAAAAATGATTGAGGGCGGATTAAAAGGGTTGCTTACTTCGCACCTCCATTTTTCTATGCAGGGAAAGAAAGGGTCATTACCAGCATCTGTTTCTGAACTATTTTTAAGCGAAGTGTTGAAGAAAAAAATTGGCTTTAACGGATTAACCTTTTCTGAAATACCCTACCTACAAAGTGCCGCGAGTAAGAGAAGAAATGGAGATACCGAGCTTCTTGCCTTTTCTGTGGGCAACGATGTGTTGATTGCTCCGCTAAATATAAAGGCCGCTCGAAGAAAAATTCTAAGAGCAATAAAAAAAGACGCTTCATTAAAAAAGCAATTAGAAGGAAGTGTAAAAAAGATATTAGAGGCTAAATACGATGCTGGATTGCCTCGAAGAATTCCTATTAAACTTGAAGGTCTATATGATTCGCTAAATAATGGGCACGCGCTCTATGTAAAACAGTTAGTTGCTGAAGCTTCTGTTACTCTTGTTAGAAATGACAAACAGCTATTGCCCATCCAAACGCTAGACAATAAAAAGTTCCTGTCTATTTCCATTGGAGAAGAGAGGAACAATGAGTTTAATCATTATTTAAGCAAATATGCTGAGTTTGAGTTATTCAATATCAAAAAAGCAGCAGATACCATAAGTGTAAAACAAAAGATTGTGCAAGCAGATATAATTGTAGTTAGCATTTTACCTTCTGCCTATGTAATGGAAAAAGAATTAGTTCGTTTTGTTAGAAATCTGGCAACACAAAAAGAAGTTATGCTTGCGCATTTCTCTACTCCCTATTCTTTAAAAGATTTTGAAAGTATATCCACATTAATTGCGGGATATACAGACGAAGACTTAATGCCGAAGGTGGCAGCTGAAATCATTTTCGGTGGAATAAGATCGAAAGGAGCATTGCCCGTTTCTGTTTCCCAAGTTCTTCCTTTCGGGAAAAGTATTCCATCAAGCACTTACAATCGTTTTTCATATACTCAGCCAGAAGCCGTTGGCATGAGCGCCAAAACGTTAAACCAAATTGAAACCATAGCCAAGGAAGCCATTGCCTCGGGTGCTACGCCTGGATGCCACGTTTTCGTTGCTCGCCATGGTAAAGTGGTGTACGAAAAATCGTTTGGGTCATTGATGTACGATAAAAAATTGCCTGTTACCGATGAAACCATTTACGATTTGGCTTCCGTAACAAAGGTGTCGGCCACGCTACAAGCAGTTATGTTTATGCAAGAGCGCGGCCTTATCGATATCAATAAAAAGGCATCGGTGTACCTGCCTGAATTAAAAAACTCAAACAAGAAAGATTTTGTTATCAAAGATATTCTTACACACCAAGCTGGTTTATGGCCGTTCCTACCCTTTTGGGCGCAAACCATAAAAGATTCTCTGCATTTGCCTCAGTACTATAACAAACAGCCAACGAAAGAATATCCGTTTCCTGTGTCAGAAAATTTATTTGCCAACAAGTCCATGAAGGATAGTCTTTGGCATTGGATCGTAAACTCTAAAATTGTTGAGAAAACTCCGCGAACCCCATATACTTATAAGTACAGCGACATGGGCTTTTACATTATGCAGCACTTAGCTGAAAAAATGCTGAACCAACCGCAAGAAGATTTTTTAGATCAAAATCTCTATCATCCGCTTGGAGCTTACACCACTGGTTATCTTCCATTGCGAAAATTTCCAGCAGAACGAATTGCGCCTACGGAAGACGATAAAACGTTTAGAAGGTCGTTGTTAAGAGGTTATGTGCACGACCAAGGCGCAGCAATGCATGGCGGTATCGCTGGCCATGCTGGATTATTTAGCGATGCCAATGATTTGGGAAAGCTTGCGCAGATGTGGCTTAATAAAGGCAGCTATGGTGGTGTTCAATTTTTTAAGCCCGAAACCATAGCGTTTTTTATTAACAAACAATTTGAAAATAGCCGAAGAGGACTTGGTTGGGACAAGCCAACTCCTGGCGACCCAAGCGGCCCTACCTCTTTACTTGCTTCGACAAAAACCTTTGGCCATACGGGCTTTACCGGCACGTGTGTTTGGGTAGATCCTGAATATGATTTGATCTATATTTTCCTCTCTAATCGCGTGTATCCAGACATGAACAATAATAAACTATTAAATGCCAATATTCGTCCTCGTATTCAAGATGTGATTTATAAATCCATCACCTCTTTTAAAAGCAATTCACAATTAATTAATGAAACCAAATAGCCTACTTCTTGGTTAACACTTAACGATGGCATCAAAAAAAATTAAAATAGGAATTGTTTGCTACCCTACTTTTGGAGGCAGCGGGGTGGTAGCCACTGAATTGGGCAAAGCCTTAGCAAAACATGACCATAAAGTTCATTTCATAACCTACTCCCAACCCAGCAGATTAGACTTTCTTAACGAAAATCTATTTTATCACGAAGTTGACTTTCGGTCTTACCCTCTTTTTGAATATCCACCCTACGAACTCGCGCTCGCCAGTAAAATGGTAAGTGTGGTAAAAAACGAAGGGCTCGATTTGCTCCATGTGCATTATGCAATTCCTCATGCTTCTGCTGCATACATGGCAAAACAGATCTTAAAAAGTCAGGGCATTACTATTCCGGTTGTCACTACCCTCCACGGAACCGACATCACCCTTGTAGGGAAAGATGCATCTTACGAACCTGTTGTTACCTTCAGCATCAATCAATCGGATGGAGTTACTGCCGTTTCTCACGATCTGAAAAAACAGACCTACGAATTTTTTAACATTACCAATGAAATTGAAGTAATACCTAATTTCATAGATCTTAAAAAATTCAAAAAACAAAAGAAAGACCATTTCAAAAAAGCAATTTGCCCGAATGGCGAAATGCTGATTGTGCATACTTCCAACTTCCGTAAGGTGAAGCGTATTGGAGATATCATTCAAATTTTTAATAACATTCACCAACAAATGCCTTCTAAACTTTTGATGATTGGCGATGGCCCTGAGCGCACCAAAGCAGAGAAGTTAAGCAAGGAGTTGGGCATTGAACACGATATACGCTTCCTCGGCAAGTTGGAAGCGGTAGAAGAAGTGTTGTCAGTGGCCGACCTGTTTTTGATGCCATCAGAAAAAGAAAGCTTCGGATTGGCAGCGCTGGAAGCCATGGCGTGTGAGGTACCTGTAATTTCTTCTAACACGGGGGGCATTCCAGAGTTGAACATTCACGGTGTTACAGGGTTTTTAAGCAATGTTGGAGATATAGAAGGTATGACCAAAAATGCCTTGTACATTTTGGATAAAGATAATTTACCAACATTTAAAGCAAACGCGCTAAGTCAGGCAAAGAAATTTGACATCGCAAACATTCTCCCTTTGTATGAAAGTTATTATCAGAAAGTAATTGATTTGAAAAATGTGACGATTTGAAAATTTGAAATTAGATGACTTAAAAATGGATAACCGCCAAATTTGCTGGGTCGAATAGGAACTAGTTTTCAAATCATCAACAGCACTCGTTTTAAATTTTCAAATCACCAAATTTTCAAATTAACTCATCAAAAAATCAAACATGTTAGGACACCGATTTACAAAATACGTTCCCCCGCAAGATGAGTCGAAAAGCGACTTCGAAAAGCTGCTTAATATCTTCATGCAACTGTTGCTGATTACTTCTGGCAATGTAGATGAAGCACTACAATGGCTAACAGAGGTTGACAAGCAGTACAAACTCTCCAATCCAAATTATGGCATTGGTGATTTTATTGAAGACCTAAAGAAGAACGGATACATTACCGATAAAACCCCCGATGGAAAGTTTAAAGTCAATGCGAAGGGTGAACAAAAAATAAGGCAGTCTGCGCTGGAAGAAATTTTCGGCAAACTTAAAAAAGGTAAAGGTGGTGAACACAAAACTCCGCATAGTGGGCGTGGCGATGAAGTTACCACCGACAGGCGCGATTACGAATTTGGCGATACGTTAGAAAACATCGCTATGACCGATTCTATCAAGAATGCTCAAATTAATCATGGGTATGAAAATTTCTTCATGACGGAAGAAGACTTGGAAGTAGTGGAAAGCGAATTCAAAACACAAACCTCTACCGTGTTGATGATCGACATCAGTCACAGCATGATCTTATATGGTGAAGACCGCATTACTCCCGCAAAAAAAGTAGCAATGGCATTGGCAGAACTCATCACCAAAAAATATCCGAAAGACACACTGGATATTTTAGTGTTTGGTGACGATGCCTGGCAAATAGAAATAAAAGATTTGCCTTACTTAAATGTTGGCCCGTATCACACCAACACCGTTGCCGGACTTGAACTTGCCATGGACATTCTGCGCAGAAGAAAGAATGCCAACAAACAAGTGTTCATGATTACCGATGGCAAGCCCACCTGCATTAAACAAGGCATAAAATATTATAAAAACAGCTTTGGCCTTGATGAAAAAATCTTGTCGAAGACCTTAAACCTTGCTGGCCAGTTGAGGAAACTTAAAATACCGGTTACTACTTTTATGATTGCCACCGATCCTTACTTAAAATCTTTTGTGCGAGAGTTTACTAAAGCCAACAATGGCAATGCTTACTATAGCAGCTTACAAGGCTTGGGCAATCTTGTATTTGAAGACTTTAAACGCAACCGAGCTAAAAATCTTTGATCAGTTGACTTGATGATTCGTCAGCCCGGCAGGTGTCAGACCGCTTGGAGCGGTCAGACACCTAACGGAGAAAACATTTACAGGCAGTCCATTAACAAATCATTAAATTATCAGATCACCGAATTACCGAATCAACAAATTATCGAATCAACAAATCAACTATGAGTCATAAAAACATTAAAACTCTCGGTCAATTAAAGGCAGCAGGTTATTTCCACAAGAGTATCAAGGAAGAATTAAGGAGTAACCTGATTGCCAAACTCAAGAAAAAAGAAAATGTCTTCGAAGGTATTTGGGGTTATGAAGAAACCGTTATCCCTGATCTCGAACGCGCCATCCTTGCAGGGCATGACATAAATTTGTTGGGTCTTCGCGGACAAGCCAAAACACGTCTTGCCAGGTTAATGGTGAATTTACTGGACGAATACATTCCAGTTGTTGAAGGTTCTGAATTAAATGACGATCCGCTCCATCCTATCACAACGTTTGGTGTAGAAAAAATAAAATTAAATGGCGATGAGACTCCCATTACTTGGTTGCATCGCGATGAACGCTATACAGAAAAACTTTCTACGCCCGATGTATCGATTGCCGATTTAATTGGCGATGTAGATCCCATCAAAGCAGCTTCGTTGAAACTTCCGTATTCCGATGAGCGAGTGATTCATTTCGGATTAATTCCACGTTCGCATCGTTGCATTTTTGTATTGAATGAATTGCCCGATTTGCAAGCGCGCATACAAGTGGCACTGTTCAACATATTACAAGAAGGCGATATTCAAATTCGCGGATTTAAACTGCGCTTGCCTTTAGAAATTCAATTTGTGTTCACTGCCAATCCGGAAGATTATACCAATCGTGGTAGCATTGTAACACCTTTGAAAGATCGCATCGATAGCCAGATCATTACTCACTACCCTAAAACGCTTGACATTGGTAAGAAGATAACGCAACAAGAAGCGCGCATAAACGACATACAACGTAAAACTATTACCAGCAACGAGCTTGCGAAAGACCTTATAGAGCAGATTGCATTCGAAGCGCGCAAAAGCGAATATGTGGATGCCAAGAGCGGTGTGTCTGCACGCTTAACTATTTCCGCTTACGAAAACCTGATGGCCGCTGCCGAACGCAGAAGCATTATCAACAGCGAGAAGAACACCGCTGTGCGCGTGTCCGATTTTATTGGCGTTATCCCTTCCATCACCGGCAAGGTTGAGTTAGTATATGAAGGCGAGCAAGAAGGCCCGGGTATTGTAGCACAGAACTTAGTGGGCAAAGCGTTGCGCACACAGTTTATTAATTACTTCCCCGACCCAGAAAAATACCGTAAGCAAAAAGAAAAAAGCCCCTATAAAAAAATTGCCGATTGGTTTGGCGATGGCAACACCATCGATTTATTAAACGACTTAACCAACCAAGAATACGAAGCCACGCTGAAGAAAGTGCCGGGCTTGCTCGACTTAGTAAACGAGTTTCACAAAGGCCAAGATAGCAGCTTGAAATTATTTTTAATGGAGTTTGCCCTTCACGGCCTGGCAGAATACAGCTTGATAAGCAAACACAACCTAAGTGCAGGCCTGCAGTTTAAAGATTTACTGAGCAGCATGTTTACCCTACCAAAGCCCGGTAGAGATGATGACGATGAGGAAGAAGACGATGAAATGTTTGGGAAGGGGTGAGAGCCAACAGGAAGAGCAGATTATTGATTTAGAATACCCTTAAGCGTAAAAAAGAATTGTTTCTTAAGTAATATCATTTGATAGTTAATTCAACTTCCTTTTTTGCTAAAAAGATTTGGTAACATAATGAAAAAAAATATGATCCCTATTTACTTGGCGATTTTCGCGGGAATCCTAGCAGTCATCGGTTCAATAACTCAATACAACGAAAAGGAAAGTGCTAAGAAAAAAGCCGAGGAAAACAGATTGAAAGCTGAAAAATTTAACGATGAATTAAAAGAGGCTCAAACAAAAATTATAACTGCTCAAAAAATAATAATAGACGAACAAAGGAATACGCGAATTGCCACTGACAAACTTGTTGAAGCTTACGAAAAACTCGAAAAGGCACAAGAAACAATACAAAATCTTCAAACAGAAACAATAAAAAATTTAGTTGGTGATGGCTTCGTTACCACCGATTATATAAACATTGGAAACTCAACCGTAAAACCTTCGCTTATAAACAAGAATAGTTATCCACTTTATGAAGTCGAAATGACGGTTGTGGATTTTAAAAAGATGCTTAATTGTAAAAGGTTACCTAGCGATGATGATACTATAACAATACCTAAAAGTTGTCTTGATAGTTGCAGTTATTCTTCTTATCCAAAATTCACACTTGTAAGTAATGTCTATAAAGACGTTAATTTTCAAATTAAAATAACTCAAGAACCACAATATTTTTTGAGTTTAGTTAAAACCTTGAATATTACTACATTTCAATATTCAGTGCTTTACAAAGATTACAGTGGGAAGTTGATCCGCAAGTTTAAGATTTATGAGAGAAAAAGAATAGATGGAACATTCAAATTTATTAATGAGGATGTGAAAGCTTCCCCAAAAACAGTAGCGATTATAAATAGAGTTTAATCGTTAAAATTGGGAAGAAATGAAAACAACAAAATTCAATGAGAGCCAAATCGTGGGCATCCTCAAACAGCA
>JBIKRT010000001.1:0-130566 GCA_044349005.1 Cyclobacteriaceae bacterium
GTAAGCATAAAAAATCTGCAAGGTTTTAAAGATAAAACCCGACTTTCTTGCAGATTGTTTCAACTCAATTCGATCGATTTTATTCAAAAACTAATCCCATTGGGCTTTTTAAGGAGTGACTACATAGTTATCAAAAGTCATTTTATCATAGTCATCTTTATCTGTGCCTATCCATTTTAGTCTTCTGGAAATAGCGATCAGCAGCAATATAAACTGAACTATAAAGATTAAATCGAACAACAACTCGTTGAGTTGAAAAAAACCTTCAAACGATAAGATGACGTAACCAAAAGCACCTGCAAGCGATATGGCGGTAAACAAACTAAAAAGAGATCCCTGCCTTCTTTTTATATATGCCCTAAACACAATTATTAAAATGAATAGGAGCAAAAAAAAACTAAGTCCTAAATAAAATTGGATAAAGGCAGTAAATATTCTTGGCGCAAACAAGATCGTAAACAACGTAAAACAGACGCAAATTAAAATGAAAAGAGTGCGAAACGCTCGGTTTACATCCTTGGGAAACAAGGTGCAAAGAAGCAAAAAACCAAATAGCGTAGAAAGATAAATACCAATGTATTCTGCCCGCACTACTAAAAACCAGTCGATACTTGGAAACCATTGAACTATTTGATAGTGATTAGAAAAAGCTGCCCGAATCATCCATGAAACGCATAGTAGGGCGTAAAACAGATAAGGGATCTCTTTCTTACGGACAAAGTAGAAAGCACCCAAAAAAAACAAAATTCCTACGGTGCCGAGTAACAGCGTGTTTGCAGTTTCAACATAACTTCTCTTTTCGAACAATTGCTTAGTGCTGCCAAGTAAAATGGGTCTACTAATACCAGTACGATGATGGTAAAAATTTGAAATGTGGATGATAATCTCAAGCGTGTCGTTGTTATGCTTAAATGAATACGTGTTCGGTTTCCATTGGGGCAACGCGGAATTGCGCGATGTACCCACCTTACCGTTACTGCCAACGAGATTGCCATTAACCCAAAGATCATACGAACAGTAAACGTCTGGCATAGTCAATGCAAGTTCCTTTTCTGCAATGGACTCGGTAAACACTTTTAATCGGTAAGAAGCGAACTCAACAACGGGGTTTTCATTATCATTTTGCCACCATTTAGGCATATCAATAAAATTGGAAACCCCAACACTGTCCATTTGTTGACCCGTGAGAAGCTGATTTGGGTAAAATTCCCAAACACTCGAAAGCTCCAAAGGTTGTTCCATTATGGCTCTACCATCGATTGAAAGTGTACCTTGCGAAGTCGAATCGGTGTTTATTTTCCCTTCTACGCTAAGCACAGTAAAGACAGAAACGAAAAAATATAGGAGACGAAAAAATGTGTTAACGATAAAGTTCATCCGACCAACCTACCAATCTTGATGCCGTGTCTTTGCAGCTCACCGAAAACAGCGAATTGAGTCAGAAAGAAGGTATGTTCTGCCTTTCATCTGGTGATTACGTCCAATTTTATCCCTTAGCGGGAATGAAAATACAGAATTGGGAACACTGTATGGTCTGATTTAGTCTGCCTTTACTTCATGCTTCGCTTGGGCATTTTTAATCTATCTAAAAGCAGCTTTGTAAAAATAGTCCCCAACAAAACAATGGCAATTTTGGATACGGTAGCAATTAACTCATGCTCGGTGCCATTCCACTTGCTATAAATTCCAAAGAATGCCCACATCAAAATCAAAAGAAAAAAAGGCTCTTTGAATTTGAAAGATATAAATAAACCTACACCAGCTGCAATCAAAATCATTAACAACGTCCAATACGCTGGTGATAAAAAACCTCCCTCCCATTTTAAGTCAATCAGTAGGGTTGCTATGTTGGCGATGGTGGCTACACAAATCCAAGATAAGTAGAAGGTAAAAGTCAACTTCACAAATACTTCCTCCTGCCACGATTTCATTCGTTCGGCATGCAACAACACGAATATTCTAGCCAACGAATACAGTAATAAAAGCATAACCAGAACAGAACCGAGCGTGAAAAGATAATGCCACATCAAAATCCATGTTACGTTAGCTAAACAAGAAACCCAAAACCATTGCGAAAGTGATTTGAAATAGCTCTCTTGTTTGATCCAAAATTGGACTATCACAAAACTCAACTGAAGCAAATACAATACACCCCAAACTGAGAACGTAAATCCAGCCGGGGTAAACAAACTGGGATACCTATCTGATAGTTGACCTGTGTTTAATCCATTTATTGGCAGCGCGTTGGCAAGTGTATTTATTACGATCACCAATGCGAACAAAACCGTATTGAGAACCAGAAACGATGTTACTTTTTTCATACCTATCAAGGTACGCAAAGTAATGTGGTTAACATCTTTTAATGAAAAAAATAATTGCTATCTAGCAACACAAATCTGCATTATGAAATCGCTAGGCATATCTTTCATTTTGATTTTACTAGCCGGTGCTCCTTCTATCGCCCAGCTAAGCAAGATCGAAAAAAAAATCGCAAGTTCCGTTGACAACCACCGCCAAGAGGCACTTAACTTATTAGAGCAGGTGGTGAACATAAACAGTGGCTCAATGAACTTTGACGGTGTTTATAAGGTGGGGCAAATCTTTAGATCTAGATTGGATGCATTAGGATTTCAAACAAAATGGGTGGATGGAAAACCTTTCGGTCGTTCGGGGCATTTGATAGCCGAACACAAAGGCAAAGGAAAAACGATTTTATTAATTGGTCACCTTGATACTGTTTTTGAACTCGCGAGCCCGTTTCAGAAATTCACGTTGCTAAATGACTCTACCATGACTGGCCCCGGTGTGGGAGACATGAAAGGAGGAGATGTAGTTATCATTCAATCGCTGCAAGCTTTGCAAGATGCTGGGTTGTTAAAAGACATGAGCATAATTGTTGTCATGACGGGCGATGAAGAGTTGAGTGGCAAACCCTTAAGTCTGTCGCGATATGATTTAGTTGAGGCAGCCAAGGCGGCAGACATTGCCATTGGCTTTGAAGACGGTGCTGGCGACCCCAGGACTGCCGTTGTTTCAAGAAGAAGTTCTTCCGGATGGGAGCTAAAGGTAACAGGTGTACCAGCTCATTCATCACAAATTTTTACAGAAAAATTTGGCGCTGGCGCTATCTATGAAGCTTCGCGAATTATCAACAGTTTTTACGAAGCGCTGTCCAACGAAACAAATTTGACATTCAATCCGGGAGTAATGCTGGCCGGAGCAGCAGTAATACACGACAACGACTTGGATAGTGGCACTGCATCAGGAAAAAACAATATTGTTGCAAAAGAGGCCATCGTTACGGGGGACATCCGAGCCATGTCACCGGAACAACTTAAGAAAACGCAAGAGACGATGACAACTATTGTGCGTAAGAACCGTCCTCAGACGCATGCAGAGATTACGTTTGTCGAAGGTTATCCACCCCTCGCTCCCACCGATGGCAATTTCAAGCTACTCAGTTATTTCACGCAAGTGAGCAAAGACTTAGGCTTTGGAGAAGTAGTGGCAGTGCATCCGCGCAAAGCAGGTGCTGCCGATATATCGTTTACCGCAGAATATGTGGATATGGCAATGGATGGCTTAGGCCTTGGCTCATCTGGTGGTCATACAATAAACGAAACAGCAGACCCACGTACACTTTCTACGCAGTCCAAGCGGACGGCCATACTACTTCACCGCCTTAAAAATACTACAGTTGTACTAGATAAAAAGAAGTAATTCCCTGATTTTACTCCTTCAAGCTTTTGAGATAAGCAATACTTTGAGGCACTTGCGAATTGACTCGACTGCTTTCATCTTCAATAAAATAATGCTTGATGCCGATCTTTTTTGCTTCGCGTATAATCGCTGCCACATTAATTTCGCCAGTACCGAGCGCAACGTCATTTTCTTGCGAAGTACCACCCGTTAAATCTTTGGGGACACCTTTCTTCAAATCTTTTACATGCAACAACTTCCAACGGCTGCCATATTTTTTTAACAACGCAACAGGATCTCCACCACCGAAATGTGTCCACAAGATATCCATCTCAAAAGAAACAGACTGTGGATTTGTGTTTTGAATAATATAATCCAGCAGTGTCCCTTTTTCATAAGGTTGAAACTCGTATCCATGCACATGGTAACAAAACGTAATTCCATTTTGCTTAAACACCTTGCCAGCTGCGTTAAAATCAGCGACAGCTTTTTTTGCGTTTTCCAAATTAAACTTTCCATATTCATGGGGTATCCACGCGCACATCACAAACGATGAACCCAATGTTTTAGCCGTATTGGCAACAGATTGCGGGTCTTTCACTAAATCTTCATACCCGGTTCCCGTTGAAGGAATATCAAGCCCCCGTTCTTTACATAGTTTTTTAAATTCTTCGGCTGACACCTTCCCCATCATTCCTTCCACTTCGGTGAACCCCATATTCTTGATAGAGTCAAGTGTAGCTGCAACACCATTTGGGAAACTTTTGCGAAAGGTATAGGTCTGAACACCAAACGAAAAAGTGTACAAAGGCTTTTGCGCGAATCCTTGAAAAGACAATACAACCAAGAAGGCAAGAATAATTTTCTTCATAATCAAAAATTTATGAATTAATGTATAAAATTCAGAGGGTAATTGAAAATCAATTTTGCTTAGCGGTCAAAGGTAGATGTGGCCTTGCAAATAAGTTTTACAATAACCACTAATCTTTACGCGGTCACCTTCCAGTTTGCAAAACAACTTTCCTTGTCGCTGTGATACTTGTAAAGCCACCATTTCCGTTTTCTCTAACTGCTCCGCCCAAAAAGGAATGAGCGAACAATGAGCAGAACCCGTAACCGGGTCTTCAAAAATACTAGCATTGGGCGTAAAGAAACGTGACACAAAATCTACTGAATCACCTTTGGCAGTAGCAATAATCCCTCCTACCCCATAATCTAACTCGCTTAACAATGCTTGATTTGGTTTTAGTGTTCGTACTACCTCCTCCGACTCATAAACCAATACATAATCGCGCGACTTGTAACACGCTATGGGCGGATGTTTCATTCCTGTTTCCAACACCAATGGTGTGGCAATGGGCGTTGGCTTGCGCGATGGGAAATCCAGCGTAAGCAACTCTCCATTTCGGGAAACAACAAGCTCACGGCTGCGGCTTTCAAAGCGCAGTTCGTTTCCCCTCACGCCCAGGTAATTGAACAACACGTGTGAAGTAGCCAACGTGGCATGACCACAGAGGTCCATTTCCAACTCTGGAGTAAACCACCTGAGGTGATATTTATTTTCTGACACGGGAATGAAGAACGCTGTTTCCGGAAGGAAGTTCTCGGCTGCAATTTTTTGCAGCACGTCTGTTTCAAGCCATTGATCTAATACACAAACACCTGCAGGGTTACCACCGAATATACTTTCGGTGAAGGCATCAACTTGGTAAAAAGGGATCGTACTCATCGATTAGCAAGGTCTGGTAATAGCTTATTTGGTGCCAGTTCATCCTGTTGTCTTGATACCGAAGGAAACCGAATAAAAACGCTTCCAAAGAGTTTTCTTCGAGATAATCGAATAGCGTTTTTACAGCAACCCGCGTGCCTTTAAAAACGGGCACTTCAGCAGCTATTTCGCTGCCAATAATGACACATTCGTTTAGTGGCATCATAGTTTATCAAAGTTAGTATTTATTCAGAAATAGAATACTGGCAAACGACATTTCTATATGCTTTCCAAATAAAAACATCAACCCAACTGATCTTCAAAAGTAACAAAATACAATTTGCCGTGATCGTGAAATTTGTATTTTCTGCCCATAGACAAATATATTAACTTGACGGAATATGAGCGGACGCTCCAAAGTTTGGGGTCTTAGCGCACGCTAAGACCGGTGAGGGAAGGTTTTAGACGTTCGCTCTTTATTTTCCTCATTTGTTGTCTGTGTCACTTTAAATCATAAATTTGTAACCATTGTATAAGGTTATACAATGTGGTTATGAATGAATATATAACACTCTCAGAAGCCTCTGAATTGATAGGCAAAAGCAAAGAAACTCTCAGACGTTGGGATAGAGAAGGCAAGTTGTCTGCTGTCCGCGAACCTATGAGTAACTACCGTGTCTATAAACGGGAGCAAGTCAAAACCCTTTTTGCAGATTTTTTCCAGCGCGATATTGAAATCGGAGTAGCCAATTATGAAAAGCCAAATAATGACTACTCTGTCTTGGAGTTATTTGCTGGTGCTGGCGGGTTAGCTGTCGGCATGGAAAAGGCGGGTTTGAAATGTGTCGCATTGAATGAGATTGATAAATGGGCTTGTCAAACATTGCGGAAAAATCGTCCAAACTGGAAGGTACTGGAAGGAGATATAAAAACGTTTGATTTTTCCGAATACCATAATAAAGTGGATGTCGTTACGGGCGGTTTCCCTTGTCAAGCGTTTAGTTATGCAGGGAAAAAGCTAGGCCTTGCCGATGCCAGAGGGACATTGTTCTATGAATTTGCAAGAGTTGTTAAAGAAGTAAATCCACCAATCTGCATTGGAGAAAACGTCCGTGGATTGCTTAGTCATGAGAATGGAAAAACCCTACGAGGGATGATTTCAATTCTTGATGAAATTGGTTACAATGTCGTTCCAGTGCAAGTGTTGAAAGCTATAAATTACAGAGTACCACAAAAAAGAGAACGCTTGATTTTGGTGGGTATTAGAAAAGATATTGATTCACAATATGAGTATCCGAAGCCGTACAAGAAGATTTATAATTTGAAAGATGCTTTAAAGAAGGGTGAATTGTTTGATACTAATGTGCCGAAGTCAGCTGGTGCAAAGTATCCACAAAGCAAGAAGGCAGTTTTAGATTTAGTCCCACAAAAGGGTTATTGGCGTGACTTGCCGCTCAATATCCAAAAGGAATTCATGGGTGGAAGCTTTTATCTAGGTGGCGGAAAGACTGGAATTGCAAGGCGAATTGGTTGGGATGAACCTTGTTTAACGCTTACGTGTAGCCCAGCCCAAAAGCAAACAGAACGATGTCATCCAAATGAAACTCGGCCCTTTACTGTTCGTGAATACGCCCGCATTCAAACTTTCCCCGATGATTGGAAATTTGAGGGTTCAATGGCACAGCAGTACAAACAAATCGGGAACGCAGTTCCAGTTAATTTAGGAACGGAAGTCGGCTATTCAATAGTGAAGTTTTTGAACCACTACTATTCACAGAATAGCAGAAAGTAAAACACTACTTATATTTTTCTTCAATTTCTTTTGATAGCGTCTTAATCGTTTGCTCAACAACCTTGCTTGCATCTACTTCTAATGCAACCTCACCAATAGCGTCAATTAATTCAAAGTAAAAGTCCTCTTTTCCAGTGAGCCTATGCCAAAAATCCTTTCCAATAATTATGGGGTAAGTATTGCCAATCCTTCTGTAATGAGAACTAAGTTCTTCTCCCTCGCCATAAACCACACCCACAATCATATCATTTATCCCAACACTTAGATTGTTTGTTCTCGCAAGCTTTCTTACACCATTGAAATGATTGATTATGGTAGTAACGTCATCGTGGTTTATTGTATTTGGTCCAGCTTTTAGTTGGCAATACTTTTTTCTTCCATCTGTAGCATCAATAAACTCTATGTCGATCCCCTGAGTTGTCGAACCTAATCCTTGAAAAAGAGAACTTATCAGGCTTTGAATCTTCATTCCAAAGGAAGTGTTAATCGAAGACCCTAAAATTCTTGGAAGGACTAAAGCTCTCGCAATACTCTCCGAATCGTCATTACCCGTTAAGAAGTTTGCTAAATATTTAAACAAGAATGGGTTTACATTATATTCTGACAGTTTACTTGCTCGTTTACAAGCTCCGTCTATATGACTTTGAACAATTTCATTTCTGAAAAATGTCTTTGCGTTTTCAATTATTTGTTTTCTCCGAATGTCATCCATTATCTTACATTTAATTCCCCAAAATTAATGTTTTTTATAATCGTTGTCGCTTTGGAATTTTGCCTCTGGCCGCTGTTGTCACTTGGTTTTAACCAATCAGTGATTTACCTTTTTCGCTTGCAACTAATCAACAGGCTACATTTCTTTAAACCTGTAAAAAAAGCTAAACCTTTCAGCCTGCCTTATAAGCATTTCAGGCTTCTGCCCTCATGCCAGCTGTTCGGCCGAGTCAACGCGCGTATGCTTCGAATTTAAATTAGCGTAAACCGTAAGATAGAGATCGCTTCGAACCTCGCGATAACGTGCACGAAGAACGATCAAACAACAACGAACAACAAATCAGCAGCTACTACGCTGAGTTCCTTGCTGCATTGATAATTCCGAACATACAACGAATTACCAACTTTTGGTATTTCAATTCATTGCCTTTGGTACTGGCGTCTGGCGTTCTCAAATTCATTAACGCAAATTGTTGTATGGCAATTAACGGAAGTACAATTTTCTCTCTGAGTTTCACTGAATCGCGCGATGAATTGCTGCCCATCAAACGGCTGTAGCCCGAAATGTCAAGAACTTTCTCTTTCGATAGCTCATATTCAGTGTACATCTTCTTCCAAAACTCGCCAAACTCCGGGTCTTCACCCAAATAAATGGTGGCCGGATAATAGGTTTTTGTTAACGACATCATACTGTTGCCCAGCAATGTTCTAAAGAAGAGTGAATTCTGAAAAAGCTCTTTCAATTCGGCTTCTCTCCCCTCTTCATTTAGTTTTTTAATGGCACTGCCAACACCATAAAAACCAGGAATATTCTGCTTCATCATGGCCCACGACCCAACAAACGGTATAGCACGTAAGTCTTCAAACTTTAGCCCATCCGAAGAACTTCTTTTCACGGGCCGCGACCCGATGTTAGTGTCACCAAAGAAAGAAAGTGGCGTTACTTTTTCTAGGTAAGGCACAAACTTAGGGTGATGCTTTAACTCCAAGTAAGAAGTATAACCCGCCTCGGCCAGCTCGTCCAGCAAAGCCTTCTCGCTTTCGTTCATGTTGTTTTTCGCATTGCCAAAAACAGATCCCTCAATACCTGCCGACAATAGTTGCTCCAGATTAAATTTACAGGATGCCACTTTTCCAAAATTAGAGCTGATGGTTTGTCCCTGAATGGTAACTTGTACTTCTTGGTTTTCAATAGTATCTCCCAACGATGCATAGAAGTCGTGTGTATTGCCACCGCCTCTTGCTGGTGGGCCTCCACGACCATCAAAAAACAATGCCACTACCCTGTGTTGGCGTGAAATTGAAGTTAAATTCTCCTTTGTTCTAAAGATAGACCAATTGGCGCGAAGGTAGCCGCCATCTTTTGTTCCATCCGAAAAGCCCAGCATGATATGTTGCTTGTTGCCCCTCCTTTCCAAGTGAGCGCGATAGCCGGGAATAGAATAAAGTGCATTCATTATTATTTGTGCGTTGGCCAAATCATCAATCGTTTCGAACAATGGCACAATATCAAGAGCAAGTTCATCTTTGTTACCAATAAGCAATCGCGCAAGTACAAATACTTCTATAATATGTAAAGCACTTTGACAATTTGAAATCACATACCGATGACTTCCTTTTTCACCATTTGATTTTTGAATAGCAGCGATGGCCAATACCGTTCTGATCGTTTCTTCCGCCAAGGGGTCAGTAATCGATAAGAAAACTGGATTAATACGTAATTCCAAAAGAAAATTGATTTGCTCTTCTTCAGGTTGCCTTCTAAAATCAATTACAGAAATTGACTTTTTTTGTTTGTGTAATTCGTCAATAATAACATCCCAAACGGCATCGTGCTTACGGCTGTCTTGGCGCACATCAAGACTTGCAAAATGAAATCCAAAAATTCTCACTTTCAAAATGAACAGATCGAGCACATCGAGGAACAAACTGTCGTGTTCTTCAACAAGAATAGCGCGTGCCTTTGACAATTCTTCTAACAATTCGGTGGAATGATTGTACGATGGCTTTTGGTTATACACAAAAGCATAAATCTTTCTTTCAACACCCGTTATAATTTCTTCAACACCTTTAAACGTAAGCCTTCTTCTAAGAAGCCGTGCATCTTTATAGTATGATTTCAAAACAGATTCTTGCAGCTTTGTTGCCACCCGCGAGGTAATCTCGCTAGTTACAAATGGGTTTCCGTCTCGGTCACCTCCGGGCCAAAAGCCTATCCGAATTAAATCAACATTTTTCCAATCGGTTAAGCTTGTGTTTAGACCTTGAGCAAGCGAAGCAATGATATCGGGGATAGTGTTGTAAAATACATTCTCTAAAAACCAACAAAGACTAACGGCCTCGTCATAGGGTGTTGGCTTCTGCTGATTGATAAAGCCTGTCTTCCCTAATTGTTGGAGTAAGAGATTTATTTGATTGAGATCGCTTTCGCGGATTGATTTCTCTAAATCAGTAAGAATACCCAACACATGCCCGGGATAAAATTGTGTGGGATGAGCCGTTAATACTAATCGCATACTAAAATCATCCAACCGCGCTTTCAGTTCTTCTATTTTATTTTCAACAGAAGTTCTTAATAGCAGCGCAGGTATAGTTCCTTTCCCCTGAACATCGTTTACCAATTCAAAAGCAGAATCTTCTATTGAATCGAACAACGCCACCTGGCGCTCCACATATTGTATAACGCCAAATAAAAAGTCAAACTTTTCGCTTAGATTCTCTGGTTGGACAAAGTCATCGAAAAAGTGTTGAATGATTTCTTTGGCCGACTTACCCTCGCTAAAGCCACTTTCACAATACTGCTGCAGCAAAGGCAAAAGTGTACCCGTTCGCGAGATGTTTCGAAATGGGAGATTCAAGAACAGACTATTATATATATGATACCGAGCCCCTACTTCTTGATTATATTTTGTTGACATAACACATTGATTGATGAACTAAACACTTCATTCCCCTCCAAATTAGGCACTTCTAGCCACATCCAAAAAATAACTTGGTTGTTATGACATAAATTCCTAAATTTTGCATCGATATTCATAATCACCACCTATGAAAAAATACTTACCACTCGGCCTTCTTATTGCACTTCTCTCGTCCTGCTTGGGTTTTAAAGAGCTACCGGTAGAATACGATTATAGCTATAAAGGTAATTTCAAACGTTACCGAACTTTTGACATTCTTCAGCCTGTAGGTTTCAACGACTCTACGATGAACAATGAATCGGTTCAGAAGTCGATCGTTTCAAGAATGAAGTTTCTCGGATATAAAAGGAGTGAAAGAAAGCCGCACTTAATTATAGGGTATAAAATGTTTTCGGATAGTTTGAAGTTCAATGGGTATAATCAACCCGATATAGAAGAATGGGTAAAAAGCCAAAACTCGAATTTAGACTACAATCCAAGAAAATTTAATTTAAAGACAGGCACGTTGCTAATTCAATTTTTTGATAGAAGGCAAAATCGATCTATTTGGCAAGGATACGCAACAATGCAATATGGCAACATCGACTTTGGAAATGAGCGTCATTTACGAAATGCGGTGATCTCTATTCTGGATAAGTATCGTTTCTGGGCCGAGGGTTTTGAAACTGCTGCCCAGACCGGCACCGAAACAGAGTTATAGTGTTAGCATGCCAATCCGCGTAAAAAGATCTTTTAGGTTTTCGCTTTTAAAAAATAATTCTACCTTTGCACACCTTTTTAGAGGATAACTTGTCCTATGGTGTAATGGTAACACTGCAGATTTTGATTCTGCCTTTCTAGGTTCGAATCCTGGTAGGACAACACAAGTGCAAAACCCGCCTTTGGGCGGGTTTTTAAATTAAAGAAATGGCTGTAAAAATTTTTTCCGGACGCGCCTCCATTTACCTAGCTGAGAAAATCGCTCATGCTTATGGCGAGCCGCTCGGTAAAGTTGATTATCAGCAGTTTAGCGATGGAGAGATGTCTCCCTATATAATGGAGTCAGTTCGCGGGCACGATGTGTTCATCGTGCAGTCAACTGGAGCCCCAGCAGACAATTTCCTCGAATTAGTACTAATGATCGATGCTGCGAAACGGGCAAGTTCTCAAAACGTAAACGTCATTATCCCCTATTTCGGTTACGCACGGCAAGACAGAAAAGACAAACCAAGAGTAGCAATTGCTGCAAAATTGATTGCGAATTTGCTTTCTGCCGCTGGCGCAGATAGAATTATGGCCTGTGACCTCCATGCCGATCAAATTCAAGGATTCTTTGATATTCCGGTGGATCATTTGGACGGTGCCTACATATTTGTTCCTTATTTAAAGTCACTAGGCCTAACGGACATCATGTTTGCGTCACCCGATGTGGGAGGAATTAAACGCGCTAGAAGTTTTGCCAAATTTTTCAATGCCGACCTTGCCGTTTGCGATAAACACAGAAAAGAAGCTAACAAAGTAGATTCCATGCGTTTGATTGGGGAAGTAGAAGGCAAAGACGTTGTGTTGGTAGATGACTTGGTCGATACCGCGGGAACCATCTGCAAAGCAGCGGCTTTGTTAAAAGAGAAAGGTGCTAAATCAGTTCGGGCCGTTTGCACGCATCCGGTGCTATCTGGAAAAGCATATGAAAATATCGAGGGCTCGGTGTTAGAAGAACTTGTTGTTACCGACACTATTCCGCTTAAGCAGACATCGGCAAAAATAAAAGTGCTTACCGTTTCCGATCTATTTGCAAAAGCCATTCGCAAAATTCACGATCACGAATCGATCAGTTCCCTTTTTATTAGACTTTAATCAATTTTAAACTAAACCAATAAACAATTATGAAAACTGTTGAGATTATAGGGTATCGAAGAGCAAATCTCGGCAAGAACGATGCAAAAAAAATCCGCGAAGAAGGTAACGTGCCAAGCGTACTTTATGGTGGAGATGAACAAGTGCATTTTTACTCGCCCGTTATTTTATTTAGAGATATCGTTTACACGAATGAAGCACATTTTGTGCATTTGAATATTGAAGGCGAAGAATGCCAAGCCATTCTTCAAGAAGTTCAATTTCACCCTGTAAGTGAAATTATTTTGCATGCAGATTTCTTGAGAATTAGTGAGGACAGAAAAATCAAAATGGACATTCCTGTTCGTTTGACTGGAAAAGCCCCCGGTGTTGAAAAAGGTGGAGCGTTGGTGAGAAAACGTGCTACGTTAAAAGTTGCGGGATTCCCGAAGGATATGCCAGATCACATTGACGTTGACTGTTCGGGTCTTGATTTTCATCATGCCGTTAAAGTGGGTGATATGACTATTGCCAACTTAGAATTCCTAGATCCACATCAAGCTTCAATCGCTGTGGTGGAAGTTCCGCGCGCTGCTAAATTGGCCGAAGAAACTGCTGCCGCTACTCCAGCTGCGGGTGCTGCCCCTGCTGCGGGTGCCGCTCCAGCTGCTGATGCTAAAAAAGGGGATGCTAAAAAAGCTGAAGCTCCAAAGAAAGACGCAGGTAAAAAATAAAAACGATTCGTTATCGGATAATAAAATCCTACCCTCTTGTAACGGGTAGGATTTTTTGTTTTTGATCCTATTTTAAATATAACGGGGTAACGTACCCACATGAACAAATCGCGATACAGTAGTCAACACAATTCAAGAAACAAATAGCCAACACATGAAATATTTAATAGTTGGGCTTGGCAACATAGGGCAAGAATATGAATTAACTCGCCATAATATCGGATTTCTCATTCTTGATCGATTGGCGGATAACACCAAAATAGATTTTTCGCTCAATCGGCTGGCCGAAACTGCTGAATTGAAATATAAAGGGCGGCAACTGTTTCTTATCAAACCCACCACGTTTATGAACTTGAGTGGCAAAGCGGTAGCTTATTGGATGCAATACCTAAAAATTCCTAAAGAAAATGTTTTGGTGCTAGTTGACGACCTCGCACTTCCTTTTGGTAACATACGACTTAGGCCTAAAGGAAGTTCGGCAGGCCACAATGGCTTGAAAAACATTGAACTGGTGTTAGCAACTCAAGATTATCCGCGACTTCGTTTCGGAATTGGAAATAATTTCTCAAAAGGCCACCAAGCGGACTTTGTTTTAAGTCGATTTGACAAGGTCGAATTGGAAGAACTCCCACTCAAAATGGATAAGTCCATCGAGATAATTCAGGCTTTTTGTACGCTCGGAATTGAAAAAACGATGAGTTTATTCAACGACTGATTTTTCAGGCCAATTTTGGTTATGTAAGGTTGGGTGCAAATTCTTAACATTTTTAAAAAATAAGTTAGATCAAGGGACACACCTTACATACGGTTAGCTCACTTTTGAGCCATTTTCGACCATTTCGTGGGGTTTTAGGAGCCTTAATTTACCCGCTTTTGAGGAGGCCATTAAGATCATTCCCTGCGACTCAATACCCATTATTCTACGTGGGGCTAAGTTCACTAAAATGGTCACTTGTTGATTGATTAAATCAGTTGGCTTAAAGTGCTCGGCAATGCCACTCATCACCGTTCGTTTATCAATCCCGGTATCCACTAAAAGCTTCAGAAGCTTCTTTGATTTTGTTACCGGCTCCGCTTCAATAATAGTTCCTATTCGAATATCCATTGTTGAAAAATCATCGTATGAGATGGCTGGTTTTGATGGTTCTATCGGTGTGTTTTCAAGCTCCATAGATTTCTTCTTTTCCAACAATTTTTGAATTTGATTCTCAATCACTGAATCCTCTATTTTTTCAAATAAAAGAGCCGATTCTCCAAGTAAATGCCCTTCGCGAATTAGCTCGACCGCTCCAGCGTCAACCCATTTAAGATCTTGAATGGACAACATCTCACGAAGCTTCTTTGCCGTGTAGGGCAGAAAAGGCTCACATAAAACAGACAGGTTCGCGCCTATTTGCAGTGCTATATTTAAGATTGTTCCAACCCTTTCGAGGTTTGTCTTGGCTAATTTCCAAGGCTCGGTTTCAGCTAGGTATTTATTTCCTACCCTTGCTAAATTAATCATTGACGAGGTTGCTTCCCTAAATCGATACGCCTCGATAGAATCTGAAATAGATTTCTTGCTGGCCTCTATCGCGAAGAGAACCACTTCATCCTCTGGTAATAGCACCCTCTTCGGCACCCTATTTTCAAAGTATTTTTGAGTCAACACCAACGCACGGTTGATGAAGTTCCCGAAAATTGCCACCAATTCATTGTTGTTTTTTGCTTGAAAATCCTTCCAAGTAAATTCGCTGTCTTTGGTTTCTGGCAAGTTGGCTAACAGGGCATAACGCAATACGTCTGCCTTGCCAGGAAAGTCGGTTAGGTATTCGTGCATCTCGATGGACCATCCCCTTGAAGTTGACATCTTATCACCTTCCAGATTCATAAACTCATTGGCTGGCACATTTTGCGGCACAATGAACTGCTGAGATGCATGGAGCATGATGGGAAAGATGATGCAATGAAAAACGATATTGTCTTTACCAATGAAGTGAACCAGTTTGGTTTCATTGTCTTGCCAATATTTTATCCAATCATCTTCTTTTGCTCCTTCGAAACTGCTTTGAGGTGTGGCAAATTTGCGTTGACCTTGGCTCAGCTCACTAAATAAAGCCCTTGTGGCCGATATGTAACCAATGGGCGCATCAAACCAAACATACAAAACCTTCCCTTCAGCGCCAGCCAGCGGAACTTTTATCCCCCAGTCTAGGTCTCGTGTCATGGCTCTTGATTGGAGGCCAGCATCTATCCACGATTTACACTGGCCATATACGTTTGTCTTCCAATCATTCTTATGCGATTCCAAAATCCATTCCCTCAGCCAGGGTTCATAGTTCTGAAGCGGCAAATACCAATGATTGGTGGATTTCAGAACGGGGGCATTGCCGCTTAGTGTTGATTTCGGATTGATCAAGTCCTTGGGGCTCAGTGACGTTCCGCAATTTTCACATTGATCTCCATACGCCTTCGGGTTTGCGCATTTTGGACATGTTCCGATGATAAACCGATCTGCTAGAAAAACGTTCGCTTCCTCATCATAGTACTGATCAGAAACTTCTTCCTCAAGCAATCCTTTGTTAAACAGGTTCAAAAAAAATTCTTGAGAAGTTTGATGATGTATCGGCTCGGAGGTTCTATGGTAGATATCGAAAGACAGACCCAGCTGCGCAAAACAATCTCGTATCTGGGCGTGATATTTGTCTATAATGGCCTGTGGCGTTGTATTCTCTTTTATCGCCTGATTAGGAATGGCAGTACCATGCTCATCGCTTCCGCAAACGAAGACAACATCTTTGTCGTTAAGCCTCAAATAGCGGGCATAAACATCAGCGGGAATATAAGCGCCTGCCAAATGTCCGATGTGCTTTGATCCATTTGCGTAAGGCAGGGCAGCGGTAATCGTATACCTCTTTACTTGGGAATTATTCATAAAATAAAACCCCAAATATCACTAAAATACCAGACTTAAATCCTTTGTTTGTGGTTTATTCGTTTTCTTCCTTCGCTCTTCTAGTTTGTTTTCTAGTTCACGCTGTTTCCGTAAAATGGGGCCCATATCCATGGGGAGCACAGCTTCAAACGTTGTTAACCCTCTTATACACTTGAACCCTATTGTCCCCTCAAGTTTCTCAGCAGCTTGCTTCGCAGTATACAAACCTACTCCCCCTGTTTCAGAGCGTTCAGAAGCCCTTGCGAACAACTTGAAAATCGTGGGCTCCATTTCCGGCAGAATTCCTATGCCATTATCATCGACTTTAATGACCACCTTATCTTCCCTTCCGAAAATCGCTATCTTAACATATGGAAAAGCATTCGTAGAATTGTCGTAAAACTTGATGGAATTACTGATCAAATTTTCAACAATAAGCCGGATCAAGAAACTATCGCTCTTTACGATCAAATTAGGCTCTATTTCATAGGAAATAGAAATCCGTTCAGAAGGCATTGTTCTTTTTTCGAGGTTAACTATGTTTTCCACCATTGTTCGGAAATCAACAAAAGTATAGGCTACCTCATTGAGGTTTATCTTCTCAATGTTAAGCAGGCGATTCAAAATAGCATTGAGTTTGAGAGCCGTTTTTTCTATCCGCTCAACATGTTCAAGTGCGGGCGCATCCTTTACATCTAGTTTCGCAATCATGCAAAGCCCTAAGAAAGTAGCAAGAGGTCCTTTTATATCGTGTGAGGTTTTGTACATAAAATAATCCCTTTCAAAAACCGCTTTCTTCAGTTTTTCGTGAGATTCAAATATTTCTTTGGTTGCCTCATCGATCCTATCGTTCAGGTTCTTATTTACCTTTCTAATCTGCGCCTTTTGGTGATAAAATACTAGTGCAATAAGTAACAACAAAGCACCAATGATTATTACTGCTACACCTATAGTTTTCTGTTGTTCAATCACCAGTTTGTTTGCTTCTATAGTTGCCAGGTTTTCCTTTTCAACATAGTTGGTTTGGATTGTTGCCAAGTTCTTAATCATGCTTTCGCTGGAGACACTATCGCGCAACTGAATATATAACTTCCTGAAATTGGATGCCTTCTCAAAATCTTTATCATTATCGGCAAGAACTGCATACTGCTGGTAGATAGAAATCAATAGATTTTTGTAAGAAGTCTTTCCTGCTGCAAGCAGCGCTTTGTCCAAACTTTCTTTTGATTTCTGAAAATCTTCTTTCTCAAATGAAACCTTTGCTAGCCCAATTAAACTTTCAATTTGATTTCTTCTGTCTCCATTTTCAATCGCTTTTTTTAATGATTTTTCAAAATGAATACTAGCCTCATCAAATTTTCTCAAGCCGAAAAGACTTAATCCCAACCCGTGTTCTGCTTCAATTTTTACCGCAGGATTACAGTCAATGTCGCACAAACTTAGACTCTGTAAAAAGAAATCGTTTGCTTTCTTATATTCTCCGATTTTATTGTAGCAGAGTCCAAGATTAATCAATAGTCCTTCAATATCATACTTATCATTAAGTTCTCTCTTAAGCCTAAGAGCCTCGTCATAAAATTTTAAAGCCAGATCATAATTTGAAAGTTTAAAATAATTTACCCCGATGTTACTGTAAGCGATACTCATTCCTGCTCGGTCACCATCTTGTTCTCTTAAATTTAATGACTTAAAGTTATAGCTAAGTGCTAAATCGTAATTTGCTTTGTAAGTCGAAATAACTGCAAGGGTATTCAGTATCCTTTTTTGATCCTTCCTGAACCGATTTCGTTCAGCCACTGGAAGTATAAATTGTAATCGATTCATAGCTTCATCTAAAAGTTCCTTTCGTCTCCACAACTCACTTTGAATCCAACCACTCCTAACTATGTTAGTACTGTCTCCACTATTCAACGATCTTTGATACGCGTCATCAAGAAAATTCAATGCGTTGTCAATGTCATTTCCTGCATACTCAACAGCCAGGTCTATTAATAAACTAGTCTTCTTATTTCCGTCTGATTCTTTGATCGCCTTCATCAATGAATCAATAACGGGTTGGCTTTGAGCAAAATAACTAACAGAAACGCAAAACAAAACGCCAAAAAGTATGAGTTTAAAATGACGTTTTTTTACGCACATGGGCAATAACAATTTGGTTTAAAAAAAACTTTTGAATATACCAACTAGCAACTTTACATTATTAAATTAATAAACACAAACTAAATATTATAACTCTTATGAAAAAATTTATTTACATCGCAATCATAGCTATTCTTGGAAGCTTTGCAGTTACATCTTGCACCGAAGAAAACATCAAACCAGCTCCTAGTATTGGCAACGAAGGCGGTCATTTAACCAGTGATCCGTTGAAAGGCTAAAAACTTCCTCGATGAAAAAAATAATACTTGTTGGGTTAATGTTGGTAGCCTTCATTACCTTCTCCTTTAAAATGATTGGAACAAAGAAAACAACTGTCGTTAAAGAGGATACATCTGCTCAAAGCGGAGGCTTTGTCTCTAGCGACCCTATCAACTAGTTTTATCAGCTACTGATAAAAAAGGAGCGAATTTTCGCTCCTTTTTTTTTATTTGAATTTCAAGTTCCAAGGCAAGCGGGTTTGTACTCCTTGGTAACTTTTTACTTGCTCCCATTGGTTATACCACGTCAATTGGTCACCTAATTCATTTCGCAATATTCTCGCTCTGGTGTTCTGTTCTATCTCTCCCACAAATCGCTCGAAGAACGATTTTGGTTGAGGATAGAATTTGAGTTTATAGTCCTTCTCCACCTTTCCCTTTTGGGCAGCAATTCGTATTGCGTCTTCTAAGTTCCCGAGTACATCTACCAGTCCATTGTCTTTCGCTTGTGTGCCAGACCACACCCGGCCAGAAGCAATTTTCTTAATATCGTCCTGGCTCATTCTTCTGCCTCCGGCTGCTTTTGAGGTGAAGGTCTCGTAAATTCCATCCACTTGTTTTTGAAAGATGGACTTTTCGATTTCGGTTAATGGCCTTATCATGCTCGGCTCGCTTACTTCGCCCGTTTTTACTTCCTCGGTGGTGATGCCAATTTTGTTATTTAAGAATTTACTTAAATCAAACAACACAGCAAAAACACCGATTGAACCCGTTATGGTAGTTGGCTGAGCTACGATTGTATCGCACGCCATGGCCATATAATATCCGCCCGAAGCTGCAAGGTCTCCCATAGAAGCAATTACTGGTTTTTCCTTTGCTGCCAATGCAATCTCTCGCCACATTTGATCGCCTGCCTGAAACACTCCACCGGGGCTGTTAATGCGAAGTACAATTGCCTTTACTTTGCTGTTTGCTCGGGCTTTACTAAGTTCTTTCATGATGGTGGTTGAACCAACGGTTCCATCTGTCGATTCGCCCAGCATAATCTCCCCGTCCGCTACAATTAACGCCACTTCATTCTCAGAAGTTTTATAAGAAGAAAAGCTTCGTTTGTACTGACCATATTTTACCAGTGAAATCTTCTCATCCTTTTTTAAGCCAAGTCGACTTCTAAAATCATCTTTAATTTGATCGTCATACAGTAAGGAATCTATTAATTTATAAGTAACAGCATCATTCGCACTTTGAACCAGCATTTTATCTGCTATTTCTTTCAGTTTCGTCTTGGGTATTCCTCTCGCCTCCGATACCTTTTGTAACATTTCGCTATGGATAGATCCGAGAAGAGAATTTAACTGAAGCCTATTTTCATCACTCATGTTTTCGCGGATGAAAGGCTCCACCGCGCTTTTGAAATCGCCTACCTTAAAAACCTCCGCCTTGATTTCCAACTTATCCAACATGTTTTTAAAAAACATAATATCGGATGCCAGCCCATTAAATTCTACTTGTCCTTCTGGATACATGTATATCTTATCTGCCGCGGTAGCCAAATAATAGGCACCTTCTGTAAAGAAATCCGAATAGGCAATCACCCATTTGCCTGATTGCCTAAAATCCAAGATCGATTCGCGTACTTCTTCCACAGTGACTAAGCCCGCTTGAATTTGCCCTACATTGAGGTAGATGCCTTTTATCTTGGAGTCGTCCTTGGCGTGCTTAATAGTTTGTTTTAATTTGATCAAGCCAGCCGACTGATCGTCAGTTGACGGGAACAATTCTTCAAACGGATTTTCTTGTTCTAATTCCGTAATAGAAGCAAATGATCGCAGGTGTAAAACAGAGTTGTCGTTCACAACCACCTCTTTGGGAGTTGACAATGAACTAGCAATGCCCGTAAGCAAAATTACAGCTAACAAAATAAAAATGACCAGAGCGGCTAAAGAGCCAAGGCATGAGGCGAAAAAACTTTTTAAGAAAGTCATAGTAACATTTTTAGTCCGCAAAAATACTTTATTTAAAGTTATCGATGTATAACACGTATATTTTCGCTTAATGACTGAGTCTATTTATATTTTGTTAGGATCAAACAAAGGGGACAGGTTGAAAAACCTAGATAGTGCCCTCCAACAAATCAGCTTGCACATTGGAAAAATCACGCAAAAATCTTCCATTTATGAAACTGCGGCTTGGGGTAAAACCGATCAATCTGCCTTCCTCAACAGAGTGATCGAAATTGAGTCCAAGCTTTTACCTGAAGCACTTCTAGACAAACTACTAGAAATAGAAAGATCAATCGGAAGACTGCGGACAGAAAGATGGGGGCCTCGAGAAATTGATCTGGATATTTTATTTTTTGGAGATCTTGCGGTTACATCGGAACACCTTCAAGTGCCACATCCTGCCCTTCAAAATAGACGATTTACCCTTATCCCGTTAGCAGAAATAGCTCCGAATTTTATTCATCCGATTCTACATAAAAACTGTTTGCAACTATTAAATGAATGTACGGATACGCTTGAAGTTACCAAGTTTCTATAAGCTACTTACCTGGGCTTGAGGCGAAATTTTCTTTACCAATCCTTGAAGCACTTTGCCTGGCCCACACTCAATGAACTCAACAGCACCCGTACTTGTCATGTTTTGTATCGACTGAGTCCAACGAACTGGGGAGGTCAATTGATCAATCAAATTCTGCTTGATCATGCCAATTTCCATTGAGGACAAACCATTCACATTTTGAAAAATTGGACAAGTGGGAGCTGAGAAGAAAGTTGATTTTATTGCTTCTTCCAATTCCAACTTTGCTGGCTCCATTAAGGGAGAATGAAAAGCTCCGCCCACTTGCAATGGAAGCGCTCGCTTAGCCCCGGCTGTTTTTAATTTTTCGCAGGCAATCTCTATCCCTTTCAACGATCCTGAGATGACAAGTTGACCGGGACAATTGTAGTTGGCCGCCACTACCACTTCACTAATAGAGCTACAGATTTCCTCCACTACATGATCATCGAGTCCTAGAATTGCCGCCATAGTGGACGGATTAAGTTCACACGCCTTTTGTATCGCCATGGCTCGTTTATAAACCAATACTAGTCCATCGTCAAATGACAACGTCTTATTTGCCACCAAGGCAGAAAATTCACCCAATGAGTGACCTGCAACTTGGTCAGGAGCAAAATTCTGATTGACAAGAGCGGCTATTACCGAATGCAGAAAAACTGCAGGTTGAGTAACCTTGGTTTGCTTTAAATCTTCCGCAGTTCCCGAAAACATGATGTCGGTTATCCTAAAACCGAGTATTTCGTTTGCCTTTTCAAAAAGATCTTTCGCTTTTGGTTGGGTGTCGTATAAATCTTTACCCATACCTGTAAACTGGGCTCCTTGACCGGGAAAAATATATGCCTTCATGAATAGTATTTAGTAGTGAGTAGTAAGACAAAGAAATGATGAATCAATATTGCCTCAAAAATAGGATAAGTTGGACGTTAGATCAAACGATGAATTTTGAATTTAACTCTGGTGTGGGAATTAGACATTGATCTTTCTTTCCAAAAAAACGATAGCGATGGCGAGCGATAAAATCATAAACTGAGTCCCTAATGAATTTTGGGAAAAACTTTACACCCGCTATCAAAGGCCAGCCGCCCGAAAGATCTTTGAAAATCTCAATAACAGCATCACTTTTATAGAACTCACGTCCTTGTTTAAGTAAAACAATACTATCGACTTTGGTAAAGGCGTCTGGACTTAAATTCTGATGTGCAAAACTTGACTGTAGGGGAGCAAACCTAAAGTTGCCTTTTTTATCAAACTTGATAATCAAGTTCACCGCTCCGTTACACAAGTTACAGACTCCATCAAAAAAAATTGTGGGACGGTCTGTTACCTTATTATTTGAACCCATCCCTTTATCTTCTGATTCTTTTTGGAAGGATCAACTACGGTAAAAGTTACGTTCGCTGTATAATAGTACACTCCAGCGGCTAGCTCTCTTCCTGCGTTGTCGCGGCCATCCCAGTCAATGTAAATGCTTCGTTCGCCACCCGACTCAAAATTATATACTTCTTTACCCCATCGGTTTACAACGGTGAATACCACTTTTTCCACGAAGCGCGCGCACCTTCTTTTTTGCTCTAATACATCTATCTTTCCACAGGGTCCATTGCCATCTTCGTCCACAGGGTCGCGGTCACTAAAGGCACTAAATTTCTCATTGCACTTATCAGTTCCATTAGGGGTAAACACATTTGGAAGTTCATAATTAGGACAATTATCAAAACAAAACGACCCGCTCAATTCTTTACTTTCGATCCCAGATCTGTTCACCGCAGAAATCTTATAGCATCGCGCAAACGAGGGCAAGTTAGAATCGATGAAAAAAGTGTCTCTCACATTTGTTCTGTAAAGCACAAAATCGTCCGCTGAAGTATTTGCTATGTAGATATTATACGTTGCTGTATTATCCCTGCACTTTGGATCGGTTGACCTCCTCCAATTAATGGTATTACTAAATACTTTCGGCTCACATGTTGAGGTCTGCAGTAGATCGGTACAATTAGTACCAGAAACAACGGTAGGATCTAGCGCAGGCGCACAGGGTGGCTCGCTTACGAAGGGCTGTCCGCACAGTACTTCCGAAGCATTTAACAAAGGCTCTGGCAGCTTTTTGTTTCCATAAGAACCTCTGGTAATTATCTGATAACAATAGGTATCCGTCTCTTTAAGGGCAGTCTTTTTGTATTGGCCTGAATCTAAATAATTGAATTGATTTTGGTTTACATTCACACTATCAATCAATTCCAACGGACTGCCGGAAGGGCCTCTGTAAATTAAGTGTCGGGGGTATTTCACCGTTCTATTATTCCAAGGCACAAACGCATTCCAGCTCAATGCAATCTGTCTAGACCGTGGCTTTATTTCCAGCCTAACGGTAGAAGCAGAAGCAGAAGAATCTAACTTTACATTATTGGCATCAATGAGTTGAATTCGGTAATTGTAGACCAACTCGGCTGTATTGGCTTGCTTGTCAATCCACGTTGAGTCGGCCGTTGTACCAAGTGCTCTATTATTGATTTTCCCGCTAAATCCTTCTGATCTAAAAACATTGAACTTATATGGGGAAGGGAATTTTGCTTTATCGATACCTATTGGAGAACGCCACTTTACGGTGATTTGTCCGTTCACCTTATCCGTTTTATCGATCGTTACATTGGTAACAATGGGTGCGGCCCCTATAATGGGATCTAAACAAATTTCTGTGGAGACCACGCTGGAGCCTCCACCCGGAGCAGGGTAAACAGCTACTAATCGATAACAATATTGAGCACCAATCGCTAAGCCGGAACCTCCATTGGTATCTGTATATCTTGAATCCGCTACGGAGACATCGGCAATTTTAGTATAGCCTAAAAAATCAGGAATGCCGGTAACACACTCGGGCGCAGTCCATGGGTAGGAATTCACGCGCCTATAAAGTTGCAGCAGGGTCGCATTTTTGCAGGTATAGCTATTCCACTCCAAAGAAGCCCGCCTGGTGGTCGAGTTTACTGTGGCTGTTTTCCAAGTGGGAGCTGGGCCGATGACCCTTATGTTCCACGTCTTAAACTGCACTAATGGAGGCCCTGAACCTGGTTTTGGTTTGTCGGTTATTTTGAAGACGACCTGGTAGGGTTGTTCTTTCACATGCTCGCAAGTAGTTTTCCAATTAAACAAAACAGAAGCTGGCTCTGAGCCCGTTTTTTGATAGGTTGCGGGATCCGTATTTGGTGAATATGAGGCGGGTGACGGTTGGATGGAAAACACCTGAGAAAAGGCTTCAATTTTTACGTCATCAAAATCCGGATCGGTACCGGTAATAAGTTGCTTTATAGATTCGCCCGCCACCACGCAAACGTCCGGAGGTAGTTTTAACTCAGGGCGCTTGTTTGCACAGTCTTCAATTACAATTTGCATATCACGCACCACGTAGCCGATGTTCACATAGGTGCCTCCAATCTTTCGCCACTCCTTAATCACAAAAGCGATGTTGTACTCACCGGCCAATCCAGGGGAATTCCAAAGGATCGTTCCGGTCTTTGCATTGATGGAGAAAGTGGGCGTTCCATTTTGAGTTTCGTTAGCTCGATTATAGTCCACAATATCCCGATAAAAATCTTGATTATTAGGTTCTTGATAACGATCTACCACAACGTTCTTAGCTTTTTTAGGAATGGTCAATTCAAACGAAAGGCTATCGCCATCTGGATCGTAAGCTCCTGGATTGTGATACCACGCTACACCTTTGCAACCCTTATCGATGGGCGGCACCAGTAACCGGGGCGAATTATCACAGCCTATAAATGCATCTATATTAATCTTAGTTTCCATATAAAACCTAGTTTGAACAGAGTTGGCCATATTCTTAATGCCATCATTTCGATTCGCTTCTAGATAACTTATCACAAAGGTTCCATTGCCCGCATAGGTATGCTGAGTGGTAAAAACAACTAAGCCGATATTCGGCCCCAAATCGCCCCGATCGGTGTTTTGCACCGTGGGCGTTAAAAATGGTTTGCTCCCATCGCCAAAATCAAGCACTCCATCGCCAAAGCGAATGGGTGAACCCGTATTGGTATAAATTGTCAACGTAATATCAAACGTTAAACCACAGCCCTTCCTTTCAATAGTGATCTCACCCGCTCGGAGATGTGTTGCATGCGCTTGCAGAGCTAAGCCTAATGAGAAGAGTGAACAAATAAGGAGGGTTTTATATCGTAACATCATTCTGCACGGATTGATCGATTTCCAAAAATACAACAAAAAGAAAGACAAAGAGTTGCTTTTCTAGTTTTCGTAGTGACAACGATCGACAGAGAAAACTATTGTTAAACAGTGCCCTAAAAAAGGCTCGACCAAGCTCGCTCCCTATTGGGGACGTAAATGCCCCGAAATTTGGCTTATTCTTAACAAAAATGAAGCTTTGATCGATTGGGAATCGACCATATCTGCGCTTTGCTCTCCTCTGGCGACCCAACGTTGTATTATTGATCAGCCCATTGCCAAAATTTTCCGGTTAGTAACTAGAATTGGCATTTTGTAATTTGCAATTCGTAATTTGTAACGATATGCGAGTAATTGGCGAAATACCCCATCCAGAATGTAAGATCACCATCTTCCATTGGAACAACAAATACCTTCTAAAGCTTGAATTAGGACCTTTTGAGCAAACTTTTAAGATAAATGAGTTTGACGTGAGCTCAGAAGAGGCGATGAAGAAAATGGCAAACGAAGACTTTATTTCGCAGGCAATGGCACGATTTGCCGATATGTCGAGAAGTTTAGCCGATGCTTCGGAGGAGATTTAGAAAAAGTCAGAAAAGTCGGGAAGACCGAAAGCCAGGAAAGACGGGCTTTTCAGGCTTCCCACTTTACGGACTTTCGGACTTACTGACTTTAAACTTATCTTTCGGACTTTTACGGTCTTCCAACTTTCAGACAGTACTCAATGGACTATCAAGAAAAAAAGAATAAAAACAAGCCTTATAAACCAATTCACGAGGGTATTTCCGAATGGCCCGTATACCTGTTAAGTAAGAACAGAAAAGAATTCTTGGAAGAAGTTGCCCAAAAATCATTGGAGCGGATAAAGCTTTTGAGGCCTACCAGAAAACAATTGATTGACGAACTGGAAACCACCGTTTACCGCGAACAAAACCGGCTAAAAAGAAACCGTTGGCGTGTGGATCCAAAAGATGAACCGAAATTTTGGAGTCAGATTAAAAGTGACTTGTTAGAACTTAGCACAAAAACAGGTGATGAGAACTCCAGAAAAGAGGATGAAATTCTACTTACTATCATACAACGCTACGCCAACGAAATTGCAGGTAATTTTAAGCCCAGTTCATACAAAGTAGCGCGCGAAGTAATCAAGTTTTGGTTTGTGCGCTTGCTAAACGGTGCACGAGTTAAAAAATTTGGTGGGTTCTTCAGAAACCGTTACACTCTACGGGATAAAATACAGATTGTGGGCAAGGTAAAAATGCTGCGCAAACTGGCGAAGAAAGGCACCGTAGTGATGGTACCCACGCACTTTAGCAACTTAGATTCAATTTTGATTGGCTGGGTAATTCATTCTCTGGGGCTGCCTGCCTTTATTTATGGCGCTGGTTTAAATCTTTTCAACATAAAGATCTTAGCTTACTTCATGAACAGCTTGGGTGCCTATAAAGTAGACCGAAGAAAGAAAAATCTTCCCTATTTGGAGGTCTTAAAAATGTACTCTAATCTGGCCATTCAAAAAGGTGCGCACAGCCTGTTCTTTCCAGGGGGCACACGCTCACGCTCTGGGCTACTTGAAAAACAATTAAAACTCGGGCTTCTGAGCACTGCCATAGAAGCGCAGCGAAGTTTATATCAGGATAATACAAATGGAGAAGTCAAAAAGATATTTGTTGTTCCAGTTACGCTCAACTACCATTTTGTACTAGAGGCTCCTGAATTAATCGATGATTACCTTCAAGTAAAAGGGCAAGATAAGTATGTAGAGCAAGACAATTATGGCAGCTTTCAGATGGTGCGTTTCTTATTCAAATTCTTTACGAAAGGTTCAAATATCTCGGTTTCAATTGGTGCCGGGTTAGATGTATTGGGCAATTACATCGATGATAATGGCAATAGCCTAGATGACCAAGGTCGGGTTATTGACACCCGCGATTACTTTATTTCGAATGGCAACCTTACGGTGGACATGCAGCGTGAAGACGAATACACGCGCATGTTGAGCCAAAAAATAGTGAAAGAGTACCACCGCATAAACAGGGTCTTTGCCAGTCACTTAGTGGCGTTTATTACCTTCGAAATGATGCAGAGAAAGCATCCGAAGCTAGATTTGTTTGGCTTTCTCCGATTGCCAGAAGAAGACCAAGAAATTGAATATTCCGAATTTCTGGAAACCTTCAAACGGATCAGAAAAGAAATTTACCGATTGAAAGAAGAAGGTAAAGTGTATTACGCAAGCCATCTGAAAGGCGAAGCGGAATTAGTAATTAAACACGGTATCGGCAACGTAGGCATATTCCATCTTTTACGACCCGTGCTAAGAAATAAAAAAGGCAATATCATTACGCGCGATTTGAATACACTTTATTACTACCACAACCGCTTGGTTGGTTACGAACTTGAAAAATTCATCTGATAAGCCAATCGGAGTAATCGGGGCGGGTAACTTTGGTTCTATCATCGCCAATATGTTAGCACAACAGGGCAGCGTTTTACTCTATGCGCGCAACGAAGAGGTGGTAAGAAATATTTCTGAGACTCACGTACATCTTGGCCAGCAAATGCATCCTAATATTCTTGCTACCAATAATCTAAGTCAGATAGCAAGTCATTGTGATATTATTTTTCCAATTGTACCCTCCTCCAACTTTAGAGCGATGATGAAAGAGCTCTCCCCGTATCTTCATCCCTATCATATTTTAATTCATGGCACCAAAGGGTTTGATGTAAGCCTGCCTAAAGGAAAAACCATCGAATCGGTTAAAACGCTTAGCCGGAAACAAGTGAAGACGATGAGCGAAGTGATTCGCGAAGAAAGTGTAGTAGTTCGGATCGGCTGTTTAGCTGGACCAAACCTAGCGAAGGAACTGGCACAGCATCAACCCGCTGCAACAGTGATCGCAAGTCGTTTTAATGAGGTTATCCAAACAGGCAAACGCCTTTTAAGAAATGATCGATTTCAAGTGTATGGCAACCATGATTTAATTGGCGTTGAACTGGCGGGCGTTTTAAAAAATATTATTGCCATTGCTTCAGGAGCCTTGAGCGGGCTTGGCTATGGCGAAAATGCCAAAGGGCTTTTGATTAGTCGCGGTGCGGTAGAAATGGTTTATTTAGGAAAAGCGTTGGGCGGAAACACCAGTGCTTTTCTTGGCCTTGCGGGAATTGGCGACCTCGTAGCTACTTGTAACAGCCCCACCAGTAGAAATTTTACGGTGGGCCATAGACTAGCGAAGGGAGAAACGCTTGCCGCAATACTAAATGATATGGACGAGGTAGCGGAAGGTGTTAGCACCGTTCAAATAGTAAAAAAGTGTGCGGACTTTTATAATGTGCGCGCGTTGATCACGGAAAACATTTATAAAGTACTTTTTGAAGACCGAACTGTGCAAGATGCGCTGGACTACTTGATGCGCTATCCTATGAATATCGATATTGATTTTTTGGAATCTGGAAAAGCGGGAAGGTGACTTTGGATCGAAAAAGATCTGGATTTACATTATGATTTACTAGCTCCAAAACTAAATCATAACTTTTGATAACTTTATCATGAAAAAATAGCACTTATGAAAAAGGCAAGCAACCCATCGTCAGGCGCCCATCGCAGGAAAGAAATCCATTATCAAGTTACCTCGGAAGAAATATATCAATTTAAAAATCAGGGGTATCTAATTTTGAATGATGTGCTTACCGAGGACGAAATGCAGACTATCGATCCCTATTTCGATTACCTGGTTTCTGGAATTAAAGCCAAAGAAATGAAAAAGGATTTCTGCGACATGAGCCAGCCGTATGGAACGCCTATTGAGAATTTCAAATTGGTGAATGCTATGTTGCCCAGTAAGTATTGCCCCGAACTGAGTAACAATATTTTTTTTCAACTGGCGCAAGGCATTGCAACGCAACTTTATGAAGGAGGAAATGCCAAAATGGATTATGAACAGTTTCTAGCCAAGAAACCCCAAAAAACTGATGCGGAATTTGCCATGCACCAAGACTTAGGATATTGGCCTAAAACAGAAAACACCTGGACGGCAACTTTTTCGTTGGCTTTAAATGATGCCGATGTAGAAAACGGCTGTCTCCAGGTTGCTCCCGGCACAAACAACGAACCAAAGCTAAGAAATCACTCACCTAAAAAGTATACCGCTTCTGCTCCTGGTAACGAAGTAAAAAGAGACGAAGGCCATACACTGGTAATCGACATGAAAGATACAGATGAGCTCATTTACCTACCAGTAAAAAGAGGCAGCATCACAATTCATGATGAACGAATTGTGCACGGATCGGGGGGAAACACCACCAACGAGTGGCGAAAAACTTACGTGATGGCTTTTCGAGATGCCGGAACAATTGCACAAGAAAGAGCTTTGGGCTTCACCCATTCGCACAATGACGAAGTGAATTGGAAAGAGATAATAAAATAAAATAAAATAAAATAAAATAGGAAGTCGTTTTAAATCACACCAGACGGGCTCGGATTAGAATTGAATACCAACGCCCTGTGAAACGACCACTATGAACTAGAAACCAACGGTGGAGGTACAAAAAAAGAGGAAGTCTTTTAACTTCCTCTTAATCAAGCAGTACCCAAGGCCGGAATCGAACCGGCACATCCGAAGATACACGATTTTGAGTCGTGCGCGTCTACCAGTTCCGCCACTTAGGCTTAAATGGGGTGCAAATATGTGGAAACAATTGAAAATTAACAATTCAATATTTGATAAATCTAAAAGTAGCCTTGTTACTTTTGTCCTTCAATCAATCTATTAGCTTAACAATAAATCAACATTATGCAGATCGCTAAACACAAAGTAGCATCCATTCACTACACGCTCACCAATAACGAAGGTGAAATTTTAGATACAAGTAAAGGAAGGGAAGCGCTGCACTACATCCACGGCATTGGAAACCTTATTCCAGGAATGGAAGAAGGACTGGAAGGAAAAGTGAAGGGCGATAAGTTTGATATTAAGGTATCCCCTGAAAAGGGTTATGGCACTAAAGAAGCCGAAATGATTCAAAAAGTACCTAGAAGTGCGTTTGGTGCGCAACCCGTTGAAGTGGGTATGCAATTTCAGACCGACAATGGCCAAACTGTTACCATTACCCATATCGGCTTAAATGAAGTAACCGTAGATGGAAACCACCCATTGGCGGATGTGCATCTAAACTTTGACGTGGAAATAATGGACGTTAGGGAAGCAACAGCCGAAGAAATTGAACACGGGCATGTTCATGGCCCAGAAGGGCATCACCATCATTAATTCAAGATTTAAAGTTAAAAATTCAAAATTGAAAGGAGCGTATTGGCCTCAAAAAGTAATTTTGAATTTGGATTCTTGAATCTTAAATTTACATAAATGCAAGCTGTCTTATCGCTCTAGCACTCGTTTGCTAGGGAGGAAAGTCCGGGCAACACAGAGCATCGTACTTCTTAACAAGAAGGTGCTGGCGGCAACGCTAGCAACAGAAAGTGCCACAGAAAAAAAACTACCCGAACCGAGTTGCTCGCTTTGGGAAAAGGTGAAAAGGTGGGGTAAAAGCCCACCGCCTGCATGGTGACATGGAGGGCATGGCAAACCTTACGAGTTGTAAGGCCAAATAGGCTCTGATAAAATAAACGGCTCGTTTTTATCCGTTCAATCGGGTATCAGAGCGGGTAGGCTGCTAGAATGTCGTTGCGAAGCGACATCCAGATAAATGATAAGAGTTCACAGAACCCGGCTTACAGGCTTGCATTTTTTAATTATTTTAGAAGTATGATTTTAGAACTAAGATTGAAGTCTTAACTATCCGAAATCAAAAATCCCAATTCCAACCATGCCAAAAGTATTGATTATTGAGGACGAACCCAGCATAAGAGCGGTTTTGAAAGACATTTTGAACGATCAAAAAGAGCTCAATCTGGAAGTAGACGAAGCAAAGGACGGGCTTGAAGGATTGTCAAAACTGGAATCCGAACATTTCGATTTGGCTTTTTGCGACATAAAAATGCCCAAAATGGACGGCATGGAAGTGTTGAAGAAGGCAAGAGAAAAGGAAATAAACACGACCTTTATTATGCTCTCCGCTCATGGATCAATTGAAATGGCCGTGCAAGCCACCAAGATTGGTGCATTTGATTTTCTTCAAAAACCACCTGATTTAAATCGTCTTCTTATCACCCTAAGAAATGCATTGAAGTCCGATCTATTAGTAAAGGAAACTAAACTTTTAAAAAAGAAAGTCTCCCAAAAGTTTGAAATGGTAGGTCAATCAAAAGCACTTAGTGAGATAAAGGAAATGATTGAAAAAGTTGCGCCAACCGATGCGCGCGTTTTGATCACTGGTCCAAACGGATCAGGAAAAGAATTGGTGGCCAGGTGGTTACATGACAAAAGTAATCGGTCTAGTGAAGCTTTTGTGGAGGTCAATTGTGCGGCCATACCATCAGAGCTGATTGAAAGCGAGCTTTTTGGACATGAGAAAGGAGCCTTCACTTCGGCCATTAAACAGCGACTCGGCAAATTTGAGCAGGCAAACGGAGGCACTCTCTTTTTAGATGAAATTGGCGATATGAGTTTGAGTGCCCAAGCCAAAGTATTGCGTGCGTTGCAGGAAAATCGCGTGAGCCGCGTTGGTGGCGATAAAGATATTCAAGTAAATGTTCGGGTTTTGGCAGCAACCAATAAAGACTTAAAAAAAGAAATTTCAGAAAATCGATTTCGCGAAGACCTCTACCATCGCCTTTCAGTAATTGTTATAAAAGTTCCTTCATTGAACGACCGGCTGGAGGATATTCCCAATCTGGTTGAAAAATTTCTTAACGACATTGCCGAAAATCAGGGCAACAAGAAGAAATACATTACAGATAAAGCTCTACAAAAGCTTCAAAAATACAATTGGACAGGCAATATCCGTGAACTAAGAAATGTAATAGAGCGCCTCGTAATTATGAGCGAATCTACAATAGAACCCGAAGATGTTGAAAAATACCTTTGACTCTAAATTCTCTTAAGAGATTCTGTCTTTTTTACTTCTTTTTTGCTGTAAGTAGGGCAGGTATAAGCACTACTGCAAGCGGAAATAAAGGCAACTAATACAACGAATAACAAAAATTTTTTCATATGAGTGATTTTATAATTAACAAATTTATCAATCTTTCAATAGTCATCAAATGTAAACATCAAAGAATTCTTACATCATCAAGTTACATCCCCTGCTTTCGCTATTATCAAGCCGGCCTAACACCTCAAAACTGGCATTCCTATTTAATCGCCCCAAGTCTTGTGTCTCAATAAAAGCACAAGTATCAATGTTGGCCAAATCAATAACTTTAATTACACCTATTCTTCCAATTTCCTCTAGCTGGTAAGGATCATACACGTTTCTGATCAACATCTTCATACTTGATGGCGCAGTGTAGTAACCATCAGCATCGGCATAAGCTTGAGAAAAAAGTTCTGTCATTCCATATTCTGAAGCTACTTTCTCAATGTTCAGCTGTTTTTTTAAAATGGAATGTAGTTCTCCCCGAGTGATTTCTTTTCTCCGCCCCTTCATTCCTCCAGTTTCCATCACAAAACAATTTTTTAGATCCACAGGGTAGTTTTCGGCCAATTCGAGCAACGCAAATGTTACACCCATCAAAATGACCCTTTTGCTATCATTTTTCAGTTTGTTAATGGTATTCACCAGATCTGAGTAGTTGTGAAGGTAAAAGCCTGAATGGGGCGACCCACTCTTTTTGATAAAGTGATCCGCCATTGCCACCAAAGAGGAGCCTCCCCGCTCAATATAAGATGGAAGCAACGCAAGAAAATGATACTGATCGAGATCTCCGTAATAACTTTTAAAAATAGCCTCCGCGTGGTTTAAGTAGAAAGAAAGATCCTTTACGAAATGTTGGCTAGTGACTGTTCCGGTTGTACCACTGCTGGAAAAGACCGTTTCAGGCTCCCATTCGCCTGTTTTTATGGCATGCGATTTAAAAAACGAGATCGGAACGAAAGGAATATCGTCTATTTTATCTATTGAACTTGCTGAAACTCCTTTTTGCAGTAGGTAGCTGCGATAGAGAGCATTTTGTTCTGCTTGAATTTTAAAAAGCGCTAACGCAATAGTATCAAAGTTTTTAGCGTTTACTTTGTACAAATTTTCTTTAAACCAGGTTATTCTATCCAATGTGTTGAGTAACTTTCCGAACGATAAAGTTAGGCAAATGAGACTTAAATGGCGTGCACTGTTACCTATACTGGCAAGTTTTTTTGCAACGTCCTGCTTTGACAAAGCGCCCGTCTATTCGGTTATTCCGTCTATCGAATTCTCTTCTTTTTGCTTTCGTGATTCGAAAAATGAAGGAGATGCTGATACTCTCCTACTTTCGCTGAAGTTTAGGGATGGCGATGGAGACTTAGGGTTAAGCGCTTCCAATCCGGGTGATTCTGAAGCGCCATTTAACGAGAAATTTTACTTTCAGAAACAGTCAAATGGCAGCTTAATTAGACTATCAAGGTATTTGAAGACGTCTATGCTAAATTACAGAGATAAAAGATTGAATCCACTTTACGATACCCTCCCTAGCTTTGTGCCTCCGTTTAGTTGCACTAAATGGGAAGTGATAACAGATGGCAACACAACCAGTCCGAAAGTGTTAGATACTCTCTATAGGATCTATAACCCAAAACATTATAATATTCAGGTTGACTTCTATACAAAAAATTTCGATGGTTCATTTACCAAATTTGACTGGAATAAATTTCTGTCTTATCCAAATTGTGTGCCGGCAGAATATAATGGTAGGTTTCCGGTTTTATCGAATGACATGACTATTAAATCGCCTTTAGAAGGAGTTCTGACCTATAACCTGGTGGGGCTTGGTTACAAACTAATATTCAGCATAAAAACGCTTAAACTCAAAATTAGAATTACCGACCGAAGCCTGAATATAAGCAACGAATTAGAATCACCCGAGTTTACACTCCAATCAATTAGTTGCAACTAATACAGGTCGGGATACTTTTTTGAATCTGACAAATGCATTAGTTGATAAATCTTTTCAAACACTTCCTCCGCATTGGGTTTAGAGAAATAATCTCCGTCCGATCCATATGCGGGGCGATGCTCTTTGGCGGTAATGGTTACTGGTTTAGCATCTAAATATTGATATCCATTTTGCTCCTCCAATACTTTTTGCAACATAAATGCAGTAGCTCCTCCCGGCACATCTTCATCGGCAAAAACAATCCTATTGGTCTTTTTTAAGGACTCTACAATAAGTTCATAAATATCAAAAGGTAGCAAGGTTTGAACATCTATCACTTCACACGATATTCCAACCTTTTCTAATTCTTCAGCTGCTTCCATCACAATTCTACACATCGAGCCATAGGTAACTACTGTTACGTCCGAGCCTTCTCTCAGCATCTCGGGTATTCCCAGTGGCACTGTAAATTCTCCAATATTGTCTGGCAGTTTTTCTTTTAATCGATAACCGTTCAAACACTCGATAATCAATGCTGCATCGTCTGATTGAAGCATTGTATTGTAAAACCCTGCCGCCTGGGTCATATCGCGAGGTACGAGGACAAATATTCCGCGCAAGCTATGGAGAATCATACCCATAGGTGAGCCAGCGTGCCAAACACCCTCTAAGCGATGCCCTCTCGTGCGAATAATCAACGGTGCCTTTTGGCCTCCTTTCGTTCGATATTGGAGATTCGCTAAATCGTCTGACAAAATCTGAAGCGCATACAACAGGTAATCTAAGTATTGGATTTCAGCTATTGGCCGCAACCCTCTTAACGCTGCTCCAATGCCTTGTCCAACAATAGTACATTCGCGAATACCTGTATCAGTAACACGCAACTCGCCATATTTTTCTTGTAGGCCTGCAAAGCCTTGATTGACATCGCCTATCTTTCCCACGTCTTCACCCAACGCAAAAACAAGCGGGTCGCGCTGCAAGGCCGCATCAAAGCAGGCTTTTAAAACTTCTCGTCCATCCACTAAAAACGAATTGGCCGAATAAGAGGGTTTTAGCGGTTCCACTTTTATAGCAGACCACCGAGATTGGCTATATAAATGCGAACTAAACCGATCATAGTTCTCCACTTCAGTTCTTTTTATCCAGCTAACAAGTTTTTCCTTGGCGGGGGAATTATCTTCTTTCAAAAAACGGATCGCTTTCTTAGCCGCTTTAATCGAATCCATTCTCAGTGGATTGAGCGTTTTTTCTAAGGTGTCTTTTATTGATGCAATCAAAGGCACAGTAGGTATCAATTCATCAAAGATCGATACCAATATCCGTTGATCTGCCTGAATATCTTCATTGAACACTCGCCACGCAGCTTCCTTTGCTGCTTTAGCGGTAGCTTTGGCTTCTTTTTCTAGCTCATCCAATTCGTCTACCGAGCTGATGCCTTCGTTCAGCATCCACTCCCGCATTTTTCTATTGCAATCAAATTCACTCTCCCACTGAAGTCGTTCTTTTGTTTTGTATCGTTCGTGGGAACCAGAAGTAGAATGCCCCTGCGGCTGTGTTACTTCAACGACATGGAACAATACGGGCACGTGTTCATCTCTGCATATTCTTTCTGCCACCGCGTAAGAGTCACAAAGTTCTTTGTAATCCCACCCTTTTACTACAAAAATCTCAAACCCTTTTTCAGTTATAGATCTTTTCAATCCGGCCAACGCTTTTGAAATACTTCCTTTCGTAGTGTGGAATTCTTTTGGAACAGAGATACCATAATCATCGTCCCAGACAGAAACAAACATCGGCACTTGCAGCACGCCAGCTGCATTCATGGTTTCAAAGAACAAGCCCTCGGATGTAGAAGCGTTGCCGATCGTGCCAAATGCGATTTCGTTTCCATTAACTGACAACGATTCAAATTGACCCAGTTGAGAGTTGTTTCGAAATAGCTTCGATGCATAGGCCAGGCCAAGTAGACGAGGCATCTGTGCGGCTGTAGGCGAAATATCGGCACTGCTGTTTTTAGATTGGGTCAGATTTTTAAACGCTCCCTCTTCATCTGACATTCGGGTGGCATAATGCCCGTTCATTAGTCGGCCCGCGGACGCAGGATCATCTTCCACACTTGTATGGGCATACAATTGGGCGAAGTATTGTTGCAATGTCAATTCACCAATAGCAAACATAAAAGTCTGGTCGCGGTAATAACCCGCTCTAAAATCTCCGTTACGGAAAACTTTGGCCATGGCAATCTGAGCCACTTCCTTTCCATCGCCAAAAATTCCAAACTTTGCTTTACCCATAAATACCTCTTTGCGACCTATCAGACTGGCTTCTCTGCTTTCACAAGCCAATCGATAATCAGAAAGGATAGTTGCTATTTCCTTCTCAGAAAAGCCAATGGATACAGATTTAGTTTCGTTCACTGTGCTTTTGGTTTTTGTCAAAAATAAAGAAAAACAAACGAGGGTTCAACAAACAATCTTACTAGCCAAATAAAAATCTTTAAACGAAATGATTGTCGAAATTATTCAGACTAATGCTTTCCAAAACACAACATAAAAATTTGTTTAGAAATGCACCAGAAGGCTCAAAAAACAAATCTAAATCGGTTGCGAGCGGTAATCACCAGAATATTTATATCCAGATAACTTCTGAAAAAACTTCCGCAATCGTAACCGAATGTTATCTTTGCAAACCTATCACATTAATAAAAAAATTTTCAATGATTGTTGGCATTCCGAAAGAAATCAAGAACAATGAGAACAGAGTAGCACTTACTCCGGCAGGAACTCAAGAGTTAGTAAAAAGAGGTCACACCGTATATGTGCAAACAATGGCAGGAGAAGGAAGTGGCTTTAATGACGAGTCCTATATCGGGGCTGGTGGAAAGATTTTAGAAACGGCCGCGGAGATCTTCTCAGTTGCCGAAATGATTATAAAGGTAAAAGAACCTATTGAACAAGAATATAAGCTGATTAAGAAAGATCAGCTTGTGTTTACCTATTTCCACTTTGCCTCCTATGAGCCATTGGCGCACGCGATGATCAAGACAGGCGCAGTCTGCCTGGCCTATGAAACAGTAGAACGAGTTGATGGAAGTCTACCCTTGCTGGTGCCGATGTCAGAAGTAGCGGGTAGAATGTCTATCCAAGAAGGAGCAAAATATTTAGAAAAGCCTCTTAAAGGACGTGGTATTTTATTAGGAGGTGTACCTGGTGTGATGCCCGCAAAAGTGTTGGTTTTAGGTGGCGGTGTGGTAGGTGCCAATGCTGCTAAAATTGCGGCTGGCATGGGAGCCGATGTAATTATAACCGATGTAAACATAAACAGACTGCGCTACTTAGATGACGTGATGCCTAAGAATGTACACACCATGGTGTCGAATGAATACACCATTCGTGAATTAGTAAAAACGCATGACTTGATTATCGGTGCGGTTTTAGTGCCAGGCGCAAAGGCACCGAAGCTTATTACAAAAGATATGCTTAAGCTAATGAGACCGGGCACTGTATTGGTAGATGTAGCCGTAGACCAAGGTGGATGTATTGAGACATGTAAGCCAACGACCCATGAAGATCCTACCTACATTATTGACGATGTGGTTCATTATTGCGTGGCCAACATGCCAGGGGCTGTGCCTTATACGTCAACACTTGCGTTGACTAATGCAACATTACCGTATGCTATTAAACTTGCTTCTCAAGGCTGGAAAAAAGCCTGCAATGATAATATGGAACTTAGAAAAGGATTGAATGTGATTGGCGGCAAAGTCGTTTACAAGGCGGTTGCCGATTCGTTTAATTTGCCTTACACCGATGTAAAGGAGTTCTTAAGCTAACACTTCTGCTCGTAACAGAAGAGTTTTCTCGTTTTGTTTCAGGGACTGTAATGTGAAAGTTGCAGTCCTTTTTTTATTCAAAAACCGGAAACGCATTCAAAAACTTGGCCACCTCTCCCATCTTGGGTGCCTCGCAACAGAAATGAACCATGCCGTTGGTAACTGCCAGGTATTTTGCCCCGACAGACATATTGTAAACGGCAATTTGATTAAACGCCTTCTGGCTCAACTTGATAGTAGGCGATTTACATTCTACCAGCATCCAAGGCTTTGCCTCTCGGTCGCAGACGACAATATCGGATCGCTTTTGAAGCGTATTGAAGGTAAGCCCACTTTCAATTTTGAACAAAGACCGCGGGTATTGAAAATCTGTTATCAAATGATGAATAAAATGTTGCCTCACCCACTCTTCGGGCGTTAGCACGATATACTTTTTTCGGATAATATCAAAAATCCAAGGTTTGCCTTCTTCCTTTTTTATCTTTGCATCAAACGGTGGAAGGTTCAATTTATCCATCTCCAAAATTCGTAATTATTCACGACCATCCAATAACGCGAAATAAACAACACTCTATATGAAGACAAAACAAGAAATTGCAGAAAACTGGTTACCTCGTTATACCGGCACACCTCTTTCAGAATTTAGCAAATACATTCTCTTGACCAATTTTGATAACTACGTAAAAAAGTTTGCAGAATGGCATAACGTGGAAGTATTGGGGCAAGACCGTGCTATGCGAAGTGCAACAGCGGAAGGTATTACCATCATAAATTTTGGGATGGGAAGCCCTAATGCTGCCACCATCATGGATCTCCTCTCCAGCATAAAACCAGAAGCGTGCTTGTTCCTGGGCAAGTGCGGTGGCTTGAAAAAGAAAAATGTACTGGGGGATTTTATCCTTCCGATCGCAGGAATAAGAGGAGAAGGTACCAGCAATGATTACTTCCCTGCCGAGGTACCCGCGCTCCCTTCATTCGCACTGCAAAAAGCCATTTCAACCACCATACGCGATTACAATCAAGATTATTGGACGGGTACGGTCTACACCACCAACCGTAGGGTTTGGGAATGGGATGAGAACTTTAAAGAGTATTTGAGAAAAATTCGCGCGATGGCAGTTGACATGGAAACCGCTACCTTATTTTCCACCGCATTTTACAATGAAATACCCATTGGTGCGCTGCTTTTGGTTTCTGATCAACCGATGATTCCCGATGGCGTTAAAACCGAACATAGCGATAAGGCCATCACCACCAACTATGTTGATTTGCATCTAAAAATTGGTATTGACTCACTGAAACAACTCATCAATAACGGAGTTACAGTTAAACATCTAAAGTGGTAAACTCAGGCAAATTCAGGCGGATACTTTTGCGGGTTGTTCAATCGTAACTCGCGAAAGCAAAATCATTCCTATTATAAAGAACGTGGTTAGCGCTAAGGTGCTGTTACGCATGCTACCCGTTAAATGCTCTACCAAGCCATAGGAAAACGTACCGCAAACGAGCGACATGTTGAACGTGATGTCAAAAAAACTAAAGTAAGATGCGTGGTCAGGGGAATCCGCGGGAATTAGTTTTGAATAAGTAGCTCGCGAAAGCGATTGGATGCCACCCATCACAATGCCGACCACGAAAGCGAGCGCATAAAATTCCTCTGCTGTGGTTACAAAATAAGCCCCTATGCAATTGCCTATCCATATCAAAATCATTACCATGAGGGAAAACTTGTTTCCTTTTTTTGCTGACAAACGTGCGAACGCAAACGCACCTGCAGAAGCAACCAGTTGAATGAGTAACACCGTAATAATCAATTTTGAATCTTCGAGCTTTAATTCTTTCGCGCCAAATGAAGCCGCCAAATACATTACTGTCTGTACACCCATATTAAAAAAGAAGTAGGCAAGTAAGTATTTTTTAAGATTCGGAAGATGCTTTAGATTTCGCCACACTTTTTGAATTTCCTGATAGCCTTTTAAGAACACTTTCTCTACGTCTGTTTTTTGCTTGTTTACTTCCGGCAAATGGTAGAACGTATATTGTGCAAAACCGATCCACCACAAACCAACAGTAAGAAACGCAAATCGAACAGCAGTGCCTTCGTCAGGAAAGTGTAAGGGACTCCAAAATTGGATAACCACTAGATTAATAATCAATAAAATAACGCCCCCATAATAGCCCATGCTATAACCACGGGCGCTAGTTTTGTCATAGCGATCGGCAGTAACAATTTCTGGTAAAAAGGCATCGTAAAAAACAAGACTGCCCGCATAGCCAATGCTGGCTAATAACGAGCAGATAATTCCCCATTCAAGATTGGTGCGGTTAAAAAAGAAAAGCCCCATACAAGAAAACCCTCCCAGGTAAGCAAAGAACTTTAAGAACGATTTCTTGTTTCCTCGGTAATCGGCTATGCCGGATAGAATTGGCAATAGAGGCGTAATCAGCAGAAAAGAAAAAGAAAGCGTGTACGAGTAAAGTACTGAATTCACGATATCGAAACCAAAGAAATTGACTACATCGCCACCGTCTGGCTGGGTTGTAACGGCCTGATAGTAAACCGGAAAAATAGCCGAAGTAATCACTAATGAATACACCGAGTTAGCCCAATCATACATACACCAGGCCCCTACTACTTTTTTGTTGTTCAAGATTACGTTAGCATTCGTCATTATTACTTTGCGGGATTGATAACCCCTGCAAAATAAAGGAAGTTAACGGCAAAGGCAACCGCCTACTTTTTCAATCCTTGATCGGCAAACGCAATGATTGTTTCCAGAGACAACCTATCATTTAGCGTTTGTGCGTAATGTATTTTTCGAATGATTTGGTTTTCATCGAGTAGAAATTCGGCTGGCATGGTTGAGAATGACTCCTCTCCCGCCATTGCATAAATGGGAAGTTTGTTTGTCTTTGCTTTAATAGCTGTTTGAATAAAGGAAGTTAAATGGCTAAAGGATGATTTAAGTAAAGAGTTCTCAATACCGTAAATTGTGTACCATGTTTTAGTGGGGTCAGCAATTAAAGGCACAGGTGAAACTCCCTTATGGAAAATGCTACTCAACAATAACTCTTTGGTGGATTCAAAAAAGAAAATCATTTCCATGTTTTTAGAAACAAGTGTTTCCCGAATCTTCATTAGCGAATGCACCCGCAGATTGCAAAACGGGCAACCCGCATGTCTGAAAAATGCTATAAATACACGTTTGCCTTTGTACGCTTTTAAGTCTATTTGGCGATTGTAAATGTCTATCAGATGGAAGGCTGGCGCGGTTACGTTCAGTTCTAGTACTAAGTTCTCGGTTGGAGTTGCCATGATTAATTTTAAGATGCTTACGATGCTATATACGACACAATTGTGGAATTCGGATTTAGCTGCCCAAAATCAATTCACATTCTCCCACCAGTTGGAAAAGGTTTGATTCTTGTCTTTCAGGTTTACCAGCTCGCCAATGCGGGGTGTAATGAGCGGCATACCGATGGACTCATTCAATTCTGTAATTGTTTTTAAAGGAGCGTCCCACTCGTGCAACGACAACGCAAATTTGGCCGAATGAACCGGGAACAATCTGGTAGCCCTTAATTCTTTTGCTGCCTTTAACACTTCATCTGGCATCATGTGAATGTACTTCCAGCTTTTGTTGTATTGTCCGTTTTCCAAAATGGCTAAATCAAAAGGGCCAAGCCGCTTGCCTATTTCGGCAAAGTGTGAATCATAACCGCTATCGCCTCCAATAAATAGTTTCATGGTGGGTGTTTGCAGCGCAAAGGCAGTCCATAGCGCTTGATTCCGTTTAAAGCCTCTGCCCGAAAAATGCCGTCCTGGAGCAGTGGTAACTTTGAAGCCGTCATCTAGTATTACTTCTTCGTTCCAGTCCTTTTCAATAATGTTTCCGGTTGAGAATCCCCAACGTTCTAGATGCTCGCCAGTACCCAGCGAACAAATGATCTTTTTTATTTTGGGCTTAAGTGCAAGTACTGTTTTGTAATCTAAATGATCCCAATGGTCGTGACTGATGAAGAGGTAGTCAATTTCGGGAAAATCGCTTGGCGTGTAGATGTCTGATCCGTTAAACGAACGCGTAGTAAATGATAAAGGGGAAGCCGCTCCGCTCAATACCGGATCGACCAACATTTTCTTTCCATCCACTTGCATGAAATAAGAAGAATGACCGAACCAAACCAACACATTGCTTAACGGATCAAGCGCATGTAAGTCAGTTTTTACCGCGGGAATAACATCAACAGGTTTATTCCGTTTCTTCTCGGAGAAAAAAAATTCCTTCATAACGGAATACATAGTTGCCCCTTCTGCCAGATCGGGAGTAAAGCTTACGTTTTGGAAAGCACCGTTTTTATAGTTGGGCGATTGTAGAATTTTCGCACGTCTTTCGCCTGTTGGCTGTCTCCCGAACTTGGGATGTTGCAGGAATAAATAGATTGAAAGAGCTACGGCTAAAATAAAAATCAAAAGAAACATAATTTTACTTGGTTTGGCTTACCTTTTTAGGTCGTTAAAGAACAAAAATTATTCTTTTGCTGAAGAAGAAATCACGCGATTTCTCTGGTGACAGTTGACTAGCATTCATAACTAAAACTTTTTACTGGGTTGCCACATCCCTCTCTGTATAACACAAGTAATGCCCGATGAAACCAAAGTCAATACTGATCTGTTTTTTGATTGCAAGTCTTTTATCGCTGTCTTCATGCTTTTTAACCTCTGTTTTGAATCTGAATTCATCTCCTATCTATCCAACAACAGGCGATTGGGTCAAATCTGTTCCATTTAGAGGAATACCACGTTCACGAGCAATTACTTTCACAATAGGTGATCAAGTTTTTACGGGCTTGGGCTACAATGGAAACGGGTATTTGTCTGACTTTTATTTGTGCGATGACGGAATTTGGAAGCTCGCTGCGCCATTTCCTGGCAGACCGCGAGGGGATGCCGTCTCATTTTCTATAAAAGGTAAAGGATACGTAGGTCTAGGTAGTTTTAAAAGCAACGATGGAAGCATCACCTACTTGAACGATTTTTGGGAATACGATTCTTTCAATAATAAATGGAAACAACTCAACGATTTTACAGGTGGCAAAAGAGATGGAGCGATTGCTGTTGCCATTCAACAAAAAGGATATTTGGGTACAGGCTACGATGGGACTAAGTGGCTTAACGATTTTTGGGAATATACCGCAGCCACGGATTCCTGGAAACAAATAAATACTTATCCCTCGGCAGTGGGCAGAAGGAGTGCAAGTACCTTTGTAATGAATGGAAAAATATTTCTACTGGGCGGGAGAAACGATCTTCTTTACATTTCTGACCTCTGGGAGTTTGATCCGACCAATAAAGAATGGACTGATAGAAGTCAAAGCTCAACTAGTGATAACTATTCCGATTTCAAATTGGCAGTCAGACGGAGTAATGCAGTAGCATTTGGGTTTAAAGACAAGGCATATATTGCGCTTGGAGCAACTCCTTCACTTACTCTTACTATTTATGAATATGATCCTTCTACTTATCGCTGGACACAAAGGTCAACTTTTGAAGGATCAGTTCGTCAAAATTCAATTTCGTTCATTACTAATGGGAAAGTGTATGTCGGGCTGGGTGAAGGAGGTTCATCTTTCTACGATGATGTATGGGAATGGCGACCTGATGATTGGTAGCACATGTATTAAGTGTTTGGGATTTAAATCCCTTTCATCTGTAGTTCGACAATTGCTCTGATAACTTGTCGAACAGCAGGTATTAAGACCCAGTAGAGAGCTGTGTCAGCTCATATTTTTTAATAAATTCTTGGTGATAATTTCTAGCATTTCTCAAAAGCTCATGATAGGTTTTAACGTAAACTTCACCCGCTTTCTCGTATGTTTTCATCGCGCCCAACGCAAGTCGATCTCCTTCTGTTGAACCCGTAATAACATAAGCTACAACGGATTTTACAGTTTGAGGCTCGTTTCCAAAATGAGATTCAATAAATGAACGGTAGTCCGCTGCTTGTCTAATGTCCTTTTCTCGAATTACAAATTCTGGTTTTTTTAGTTCGATAATAAAGTAGTTGCTTGCAAGTCCCATACACAAGAAATCAATGCGTCTATTTTTAGGCTCGTCTTCGTAATACTCTTTAAACTTATCATTATTATCTGCATACTTCTCTTTAAGTAACTGGGAGTAGTAAATTTCGTTTTTGAATTCTTGAATTCGAGGGTCAAGTATCCATGCGAACTTTTTTAAGAAGTCACTCATAGTAGGAACTTCATTCACCTTGTTTTTAATATGCTTTTCAAAAGTGTTTATAGTTTCTATTCGCCCAATTGCAATTTTGCACATTTCTTTTGCTTCAATTAGTTCCCATTCTTTCATTAGCCTGATTAAGCTCGCAGTGTCTATTTGCTCAAGTTCTTCAAGTTCACTTGCAAATTCCTTAAATGCCTCAAATTGAAAAGAGTCTTTCACGTATTTGATAAGTTCAACTCTTTTTCCAGATTCAATTTCGCTCTTGAAAATCGTCTTTACAATTTTATCTGCAAGCTTGTTTTCATGAGAGGGTAGAGATTGCAGCCATTTAGGAATATCTTCACCTGTTTCAATTTTAAAGTCTGCTAAGACTTTTTGTTCTCTCTTTTCTCGTTGTTCGTTATAAAAAGTTGGAATGATAGAAGCTAAATAACCTTTTAAATTTGAAGCATCATCATCTTCCCAGATCAGTGATTTACGATTGGTTGAAATGACTTCTTTTTTCCAGTCATCTATAAAATCAACATTGAGCCAGCCAGAAATGTAATCATAACCAAAACTTGATGCTGATAAATCATAGAAGCTATGCTCGTTAACCAATTTGCCTCTTGAAAACAATGCAACCCCTTTTAATGAGGATGGAACTGTCTCAACTCCCGCGATAATTTCACCCGTAATTTTATCGGCATATTCATATCCTGTTGGATTTAAATTTATAGGAAATTTCCAAGTATGAAGTTTTGTAATCCCAGAATATTTAAGCGAATTGGTTACCTCGGTGACATTGTTTGAATCATTATTGTGAACGATGTTAACTTTAAAATCAGGCTCATCAAATACCGTGAATGTTTTTGATAATGAATATGCTAACTCCGTTGGTAGAAAAGCAGTTTTTCTTTTTATATTTTTTAAGCGAATCGTTGTTCCTTGTTTCTTAACCACAGTTTCATCTTTTTTCAAAATCGTTGGTGCGTATATCTTGGCTTCTTCACCAAATCTTTTCAATTCAGCCCAGTCCATTTTGAAACTATTCAAAACATAATTCTGAGTAGTTTCAACTTCAATTGTTCCAGCTATTCCAAAAAAAGAAAGCTTACCGATTCCCTTTTTTCCTATAACGAGGCGTTTATCATTCTTGCTTTTTTGCTTCCCCTCCTTGTGCCTTCTGTTTCTTCCGATTAAAAGAAAGTTAGCATTGATTTCATTAAAGGTCATCCCATGTCCATTGTCCTCAATAGTAATTTCCTTGTCGCCATTATCGACTAAATAGATAGTGACAACTTCCGCTTCTGCATCATAGGAGTTTGAAACAAGTTCTGCGATCACGGGTGGTAGTGTTGAATATTGATGGATGCCCAAATGCTCAATAGTATTAGGGTCAAACTTCATCTCTAATATTTCTTTAGCCGTTTCGTCCGACATATTATTTTCCATTTATTATGGCAAGTCCTATTCTTTTAGCATATTCGGGTGGAACAGCATTTCCTATAATTCTCGCAATTGAAGTAATGCTACTTCCATAAAATTTATAACTCTTTGGAAATGATTGCAAAGTTGCTCCTTCTCTTATGGATAGTGCCCTATCTTCATCTGGATGAACAAAGCGACCATTGGAAATACTACAAAACTTAGTGGTAATAGTCGGAGCAGGTTTATCCCACCAGAGTCTTCCAAAAGTGTCCTTAAATGAACCATCTCGCCCAACAAAACACTTTAATTGTAATTTTTCATCATTTGCAAAACCAAACCGATTACCACCGTCTTTTTTTACCAATTCTAGCCTTTCTTTATTGACTTCACTAATTGCTGGTGCTGTATGCAAGAAATCTGTTTCATCTTTATGCCCTGCCTTAATTTTTTTGAACCCATTTTTTTGTCCAATCACATCTTTCACAGTTAAAATTTTCCCTTCCCTTTTCAGTGGAATTATCTCATTGTCAGTGACCCTATTGGCAATTAGGGTAAATCGCTTCCTGTTTTGAGGAACTCCATAATCACTTACATTGTGAACATTAAAATGAACTCTATAACCATTTTCCTTTAATTGAAGCCAATCAATAAAAGAGGCCAATCCACTTTCTTCTTTCTTGCGTAAAACCCCAGGTACATTTTCTACTACAACGAAGCCAGGCTTTAGGAACTCCACAAAACGTCTAAACTCTATTAATAGGTTTTTAGATTTTTCTGATTTGTTCTTATCTGTGTTAATGATGCTCCAAAATTGACAAGGGCTACAACCAATTAAGATAAGGTTGTCATCGCTTTTTTTTAATTCTAGTTCTTTTTGAAGTTGATTTGCTGAAAGATTAAAAACATTAGCTAAAATAAATTTCGCCCCTCTGATATTGGACTCATAGGTTTCTTTGCATGAAGGTTCATAATCAATACCAGCAAGTACATTTATCCCCGCTTTTTGCATGCCATAGCTCATCCCTCCACCTCCGCAAAAAAAGTCAACCGCTTTCAATGCTTCCTTTTTATACATAATATTCTTCTCAATTCTGAAAGTTATTAAAACTTAATCTATTTGCTCGCAGCTGATGTTTTTCAACTGGCACTTTTTTTTCCAACCAACTACCGCCACTTCTTAAGTAGCCCATCTTCAACTTCCTCCAATTTCCCTCTCTAAAAATCCCATTTTGCCCGATTTACTCCGAATTTCGACTTTCAATCTCGTTTTTTGCCCGATTAAGTCTGATTAGCGACTTTCAATCTCGTTTTTCGTACTAATTACTCCAAATTTTGACTTTCCTCGGAATAATCTATCGAATTTACTCGTAAAACTCTCGCCTTACTTACTTTCTACATATTAAATGTTTCATGGGATTCACATCGCTGGAGCTGTATGGGTTGTCACTGGGTCGAGACTGGGTCATCATTGGGTCATGTGGCAGAGAATTATAGCTACTGGCAATTTGGCAGCAGATAACGTGCAGAGAAGAAACAGGTAAAAAAAATGTTGCCCGCAGATAGGCTGCGGGCTGCCACCTTACTTTTGAAAAATCAAGGGTAACCAAAAACAAAGAAAATTGTAAATATTCACACTCATCCTTAGCTTTGATTACTTTTTAAAATTATGTCAGTTCAATATACATTTGATTCCAACGGAAAAACGGTTGACGTTTTTGTGCCTCTGCAGGAATGGGAGCAGATAAAAAATGAATTGAAGAAAAAAAGAACATCATTATCATCGCCCAAAAAACAAGATAATAGTAAAGTCCTGAGCGGTATTAAAAAGGGCTTAAAACAAATAAATCAAATTGAGAAGGGTAAACTAAAATCGATATCCTTAAAGCAGTTGCTCGATGAGCTTTAAGGTTGAAGCCACCCCTAACTTTTTGTCTGAAGCCAAAAGGCTTTCAAAGAAATTTAAATCGTTAAAATTCGATATTGAAAATTGTCCGTGTTGTTAACCAGTAACCCAGAAATGGGTACTCCTTTGGGAGCCAACGTTTATAAAGTTCGATTAGCGATGGCTTCAAAAGGAAAAGGTAAAAGTGGTGGAGCAAGAGTTATTACCTTAGTAAGAGTTGTTAAATCAAAAGTTTACCTCGTTTCCATCTACAATAAGAGCGACCAAGAAACTTTACCAGATAAGGTAATCAGGGAACTTGTTAAAAATATCCCTTTTTAATTTCTTCGATTATAATCTCTAAACCAGTTATTTCCTTGGTGTTCTTTACAAGAAGATATGTTGCAAATAAGCCTAGTAATAATATCCAAAAATAATATTCATCTCATCTTCGCTGGTAAACCCAAAGTTTACGGCTGCAGCATTGGTGTTGTTGTACGTAACCACACTTGTAAGGCCTTCGCCTGCCTTCAGTTGAATTGGGTTAGTGAGGGTTAACATCAACGGATGTTGCCAATCACTATTTTCATAGACCACCTCCCCGTTCCTCGCTCCACCCAAAATCTTGATGACGAATTTCTCACCCATTTTATGAAAGTGAGATGTAAGGGTAATGACGGTAACATCTTTCTTAAAAGTAAAATCGGTAGTAATGGTTTTACGTTGATTTGCGGGTATCGAAAAATTATAATTTCCGAAGTTAATAGTCTGTGCTTCTTTCACCACTTTGGCTTGAGCCACCGTGTATAGGTTAACGTAGTTCTCTCCTGTTAATGCAGCGGTTTGTTTGTTGAAGTAGTGCGCGTTCAAATCGACCTGAGTGCCTGGCGGAATCTTTAAGGCAACGCCTTCGGGAAAGGTAAACGTTGAGTTAACGTCAGTACCGCCTCCTAAGAAGATATGGTTCTGCATTTGCGCGAAAGTACTAATGTTTAAGCTGCCGTTGGCATTATAAAGATCGCGCACTGTATTGGGTGTTGGTAAAAAAGAGGTGCTCTGGAAACCATACAACACAAAATGATGGCTGTTGGGTCGCCCTCTCATTTCAATCTTGTTCACAAAAACATTGGTGGTGTTAGGCGTGGCCCTGCTCAAGAAAACTTCGCGTTCCGTATTGGGGCTCACTGTGAATGGCTCAATGCCCAATTGAAAGCCTTCGCTGGCTGCAGGGATATCTAAGGGTACGAAAGTCTGTGAACACATGGCAACATCAATCAGCAGCGACTCGTCTACTACAATGCCGGTTTTTGGCGCTCCCTTTTCAATCCATTGCTTAATAAAATCAACCTGACCGTATGATAAAAGCGATCCACCCAATGGCATGAGCGATCCATAGTTTGGCGAATTCCTTTTAATGCGGCAATCCAGTTTATGGTATAGAAGGCTGTTGGCATAATCGGACGACTTTACGCGCAACAAGCCGTTGGCATTGGCTACGGCATTTTTTGAGGACTTGTTTATCAGGTTTTCGTAAGCCGAGCCCGCGGCCAACACAAGATTGTGCTGGGCGTAGGTATTGTCATTAACCGAAGAATGACAGCCAGCTGTGGCGCAGCTGGGAGTAAGTATTTTATCTTGAATAACCGTCCAGGTGCTCTTCTCTACACTTTCTGTTACTACATCACTTTTGCATGCTTCTATGATTAGGAACAAAGAAACCAAAAGGCCACAGCTAATTAGTATGCGAGAAACTTTCATTTTTTGAGGGTGTATAAATCAAATTTAATGAAATTCTATTGCTCGCTCTCATTACTTGGGGAAAAGATTTGATTGGTTTTGAAAACAAAAAGCCCAAATGGTGAGGATTCGGGCTTTGCTAGAATTTGATTCAGCGGAGAGGGCGGGATTCGAACCCGCGTTACCCTTTCAGGTAAACACACTTTCCAGGCGTGCTCGTTCGACCACTCTGACACCTCTCCGAAAAAGGAGTGCAAATAAATGGAGAATTTAGGCGGTATGCAAGTATTGAATTCGTATTGGCTAGCTGATCGTTACTTCGCCCGCCAGCGATGTTGAAAATAATTGCGGCACTTGCTTGGACGGGTAGTTTGCCAACAACACCATCAACTTGGTTATGGCAGCCTCGCAGGTCATGTCTCCGCCACTGATCACTCCAATTTCTTCTAACGTTTTACTCGTTTCGTATTTCCCTTGAATCACCATTCCGCCAGGGCATTGCGAAATGTTTATAATCAAGATTCCCTCTGTAATCGCTTGCTTCAGTCGCTTTAAAAACCAAGCCGATGAAGGTGCATTACCGGCACCAAAGGTCTCCATGACTACGGCCTTCAATCCGCTTGACGACATTATACTATCTAGTGTTGACTCGGTCATCCCTGGGAATAGCTTTAGTACAGTTATGTTTCTTTCCAGTGACGATTTTAGTGTGAGTTTGTTATTTGCATCTGCCTGCTGAATGGATGCATGAGAATAGGTTATGCTCACTCCCGCTTTGGCTAGCAGCGGATAGTTTTCGGACTCAAACGCATCGAAGTGCATGCTCTCTACTTTCTTTGCCCGGTTACCGCGAATCAGTTGATCGTCAAAATAAATACACACTTCGGGAACAACTGCTTTGCCGTCTATTTTTGCAGAGGCAATTTCCAATGAAGTAATCAAGTTTTCACGCGCATCCGAACGCGTTTCAGCTATCGGTAACTGAGCGCCCGTTAACACCACCGGCTTTGCTAACCCTTGTAACATAAAGCTTAAGGCCGAGGCGGTATACGCCATCGTATCGGTGCCATGCAACACCACAAATCCATCTTGAAACTCATAGTTATCAAAAATGATCTTACCCATCATCTGCCAATGCGCAGGTTCAATATTGGAAGAATCGATGGGATGCTCAAATGATACAATTGTCAGATCGAGCATCAAGTTGCGCAACGTGGGCAGATGCTCCAATATCAATGCGAAATCATAGGGAATAAGTACTCCGTTCTTATCGCGACTCATTCCAAAAGTACCACCGGTATAGATGATCATTATTTTCGACACCGGACTTTCTGGTGTGGCCGTGTTGATCTTTATTTCCTTGTAGTTCATCTTGTTTGTTCGGTTAAATTGAAAAGCATGTCACCATTTTTGGTTGACACTTGAATTTCTTCCAGCGTAATGTTTTTCAATTCTGCAATTCGCTCCGCCACGAGCGGAATATATGAAGGTTCATTTCTCTTTCCACGATGTGGCACCGGTGCCAAATACGGACTGTCCGTCTCTAAAACAATGGTGGAAAGATCCAGCGAAGGTATTACTGTATCCATGCCTCCTTTTTTGAACGTGGCTACACCCCCAATGCCCAAATAAAAACCCAGTTTCGTTATCTTCTCCGCTTGCTCAACGGAGCCATTAAAGCAATGAAAAACTCCGCTCAACTTAGGTTCTGCAAGAGTTTCGAGTAAGTGAATTGTTTCGTCCATGGATTCACGACAATGGATAATCAATGGCAATCGATATTTTTTCGCCCAGCCCACTTGGATATGAAATGCTTCCTTTTGTTGATCCCAAAATGTTTTGTCCCAATGGAGATCGGTACCCATCTCCCCTATGGCATTAAACCGTCTTTTGGAAAGCCATTGTTCCACAATGTAGAGTTCACGTTCAAAATCTTTTTTAACGGAGCAAGGATGCAAGCCCATGGTGGCAAAGCATTTCGTAGGGTGCTTAAGTTCCAACTCCATCATGGCATCGATAGAAGTATGATCGATGTTGGGCATCACGATTTTTCGCACACCGACTTCCTCCGCCCGAAGCAAGGTCTCTTCCCGATCTAAATCAAACTCATCTTTGTAAATGTGTGCATGGCTATCTATCCAATTATAGTTTGAAGAAACCGTTTTCATGTGTTTAAATTAGTAGTGAGACATTAGTATCGAGATTTGAGACTCATAATTATGCTGCTCGGTGTAGCGCATTTTAATGGCGGTTTGATGTTAACTAAAAAAATATTTTGAAAAAATAACAATACCTATCACGAGAGCACCTATTGCGACAGTAAGCACAGCGCCTGCGGCAACATCTTTAATCTTTCCAGCCAATGGATTTTGTTCTGGAGACACTAAGTCGACAATGTATTCTATTGCAGTATTTATTAACTCCAGCCCGATGATGAGTGAAGTAGTTAACAGAAGAACAAGCCATTCGGTGGTGGTTATCTTAAAATAAAAACCAAGGCCAAAAACTAGTAGAGTAGCCATCGCATGAATTTTTAAATTCAGCTGCTCTTTAAAGGCAACAGCAACGCCCTTAAACGCAAATTGAAAACTTTTCAAGAACCTACTCATAGAACTTCATCAATAGCTTGTTTCAACTCAATCCCATTCTCTGCAAAATCAACATCATTTTTATACTCCTTTGCTTTTCTAAGCGCACGATCCAGCTTAAACGAATGTTGATCTTCAGAATACATAATTCCTTTTTTCATCAACGATTGCGCTAAATACTCCTGCTCCGTCTGTCCAGGTGTTGGGATTAATATCGCCTTCTTCCCTATTTTTGATAAATCCATAATGGTACTATAGCCAGATCTACAAATAATTACATCCGAAGCTTCGATCACTGCATGGAGGGCAGTTGCAGGGAGAAAATCGACTTCGTCAATAGGGCCGGTCTGAATCGAAGAATCAGAAGGGATTCCTCTAACCAATAAACATTTTCTTTTTAAGGCGTCTGACACTTTAAAAGTGTCTTGACGCCCCAACCATTGACTATGCTCCTCTTGCATCCAATTAATAAGTTCTTTTCTGAGAATCTTTTCAAATTCACTTCGCTGCGGTTCAGGGCCGCTGATAATTGCGAGAATATCATACCGCCTTTCTTGCGGAGCCATTTTCTTAAATCGCGAAAGCGGCCCGATGTATCTCACGTTTTCTTTGTCACTTCTTGAGAGCTCGCCAGCAAGTGATTGCCCGCCCGGCCAATCGGGTATCCAACAGAGGGAAAATCGTGTAATGCATTTAGCGTTGAAATTACCTACTAGTTTTCTTAGATACCAAGGAACGATGATATTGATTTGATGGGTTATAAAAACAGACTTCACTTTAGAGTTCCAGCATCCATATCGATTGTCGGAAACAACCAGATCGATCTTTCTTTCTTCAATGATCCTTTCCAGCACTTCATGCTCTTGTTCTATCACTCTCAAAAACTTGGGGATTTGAAGGCCCATTGAAATTGACATGGGTAACAGCGAAGAGTAGTCTGGATTGTAAGAAGGAAGTTCATCAAACTCCGATGAAGGAAACGCTTGTTTTAATAAACGTAAGGCCTGCCCGCTGGAGGCTATAAAAACTTCGCACCCACGGTTTTCAAATTCCTCGATGATCGGTATACAACGCGTAGCATGGCCAAGCCCCCAATCCAGTGGGCAAATTAGAACTCGTTTGGTAGATTTATCTGGCAACTTGTCTTCCGAAAAGGCAAAGCTAATCAACTGGTATCGTCTTAAAACTAAATCCTTGATTTAAAAAATAGTCAATGTAGCGTGGTAGCGTGTAGCGCATATTTCTTTCTGCTTTAAAACTATCATGAAAAACCACGATAGAGCCTGGTCTGGTAGCATTAATAGAACCCCGTAAACATTTTTCTTCCGAAAGATGTTGATCATAATCCTGCGTGAGTACATCCCACATTACAATTTTATGCGTTTTCAATGCGTTGATTTGCGCCTGCGTTATTCTCCCGTAAGGAGGTCTGAATAAACTGTCACGCGAATCAAAAAAGGGTGAACATTGGTTGACGTTGTTCACATACTCTTCAGTAGTGCAATTCCATCCTTTGATATGATTGAATGTATGATTACCAACAGCATGTTTATCTGCTTTTATCCGCGAAAAAATATGCGGGTGTTTTTCAATGTTTTCACCGATGCAAAAGAACGTTGCTTTGATGTTATACTTACCAAGTGTATCGAGCACAAATTCAGTTGGCCCCGCAACCGGTCCGTCATCAAACGTTAAGAAGAGCTCATTTGCTTTTGTGTCAAGCCGCCAAAGCAACGAAGGATAAACCCAAGGAAGGAAAAAAGGGCTTCGAAAAAGTAGGTTCATGAAAGCTTATTCCACTCGGCAGGTTAAGATAGTGATGTCATCGCGGTAGCCATTTCTGCCTTTAAAGCCATCTAGCTCTACAATCAAATCTTGATGAATTGTTTTCAGGTCTTTCCAATGGTTGTGCTTGAAATACTCCACAATTCGCTCCATACCAAATTCCTCTTCATTTTCATTCGTTGTTTCGGTCAACCCATCGGTATAGGTGAACAAAAGGAAATCATCTAAATCGGAAACAAAACCTTCATTGACAAAGGGCAACGGATGCATCGCTCCTAGCACAGTGCAGCCATCTTCTAATAGTCGAATACCATTTTTCTTGTCGTATAAAATGGGTGGATTATGCCCTGCGTTCACGTAGATCATCGTGCGCAGGCTGATGTCATAAATGGCGCCAAAAAAGGTAATGAACTTCTCGCCCTTTGCACTTTCTAACACTTGATAATTCAAGGCCTCCACAATCTCCAGCAGATTTGGGGTTTGGCGCAACAACGTATGCAGCGAAGCCTGAAAATTAGACATCATCAATGCAGCGGGTATTCCTTTTCCGCTCACATCGGCAACGCAAATTAAAAACTGATTCTTGTTGATGGGAATGTAATCGTAGTAATCACCACCTACCAGATCGTGCGGTAGGTAACTTGCTTCCAACTTTAGCCGATCGGTGTAAGGCAATTTATCGGGGAACAGAAATTGTTGCACATCGCTGGCAATCTCCAACTCTTTGCGAAAGGCTTCTTGCTCTAACTGCTTGCGGACAAGTTTCTTGTTTTCGATGGCAACGATAATGATGTTGCTCAACGCCTGAATAAATTTGATGCTTTCATCATAATCATGCGCTACCATTTGTGGATCAAGCCCACCAACAAATATTAAGGCAATGGTCTGCGACTGGTGTGCAATGGGAATGACAATATCAAACTCCTCAAAGTCGCAATTCTCGAACTCGGAAAGGCGGTGGATCTTTTTCACCATTTTCACCCGTTCGTCAAGCTTTATACGGTTATAGTTTTTTGCGGAGCCAAAGTTTACTTTACAACTCCACTTTTCGTCATAGACAAAAAGGGCGAGCTTCTTAATGCTCAGATTACCCCGCAGCGTAAAGTTGAAAATCTTGTAAAGCGATTCCTCCGGCACATTGCTGTTGATTGCTTGTGTAATCTCCAACAACGCGTTTAGCTCCAGTTCCTTCTTCTCAATCTGCTTTTTTAGCGCAATTTCACTCATTTGTATCACCTCAGGTTTGGTGCTGATGTTTAGTGGCGGGGTTTTTAAACTGTTTCCGGCACACGAACAGAGCGAAATTAGGAAAACAAAACGGAAAGTCAACATAACACCCCCCTGTAGCCTAGGTGCAGCGTTCGCGGCATGGTGGTTTTCAGGTTTATTGTTTTAAAGGGCCAGGGCGTTGCGGATGGATTTGTGTAAGCTTTGGCGCATGGGCAGATAGGATCGGCCTCCATTTTGGGTTAGATATGGCTTAATTTGGTCAATTTCGAGGTTTTGCGGCAAGAGTTTAAGTAGCGGGTGCGAGAATTCTAAAAGCTGGAGCGAGAATACTAAAAGCTGACGCAAGAATACCACTCGCAGAAGCGTCTTTGCTAGGCACGGAGGCGAGAATCGAAATAACGGAAGCTAACTTCAAAGTCACAGGCGCGAGAATTCTAAAAGCGGACGCGAGAATACTACGAGCTGATTTAAATCTATGTCATCCTCTCATCCGATTAAGTCGTGATGTTGACGATAGAGTTGGGCAACATTAATAGAAAGGGCAAGGCCTGCGAATAATCTAATAGTGGGTACTCCAGTCCGAGCAGGCGAATGTTTTTGTAATAGGTTTGATGCTGCTGATAGTATGTTTTTTCGCTTTGAACAAACCATGCTTTATCGCCCAGTTTTTGGGCTAAAAACCATTTTTCGATAAGCCTTGCACTGCGGCCGTTACCATCGTTCCACGGATATATTTTTACAAACACGAGGTGGATCATGGCCGCGAAAAAGAATACTTCATCTATACTTAATCTCCATATACGCAATGTTTCTATATCCGAATAGAATTTCTCCATCTCCACAGGAACTTCAAAAGGTGTAGCTGCGATGTATTCTATTTTACCATCGGGTGTAGACACGAACATATTGTGAATACGGACTTTGCCTTGCTGGTGCGCAGCTACAATATTTTTGCTCAGTAATTTGTGAGCCTCGGCTATGTTCTCCTTGGTTAGCGTATTGGTTTTGGCAAACGTGTAAGCGTTGTACAAGTCATCTATCTTCCTTGTGTAATCGGGCAAAAACTCGATGCCAAATTTTTTATGTTTGACATAGCTATCTAAGTCTATTTCTTCGCCTTCAATTTTACTTGAAAAAACAGAAGATACGGAGGTATAAAAGCTAAAGGTATCGGTAGAGATTTCCGCGTCTTTCAATGCATCAAACTTTTCCTGCAACTCCGTTGGTACTTGCTTTAAATAATCTTCAAGTAAGGTAGTGGGTATTATTTGTAAATCCATCTCAGGGCGTTGGCAATGCTTCAAAGTTGTTGTTCTACGTTTCGCTTCCGGTCGTCAGGAGTTGTAGAATACTTAATGTTGTTAATCTGCCAATTTACATTTTTTCTACTGTTTGTAGCACAAAAAAAAGTATTTTGACTCAAGTCCGGCCAATCGTTGGGCAGGTGGGTAGGTTACTGCGTTGTTAGGCTCGACTAATTGAAAAAAAATATTTTCCCTTGCCCAAACCTGCTCTAAATTGGGTCAAAAAAGAGTTTAATAATGTTCGGCAAAAGCAATAACTGGTAGGTGGCGATTTTAAAGTTTAATGGCTGCTGTTTTTATACTTTTTTGTTGATCGTCTGTCCACGCCAGTACTAGGAGCTTGCCACTCCTGGTAACTTGGGGAAAGCCACTGGAACGTGCTTCGCTGGATGCACTTATCGGCACCGACCATTCGATGCCATGTTCGCCTACGCGAGCACCCATAATCACAGCGCGCTCCATCCACAACACAAACACACTGCCATCCTCCAACATTTCAAGGTCAATCCGGCCAATGGGCTTGTCTTGATCGATACGGATGGGGTGTTCGAATGATTCACCTGAATTGTGAGAGAAAGCCACTTTCACTTCGGGTTTATTATTCGGCATTGAAAACCATGCAACCGCTGCTCGGTTACCGTTAGCGACAATTCGCGGTCCATTAACAGGACACCCTTTTATCATCCATCGGTCATCAAAAATTGTTTTTGGGGCAGTCCACTTTCTATCCACCCAACGAACAATCGAGATGTCTCGGACTTCTTCGTCAGAACGATCTCGATAAACCACAATGGGGCCTTTCTCAGTAAGGGCTGAACACGTATTGCAGCAATCACAGGTTTTTGGGTCGAGCTCCCAATCTTGTAACTTTTTTCCTGTACCGTCAAGAATGGCACCACGCAAACTCATACTTCCGTGATCTTCACTGTGGTGGTCACTCATATCTTCCATAGCAGCGTTGCGCCCATCCAACCACGAAACAAAAAAGTTATCACCGTAAGGAATAAACGATGTAAAACCGTGCTCTGCCTCCTTTCCATCTTCGTTTAGTAAATTGGATTTGCTCCACGTGTTGCCTTTGTCAGACGAGGTTTTGATTTTAACATCATACGAATAAGTGCCAACTCCGCTTTTATCCAGGTAAGAAGCTATGAAATTATTTTTGTTTATTGCCATCATGGGATAATCAGCCCAGTTGACAAACCATGTGCTGCCGGAATCAATGTGCGCAGGTGTAGACCAACCTCCATCCATTAACTTAGAAAAGAACATTTCACTTTTCTTGTCCGTTTCTTTTATCCAAGAAAGATAAACCATTCCGTCCTCCGCAGTAAAAAGAAAAGGCTCTGCTGATTCAAATGCAGCGGGTGAATCAATTGTTTGAACAAGTGGCGGCTCACTTTCTTTCTGCTGGCAAGTCAAGCAGAACAAAGCAATAGATATTATAACAGTGAATCTAAAAAGAAAGTGTTTATGCATGCTAATACGTTAAATAGAATTTATGATCAGATTACTTTTTAAATGTAGCATAATTAATTGCGTTCTTTAATATCAGTATCAGAATTTTAAAGAACGCAACTAATCTCAAAGCCTTATTGTGTTTCCTGCTTAGAGTTAAAATTTATATCCTTCAGTACTTGGTTTTCATCTTTTTGATCACAGGCAGTAAAAGCATGTCATACATTTCTTTCATCATGTCAGCCACTAACGGATCTGATTTTTTTGGTATCCCTGCATTATATGGCGGCTTTGGATCATATTCTAAATCCAGCATTACCGCCTCTGTATATTTTCTACCTAGCAAATCATCTATGATTGCTAACGACATGTCTATACCCGCTGAAACCCCTGCCGAAGTCCAGTATTTTCCATCTTTCATGTAACGTTCCTCTTTGAATTTCGCACCATACATTTTCATCATTTCGTCCGCTCTGTACCAGTTGGTTGTAGCGTTTCTGCCTTTTAACAAACCTGTGGCACCCAAAATCCAAGCACCTGTACATACACTTGTTGTGTACTTAGTTGTCTTATCCATTTTCTTTATCCAATTAAGAGTAACGGAATCTTGTGTTTGCATAATGGTTTCAATTGCACCGCCTGGAATTACCAAAATATCTAGCGACTTGACATCGGCAAATGAACTATCAACTTTTATTTCTAACCCACGCTGGTTTTTTACAACGCCCTTGTTTTTGGCTACAAAATATGTTTTAGCTCCCATTATTTCTGCCAACGTATGATAAGGCCCCATTGCATCTAAGGTATTGTAGCCATCATATAATAAAATACCGATTTTTTTGATGGGCACTTTTGGCGTTTTGTAAAGAATATCCATCATTTTGTCATGACGTTCAGCAGTGCCGATTACTAAACTATCGGGGTTTGTTTTTTGTCCGAAGGCAACCTCTGCCACAAGAAATAGGATTGATATTGCTGTGATTATTTTTATCGTTTTCATTTTCTTAAAAATATAATAAAGCCAAAGAGTAATACCCTTTGGCTTTGTGATTAGTTAAAATTTTGTGCTTAATGTTATTCCAAATGTTCTCGGTTGAGCCATTCTGGATTGACGACCGAAACTGCTATCTGGATTACCATAAGCTAAGTATCTTTCATTATTAAGGTTTTGCCCCCAAACAAAGAAACTGTATTTATCGTAGCTAAAGCCAACCCTTGAATTAAGAAGCGTATACGTGGGTTGCTCGATTTTATTTTGGATGTCGGTATAGTAACTTCCCAAGTTGCGAACTTCGCTACGAACGACTGCCTTTAGTTTTTTGCTGATCGCATACTCATATTGCGCAGCCAAGAAAATAGTGTGGCTTGGCGCATTAGAAAGACTGTTGCCGCCTATTGGTGTTGTAGTTTCTACACCCGTTCCGAAGTTCACCCGTTTCAAATCAAATCCTTTGTACTCGGTTGGGTTAAAGCCAAAACTGCCATCTAATTGTAAGCCTTTCGCAGGAATTGCTGAAAGCTCTAATTCAACCCCAGCCGATTGTGCATTGCCCACGTTTTCTCTGGCATAGGTAAAGGGGGCAACCAAGTTATAAAACTGCAAGTCCTTCCATTGAATGAAGAAGGCAGAGGCACCAATGCTGAATTTCTTATCCGCTAAAAATGCTTTGTAGCCAATTTCGTAGTTATTAGAATATTCAGGGTCAAATGTTTGGCGCACACCTGCTGGCAAAGAGCTTGGATTTATACCACCCGCTCTGAAACCTCTTGTATAGGTTGCATAAAGACTTGATAATTCATTAATAACATAACCTAGCGAAAATTTAGGCGAGAGTGCAGAATAATTTCCACTAGCAGTAATATTTGGTTTAATGTCTGTAACTACTCCATTGTATAACATGGCATCGCCAAAACCATTAAATGTGGCTTCACGTTTTTCGTGGTCATAACGCAAACCAATAGTAGCTTTTAATGATTTGCTTAATGAATAGCTTAATTCGCCAAATGCTGCAATACCAAAATTATTGCTTCTGTTTCTGTTGATTAAAAACGTTCCACTTGGCAAACCATAGGCGGTAGCTTCTGCATCAGATAATTCATAAGCTGTATTAGTGGTAGGTTCAAAGCCCTTTTGTGTGAAGGCATAGACACCGGCTGTATATTGAAGTCTACTATCAGAATTTGAATTAATTCTAAGTTCTTCACTCCACACTTTTTGCGGTGGCAGCAGTTCTCCAATTTTTCCATCGTAGTAAGAATGATAAATCCCAGGGAAATCTAAATCCTTAAACCCAAAACCGATAGTTTGCAAAGCAGATATAGATGTTACCGAAAACTTATCTCCAAAATACTTAGCTACTAATGACGTATTTAAAACGTTTCGTTCGTGTTGGGCAATTCTTGCTAGGTTAATTTTATCAGGGTTAGCAAAAGCATAGGTGTCACTAAATTGAGATACCATAAAGCCAGAATTATCACTCTTATCGCGTTGGCCCTTTAAGTTGAGTGTTAAATTAAGTCGTTTTGAAACCAGCCATTTCAAAAACAGATTACCATAGAGATTATTTTCGCCTCCAACAGTTTTTCCATTTAATTTGGTATCTGTTGAAGTGGTTCCGGTAATATCATTTTTCAAAAATCCGTCCTGTGTTTGATACAGACCGTTTAATCCAAAAAATAACTTGTCTTTTATGATTGGTGTTTTAAAACCAGCACTGTAACGTTGCAAGCCAAGATTTCCAAAACTTGTTTCGGCAAAGCCATTCGTTCGATTAGTAGGCTTTTTAGTAATGATGTTAATTACACCACCCATTGCATTGCGGCCATACAATGTGCCTTGGGGGCCTCTCAGAGCTTCAATTCTTTCAATGTCAGTAAACGCAAAACCGTTTGCTAATATGTCTAAATTATTCACATCATCAATGTAAGTAGAGACGGCTGGGTTTTCACTAAATACCTGAATCCCACGAATAGCTTGGATTTGTTGAAATGAAACACCCAACTCCTGGTAATTATAGTTTGGCACTAAGGCAGAAAGACCACTCAAACCCCAAGTTCGGGTGTCTTCCAATTTTTTTGCAGAAAGAGAAGTGATAGAAGTGGGAACATTTAAAATATCTTCTTCACGTTTGTTTGCCGTTACTACTACTTCGCTTAACGTTTGTGTATTTTCAGAAAGCTCAATCTCCAGCTTTAAAGGAGTTTCGGCAACCGAAGCAGCAATAACTTTTGACGCATAACCTACGGCAGTTATCGACAGTTGGTAGTTTCCTTTATCAAGATCGAGGCTAAAATTTCCATTGCTATCAGTAGCAGTAGCAATGTTGCTATTTAGCACCACAATATTGGCGTATGGAATTCCTTCCTTATCGGGAGATGTTATGTAACCTGTTACAGATTGTGCATAGGAATGAAGCACTAGGAATAGACCTAATGAAAGTAAAAAAAGTTTTTTCATAATTGATTAAACTAAATTTGAGTTAGAAGAAAATTTGGTTGTGATAATGAAAACGGCCACGATACAAAAACGCATCATTGCCTGTATTAAAAGGATAAGAACAAAAATTCCCTTTTTTAATTTAACTCCAAAGGTTGTGTACGTCTTCCCATCTTTGAACAAACCTCTATCGTTTAAAAAAACAAAAGTTTGCCTTGTGAATAATGTTGCACAAATATTCTCGCACTTGAAGCAATCAAAACAATCTACAGTGCTGACCTTAAAAACTCGATTGTCTCTGTTGCCCTACCCTAAAGCAGCAACCGAATAAGTGGCTTGTATACCACCACGTTGGAAGTATTAAAAAAGTAAAGCCTAGGATTTGTTCTTAGGTGGATGGAACAAAGAGCGTCCGTAATCCGAGGGCCGTCCTTCGGAATGGATTTGAAACTGATTAGACATGAAAGAAGGAAAGTTACTTGGCAATACACAAATTACCGACTGAAAAAAAACTTGAATTTCAATTGCTTGACTACCGATCGGGTTACCTGGATGATCGCCTTCATCGGCCATGGTCAGTGATTCTTGTTGGTAATGACCCAATCCGCAAGAAGCAATTACTCTTTCAGCCGTTAAACCCAATGAAAATGCGATGGTAGACCTTTTGGAATATAGGTAATCGAGCAATCCTAGTCTGGCGGCACAATGTAATGCCATACTTGATAGAATTATCACACAGACTATTCTTTTTACCATATGGCGCAAATATAAATGATTAGACGGTAATCAGGCAAAAAACCCACTTCGACAACTTCAATTTGAGATCCCTGACATTCAGTCAGGAATAGGTTCACTTGAGCATTTTCAACCGTTCGGGTTATCTTCGGGTATCCTCTAAGTATCCTTCGGGTAAGCTTCGATCAGTCATTTATGTGTTGATTTGTCAGTAAATTGGCTGTCAGGAGAAGGAGGTTGCTCAACCGTGTACTTTGTAATGTCCTCTTATTCCAATTAATATTGCGTCACTATCAAGGTCATTTAACGAATGAGAAGCATCACCCTATCCGTTTTTATTCTCTATTCTGCTTGTGCATCCGCGCAACGTCAAACCGACTCAATTAAAACAAAAACACTGAACGAAGTAACGCTGGAAGCCAAACGATTTCAACAAGATATCACCAGGCTATCCGATGTTCAAGGTACGTTTATCTTCTCTGGAAAGAAAAATGAAGTAATCGATTTAACTCAAAAGAATTTTGCTGTCTCCGAAAAGTATGCCCGCCAACTATTTGCGAAAGTACCAGGTGTTTTTGTTTACGACATGGACGGCACTGGCAACCAACTAAACATTTCGACACGCGGCCTCGATGCGCATAGAGGGTGGGAGTTTAATACCAGAAAGAACGGTATCATTACAAACTCAGATATGTACGGCTACCCTGCAAGCCATTACAACATACCCATGGAAGCGGTAGAGCGAATTGAGATAGTAAGAGGAACTGGTTCACTTCAATATGGCGCTCAATTTGGTGGCATGTTGAACTACATTAGTAAAAAGCCAGATACCACTAAGCAGTTATCTTTTGAAAATATCAATAGCGTTGGTAGTTACGGGCTAGTGAGCACGTACAATGGCGCAAGCGGAAAAATCGGAAAGGTTAGATACTCAGGTTGGTTTAACAAAAAATGGATTACTGGTTATCGAAAAAATAGCGACTCGCAATATGGTGCAGAAGCGTTTACTCTTTACTACGACCCTACCTCAAACATTTCACTAAAATTTGAGTGGACTCACTCCAACTATATAGCTCATATACCGGGACCGCTAACCGATATCATGTTTAAAGCTGATCCACAAATGGCAACTCGTTCTCGAAATTATTACAGTCCAGATATTCATGTTCCGTCTTTCACCTTCAATTGGAAAATAAATCCGAATACGAAATTGCAACTAAGTTCATCGGCAGTAATTGGTGCAAGGAGCAGCGTGTTGTTTGACAAACCCGCTACAGTTGCAGATACGATTGTGTTGGCCACTCGACAATACACCAATCGCCAGGTGGATATAGACCATTTTAACAGTTACACGTCAGAACTCAGAGTGCTGCAATCATATCATTTATTCAATAAACACAATAGCACATTAGCCGCTGGTTTTCAGTACATGAACAACAGCTTGCATCGCCAACAATTAGGCAAAGGAACTACAGGAACCGACTTTGACTTAACGCTGGTAACACCAGGCTGGGGAAGAGATCTACACTACAAAACATCTAATATCGCGCTATTCGCGGAGAACAAATGGATGCTGACGAAACGATTGGCTGTTAATACTGGGATAAGAGTAGAAATGGGAGAAACCAACTTGACGGGTGTCACTAGCTACTACAACGCCAATGAATTGCCTAACTCAATAAAACACAGATTTCCATTGATTGGCGTATCGGCCCAATATAATATATCGCCCAACATCAATGTTTATGGTGGTTGGTCCCAAGCCTATCGCCCTGTAATATTTAAAGATATTATTCCTGCTTCCATTTATGAGGTATCAGATAAGAACCTTAAAGACGCATTTGGATACAACGCTGAGATTGGATTTAGGGGTAATTGGAAAAACCTGAAATGGGACATTACCACGTTTCAACTACAATATAATAATCGCTTAGGAACAGTAGCCCAGACGGATGCAACCAATAATTTGCTCATTTATAAAACCAATATTGGCGATTCTAAAACAACTGGAGTTGAAGCCTTTTTACAAGGAGATTTTTCGTTAAGTCACCGCGCTACCCTTTCCGTTTTTTCTTCCACATCCTTCATGGATGCAAGCTACCAAAACGCATCACTCAAATCGGGCAGTGAAAACGTTAACATTACCGGAAACAAAGTAGAAAGTGTACCTGAATGGATAAGTAGAAATGGAGCAACATTAAAATATTCATTGGTAAGTTTCTCGTTACTCTACAGTTATACGGCTCAAAGTTTTGCCGATGCCTTCAATACCGTTCAACCTAATTCAACCGGATCAGTCGGAATAGTTCCATCTTACCAATTGTTAGATATTAATACTGCCCTTCAAATTTCAGCAATGATTAAAGTTCAAGTAAATATCAACAACGCGTTTGATGTTCATTATTTCACGAAACGTCCACAGTTTTACCCCGGCCCAGGCATTTGGCCCTCGGACGGAAGAACGCTGTCTACAACTGTTTCGATAAGGATTTGACGGTATGCAAGTCGAAAAGCAGGGCAGAGTAAGGAGTAAATTCAGGTTCCCTACACCAACCAAGAAAATAGCCCAATTTTGTGGTTAAGGGGATGTTTACCCACTTCCTAAGTACCCCCCTCCACCTTGGAAGTACCCCCCTCCACCCCTTAACTTCGACAACGGAGCTTTTAACTCGGACATAGAAGTTTTTTACTTCGGGGGCGGAGCTAATAACTCCGAAAAGGAAGCTTTTTGCTCGAGCGTTGGACCAAAAAACTCCCCCTTCGATGGTTTTTGCCCGGCTGCCGAAGGTTTTTGCTCGGCAAACGGTGTTAACAACTGGAAAAGGCGAGGTATAAGGTGGGGCTAAAAAGCAATTTTTACACTGGCCGTCATACTTCTTCCATAGCCATCTACACCCGAAGCATGCACCCGATAGGCTTTATCGAATAAATTTTGAGCAGTTATGTTTAACGAAATATTACTGAATGAATAACCCATGTACACGTTTACAATATCCCAGCCGGGCATTACATTGTCTACCAGTCTGCTTTTAATTCTTACGTCCGATTTATCGCCCGCTGCCAATCTGCTTTGGTCTGCTGCCATCGCCCATTCGCCTTTTACCCACAGGGAGTTTTCGTAGGTGTACTTTACACCAAGTCGACCAAATAAAGGTGGAATTCTCCTCATCGGTTCATTCTTTGTAATATTCTCGCCATGCGTAAATGTTAGGTTACCTGACAAAGTGAATGAACGCGTGACGGCCGACTCCACATCTGCTTCAATACCCCTTACCAATGCTTCGCCCACGTTTTGCTTTTGATACACTTTCCTGCCTTCGGCCACGTCCGATCCGTTGTAAGTGGCCGCAACGCGATCGATTAAATCGGTTAACTTGGTTCGATAGGCAGTTAACGTCCACGAAAGTTGTTTTGCACTAAACTTTAAACCACTCTCCATTGTAAAAGATTTTTCAGGTGACAGGGCTGAACTGGGGATTTCAAACACACCACTTTCAACGGTACCGAACTTACTCATATCATCTACGTTGGGAGAACGAAACCCTGTATTAACGCCACCTATCAATCGGAGGTTAGAATTGATTTTATAAACCGCACCCGCATTAGCTACCCAAGCGTTCGGGTTGATTTTTTGATTGCCAAATACATTATCCACCACTGAAACTTGCACGATATTAAACCGTGTACCTGCCAACAATTGAACGTTCTTTAAATCGATTTGATGATTTGTATATACTGCACCGTTCGAAAAAGAGGAGCCATCCGCATAAGAACCTCTTTCCGATTTCTCAGCACCCGTGGTGGTGTTTAAAACCATGGACTCGCTTTTTACTTTGTCAAAATAATATTCAATTCCTGTTTGTGCTTGCCAGTTTGGCGCTGGAGAAGAGTTAACTTCTGCTATTAGCCCAGTTGTTGTAACTTCATCTCGCTGTTTTTTCAAATCCGCAGAATTGTTTTTCTGCGACAACGTTCCTTCAATGGATTTATTCAATGATGTTGTAATGCGAAAAGACTTAACCCACTTATTAGCTGTTGTTGTTTCCCATCGGAGATAACTTAATTGCCGTGTCTGCGGCTCGAAACTAAACAAGCTATAACCACCCAAAACCACTTGATCGTAGCGCGACACGTTATGCTGCGTTGATTGTTGAAATGCTCCTGTAAGAAGCCCTGTGTTTCCTGTTCGTATTAATACCTTCGCATCACCCGACCGTTCTTGGTAGCCCGATGGATTTAGTGTTCCTAAATCACCACCTGCCAGAATATTACCAAAGTTTCTGCTTGAAAAGCCGCCAATGAAAGCTACTTTTTTGTTGGCCAACTCAATGCCCGTGTGTAGTGATTGCTCCATGCCCGCGCTCATCCATTTGCCTGTTGCATTTCCACTTACTTTAAAACCATCAGACGAAAAAGAAGGTGTTTTCGACAGGATGTGAACTACACCTCCTAATGCATCGCTGCCATACAATACTGATCCACTTCCGCGAATAACTTCCATGCGGCTTATCAAATCAGGATCGATGGTGGATAAGTATTGGTTGGGGCCATAACGATACGTAGCGTTATTTAGCCGAATGCCATCAATCATTAACAGCACTTGATTACCAACTAGCCCTCGTATAATTGGTGCACCTCCTCCATGATTTGTCTTCTGTACCCAAACCCCTGTTTCGTTCATTAAGGCCTCTGGCGTGGAACGGGCTGATTTCTGCTCAAGATTAGTTGTCGCTATAATTGTAGTTGCTGGCGACACATCAAATGCACGCCTCTCAGTACGTTGCGCAGTAACCGTCACTTCATTATTCAACAAAATAGCAACGGGTGATAACTCAATTTGCAACTCGTTGTTTGCAGCAAAAAGTTGTTCAACAGTAGCGTAACCAACGGAGCTGATCCTAAGATTCAAAGAGTCAGAACCAACCCCCTCCAATATAAAAACTCCACTCTTGTTGGTAACCGTACCAATCGCAGAATTAGCAATCAGAACGGTTGCTCCAACAACCGGCTCTTGTGTTTCTTTATCTCTTACTGTTCCTTGAATTGATTGACCAAACGAGTACTGACTGACTACAAATAGTACTCCGACAAAATACCAACGCATACCTTCCTTTTTAATAGAGTTAATTAATGATTTACTTTCGTCCTTCCGTCATCTTTACGCTCCTTCTTCATCTCTTCGGGGTCGTCCATCTCCACTGAATTTTTCACGGCTTCCCAATCAAATTTTTCATCGAGTGGAGTCATGGCCTTCTTAGGATCAAAAATGCGTAGGTCGGAAGGCAATGCATTGTACGGAGTGAAGTCGGGTTTATCGGTAAAGCAGTCTCCTAAATCAGTAACGCCAAAATCATATTGGTTTAAATAGGGAATCCCCAACACGTTCCAGAACGTTTTGAAGATGCTTCCAAAACTATAATGCGAGTGGCTATTAAAGTTCTTTTTTGCATACGGTGATATTACCATCAAAACGCTGCGGTGCGCATCAATATGATCGCGGCCGCCTTGTGCATCGTCTTCGGTAACCACAATCATCATGTTCTTCCAATACTCCGTATGACTTAAAAATTCAACCACCCTTCCAAGCGCCAAATCATTATCCGCCATATAACTTTCGTTGAATACAAAGCCACCTGCTGGTCGCTCACCTGCTCCATGATCGTTCAACAGCTGAAGTGTTAACATAGAAGGCAACTCTTTTTTAGGAGTAATGTATTTTTCAGTAATCTCCTTAATAAATACATCAGTCCTAAACTGATCGGGTATGGCCATGTTAAACGTGGGGAACAAATGCGAAGTGCGATCGAATAGTGGTCCGGGCAAGGGATAGTTAACTAAGTAGCGAACCCCACCATATTTAAAAGTTGAATCCGAGAATCCACCTGCATCAAACTCAACACCAAAACCAAAATTATAAAACTCTTTCTTGTTCCTGAAAAGGTGATCCCACATAGAGCCTGCCTGGTTATAACTCTCTGGGAAGATTGCGCCTGCCGCACCGGTCATACCAAACTTACCAGGTGCCTTTGACTCTTCGCGCTGACTGCGTTTGCCACCGTATGAAGCTGGATGATGTGTTTCCATCCATTGCGTGGGATAGGTGTTGGTTAACCAAACGTGACCATCTGCTGAAACATCCGAATCCACATAAAAATTATCGCTGATGGTAAACTGTTTTGCCAGCGCAAGGTGATTTGGCATTACATTTCCTCGCTCCACTTTTTGATCGCCTTTTTTATTTGTAAAGGATACATTGCTGCCAAAGCGAGCCATAGCTGAATCGCCATTGCCCGTTTTAAGCTGACCGAACACTTCATCGTACGTTCGATTTTCTTTTGAAATAAATACAATGTATTTGATCGGTGATTCGCTGGCTGTTGGATATGCCGGAATCGGATTTTTGGGTTCAGCTTGCTCAGCGGTTACTTCTTTAAACGAAAAATTATTTGCAATTACTTTATCTGTTAATGCTTTTAATTCTTCGTCTTTCGGAATATCCATAATAGAAACAGCACCTCGCATCAAGGCACCAATGTAACTCGCGTAAGGATGATCGAACGGAGGTTTAAAGTCAGCTCCACCGTTGGGGCCACTTCCAAAGCCCTTCGCGTTGGTAACAATCAATTGCGAGCCATCGGGTGTAACTTTTAACTTAGATGGAAACCAAGCGGTAGGAATATGCCCTAGTACTTTTGAAGATTCGGTGTCGATAACGGCTACCGCATTGATGCCTGCTTCAGCCACATACAATCTCTTCTGATCGGGCGATAGCGTAAGCCCGAACGGTATAACTCCTTTCAAATTGCCAAGACGCTCGTCCAATTTCAATTCGATGGAGCTAACGATCTTATTTTCCTTTCGGTCGATCACAGAAATATTATCGTTGCTACCATTGCTTACGTAGACAAACTTGTCGGTAACAACCATCGAATTAGGGCTTGAGCCACCAACAGCAGGAATGCCCTCCATCTCCTCTCCTACCATTACTCCAGTTTTTACCTTCGATACTACTTCCGCAGCGGGCTTGCTTACGTCAATGCCCCACACAGAAAATGATTCTGGCGCATTCATTTCGCCCAAGCCCTCAAACTCGATCGAATCATTTTTAACACCTTCTTTCATTTCCTTCGAACCATAGGCGGAAGTAGGATACTTACTTGCTGTTTCATTCAATCGCTTCTTATCTAGACTTTTAATGTAACTATATTGAAACATTCCCACGTTAGCCACATACGCGGTCTTGTCATCGGGCGATAAGGCAATCCCGAACGGATAACGACCCGTTTTTACATTTTGAATTAACTGGTTCGTTTTGGTGTCAATCACCATCATTCGAAAACCAATCTGATCTACGGCATATAACTTCGAGCCATCTTTGCTCAACGTCATATCGCCAATGTAGCCATCTTCATAATCGGTGTCATCAAATGATTTGTTGCAGAGAATCTCACCTAATTTTTTACTCGTATTGAGATCGAAAATGTAAATGCGATTTTGTTGGCCTCCTGCCACATACACTTTGGTGTTGTCGGGCGAGATGGCAAGTCCCATAAAAGTTGCTTCGAGCAGGCCTTTTTCAGGAGTAAGGGTTTCAGGAATTTGCTTTACAAGTGGAGTGGCGGAATTAAAATCTTGAATGATAGAAATTGAAAAAGGCCCCACGCCAGAGTTGGCGGTAATGATTGTTTTTCCATCTGGACTTAACACCAAGCCGAACGGATGGGGGGCTACCATAATTTGCTTGCCTCGCGGTGTAATAATGCGCCCATTGGGGATAATTGTTTCGCCTTCTCTTTTAATCTGTGTAAATGCCGAACCCGCAGGCGCAGAGGCAACCCAGATTTTTGTGTTATCGTTTTTGGAAGGACTACAAGAAGAAAGCAGAGCTAAAAGCAAGAATAGAGCAAATGGGTAGCGGATAAGCTTCATACAATTTGGGTTGAACCACAAAGAAAGTAAGGGAAAAGGGAAGAAACTAACTGTAAGGATTAAGGATGTGTTATGTTAAAAAATAGGTTTAGGGTCAGATCTGTCTCTACGATCGAGAAGTCACATTTTAATTTTGTCAACATACGAGTTCACTTGAAAAAATTCAACCCAAAAACAATCAAAATGTACTTGACTTACATTTAGCTCACGTCTCCCGGATATATTTAAATTAAAAAACAGAGCTGTTAATTCCAGCCGTCTTTTTTATGATGCTTCCATCTCAATTATTCTTTCCGCCTTAACCCAAACAACGGCCTGATAAAGTTTACTCTTCGCACTACAAATTCATACGTGATCAAACATCCGCCAGCGGTAACCACCAACACTAAAATGAATTGAAGCGGAACAGGAATATCTAATGGGAAGATCAACCAAGATGCCGAATATAAAAATATCATGTGAAGAATATAGACAGGATAGGCCGCTTGACTTAGGTAGGTTAGTGTTTTACTAGGTTGATTTAGATAGCGCGATGCAAATGCTAAAACCGAGAAGATCCACAGATTGGATTCAATGGCCAATAGGTAACCGGGCACTCGCATTTGTGGTTGTGTTAAACGATATCCATAGAACGCGATAGCGGCAACCAATAAAAGCCAACGCCACCGAACAATCATTTTCCAGAAACCTGCCCCACTTAACACGAAACAAAAGCCGAAGAAAAACGCCAACAAGCCCAGGAGGAATCCGTGCCATGTGACCGCATAGAGTTCGTAGGGGTTTGGCTGAACTAGCAAAACCTCAATAACAAACGCAGTAAAAACGGTGAGTAAGCCCAGAGGATGACTGAATACTTTTTTGATAGCACGAGCGAGTGCTCCATCTTCATTCTTTTTCAGGAAGAAGAACACCGGAGACCACAACACTACATACACAAAAATGTTTCCTAGAAACCAAAGATGGCCGGGGTTATAGGGAAGTAAATTATAACTGAATTCAATGTTATAATACAAGTGCAAAATCAAGATGCTGATGGGAACAATAACAACTGTTCCAAACACTAACGGAATAAGAATTCGGCTGGCACGTTCGCGCAATAACTGCTTCCAGTTTCTATTTTGCAGAGAGAAGTATACGCCCATGCCTGAAACAAAAAACAGCAACGGTATTCGCCAAACGTTAAGCATGGTCATAGGAATCCACAAGCTTGCCCATGGTTTTGGATTGGCAATAAATCCGATCATTACGCCCCAGGACTGAAAGCCAATGGCAACATGATAAAGTAAGAGCAAGCCAATGGCTATTACTCTTACCCAATCGATATCAAATCTTCTTTTCATCTCCTTTTTTCAAATCATTTCAACATGGCGGCTATCTCAGGACGCGTCTTTTCAATATAAGAATAATCAAGTTTCAGGCCCATCGGAGCAAGGGCTGTGCCCATCATATCATATACGCCCTTTACATCTTTGAACGGAGGTGTAACAGATTCATAGGCAGTTGAGCTGAAGTTGTTTTTGATGGATTTGTCCGCGCCTTTGGCAAGTAACATTTTAACAATCTCGGGCCGGCAAAAGAAGGCTGCAGTATGGAGCGCGGTAGAGCCATCTTTGTTTTGAAAGTTGAGATCAGCACCTGCATCGATCAATACCTTGGCCATTTTGGCTTTACCAAATACAGCGGCCGTGATGAGCGGACTAGAACCGCCAAAAGGATCTTTTTCATTGATGTTGCTGCCAGCCGAAATGTGTTGTTGCAATGCTTCAAGGTTTTCGGTGAGCACGGCAGTGTGAATGTCAACTTTAGGTACTGCTACTTTAGATTGACTACTTTGCGCATTCCCATCTTTGCTTTTGCAGGAGGCCACCAATAGTAAAATGGCCACCCACGTGAGTGGGGTAATTCCGTTGAACGAGAAAAATTTTTGTGTTTTCATAGAGTTTGTTTTTTAAATTTTAATGATGCAAAGAACCGGTGATCTCCGAGCGAAGGCTAAACAACTATGCGCCTAAAACCTTAAATTTTGCGCGAATCAGTATAAATTATGACGCAACGATATAAACTATGGCGCAAATAGCGAGATTGTGGCTCTGATAAGCCTGTTTATTTTTATGTTTGTCAATAAAAGGCTATGCCCGATTTTAACCCTGCCGAAGCGGAATTTCTAAATCAAGTCTCTGGTGTAATAGAGAAGAATATCTCCGTTGAGCAATTTGGGGTTTCCGAACTGGCAGATGCGATGAATATGAGCCGCTCCAACCTCTTGCGAAAGGTAAAAAAGGCGACCAATCTTTCGGTAAGTCAACTCATCAGCCAGATTCGATTAGAACAGGGTATGGAATTGTTGCGCACTTCCTCCCTGAATGTTTCGGAAGTATCGCACCAAGTAGGATTTAGTAGTACTTCATACTTCATTAAATGCTTCCGCGAATATTATGGCTACCCGCCAGGTGAGGTTGGAAAAAACGAAAAATCAGAACCGAAGCCAGTCGCACTTCCGGCAGAAGCCAGCTCTAACAAAAAAAGGGATTTCGTCATCGGAAGTATATTGACCGTGGCTGTTCTAATAACACTTGCTTTGATTACCTATTATCGCAAAGTGCCTTCGCAAACGCCTCCAGTAGAAAAGTCTATTGCCGTATTGCCGTTTAAAAATGATAGCAATGATTCCACGAATGTATACCTCATCAATGGTCTGATGGAATCTACCCTTAACAGTTTGCAACTCATAAAAGATTTACGAGTAATCAGTCGTACTTCGGCAGAGAAATATCGCAACACAACCAAGTCCATTCCCGAAATGGCGAAGGAACTCAATGTACTTTATTTTGTGGAGGGAAGCGGCCAGAAGATTGGTGATAAGATTGTTTTAAACATTCAGTTAATCGATGCAGGCAGCGACCGACATTTGTGGAGTAAACAATATCGTAGAGAGACGAAAGACATTTTTGCTTTGCAACAAGAGATCGCCAAAAACATTGCCGATGAAATTAAAGCAATCATCACTCCTTTAGAAGAGAATCGCCTCAAAAAAATACCAACTGAAAATTTAGAAGCGTATGATTTGTATCTGAAAGGCCTTAACCTGATGAACAATATCGAAGATGAAAATCTGAAAAAGGCCATTACTTATTTTAAAGAAGCTATTGCGAAAGACCCTCAGTTTGCTCTTGCATATGCAGAAACAGCCATAGCACTTTATTACTTGGACGCTTACAAAGCAGAGAAGAAGTTCATTGCCGAAATTGGAAGTTATGCTGATAAAGCATTGCTCTACGATTCAAAGTTGGGCGAAAGCCTGGTAGCCAAAGCCCTGTTTTACACTCATCAAAAAGAATATGAGCAAGCGCTGCCCTATCTTGAGAAAGCACACGAATACAATCCTAACTCAGCACCCATCATCGGATACCTTGCCGACTATTATTCTAACTATATGCCCAACACCGGAAAGTATATTGAGTATGCGCTGAAAGGAATTCGGCTTGGCATTGCTTCGAGCGATTCCATCACTACGAGTTATGTTTATTTGCGCCTTGGTAACGCATTGATACAGGCTGGGTTTGTGGATGAGTCGATAAAAAATCTTAATAAATCGTTGGACTATAATCCTACTAATCCTTTCACCCGATACGTACAGGCCTTTGTTGCGTATGCTAAAAATGGTAATATCAATGAAACAAAGGAGCTGCTGCTGAAAGAGTTTAATAAAGACACCAGCCGTATTGATATCCTTCAAGATATTGGAAAGATTTGCTATTACATGAAACAATACGACAGCTCATATAAATACTACAAAAGATTTATTCGCATTCGCGAAACAAAAAAGCTGGATGTATATCAACATGAAAACTTAATCATTGGTACTGTTTTGGCCAAGGTGGGACAGGCCAAAAAGTCGGAAGAATTACTAGCCAGTTACAAGCAGTTTGTTGATAACGAAAAGTCGATCTACAAAGAATTGGGACTGGCAGGATACTATTGCAATCGGGGCGAAAATCAAAAGGGACTGGAGCACCTGAAACTATTTTCAAAAGAGGACAATTTGCAATACTGGATCATTCTTTTCTTTCAGCAAGATCCGATCATGGAAAATGCGAATGCCGAGTTTAAAGCTGTAAATGATCGCATCGTAAAAAATTTTTGGAGCAACCATAAAAAGATAAAAGCTAAACTCGAGGAAGAAGGGTTGTTGAAAGATTGAGGTGTCAACTCTGCGCCAACGATTGACTTGGCTAATCTTCCATTTTGTCAAAATAATCTTCATCTTTGTTATTCTTAATCTTCAACTATGAAAACAATCAAAACAATTCTTCTTGCATTAATTGCAACTTCCATAATTTCATCTTGCACGCAAAAGCCAAAAGCAGAAGCTACCGCTGAAAAAACCGCTTCGGTTTCTTTAGTGTCAGATGCCGACCCTGTTTGTAACATGAACATTAAAGGGGTTCAAGCTGATACAACACTTCATAATGGCGAAGTGTATGGCTTTTGTTCTGATGCCTGTAAAAAGTCGTTCAAAGAAGACCCAGAAAAATACTTGGCTAAGAAGTAATCGAGTTTAGAAAGGAGCCTACTTTTAACTACTCTAATTTATTGGATTAAATAAAAGATAAACCGCTGCTCCGGCAACATAACCTAGGAAAGCAAGCAAGCTGATTTTTTTTAAGTACCAAACGAAATCGATTTTTTCCATACCCATTACGGCAACGCCTGCGGCTGACCCAATTACCAATAAGCTGCCACCAGTACCAGCGCAATAAGCAAAATATTGCCAAAGCGAGTGATCCATCGGATACGTGGTAAGTGGATACATACCCATGCCGGCAGCAACGAGCGGAACATTGTCTACAATGGAGGACAGTACGCCAATAAAAGTAATGATAGCACTTGTGTTGCCTATGCTGCTGTCCAGTCCTTGAGATACTTGGTAAAGGATGCCCATCGACTCAAGCGCACCAACTGCTAATAAGATACCTAAGAAGAATAGCATACTTGATGTATCAATTCGCGAAAGTGCTTCCGCAGCAGAATACTTTTTACGCTCGCCCTCATCCAATGAAGAGTTGATTAACTCCGACACCACCCACACAACACCTAAGCCGAGCAACATGCCAACATAAGGTGGCAGATGAGTTACGGATTTAAATAACGGTACAAACAACAAAGCACCCAGTCCAACCGAAAACATGATCTTCCCTCCCGCAAGGATGGCGCCATGAGCGGCATCTTTTTGAACGCCAATTAAGTTTCCCTTTAATTTATAGGAAAGGAAAAGCAGTGGCACAAGCAGGCACACAATGCTTGGCAAAATGGTCTTCGTAATGATGCCAACGGCAGAAATTTGCCCGCCAATCCAAAGCATAGTAGTAGTAACATCACCGATAGGAGAAAAAGCACCACCCGCATTGGCCGCGATAATTATCATACCACAAAAAAACAGCCGCTGCTCTTTATCACTTATTAGTTTTCTTGCTACCGATACCATTACAATGGCAGTAGTGAGGTTGTCTAACACAGCCGACAAGAAAAAGGTAATCCAACAGATAAGCCAAAGAAGCTTCCGTACATCTTTGGTTATAATTCGGTCGGTAATAAAGCGAAAGCCTTCATGAGCATCGATTAATTCAACAATGGTCATGGCCGCCATTAAAAAGAAGAGAATAGCTGCAGTTTCACTTAGGTGATGCGCCAACTTCGTTTCCACCAGTTGTTGATGTAATTCGGTACTGCTTGAAAGCGCAAAGAGCGTCCAACAAAGCACCCCTGTAATAAGTGCTGTAGCTGTTTTATTTATTTTTAGCGGGTGCTCAAAAGCAATGGCAGCGTAGCCTAAGATAAAAACAACAATAATTAGTACCGACATGAAATGAGTTTATAACACGAAGGTAGCGAAGCGATACCAAAATAGGAACTCGTAAAGTGGCGAATTAGGCTTGCCTAATTTACTCCTTAGTGATCGAAAATTGATCTCTCACTTGGCCATCTGCGCAAATCCATTTTGCATCGAGCTTATTGTCATTAAAATCCATGATAAGAGAGCCTCCCACGGTGGTGTTATAATAGGTTGCAGCTCGCAGCGGGTAACCTTCCGCTTGACCACCCACTTGCCCACCAGATCCGCTTACAATATATATCACTCCCTGACCGCTTTTGCCCACACGATAGTTATTTGGAGAATCTGTTTTTTCAACCACATGTTTCTTTGCATCGAAGGTGTTTGCTGCACCATAATGACCCCGAAGTGGATGGGTGCGTTCATACACATGGCTATGTCCGGCTAACACTAAGTCAACTTTATGACGCTCCAATATGGTAAGTAAGTTTTCTCTGATTTTAACCAATTCATTCTCCCGATCCGAATCGTGCGAACCTTTGGTGTAAGGCGGATGATGAAAATAGACAACCGTCCAAGGTAATTTGTTATTGGCTAAGTCCTTCTTTAACCACGTAACCTGTTTACTAAGTGTATCATAAATTCTAAAACCACCATCTAACTCCCCTTGTGAATCAAGTGAAATCAAATGCACGTTTCCATAATCAACAGAGTAATAGGATTCAGAGCCAGAAGGGATGCCGCCCGCTTCTCCCTCTTTTGGCATCGTGAAAATCTTGAAATAGGATACATCGGTTGGGTTGCGCTTTGCCTTTCCATAATCATGATTGCCAGGCGAGGGATAAAGCGTTGTGTTTCTCAAAAAACTTTCTTGGTAAACACGAAATACGTTGCGTTGATATTCTTCATCCAACCCAATATTATAAGCATTATCTCCAAGCCATAACCACGCATCTGGTCTGTGATCAGAAGTTTCTTTGATAATAGCGTCTCTGCAATCGAGTTGGTTTTTTGAGCCATCTCCAAAATCGCCAAGTGCCCAAATGCGCAGAGGAGTTGTGGATCCAACTATAGGAGCGGTTACTAAGAACTGCTCCGCATAGGCTTTTGCTTTTTTATTGATTTCACCAACGGTATAATAATACTTTTTAGCCGGTGAAAGGCCCGACACTGTGATTTCGTGATCAGTCACTTGCTGAGGGTCGCTTTCTTCGCTTTGCTGATCTGCTTTGCTAAGCTCGGGTGATAGAGTGACTTTACTTGTAGTAGGTGTTTCCGTTCTCCAACGAATGATGGCAGAGTTAGAAGTAACACTATTCAAGTAAGGGCCACGAATAATGTTGGGGGTTTGAGAAAACACTTGGGAAACTAGGCCAAAAGTGTATGCGGTCAATAAAAAAACGCGAATCAAAATCATATGTTAGATTTAAGGTATAACTGCTGTGTTCAATTATTTAATTTGATCGAGGAATTCCTAAATGGTATCACCACCAAACCTGTTTATTCTGTTCATAGGTAAAAATTCTTTCTTTATAACCTTTAGTTAGGTCGCGTAACCTAAACAATGCGTTATCCGGGCAATTAGAATAAACTAATTCTTCCTGTTTTGCTTTTTGCACACCAAGTGATTTCCAGCCATTAGACCAATAAAACAATTCATAGACATCCCCGATTTCTACCGAGTTACCATCCGATGGTGGATAGAATTCAATCTTAGTAAGTCTAGCAGAATCATTTTCCCCTAAATCAATCCCTACATAACCTTCATTGTCAGATTTTGCAACAAAATAGGTTAATATATCTCCATCAATAACATTTTTCGGCTCACATTTTGTCTGGTGCAAACTACCAATCAAAGTCCCTGATAACAATTTTTCACTGTCTTTTGACCCTGAAGTAATACCAAAAAATCTCAATTCAGCAACCCGGCAGAGATTGTTGGGTATTATAAACCTAAAGAATCGATAATAATTGTCATTGCTCGTTATTCTAAATACATTGGTTTTTGGTACGGGCGGAGAAGTAATCTTGTAAATATCCTTAAAGTCACCGAAATCACTTAAATTTGCTCCTTGAAATATTCCCCCAACCATTTTTGACAAAGCCATTTTTACATCATAATCAATAAAATACTTCCGCTCTAAAGTTAAAGTCCTTAGTCGGTTGAAGTCTGGTTGAATTGACGTTATGTCGTTTTCGCCATGCAAAATAAATGGCTGACCGGCCGGGCTAGACGAGTGTTCCTTGTAAGTCACTGGTAAATAGACAATACCCCTTCCAATATTTTCAAAATGATAAAGGCCATCTGCTTGTTTCCTTCCAACACTTGAGATCTTCCAACTATTTGTGCTGTAAACGCACAAATAAACAAACAAATCTTTAACGTCTTCATTCGCTCTAAATTTCAAGTTAACAGGTCGTGGCACATATTCAGAAGTAACATCTTTTCTGTTTATATCAAAAAATTCTTGAGGAACGTTTCCTGCCCTTATAAATTCTATTGATTCATCTTGGATTGCATAGCTCTTTCTATATATTTTTGGAGCCTTCCTGTTCCTCAACAGGGCTTCAGGAATCAAGTTTTTAGCCAGCGAATCATAATATATACCATCAAAAGTTAAAAGTTGGCCTTGTTCATCTTTGATTGAATTCCAGGTATGCCCAGAACTATTATTGCCCCAATATGGAACGAAATCAATTTGAACTGGTATTCCCAGCGCACGCAGAATATAGGTTTTATAGGTAACCAAGTGCTCACATTTACCCACCTTACCCCTTTCTAAGTTTTTGAAACTTATCGCGGTAGGAAAAGACTTCATGATCGGTACATACAACATATCATCCTCAACCGCCATGTTTATTATCGTAACAACTTCCTTTAGGCTTTTCAAATTTTTAACAGAATCTTGAAGCCAAGAAAATCTTTTCATTATTTCCTTTCTCCATGGTTGTATTGGCTCATCATAAACATTGTAAGGCAAAATATACTCACAGAAATCGTCAAAAGTTATACTCTGAGACCAACTATAGGTTGTCCACGCTGTGAATGCGTCATCAATATTTTCTATTAAGTAAGAGGATTTAATATATTTGATGTCTTCCGTTCGAGTAAGTCTTATTGATATGTTATCCAAATCCAAGGAATCAAACACATTTCTTAACTGTGCATTGACGTCCTTTTCATTTATAGTATTGGCGACCCAACGCGAATCTAGTAATTGAAAAAAATCATGAAATAAACTTACCTGCTCCGAAGAATATGATTTCTTATATTTCATATTCTTAATTAAAAAAACAGCAGCTCTCAATTTAAGACTATCTGTCGGTCTACTATAGTGGGCTAAAACCTTTAGCAATTCTGTCCTATTTGACCCAGCCATCTGAAGTAGATCATTAGGCAACTTGTCTTTGGACTTGTAACAACTGCTCAAGGTTAGGATAAAAAAGCCAAAGGCTAGGAATCGAATCATAAAATATCAATTTACAATTTAGTATCAAGTTGTCTAGTTTAGCAAGCAAATAACTTTTCATCTCCCTCTTTTGATGGACTTAACTGACGATAGGGTCAGGAGTACCTTGAGAATCCTCGCAAAAACGATAACATCGATACAAAGGCGATTAATTTAGAATAAAAATTTGTTGCAATTCGAAAAAGTAGCCACCCTTAGTCAGTCGTGCCGCCAGCATTCCCTCGGGCAGTATTTCCTTTTGCGAAGTATTTAATAATTCTAAGTTTGTTAAATAATAAGATCGCGTAAGATTAAACTATTCGTCTCTAAGTACTTCCGCAGGATTGGTTCTTGTTACTTTCTCTATATAATAAATTAATGTTAATGTTGCAATACTAACAACTGTTACGCCTGCGAAGACAAGAGTTAACCATTCATCTATTAAATTTATTCGATACGCAAAACTATTGAGCCACTCATTAGTTACATAGCATGCAAATGGCATTGATAAAACATAGCTAACGACTAGTAAAAAATAAATTTCTTTCGTTAGAAGAATTACTATTTGCTTTTTAGAAGATCCAAATACTTTTCTGATACTAATTTCTTTGGCTCTTTGTCTGGTCATGTAAGCTGTAAGTCCTAACAATCCAATACTTGATATTAGTAAAGCTACAAATGAAAAAAAAGATAGAATCCTTCCTCTATTGATATCATTACCATATTTTTTGACAAGATCATCCGTAATGAAGTTGTACTCAAATGCAGTTTTAGGAAATACATCGCTCCAGGCAGACTCGATCTCAGAAATCATCGCATTAGTATCTCCTTCCTTTAATCGAACAAAAACATACTTAGTCCCCCTTCCCAATATTATTATTAATGGTTCAATAGCATTATAAAGAGAATTTTGATTATAATTTCCTATAACACCGACAACTTGTTTCTCTATTCTGCCAGCTACAGGATTTAGCTCATCAACAATCAGTCTTTTATTAACAGGTTTGATCCAACCCATGCTCTTCACCAAGGCTTCGTTGACAAGTACGGCATTAATTGTGTCAGAGATAAAATCACGGGAAAAATTTCTCCCACTAACAATTTTTATTCCCAGTGTTTGTACAAAATTATAATCAGCCACAAACAAATTAAAACTTCTACTAACAAGATTCCCATTATTACTCTCTGCCTCGAATAACAGTTTTCCAATCCTTTTGCCAGGTGCCGTATTTGCGTATCCAACATCAATTATAAAGGACAATTGACTAAGTTTGTTCGTAAGTACTGGAATCCTTGACTGTTGATCAAGATTAACAACATCAATCCGAACGAGATTATTTTTATTAAACCCTAAGTCTTTATTTTGAATAAAACTTAATTGTTTTTGAACTAGTAACGTTGATACCAGCATCAGGAAAGATATTCCAAATTGAAAGATAATTAATAGTTTTCTTATTGAATGACTCTTATGGTTAATCGAATATTTTCCCTTCAAGGTTGAAATAGGGTCAAGATTAGACAAGTAAAATGCTGGGTAAAGACCTCCAACAATTCCAATAAATAGTGTCGCAAACATTAAAAATAAAAAAACTGGAGTCCTGAAAATTTGAAAAGCTGAAAATTGCTTGCCTACTAAACTGCTAAACTCAGGTATAATAAAAAAAGAAATAAAAAGACCTAGGAATAGAGATAGAGACGCGACAATTAGAGATTCGGCAATGAATTGCCCTATTAACTGATAGCGATACACACCAAGAACTTTTCTCAAACCAATTTCTTTAGACCGATTTATTGACCTCGCGGTAGTTAGATTCACATAATTTACACACCCAGTAAACAAAATCAATATTGCTACCGTTGCTGCTATATAGACATACAGAATATCACCACTGGCCTCTAATTCGTCTTCAATTTTCGAATAAAGATGAATATCTGTTATTTTTTGCAATTGATATTGAACGCTTATTCCTTTGTTAGAAACTGTTTTATTGACAATATCAGCTTCAATCTGTCTTAGGTTGTTAGCCATTTTTGACAATGGATAATCTACTGGCAGTTGAATATAAGTATAGACTCCAAAGCTGCTCCAATCTCCTTGTATATTATTTAATGTGTTTTTTGAGATCAGCGCATCGAATCTAAAATGAGAATTTAATGGAACATCTTTAACTACACCAGTAACTTGAAAGGACTCACCATGAGCATTTTCGATGGTTTGATTGATTGCTAAAAAAGAGTAATCAAAATATTTTCTGGCTATAGTTTCTGTCAGAACAATAGAGTAAGGATTATCTAGCGCTTTATACGGACTACCTGCAACAAATTCATAACTAAACATCTCAAAAACAGAACTATCACATAAGAAAAATTTCTCTTCATAAAATTGCTTTTCTTTATACTTAAAAAAGCCTGAACCGGCTTCATGAAATCTTACAGCATTCTCGATTTCTGGATACCTATTCAATAACTCCTCTGCTAATGGTACTTGAGCTACAGGCCATGTAAATGAATTCTCGGACTCTTTGATATTTGTTACAATTCGGTAAATATTTCTAGCGTTCTTATGGTATTTGTCATAGCTTACTTCGTCATAAATAAATAATGAAAGAGCTAGACTGACTGAAATACTGATTGCTAACCCAGCTATACTTAGCGCAGCATAATTTCTATCATTCAATAAATTGCGCATCGCAATTGTTAATAGATTCTTAAGCATTTGTAATTACCAGTTTGTTAATATGAACACCGAGGCTTATCGAAATCAAACGCCTATCTAATCCAATAAAATGTCCTTTGAATTTATATGCTTCATTTTACTCAATTTATAATATGCGTTACTTGCATCAATTAAACCAACTTTGCGAGTAATCCTGCTTAGCTTATAGCATATATCATTTGATGAATATGTAAATTTAACTTTGTACCAAAGATCGGACGGAAAAACTGTCAGCTGGCTGCCAGCTACCCCATAAACTTTGCCCATTCGTAAATCATAATTTGATTTTGAATTAATAACCATTTCCAATGCGCGCCTATAAAAAGAGATCGCTTCATCATACTTTTCCGACCTTTCTAAATATGATGCCAAAAATAAAACTGGGGCATAGTCGTTTATATCAAGTAAAATCGCACGTTTCACACATTCTATACCACGATCAAAAAGACCATTCTCAAAATAAAGAATACCAAGATTAAACCATGCCCGACTCAAATTTGGCATTTCAGCTACAACACTTTCAAGAAGACGCGATGCTTTTTTATACTCTAACAAAGCTAACAAAAAAGAAGCGTATTTTGCTTTTATAACTGCGTTAGTGGTATCCAAAGATTCAAATTTTCTTCTCGCATCTAGTTGAATTGACCTACTTCGATTAGCGTAACGTTTGGTGAATTCCTTCCAAAAAATGCTTTGTAATAAATCGGGCGATGTTAATATTGAACTTTTATAATAATTATTAGCCTTTAACGTATCATTTGAATTTTCATAAAGGAGAGCCAAACTGATTGAATAGAGAACTTCGCCTTGGTCAAGTAATAGAGATTTCTTTAGATATTTCTCAGCATTATTCTTATCTCCCAACAAAAAAAAGCACCACCCCAGATTGTAATTTGCTCTCTCATCAAGTGGATTCAAGTGTATAGCGATACTATAATCTGAAATCATTGCCTTGAGATTTTTATCGTCAATATCAAAATCTTTGATGTAAAATAAAGAGTCTGATTCAGACAACTCTGACTTGTGATTTTTTTGTCTTTCATATGTATTAATTCCCCTTTGTACATACAACACAGCTTGATTTGGTTGATCATCAATCGCAGAATTCAAGAAAACCAAAGATGATTCAAAATTATTCTCTGAAGCGGCCCTAATAGCTGATGTAAGCATTTTAGTTGAATGAGTATTCTTATAAAAGAAGTAAGCACAAACAAATGCAAGAAATGCAAGAAAAATAACCAATCCAAAGCTACCTTCTACATTGAATATGACTTTAGACTGATGCCTAAAAAAAAGCAAAATGGTAGTGAACAATAACAATAGACCATAGTGTTCAAACAAAGACGAGAATGTCAATTCTTTAATTGTAGTTGCAACTACCAAGGCTAAAATAAAACAACCAAATAATCCTTTTTCAGTTGGACTAGATTTAATATTCAAAACCAATAGAACTACCAAATAGAAGTAGAGACCTCCGTAAAGAATAAACCCAACAATACCCTTTTCAACTAAAATCTGAATCGGTGTATTGTTCACTCTTGTTGTGTATTCTGAGTCAATTGAATTCGGTTTATTTGATACATATTGCAAAGCGAAGTTACCACTACCAATCCCGTGCAAAGGATTTGTTTGAAACATCGCTTCTGCGCGTTCCCAAACCGTTAATCTACCAATCGCACTTCTTTTCTGAGAAGTTGTTTCCAAACCTTTTGCAGTACGAATTACTGGTTCACCTAAAAGGTAAGTGAGGCTAAAAATTAAAAAAGCAAGAAAGGCAATGTATTTAATTACAGATATAAAATCTATTACTTTAAATAAAACTAAAAATATTGCTGCACTTACAAAGAAGGTGAATAATGATAGATAAGCGCCTCTAGAAAATGAGACTAAGACTCCAAACAAGATAAATGACAACCCAAATATTCTCCACCAATTATTCTTAGTAGAATAGCGACTACGCAGTAAAGCATAGTAACAAAAAAAAGCTAAAAAAGCGATTAATACAGAACTCCAATCATTCGAAATGTATCCCAGCGGAGAGTACAAATGCTTGAAGTTTAATAAATCAGTAAAACCCTCCCCGTAGATTGTAAACCGAAATACAAGAAAAAAAACGAAAGTCGCAACACTCAACAAGACACCATATAGGGCGATGAGTGGTTTAAGTGTTTTCTCAAATCTCTTCTCAGTAAAAAGATTAAAAGACAAATAAACCCAGGCCAAAGTTAGTAATTTTAAAAAATTACTATACGAATTTGGTCTATAACTGCTGTAATAGCAATTAACTATCTCACTCAAAACAATTATCAATAAAATTAGATCAAGCAGACGAACCGTAATTTGTGTTTGCTTTTTTATTAGAATTTTTATGTAAAGTAAAAGCGTGGATACAGAAAGCAAAAGGTAATATGCGAATGAAAATCCCCAAAACTGGGAGACGACAGCTGCAAGCCATACATAGAAAAGAAAGGCAGTAACTGTATTAATTCTATGCGTACCCAAATTCATTTCTCATGTCGTTTAAAAAATGGTATAGTTGCAAACTGATCTTTACAAGGTTAAATCAATTCCAAAGTAATTGAATCAAAAAACACCCAACTATCAATAGGAAAGATGCAATATTCTGTAGTGATGAGTATCTTAACAATTTATGTGAAGAGAGTACAATCATTGACAAAAAAAGAAGGGATAACAATGAAGCAATCCATTCAATTTGATTGTGCCCCATTAATATAGCCATACATGTGCAAATAAGAAATAGTGGAAGATTAACTTTAAACCAGATTGCTCTTTTCAATATAAAAGCACTTGGAGCAAGCTGCCATCTTGTAGGTTTAAGCCTCTCTTCATTCATTACAGTAGTAATTGGTATACCTAAAAAAACAAAGAGTGTTGAAGCAAAAATACTTTCATTTATGCCTTGAAATTTAATCACATCAACAATCATCAATATGATTAAAAGTAGCATCGGGATTAAGCCGAAAATTACGGGTTGTCTTAAAATAAATTGCCAAGGATTATATTTACCCCAAGAAGGTTCTTTAGATTTCCTTATGGGTTCGGCATTATTGATGGAAATTAATGAATAGAACGCGTTAATAACAAACGAGAAAAGAGGTGGTATAAGTATCAATGAAACACTAACAAGAATTAATTGCCAATAACCTATAATAGGAGCTTTTGATCTAAAATCCTCTGCGCCATATACGAATAATGATGGAACAAAAAGTAAGATGAATGGAAATACAAAAGCTAAAATTAAAGCCTTTTGTTTTCCAATAAAGTGAACCAAAAGGACGATAGTACCAAGACACAAAACGACAGACCATGCGGAAACAACAATAAAATAGGTCAGTGTAGCGAAACTGATAAGAGGATCAAGAAACAAAAACATTACAAAAAAAGGAAACAAAACAATTAGATAAGGAAATGAAGATATTGAAATCATAGAACCGATTGTCATCCAAAATTTAGACGCAGGACTTATTGGAGATAGCTGAGTTAATCGATAAATTTCAGTGTTATTGAGAATACTAATAGCGCCCCTCATGGTAAGCATTGTTGGGATAACCAATATTGCAATAGTCACGATAAAAAAGAGTCCACTTAGATTACTGACAAATTGCTGTGATCTAAACCCACCTCTCCACGTAGGCGGAGGATGAATACCAAAAACCACACCTATAATTAACCCGATAAGAAATAATGCACAACCAAAAAAAACAATAGAATACCTTAAAGTTCGCATTGGAAAATAACTTCTCAATAAGTGCTTGCACGATAAATACAATAATTTCAAACTATCCATATTTGCTATTTTTTTAAAGCAACTCTGTTATAAAGATCCGTTATGTAACTCTCTGCCGCGTGCTGTTCATTTAGCTTTTCGTCATGAATGATTTTACCTTCGCTCAATATGATAACTCTGCTTGCTAAAGTTTCAATTACTTCTGGAGTGTGGCTCGTAAACAGTATTGATTTATTCTCTTGCTGTGAGTATTCTTTCAGCATTTGTCTTGCCCACAATAGAGAGTCAATATCTAATCCGGTAAAGGGCTCGTCCATAAGCAAAACGCGAGGTTCATGAAGTAACCCTGCACATAAGGATAATTTTTGCTTCATGCCTCTGGAGTACGATTTTACCCATTCATTCCTGACGTCCCAAAGCCCTACTTCCTTTAACAATTTCTCTGCTCTTGTTTGAGCCGCTTGCTTTTCGACACCCCACAGTATTGCAAACAAATTCATGTTTTCTAATGCACTAAAATTTGGATACAACAGAGTTTCATCTGGAATATAGGAACATCTTTTCATCGCTTTCTTAGGATCTTCAGAAAGTGAAACTCCAGCAATGTTAATTGATCCCTCATTAGCGCGCAGTAAACCAGATAAAAGTTTAAAGGTTGTAGTTTTGCCTGATCCATTTGCACCCAATAAGCCTACTACTTCATTTGGCTTAACTTGTAGATTTAGTCCTGACAATACAGAGCGCTTTTGATCGTATGAAAAAAATACATTTTTTATGTCAATGTTATCCATCTAAATTATTGTTTATTTTAATACGTGAAAGTGTCATGGCTAATTTAGCTGAAAATGACTTGTATCCAGAAGATTTCACAAGCCGTGATCGGAATAACCTATACTCATCGTCAGTAATCAAAAACAATTCTAATCCAATCATTACCATCGAAAATGTAACAAGCCCCATAAAATAACCAATGCTTAAATGAAAGATAATGCCCATAATAATCCACGTAAATTTAAATCTAGAGAATATCGCTATAGGGAAAAGAATCATGAACACCATCGGTAGATAAGTTGAGATAGTGGTTATGTAGGGGTCTTTAAAAATTTCTTTAGACCAAGGCAATGAAAACCACTCTACATTGCTTATTAAATACATAGCGGTACCATTTTGCCACTTATCACCCATAATTTTCATAAATCCCGATGTCCAATACAATATCATTAACTGTGAAATTATACAAGCGATACCAATATTATGTAACCAAATCTTTAAACTATTGATACTCTCCTTTAATGGGTTTGAAGTCAATAATAACATATAAATCAACGTAAGTCTAGTTATATTATCGCCCCCATCATTAATAGCCGGTAGGCGTAACTCTAATATTATAAAGCAAAAAGCACAAACAAAGACAGCAAATCTTGTTTTTACATTGATAACAAGACAAACCGCGCCTGTAAAAAGGATGAACAGAAGAAAATAAATCCCACCATCTGTGGTATAAAAAAGCGCATCAATTAATCCACCTAAAGCTACACCAAAATAATGCGCGGAAGTTTCACCAGTTGCAATTCCATTTGGACCCCACAGGTATTTCGCAAATGGAACTTCTGTGCCAATCCTAAAACAAATCATTAAACCGATCAACACCTGAAGTACCCTAACGCCCTTGGTGTGTCTAGGCTTATCTGACAACCAATTACTAATATCCGCGAAGCTGAACAACATATGAAATTAGATCAATTGAATAGCGAATTTGTTGCTACGCTTTTGTTTATCCGATGAATGCCTATGTCATAATCTTTTGTCTCCTCATTCTCTTCCCCATTTCTTTTAGACCAAGGTGGGAATGATATAACCCTAATTCTAATAGCAACGTATGCATGATTTCGTAAAATAGGAAGATCATTACAGAATGCGGATGAGATTCTTATCAGCTTCTCTTTTTGAACTATTCTGATAGCGGCAAACAATTTTCTATAGGATGAACAAGCGAGGGTATCTTTGTTGTTGCAGGCTTCAAGTAATGAGGCAAGTGATGGATCGCCAGTCATAGCACTCCTCAAAGCACTAGATTGACTTCGTGCCAAACGATCATACGCAGAAAATCGATTGCTATGAAATCTATCCCAATACGGACTAGACAAATTAAACCATTGATTATCTTTTAACCGTGATCTTGTGCTATCTTGAAGAGGTTGTACAAGTAGCATGAAATCTTGACTTACTGGATTAGGAGCAAATAAACTCCAGTTCTGAGCAAAGAAAGTCCCTATCGTAGAATCTAATAGTGGTAACATCCTGACTTTAATCGGATTCATGGGCATCACGTAAAGTAGGGTAAGCAGAAAGTGTACCGCAAACCAAACAATTGTAGCTACTTTAAATGAACCTATTGTAATCTTCTTCAAACTGAATGTTACCACCCTTTTGTCTGAAAATCTGATTGCTAATCAAGGACGGCTTCTGAGAAATTATATGATAAAATTTGATCAGAACCGGAACCAGCATTTTTACCAAAGAAATAATCCCACGCCTGTGTACCTGCATAAGCAGCAGCCCCTCCAACTGTTCCACCAACAGCCCCAACAGCAGCTCCGATCCCTGCACCTGCAGCAGAGCCAAAAGGCGTACCCATCGCACCTGCCCACGCACCTGCTACTGCACCACCTAAAGCTCCACTTACACCTCCAACAACTGCTGCTCCAGCAAACTGAGTCCAAGTCCAACTCTCCGTTACCATAAATACTGAGAAGTCGTTAGATGCGGCACTTGAGTTTTCTAAAATAGAACTAGAATTAATTGGAGAAGTCATGTTCATGAGAAGCATCATAAAACCAACCATAAAGGGCACCACCACTAGTTTTTGTAAGAATTTTTTCATAAGTTTTTTGTTTTGAGAAATTATTTTTGATGTTCAAAATTAACAGGTATTTTTAATTTTCAAAAAAAAATTAACCTTTATTATACAATACAAATTGGAAAGATGGTAAATTGATGGAAAAGAGTTTTGCTTGGGAAGTTTTCTTCAAGTTAGATTCAGATACTTGACCACCATATACCCAAATGCTATTTTTAGCAAAGGCACTAAACACTTGCAAAATTCCCTGCTGAAACCCTCTACCTGTCCCTAATAGCAGTATCAAAATAAAGATACCCCATGTTACCCCAAATCCAGCAAGAATACTTCTGCTTTTGTTTTGCTTAAGGGAAAAGAGTGCTTCTTGTATTGAGTTTGTTAGCTCCACTGCTGAATTTTGATAAAATTCTCCGACTCCCAAAAGTCATCAAATTTTTTCACTTTGAATACCATGGTAAAAGGTTAGTTAATAAAATTCCAGATTTTATTATTGATACAATTGTGTTGTTTTTGATTTGTAAAAAATATCTAATCGTTTTAAGCCATTAAAAAAATACCCCTACTTTTTTACCATAGCCAACCCACGCAATAAAAATCTACTTAATGCTGGTTGGTGCAATTGAAATTATTTTCTCGATGGCTTGCAATTCTCCAACCCTTTTGTAACCTTTATTTACGTTTTGCAACTATTAAGTTCTTTTGTAACACTATAAACAACTTTCTTATGCCCATCAAATATTATTTGCAACCCAACCCCGTAACTCCCGACCCTAACGACCAGTCAGCCAGGGTGGCAGCCAACACCTCGCTAGACCTTGAGGCACTTATTGCCAAAATGCTAAAACGGGGCAGCACCATAACCGAGGCCGACATTAATGCCGTGCTAAAAGTATTTTTTGAAGTGGCCAGCGATGAGGTGGCCGATGGCAACAACCTTAACCTTCCGTTAATGAACATTCGGCCAGGTATTTCGGGCATTTTTGCCAACGCCACCGATAGTTTTGACGCTAGCCGCCACACCAAAAAAGCTTCGCTTTCGCCCGGCCTGTTGCTAACGCAAAAAATGGAAGCCGCCACGGTGGAGAAAATTACCCAACCGATACCTACCCCTGCCCTTATTGAGTTTACTGACGTAAACACGCAAGCCACCAATAGTAAACTGACGCCCGGTGGTATAGGCCAAATTATTGGCGAAGAATTGAAGTTTAACCCTGCCAACGCGGCAGAAGGTATTTTCTTTGTTTCGGTAACCAACGGCACGGCCACCAAAGTAACCGTGCTGGCCAGCCGCACCGAGGGCAAGCTTATGTTTAGCATACCCGCTAGCTTGGTAGCCGATAATTATACCTTGGAAGTAAGGCGTGGCTATGGCGCGGCAGCCACCCTGCGCACTGGCACGTTGGCCGATTTGCTGCAAGTGGCTTAGCCTTTAGGCTGTAAACCAAAAATTAGGCTGCATAATTTTGAAGATTATGCAGCCTAATTTTTTTGTTTTGGCTGCATAAACAACTTAACAATGCAGCAAAGAAGGGATGATTGTGCTGCAAAGTGGAGGTGATTATGCAGCTAAATTTTTAACATTGTGCAGCCTAGTCATATTATTTTGGATGCACCCGCAGTTCGGCATTTGCTATGTCGAACAACTGATAAGGGAGATTTAAAATCCATGTTATCTAGGTTCGGGATTACAACTCCCGAACAGCTTGGAAACAGACCCATTTTTCTTCCAGATTGTAAAAATCCCAACAAATCCACCATAAAATATCCAGTAGAACTGAAAATAAATGCCCAAAACAACTGCTTTTTTCAATTATTTTGCCTCACCTTTCTTAATGAGTAATCTGGGTTAATGGAAATCAAAAGGCCAGACCACGAAATCAAATCTGCGCCATTCTTTGCTAAACAAAGAAGTATATGCCTCAGAATAAATAAAATCCTTTGCGGCAGGCACTTTTATTTTAGACTTAAATTCCTATCTCTTAAAGAAAAAAGCAAATTGACACGTCATTTTGTAAGCAAGGCAAAAAATGCGCTTTGAACTTATTTCATTTGGTTCAAGAACATCGCCAAGTCCTCAACATGATCGGTATTTAAAATATCCACTTTCATTGAAATTAATTTTTTCCAACCCATTGGATTATCGGGTATGGCCCAAAAACGCATTGGCTTACCAAGGGCGTGCGCAGCATCAATGACTTGAGTAAGCTTATACTGCTCCTCCGTTTTCAATTCTCCCTTGCCGTTCCAACGTGAATATTCAGAAAAACTGTTACTTATTAGTCTTACCCTAGCGAGTTGTTCTGCGGAATAGGTTACCCCCGGCCGTCCATCAAACTTTATAAACGAAGGATAATTTATCCACTTATCCGGTTTTGGCATATCGCCACTTACTGCTACCTGCAAAGTTTTGGAGTTGGTTAACTTAGGATAGCTGTTCAGTGCCTCGACAAGCGCATCTAATGTAGGTTCGCCATTGGTTTTTAAATCGATCATCAGTGTTAATGTCTTACTAGTATCAGGATAGGCATAGCCATTGTTTTTTTGTACGAGCAATGCCAATGGTTTTAGATACATCGATTCTAATGTTTTATTAGGATCCACTTCAATTCGAGTATGTGCTACCAATAGTTTGCCATTAATAAGAAATACATCTGCCTCAATAAAACCTACTTGCTTATCACAAGCCAACAGCAAGGGCTTCTTTTGAACATAATCGTTATGAGCAAAAATAGAAGATGAGTTGTATTGTTGGGCAACGCCTTGAAAAAAGGAAGCCAAAAAGAATATACTCAAAAAAAAATCGTGACATGCGTTGTTAATTTTAAAGTTGAGAAAGCCTCTTTACTTGTTTGATAATTTTTTCCTTCGAATTGCGATCAGGATGCGGCTTAAAACTATTAAAATCGCTATGATTAATGGAAGACCATAAACCGGATTAACAACTTTCGAGATGATACGGACTATGTCCATCGAAAAAATAAATCCAAGAACGGCAAATGCCAACACTGCTGAAATCATAAAAATTTTAAAAAGTTGCATTTTCATAAAATTCACATCTATCCATTTCTTTACTATGAGTGTAATGTAAATTTAATAACTCGAATCATATTAAAGTTAGTCAACTGTAAAATTGGAGTAGTAATCGGCTTCAATTCAAGTGGCATGTCGTTGATTTACTTAATACGGGATTGCATTGGCTATATTTACCATCAAAAGTAATTTCAAAGTCTTTGTTTGGACTCAATGATTTTTGATAATAGTCTGTAGTGATTACCTGTGCCCCAGACCGAATGGCTGCTTCAAACCTGCTCTTGTCTCCGGTTCGTGCCTCGCGAGTGTCTGCATCAGAACGGGTACGAACCATAAATCCCATCTTTACCCGATCAACAATATCTTTTTCCTGCTTCACAGGATCATTCATAATGAAAAAAGCAGCATGCGGATTTTCAGGATCAGTGTTAGAAAACATAGGTTTTGCATAGTCTTCATCTCCTGCTAAATACAATTCTGTCAACTCCTTTCCTGCATCCAATACAAAAAGTACCTTCCCTCGTGCTTTCGCTAGATCTGGCCAGCCATTCACTACGATTGCCTGGCGTAATGTTTTTTTTCTTCCCTTTACTTGGCTTGGCGTAATTAACTCAATCGTTTTAAAAATCTCAAAAATTTCCTTATCCAGTGCGTCTAATACTTTTGCATCAAATGGGATGACTTTAGTAAAGCCGGGTCTATCAAGTCCTGAACTTTTTGGGTTAATGGTGATGATAATCGGTAAATGATCGCTATGTGATTTTGACCAATCTCTTATATCAGATAGACATACTTTGAACGTAGAACAGTGAGTTCTGAAATCGATGTCAGGAATGTGAAGCACTTTAAAGCCAGGATCCTTCATCGGGTCTGCACTGTAAGGCTTTGCTTCCATACCTTGAGCCTTCAACATATCAAGCCCTTTAGGCTTTGAGAACCGACCACCGTCTGGATCATAGAGCACGTCTATCTCTAGACTTCTCAGACCTAAGTCTAATTGTTGCGTAATGGGAATATGCGTATAATCTAATCCTTTTGCTTCCGGACGTTCGGAAAGTATCATGTCCATCAACGGTTTTTCAATTCCAATCTTGTAACTGTTATGACTACCGATAACCTGAGTCTGGTTCATTTTGAGAGTTTGTCCATTGAGTGAGGCAAGTGGCAAACAGACGGATATGGATAGAAGGAAGCGTTTGTATAACTGATTCATAATGATTCGGTAGAAAGTACAAAATATCGAGCAGGTTTTTACACCTGGTTAGTTAGAAAAAAGGTCGAGAGCAGTTTTGAGCTTTCGACCTTTTCATAACAATTAAATTAGATAATGAACACGTGGCAGTTAATATCCCTTGTTCTGCAATAAGAATCCCGGCAGATTGGAGGCACCATCAATTGCTTTCTGAGGAATGGGGAACAGTCTTTTGTTCACATCACTACCCGTCTTACCTGTCCAACTTCCTTCATATTTTCCGAACCGTATTTGATAATTTCTTCTAAAGCCTTCCCAATAAAGTTCAAAACCAGACTCGCGGAATAAAATATCAAGGTTTATTGACGTTAACGCAGCAGGTGTTTGTGCAGGCCGGGCATTTCTGGAAGTCCTCAGCGTGTTTATATCGGCTAATGCTCCAGCGTTGTCTCCACTTCTCAACTTAGCTTCGGCACGCATCAGATAAATTTCTCCCAAGCGGATCAGAACTATGTCTACGCTGCTGTAATTACAGCAATCGGGAGCGGTACTGCTAAACTGATACTTTGAGAACCTGTAACCTGTATGATGCAAACTGCCTTGGTCAGTGAAATCAACTTGCTTTATATGGTCAACATACGCGCGGCTTGCACCGCTGGTTCTTGCATTGATCACTGGATAGATTCTGACTTTGCCATCGGCACATTTCAAAATATTACCTGCCGCATCTTTTCTGGGGCCCCAGATAACGCCACGAAGTATTCCGCGATTAACTTGAAAACTTTTTGCATCTACGCAATAGTACTGCTCCGAATCATTCGCTGGAGTTATGCCCGTAAGGTTTTTAAGGTTCTCAGGTATAATTGTATTCTCCTGAAAGAAACGCGCATCGGCTTTGGCAGGATCGACATTACCATAGGCATCAACCCAAGTCTGATAAAAATCGGGAGTTAAAGCAGCGGCATCTGTACCACGCGTGTTCGGCCACTCAGGCCTAGGTACCAAGTCACCAGATATAGACCAATAAGCCCATCGGCTATGCTCAGTTTGAAGCACACCCCGTTGGTCAAGTGAGAATATGACTTCGCGATTGGAATTGTTATTATCATTGAACACAGCAAAATATTCAGGCGACAGCGAGTAAGGTCCCGCGATAACATCATTTGTGTATTGTATAACCTTTTGCATATCTGCTGGTTTAAAATCTGGAGTTCCGTAAGGATTTCGATAAACGGCAGCATTCAAGTATAAGCGGGCCAACAATGCCTTTACGGCATTTCTTGAAAACCTACCGGGTCCTTTATCACTATTAATAACGTTGACGACTGAAAGAAGATCGCTTTCAATAAGATCAATGGCCTCTTGCCCTCTTAAAATCTCGGATCTTTGACTCGAACTTAATTTTTTAAAAACAATCCCCCAGTTATCTAATAACTGCAAATTAAGGTATGCCTTCATTGCTATCATTTCATAAAGTGCATCCTGAGCTTTTGCATCGCTCGATACTTCGAGCTTCAATCTTTCCTCTGCCGCTACTGCTCGAGAAAGAGTTAGTGTTAGGTCGGTCCATGTGTCTCCTACCAAGGCATTTCCTGGGGTCGTCAGGTGTTGATGAACAGCAATAAACTTCCCACCATCAAACCAGTCTCTACCCCCGCGATAGGGTAGAATGGCTTCATCGGAAGCGACTTCTTGAAGCCCGAAATTGCGTGTATGTAGCCACACATTTCGAAGATAACCATAAGCGGGAGCTATGGAGCCGCTAACAGTTTCTGCCTGACCTGTTCCTGTTAACGACTCATCAAGTATTTCTTCCTCCAAGTTAGTACAACTTAGAAAAGCAAATAAAAATGCAAGGATTGGAAATGTCTTGTTATACATTATTTTTTTCATATCGTTCTATTATGATTTGTTAAATGAGTTGCCCTATTTTTAAAATGTTAAGTTAAGACTGAACAAAACCGTTTTAGCCCTTGGATAGGTAAAACGATCGATACCAAAAGTTTGGATTTCACCTACTGTTGATCCTGTGTTTACTTCGGGATCAAAACCAGAATATTTAGTTATCGTAAACAAATTTTGCCCGGTAACGGAAAGGCGTATGTTTTGGAACACATTAGCCAAGCCTATCTTATTAGGTCGCAAGTTGTATCCAAGGGTGGCATTATTCAATCTTAGGAAAGAACCATTTTCCAAATAACGAGTTGACACCGTATTGGAATTACTTGATGACTCATTGGGAAATTGGACAGCAAAATCGGTTGTATTATTAGATCTTGTCAATTGAGCCTTGCTGAACAAAGTCATTGTAGTATGGTTATAAATCTTGTTTCCAGAAACACCATTAAAGTTAAAACCTAAGTCAAAATTTTTGTACTTAAAGTTTGCATTAAATGCGTAGATGAAATCTGGAATTGAGTTTCCAACAACCCTACGGTCATTGTCTAATACTGCTCCATCTTCATTAGTATCCTTAAATCGGTTAAGTCCGTTATCACCAATTCCATCGAATTCAAGCATATAGAAAGCTCCTATTGGTTCATTGTTAACATATCCATTGATGGTTGCTCCCGTTTGACCTGAACCGGAGGCCGCCCCTGTGGTTAGCACAGTAAAGGGCGAATTGGTAACCTTATTTCTGATAAACGTCACATTACCGCCAACGCTATAAGAAAAGTCGCGTTGTAAATTGGCCTTATAATTTAACGATAGCTCCACACCATTATTTTGGATAATCATATCGTCAATATTCGTCCAAAATCTATCCGTAGGTTGCACTGGATCGGCTGGCTGAACCTCCAACAATATGTTGGTAGAGCGTTTATTAAAGTAATCTAACGTACCTGTTAACCTATAATCAAGAAGCGCAAAATCAATTCCTATATCTGTTTGTGTAGACACCTCCCATTGTAGGTTGGGGTTTGCCAAACGAGTGAACGTAATTCCAAAAGGATAACGATCAATCGAAGTGGCAGCAGGATCGAGAGGATATGTGTTCAGACTAGAACCGCCTGTTACTAACCTAGACTCTGCAAAACTTGCTTGTGTAATCTTAGAGGGTATTTCTTGGTTACCTGTCTGCCCCCAACTCGCACGTATCTTTAAGTTTTGAAAAAAAGAGTTAGCCATAAAACTCTCATTGATAATATTCCAACCCAAAGCAACAGATGGAAAATAACCGTATTTATTGTTTTTTCCGAATTTCGATGAACCATCCGCTCGCAGCGTAGCCGTAACTAGGTATTTATCTGAAAATCCATAGTTCAATCGACCAAAGAAAGATTGCAACTCATTCTTCTCGGCATTTGAACTTACAGTGGTGGGGAACGTAGTGCTGCTCGTTTGATCCTGATACCGTGGCTCAATGTTATTATTGGCAAAACCTCGAAAATTAACCGATCTGGCTTCTTCTAAAAAATTTTGGTAAGAGTGCCCTGCCAAAAGCACAACCGAGTGAACATCCTTCTTCCAATTATAGGTAAGTGTATTCTCTACTAATTCATTCGTATTCGTGCTAATTGTATTTGTCAAAGATCCATTTGAGACATCGGCCTCATTTACAATCGTTGGAAATGGTTTCCATTGAACGTCCCGGTTCGTAGTAGAATAATCGACACCCAAATTCAATTTATAGACAAGCCCTTTCACTATTTCTAGTGACGGTGAAAAAGAAGCCAGAATACGATTATTGGTAGCCAAATCGCTATAAAGCTCATTCCTCTTCAAGGGATTCAATGCATTAATGTTCAGCAACGAAGGCGCACCATTTGTATAAGCAGGTATCGTTGGGTTTAAACTGAGCATATCACTAATGGTGGGGTTTATCTGCGGCCGTAAATTTTCCGTGCGCGATGCGGTCAGGTTATACTCTACATTCAACTTATTGTTTATCGCCTTTTGGGTCATATTCAATTTTCCAGAATACCGTTTAAGGTTGCTATTCTTTAAGATTCCTTCTTGGTCTTGCAAGCCTAGCGAAGCGAAATACGATAGTTTATCTGAGGCACCGCTCAAAGAAAAATTAGCATTTGTCGATACTCCCGTTTGGCTCAATTCATCCTGCCAATTTGTATTTCCCTTAAAATCTTCCAATAGGCCGCGTTCGGCAGTCACTCTGGTGCGGAACTCATCAGCACTGAACACTGGTATCTTCTTAGACAAAGAAGACGCAGCTCTGGAGATAGTAAAATTCATCTCCGTTTTTCCAGCTTTTCCTTTTTTAGTTGTAATCACTACCACCCCATTAGATGCCCTAGATCCATAAACAGCTGCAGCACTAGCATCCTTCAACACATCAATGCTTTCAATATCACTAGGATTAAGGAAGTTTAACGGGTTGGTGTCAAAGCCATTATTAGCATTATCGAGTAGCAAACCATCTACAACATAAAGAGGCTGCGTTCCAGAACGCAAGCTACCAATACCCCGTATAATCACATTTTGTGCGGCTCCAGGTTCACCGCTGTTCGCTGATATGTTTACGCCTGCCAATTTGCCCTGTAAAAGTTCGCCAGCATTGGTGAACGCCCCTTTGTTAAAATCTTCACTTCTAACTGACGCAATTGCACCCGTCACATCCGACTTTTTTTGCGTGCCGTAACCCACCACCACTAGCTCGGTAAGGATTTTTGCATCGGGTAATAATTGAGTTGCAATTTCAGTTTGATCTCCTACAACTATTTCTTGTGTTACACTGCCGACATAGCTAAAAATTAAAATTGATCCGGCTGAAGTAACCTGTATTTTAAATTTCCCATCTGCATCGGTGACAGTTCCCTTGGAAGTTCCTTTCTCAATAACATTTACCCCAGGAATAGGCTGTTGATCTTCTCCAGAAATAACTTTTCCTGTTACCACTCGCTCCTGAGCATTAACAAGGTTAGCACTTGCCAATGCTAAAATGGAAAACACTAATTTCCTAATTAAATTGCCCAGTGTGGCTTTGTGTAAAATTTGTTGCATACTTTGTTGTTTTGGTTTTGTTTAAGGTTGTTGCGGACACATTTTTTAACAACGCAAAACAACAATTCTAATTTGACGAAAGGTTGTAGTCATTATTATGGTTGGATTATGATTTAGAGCAATACACGTTAAACTGAGTAATGTTAATTTTATTTAAATCGGTTTCGAAGAAGAAAAATGTAATGATGAATTAACATTAACATAAGCCATTCTAAACGTTCGCAATCATTAATGGGTTTGATACCTAATCTAAAAAACACAACTCTTGGTAACTAAAGAAAATATTTTTAATTCGCTGCTAAACAAAGAAGTCTTTGCATCAGGAATGGTGAAAACCTTTCCAGCAGGCACTGTTATCTTAGACCTACACTCGTACATCAGGTCAATACCAATTGTACTTTCGGGAAGTTTGAAAGTAACTAAGACAGACGAAGAGCAGCGGGAAATACTATTATACTACATAAAACCAGGGGAAAGTTGCATCATGTCATTTCTGGCGGGAATTCATAATGACAAGAGTAAGATAAAAGCCGTGGTAGAAGAAGATGCAGAAGTTTTGCTTATTCCTGTAAACAAAGCAAGCGACTGGATCAAGGAATTTCCAGAATGGACCGATTTTATTTTTAGTTTGTATCAAAAGCGTTTCGAAGATCTTTTAGAAGTAGTTAACGCAATCGCTTTTCAAAAAGTAGATACTCGTTTACTCCATCTACTAAAGGAAAAATCTGATTTATATCATAAAAAAGAACTTTCGGTTACACATCAACAATTGGCTGATGAACTTGGAATTACCCGCGAAGCCGTGAGCAGAGTGCTCAAACAAATGGAAAATGACGGCCTCATCTCGCTTTCCAGAAATAAAATTTCGCTTATGTGACTTTCATCACAGAATCAGCACGTTCGGTTAGGTAGCTTTGTTCTAAGATTCGGGCTAACGTCATTATTAACTGCGCGGTCAACCTGTTTTGAAATCATCTAGAAAATTTTAACCAATTGAATTATGAAAAATAACTTAGGATCCACCGACAGGGTAATCAGAATAATTTTGGCAATTGCTGCCGTTGCGCTGTACTTCTTCAATATAACAAACGGTACTTTAGGTATTGTTTTGGTGGCAGCCGGAGCTGTGCTGGCTATCACCAGTCTCATAAATTTCTGTCCGCTTTACGCTATCCTAGGGATCTCAACTAAAGGGAACAAAGCTAGATAGATAAATGGATTTTATTAAGAGACACAAACTTACGTTTCTCGGAGTAATGGCTGGAGCGATAAGTGGATACCTTTATTACCATTTTGTTGGCTGTGCTAGCGGCACTTGCGCAATAACATCAAAGCCAATCAATAGCTCGGTCTATGGAGCCATAATGGGCGGTTTATTTTTGAACATGTTTAAAAAAGACACTACCTCTAATTAAAATGAAAACAGAAAAACTTTTGTTAGCAAACATTAAATGCAGTGGTTGCGCTACCACCATAAAAAATGAACTATTAAAAATTAAAGGTGTGGAGAACATAACGGTGGATATTGAAAACGACAGTATTGATTTATCTTATAATGAAACTGATCGGGAGTTGATTATTCATAGACTGCACTCCTTAGGTTACCCGGAAGCGACAGAAAAAAACGGACTACTACTCCAACTAAAAAGCTATTCGAGCTGCATAATTGGAAACATAAACAATCTCTAAAGTAAAAAGCGGTGAAAAATCATAAAAAAAACAAAACAAATTTCAATGACAAAAACATTAATAACATGCTAGACACACTAAAAAATTTACTAGGCTTGAACTCACAAACAGATTACAAAGAACTACTTAAACAAGGTGCTATCATAGTAGATGTTCGCAGCAAAGGGGAATATGTAGGTGGACACATCAAGGGTTCAATTAATATTCCTGTGGATAAGCTGGGAAGTAACCTCCACTTGATTAAAGACAAAAGCAAAATAATCATTACCTGCTGTGCTTCGGGGGCAAGAAGCGGTTCGGCCAAAAGTTGGCTGCAATCCAATGGATATACGAGAGTTTATAACGGAGGTGGGTGGAGCAGTTTACAATATAAAATCTAACCGTATGACAGCGCATTATTATCAGGTAGATGTAAACTGGAACAAAGAGCGCAGGGGTATGTTATGTTCACCCGAATTAAACAAGGATGGAGTGAATTGCATTGAAGTAGCTACGCCACCTGAATTCCCGAAAGGCATACAGGGCATTTGGTCACCCGAGCACTTGTTTACAGCAGCTGTAAGTAGCTGTTTAATGACAACATTTCTGTCCGTTGCCGAAAATTCCAAACTGGCATTTGTTGATTTCTCATGCAAATCGAAAGGGAAACTGGAACAGGTAGAAGGAAAATTTTTGATGACAGAGGTTATTCTTGAACCCACAGTAACAATTTTCGATGAAAAAGATCGCGAACGAGCAGAACGTGTGCTTCAAAAATCGGAAGCAGCTTGCTTGATTTCTAATTCTGTTAAGTCTAAGGTGAGTATGATAACAACAATCAAGATTAATCATTTGCCATGACTGGAAACAAGTAATTAATCTAGTTGATGTCAGTACTATTAAATAACCTCAGCAGTTCCAGATCCAGTGCTGATCTTAATTTGGATTGGCGACACACCAAGCTGAACTGTTTTGCGAATCGTTATACTGTTATTTCCGTTTTCTTTAATTTCTTCGGTTTTGTCGAACGGAAAGGGGGCTCTTATCTCGCCATTTCGTTTGTTTGCTGACATCACCAATTCGCCTTCTAATTTTAAGCCATGACTGTCAAGCACGGCATTGCCGGAACCGCTTCCAATCGAGAGGTCGTATGCTAGGGGCGTTGTCAACACCACGAGTACATCGCCCGACCCCGAGTTAAAGGAACCCTTTTTTGTTAACTGAAGCTCCTTGGCTTTTACATTGCCACTTCCACAATTGGCTTGCACTCCGCCTTTAATGCCAGTCAACGAAAGGTTGCCAGAACCAGCATTAGCCTTGATATCGCCATTTGTGTCATCCACCGAAATATCTCCAGAACCTGTATTTAAAGTTAGTTGGCCTTCATAAGCACTTACATTAATATCGCCCGAACCTGTATTTATTTTTGAATCGCCCGAAACATTTTTCCAACTGTAGTTGCCCGAACCCGTATTCACATTGGCCACTATTTTTAAGTTGCTGGCCTCGATATTTCCTGATCCAGAGTTTAACTTTATTTCCAGTCCGTCTGGCATTGTGATGATCCATTTAGAATTGCCATTAATGAAATTTTTAACTAAGAATTCTTCTTTTAATACCAACGTGGTTCCGCGCTGTTCTAGGATGGGTCGATAATCAGAAGTCGAGTAAGTATAGGTCATCTGCACTTTTACTTCGTTTGAGTTGCCTTTTTCAAGCCTCACATCACCCGATGACGTAGAAAGATCTACTCGCTTTATCCCGCTAAAGCTTTTTGTAACTCCTTGCGCATTTGCCAAACTTGTCAAAAAAATTGCGCACACCAGTAAATTGGGTTTAATAGACTTCATAATTTTTGAATTGTTTACTCTACTTACTTTAAAAAAGAGAAAAGGTTGCATTAACAATTAAAATTTATTCCGGCTTGACCGCATGAATTCGGTCGTGAAGTTTACAAAACATCTTAAACAAGCAATGCATTCGCTAACCAATTATCCTGCATAAATAGCAATTTAGATTTTCGAAGGTAAAAAACAGATTCTAATTTTTTACCTTTCCGGGAAAAAAACCCCCAATGAACAGTCAAATCTACCCTTGCCTCTGGTTTGATGGAAAAGCCAAGGAAGCCGCTGAATTTTATTGCACTGTTTTTCATTCAGGAAGAATTCTCAATGACTCGTCATTAGTTGTGAACTTTGAGCTAGACGGCAAGAATTTCATGGGATTAAATGGAGGTCCGTTGTTTAAAATAAATCCTAGTATTTCTTTTACCGTCTCGTGTAAATCCATCACTGAAACAAATCAGCTGTGGGACAAACTGTTTGAAGGCGGCAAAGCCTTAATGCCCATCAATAAATATGACTGGAGTGAGCGCTACGGATGGCTCCAAGATAAATTTGGAGTAACATGGCAAATTTCTGTTTCACAAGATTTGAACCCACAAAAAATTACACCTTCTTTTTTGTTCGCAAATAACCAATTTGGAAAAGCAGAAGTGGCAATAAATTTTTACAGCTCCGTGTTCAGCAGCTCAAAGACTGACCTGTTAATCCATTATCCGGCCGAGAGCGCGTATCAAGGTAATATACTTTATTCTGAATTTAATCTAAATAACAATTCATTCATTGCCATGGATGGGCCAGGAGGCCATGAATTTTCGTTCAATGAAGGTGTATCATTGGTAGTAGAGTGCGAAGATCAAAAAGAGATAGATCATTATTGGACCAAGCTTACATCAGACGGTGGCGAAGAAAGCATGTGCGGTTGGTTAAAAGATAGATTTGGCGTTTCATGGCAAATCATCCCTAAAGGACTTGGACAAATTTTAAGCCATCCTGAAAAAGGAGAACTGGCAATGCAAGCCTTATTAAAAATGAGAAAATTAGAAATTGAAAAGTTAATAAACCCCTAAATTAATCCGACCATTTTAAATCTTTAACCCATACTTCGATGAATCAAAAAACAAACAACATCCTTTTTTGGATTTCAACTACTATCATCTTTCTATTTGAAGGCGTTATGCCCGCGCTGACTTCCCACACTCAGTTGGCAAAGGATAGTATCGCACACTTAGGATACCCTGAGTATTTTCTACCCATGCTAACCGTATTCAAGGTACTTGGCACGCTGAGTTTAATAATTCCAAAAGTGCCAGCTAGAATAAAAGAGTGGGCGTATGCGTGCTTTGCTATTGATTTTATTGCTGCCAGCGTTAGCCATTGGGCTGTTGATGGCTTTGGTGGTGAAGCTATTTTTCCATTGATTGTGTTGCTTATACTAATTGGTTCATATGTCAGCTATCACAAACTATTTGTAAAATCGCACTCATAAAACACCTCTATGGAATCACAGATAATTACAGTAAAGTCAACCATACAATCGCGAATAGAAAAGGTTTGGAGCTTTTGGACATCACCAGAACATATTGTGAACTGGAACAACGCATCTGCCGATTGGCATACTCCACGTGCCGAAGTCGATTTGCGCGTAGGCGGGAAATTCCTCTCGCACATGGCTGCAAAAGATGGAAGCATGGGCTTCGATTTTATTGGTACCTACACAGCAATTACACCTCACTCGTTGATAGAATATGTACTTGAAGACAACCGGAAAGTAAGAGTTGAGTTTGTATCTGGTGATGCCAGCACAGAAGTAATAGAAACTTTTGATGCTGAAACGCAAAACTCAGTCGAACTACAACGAATCGGCTGGCAAGCAATACTAGATAATTTTAAAAAATACACGGAGGCTAATTAGCTTTGATAGACGAAGTAACTATAACATCGCTCAATGAAAATGCACTATTAGTTTCGTTTGGAAATACAATTGACGTAGCAGTTAACCAACTCGTAACTTCGCTGGCACTTACTATCGTTAACAAACCGTTTTCCGGTTTTATAGAGGCCGTGCCTGCCTATTCGTCACTCGCTGTTTTTTATGACCCTGGAGTTGTTCTATCGAAAAACAACCTGCGCGCGACTGCCGCGGAATTTGTAACATCCTATATCAGGGAAATTCTAGACGAAACCGGAAAAATTATAGACCATTCCAACGCAAGGAAAATTGAAATTCCCGTTTTGTACGATGGTGCAGATTTAACATTGGTGGCAGATCATCATCGTTTAACTACAGACGAAATTGTAAGTATACACACTTCTACCTTGTATCGAGTGTTTATGATTGGATTTCTTCCTGGCTTTACTTATATGGGAATATTAGACCCACGAATTGAGATGTCGCGAAAGACCTCACCCCGACCATCAGTGCCGGCTGGGAGCGTGGCTATCGCTGGAATGCAAACCGGTATCTACCCACAAGCTTCTCCAGGAGGTTGGCAATTGATTGGAAGGACTCCGATCAAAATATTTGATACCGCAAAATCTACACCCTGCCTACTCAGCTCGGGTGATACAGTGCAGTTTGTTGCCATTGACAAAGATCATTTTGATTCGCTAAATGAGTATTGAAATACTTAAACCTGGATTACTCTCAACATTAGTCGGTTCCGAACGAATTGGATTTCGAAATGTAGGTGTCGGTTCTGGCGGAGCTATGGATACGTTCGCCATGAAGGTTGCAAATTATCTTGTAGGCAACGCAGAGCAAGAGTCAGTTCTTGAAATGTATTTTCCTTCTTGTGAAATTTTGGTTCGCAACACTGAATTAATTAGCGTTACGGGTAAAGGGTTTGATGTCTCTGTAAATGATACACCGATATCTTCATGGAAACCTATCGTAGTTTCAAAAAATTCCATACTTAAATTGAATGTAAGGAGAAATGGAGGTCGTGCCTATGTTTCGGTAAACGGTGGTTGGAAATCAGCATCGTGGTTAGGAAGTTTCAGTACCCATTTAGGAGTTCAAGCAGGAGGGCATTTCGGTCAAGTGATAAAAAAAGGAGCTGTGATTGAAACAAGCCGACTTTCCAATGCTAAAGATAGTAATGCGTTTAATTGGGGAATTGCCTCATCTGAATTAGAAAAGGTTTATACACCAGCAAACGAAATTCGATGCATAGAGAGTATTGAATCAAATCTGCTTTCTCAACCATCAAGAACAGCCTTCGCTTCAACTGAATTCACCATCAGCAATACTAGCAATCGAATGGGCTTTAGACTTTCCGGCAGGCCTATGAAACTAGATAAACCGATCAACTTAGTTTCTTCGGCAGTAGATGTTGGAACGATTCAACTGTTGCCTGAAGGCAATTTAATTATACTGATGGCAGATCACCAAACCACAGGCGGTTACCCACGAATTGCGTCTGTTGTAAAAGCTGACTTGCCAAAGTTAGCACAGCTAAATCCAACTGAGCAACTCATATTCAAGTTCATTACACTACACGAAGCGGAAAAGCTTTTGGTTGAAAGGCAGACTCAACTAGAAGAAATAAGGAAAAGTTGCTTACTTCGAATGCGCAATTAGCGAGAAAAAAAATGTGCCTTTTGGCAATGATAAAACAAGGCATTGGAGACTTGGCATAAAAATAAAATTCAGGATATGAACTCTATTGACATTAATTGCGATATGGCCGAAGGTGTTGGCAACGAAGTCGAACTTATGCCCTTCATCACTTCCGCCAATATCGCCTGCGGGTATCATGCGGGTGATAAAGATTTAATGAAAAAGACAATTGACCTATGCTTGAACTATAACGTTGAAGTTGGCGCTCATCCCTCCTTTCCCGATCGAAAGAATTTTGGTCGAACCAACATGTACCTTGAGCCAGACGAAATCATAAAAATTGTAACCGATCAACTTTATGCATTACAACACATTGCCGTTCAGCAGGGGGCAAAATTACATCATGTGAAACCTCACGGGGCATTGTATAATATGGCAGCTAAAGATCCAGAATTAGCGAAAGCAATCGGAACAGCAATTCGTAACGTTGATGGATCTTTGATATTATATGGTCTCTCCGAAAGCGTAATGTTAAGTGAAGGGAAAAAGCTGGGCTTAAGAATTGCCCACGAAGTATTTGCGGATAGAACGTACCAAGAAGACGGCACACTTACGCCACGTGCAAACACAAATGCACTTATTAAAAATGAGGTAGATGCCAAAAGTCAGGTGTTAACGTTTATCAAAAAGCAAAAAGTAAGAACTGTATCAGGCAACTATGTTGACATCAAAGCCGATACGATTTGTTTGCATGGCGATGGCATTCATGCGGTAGCATTTGCCAAACTCATTTATACATCGTTAAGGCAAGAAAATATATTCGTGAAACCCATTCCGTGTCTTGCTATTTATGTCTCAATACTCATGTCATTCTAGGCAATGAAAATAAAATCACTATTTAAAGGTCCGCTTGTAGGTGCAGCTTTCTTAATGGCTACTTCTGCGATTGGTCCGGGATTCATCACCCAAACTACGCGATTCACCGAGCAATTAAAGGCAAGCTTCGGGTTTGTGATTTTAGTGTCCGTTTTACTGGACATAGGAGTTCAGCTTAACATTTGGCGTCTGATCACGCAAAGTAAAATGTATGCGCAAGATCTCGCCAACAGAGTGCTTCCCGGAGCGGGGCATTTTTTAACACTACTGATTTTGTTTGGCGGCTTTGCCTTCAATATTGGCAACATCGCTGGGGCGGGTCTCGGTTTTCAAGTACTTTTTGGATGGAGTGTACAAACCGGAGCGGTTGTTAGTTGTTTAGTGGCGCTACTTATTTTTTTGTCTCAGGAGCTAGGAAAAGCGTTGGATACTTTCGCCAAAGTTCTTGGCTTGGTTATGATCGCACTTACACTCTACGTTGCGTTTCAAGCAAATCCTCCGCTGACAGAAGCAATCGTAAAAACAGTAGTTCCTGATCAAATTAACGAACTTATTATTCTAACGATAGTAGGTGGAACAGTAGGCGGCTATATCAGTTTCTCCGGAGCCCATCGTTTGTTGGAAGGCGGAGTTACTGGAAAGGAACATCTTAAACAAATCTCTAACAGTTCGATATCAGCTATCTTAATCGCTTCATTGATGCGCAGTATTTTGTTTCTGGCGGTATTAGGAGTTGTGTGGAAGGGAATAGCCCTCGGTGACGAAAATCCAGCTTCCGTTGTATTCAAAAACGCAGCTGGCGAAATAGGATCCAAAATTTTTGGACTCGTATTGTGGAGCGCAGCCATTACATCTGTAGTCGGCTCAGCGTTCACATCGTTATCGTTCGCAAAATCTCTTCATCCGTTGGTCGCAAACTATTTTCGGTATTGGATCACACTGTTTATCGTTCTATCAACTACCACCTTCTTAGTGGTCGGTCAGCCTGTAAAAGTGCTGGTGGCCGCGGGAGCGATAAATGGATTGGTGCTTCCATTTGCATTGGCCATCGTTTTATGCTCGGTCTTTAAAAAGGAATTGCTACACGGCTATCGCCATCCTATTTGGCTTTCAATACTGGGTTGGATAGTTGTGATCGTCATGGCTTACGTGGGTATCAAAGGCGTTTCCACACTCTTTTAATGCTGCATTTTTGTTGGCCTGTTATTCATCCCGCAAGGTCTTTACAGGATTTGCAGTAGCGGCTTTAATTACATGGAAACCGACCGTAAGCAGTGTGATCACCAGCGCTAAAAAAGCCGAAGCAATAAAGGTTGGCCACTCTGCCATTAGCTCTATGCGGTATGCAAAGTTACTCAACCAGCTATTCGTGAAATACCATGCCACAGGAAACGCCAACACAATGCCAATCGTAACGAGCAAGAAGAATTCTTTCGATACCAAGTAGAAAAGGCTTTGAACCTGCGCACCAATTACTTTGCGAATACCTATTTCTTTTGACCGTTGTTGGGTAGAAAATGCGGCCAACCCTAGCAAGCCCAAGCAGGCTATAAAAATAGTTAGGCCAGAAAATACAGTGAATATTTGACTCCGCTTTTCATCGGCTTTGTATTGAGAATTAAAATCTTGGTCAAGAAAAACATATTCAAAAGGGAAAGACGGGAACACCTGTTTCCATGTTTTTTCAATTGCGGCCAGGGTTTGTTTCGGATCGCCCTGATCGGTGCGCACAAACACATAGTTATTCCGCTTGTCAAAAATGATCAACAAAGGTTCAATCGCATCGTACAATGAATTCTGATGATAGTCTTTCACCACGCCCACTACTTGTTTGTCTTGTGTAGGGTTCTTGGGGTCTCCCGTCTGAAATCGAAATTTCTTTCCCAACGGTTCTTTCCATCCCATCCGTGCCACCATGGCTTCGTTAACAAGTACTGCAGAAGTGGTATCCGAGATTATGTCACGCGAAAAATCTCGTCCCGTTACGATGGTCATACCCATGGTTTTCACAAAATCAAAATCAGCCGTGTACAAATCAATCCCGCGATCGCTGAACTTACCATCGTTCTCTTCCACCTTCAACAGGTTTTTGCCGATGCCCTCTCCTGGCGATGCGTTGGCCATACCTACCGCCACCACTTCGCTGTTTTGCTTCAGGCTATTTACAATCACGTCAGCTCTTTTTCGCATTTCGCGCTCGGTCAAGTTTAATCTAACAACACGTTCTTTTTTAAAGCCTAGGTCTTTCGTGCGCATATATTGCAGTTGATCAAAGACTACCAAAGTGGAAATGAGCATAAAAATAGAGATGCCAAATTGCAACACCACCAAGCCTTTTCTGAAAAGGGCATTCCCGCCTTTGGACGCAATTTTTCCTTTCAGCACTTGCACCGGATTGAAGCTAGAAAGATAGAACGCAGGATAACTGCCCCCGACAATTCCAATAAAAAGTATCATGCCCAATAAGCTTACTAACACAGGTAGCCTAAGAATATACGAATAAGGAAGTTGTTTATTGGCGAGCGTATTAAAAGCAGGAAGAAGCAAGTAGATAAGAATAAAACTAAGCACAAGCGAAACAGATGCAATTACGATTGATTCGGTAACAAACTGCAGCACAAGCTTACCGCGGGATGAACCCATTACTTTGCGCAACCCAACTTCTTTCGATCGATTGGTGGAGCGGGCAGTGGCCAGATTCATATAGTTGATACATGCAATGATTAGCATAAAAGCGGCTACAGCGGTAAAAATATAGATGTACGAAATATCACCTCCAGCCTCTGCCTCATCTTGGATTTTTGAATACAAGTGTATATCTGTTATTTTCTGAAGTTCATACTTAACCGAAATTCCATATTGCTCAAAGATAGGGTTCACTTTTTCTTTCACGATTTTTTCCAAACTCTTATACATTTTTGCAAGGTCATAACCTTCTGGCAACTGGATGTACGTGAATACTCCGAAACCACCCCAATTTACCTGACGGGTTGGATACGTATTACTTGAAATCAGCGCATCGAAACGAAAGTGAGAGTTCAACGGAACATCTTCTATGATACCGGTAACTTTGAAATCTTCCGTCTTTCCTTCATTGTTCACTGTTTGAAGCGATTGACCGAGCGCAGCGGTAACTTCATTAAAATACTTCTCTGCAATTTTCTTTGTAAGTACAATTGAAAATGGATTATCTAACGCAGTACGCTGATTGCCAGCAATAAATGCATAGCTAAACATATCAAATACCGTAGAATCGGTAGTATAAAAATCAGTTTCGTTAAATTCTTTGTCGCCATGCTTATAAAGAGTTTTTCCTGTACCATTAAAGCGCACTGCATTTATCACCTCTGGGTAATTGTCGCGCAGTTCAACAGCCATTGGCTCTTGAGCGACTGCCCACGTAAAAGCATTGTCAGGTTCCTTGATATTGGATACGATTCGATAGATAGAATTTGCGTTTTTGTGGTAGCGGTCGAAACTCAATTCGTCCAATATGTACATTATCAAGAACAGGCTGCACGTAATGCCGATGGTGAGGCCTAAAATGTTAAGAAAGCTGTAGGCTTTATCCTTACGGATGGAGCGAAGCGAAACAACGAGTAGATTTTTAAGCATAGAATTGAGGGTAAAGTACACTACCGATGAGGGGTATACTCAAATAGTTTGAAATAGTTACATTTTTGATAAAGTTACCCTAATGCGGTAGAAGACTTGAGGATTAGTCAACTGGTAAACTTGCGCAAGGCTATGCGCAAGGAATAGCTACTCAGATTTTTGAATCTCGATGATGCGATCACTGTTACCTCCATTACTTGTGCAAACATAAACACGCCCCGCAGGTGAAATGCAGACATCCCTAAGTCTTCCCCACACGCCTCTGAAGAAAGATTTTGTCGAGGTAACCGTTTTACCATCCGCACTCAGTTGCAATTGATACAAAGTGGCATCTTTTAAGGTTGTTAGTAGCAGCGAGTTCTTCCATTGAGGCATCAAATCGGCAGTGTAAAAGTCGATGCCACAGGTGGCTAAAGTGCCTGAACCTGTCGACCAGATTGGAGTTCGAACATTATTTGAGCTACAAAAGGTAGATTCTGAAGGTTCATTGCAAGGACCATTTACATTGGGCCAACCATAGTTGATGCCTCTTTCTATGATGTTTACTTCATCTTCTACGTTGGGGCCATGGTCAGAAATGTAAAGCGTGTTGTTTGCCATTACCAACCCTTGTGGATTTCGATGGCCAAAACTCCAATACGGATTTCCTGCGATTGGATTGTCGCTGGGAATGGTTCCATCTAAATTAAGCCTCAGAATTTTTCCCGCTAATGAACCAGTATTCTGTGGCAGCGAAGTCCTGTTGGCATCCCCCGTGGTAATGAACAGTTTAGGTGATGTCTCACTTGATATGAGCAATCTAGAACCATTGTGAATATTGGCTGCAGGAATATCATCTAGAATAACCACGGCATTTGAAACCTCATTGCTCTTGAAAGTAAATCGAACTACTTTTTCCGTATAAATAGCATTCTTGTTGTAGTTATAAACAACGTAGAAGAGTCCATTTGTTAGAAAATCAGGATGTTGAACCATACCCAATAATCCACCCTCGCCCGTGGCTACTACTTCTGGAATGGTATGGGTAAAAATTGTGTTTCCTGTTAAAGGGTCAATCTTACTTATTTTGCCGTTCCTTTCCGTGAGCCAAATAAAATCATCTTTTCCCCATAAAATTTCCCAGGGAAAGTTTAAGCCCGATTTAACGATTCTAGTATTATCGGAAGGCCAGTTACTCGCTGGTGGTGGATTAACTTGAGGTATATTGGAATCGTCTTTCTGACATGAAAACGCAATAGCGGTCAATACAAAAACAAGTAGTCTCTTCATTGAATTTGGAACTAAAGAATTTGCTTATAGATTCTTACAACCGAACATGCTTTTTATGGACTTACTAAGTTTATCGAGAAGTTAACAAAGAGCGGATTCGTCAACTTATTAGTTGCTAAATAAGGATCATCACCAAAGCCACGGAAAAATTCTTTCTCATCCACATTAAAGCGATAATTGTACCGCCAGCCTGCTTGAATTGAAACCCATAAAAAATCTTTAATAGATCGTTCAAATACACACCGCACTCTCAGTTCACCTCGCCTTAGTTCCAGATTGTCTATTCCTGGAGCAAACTCATTACCTCTGTTTCTTATCAAGTAACTATTACCTTCTAACTCATATCCAAAAAAGGCCAACGTTCTTGAATTGAATGTTCTTCGCAAAGCGGCCTTGGCGGGAAACAGTGTTTCCACTCCCCATTTTCTGTTTTTGAATGTGTAGTTGTAAAGGAACACTGGAAAATAGTTGGCCTCTCCTACTCGATACGAGCGCGCAATTCCAAATCCATACATAAGCCGATCGTGCTTTTTCCAACCATAAATTCCAGTGGCCGAAATCTTTGTATAGCTGAGTGGCTGAAAATCGTTAAATGAATAATTCCCGTTTAGATCGCCTGAACCGTTGAGTATGAAAAAAGATTTTTCATTCAATGGTTTGAACAGCGTGAAATTTAGACCCATCGTACGAAGCCCATATTTTTGCAGTGAACGTGCCAGGGGATTGACTGCTGTTTCTTTATCGAAGGAATAAAAATTATCCCAGTAGGTAGCTCCAATATTCAAAAGAACATTTGTTTTTGAAATAACTGGCACATTTGCAGCAACGCGAAGACCATAATTATTACTGGTTGTGATTTCTTGGCCAGCGTTTGATCCGATGGCTCCCAGATTCAATTTGTAAGAACTTTGGTAATCGTAGCCTATTGAGATTAGTTTGTTCGGACTCAGATCAAAAACTTTCGAAGTACAAAAGCGCTTGCCTCCTCCAGCCAGTTCTGCTTCGCCATACATACTATAATCCTCGACAGCAGTTGTATCAGTTTCCTGTGAAAAACAAAAGGAGTAAAAAAAAGCGAAAAGAATGACAAGAAACTTCTTCATGCTATTTCTTTTTTAATTGTACTCGCTTCCATACATCGGTGCGCCCGAAAAGGGAGACACCGATAAATCCACGCACGTCCAACGTATTTTCATCGGTCATTTTAATGGTGCAACTGTACGTACTGCCATTTTCTGGATCATAAATAGTACCTTCTTCCCACGTTTTGTGTCCCTTGTATTGAAAATCGCGCAACAGGCGATAGCCCAAAAGCGGAGTAGAACGCAACTTTTCATCGGGGTTGTTTTTGTCTGTCTTGGGCTTACCTTCATCATTATTGGGCTCTCGCAACCAAACAATTCGGCCAGTAAATTTCTCTGCGGCTTTGTCAATTTTCACACGTGCTTTACCACTGCCCGATTCCCAAACTCCCAAAATGGCGTCTGATTCGGTCTGTGCGAAAATAGCTAGGCTTAAAAGTTGTGCGAGGAAGAGTAAAATGAAACGTTTCATAACAATAAGGTTTCGAGTGTAATAATAAATTATGGGTTGATTTTATCGAACAAAAAGTAAAACTATAAAAATTAATAGCAATACTTTATTTATTGTCTTTTTTATACGAATATTTAAAAAGTTTGTTGGCGGAAAATTCTATACGGGATTCGAGAATTGGGTATCCCTCGACCTGAAGAAATACAAGATTAACCGCTATCATTGCGCTAGCCTTTGAAATACTACTCAGATCATGTCTTTCATCATTTCAGTTTCAGATCATATTTTGTTTGAGGACGAGTTTGTGCTTGTAATGAACAAACCCGCTGGATTGATGGTAGAGCCTGATCGCAACGGATATCCAAATCTGTTACAACAAGTGCGAAAATATTTAAAAAATAATTTGCAAGCAGGTGATGAAGTCTACTTACAACATATTCATCGGCTTGACCGCCCCGTGAGCGGTGTTATTCTCTTTGCGAAGCAACGGTCAGTATTAAAAAACCTGAGCGAACAATTTGCCGAACGCAGAGTAAAAAAGTATTATCAGGCACTGACATATCACGCGCCAAGCCAACCTAATGGCAAACTCCAAAATTGGCTGCGTAAGGAAAAGAAAAGGGCAGTGATCTACGATCAGGAAATAGAGTTTGCAGAAAAAGCTATTCTGAATTACGAGGTTACCACTTTCGCGGAAAATCAATTTCTTTGGACCATCGAATTACATACAGGCAAGTATCATCAGATTCGAGCCCAACTTGCCTACATTGGCTGCCCGATCATCGGAGACTTATTGTATGGATCGAACGCACAATACCAACCCGACTGTATCGCGCTACATGCCCATCAGCTAATATTTTTTCATCCCATTACCAATGAACAAATGGTGATTACAAAAGAGCACGCGTTTAATTTGTCGTTAAATCGTTGATGCAACAACATCGTCAGGACCACTACTTATTTCTCATTTCTCAGGATTCAAGACCACTTGCACATAGTTCTTAAAATCTAAGTATCGATTGGCAGTCGCTTTTACCTGATCGATTGTAATCGCATCTACTCGACTTTCGTAAGTAAGGATATCCGCGGGATTTAATCCGTTTTGTATAGAATTTTGTAGTTCAGCCAACCAATAGTTATTATCCTTTATATTTTCCAAGTATTGCTTTTTCAAGTTTTCTTTCACTTTGATCAGATCCGCTGCTGTGGGTCCATTTTTCTTTATCTTCTCGATTTCCTGAATGGTGGCTGCTATTAGTTTTTCTACATTCTTAGGACCGCAGGGAATATAGACACCAATATTATAATTTTCATAAGGGCGTTTATTCAATTCACCGTTCACGCCTCCCGTGTAGGTTCCGCTCATCTTCTCTCTAAGTGTTTCCGTCAGCTTAATATTCGTTACCTCAATAAATGATTGTAAATTCATTTGTTCAGCTGGACTGTAAGGTGCTTCACCATTAAATTGGATGGCTATAAAGCTCTTAGCTTCAGTTCCTTTTTTCACTTCCTTTTTTACCACTCCGCGAACAGGGCGAAGGCCAACATCTTTATATGAAAATGTCTTCGCCTTATCAGACGGTAGACTAGCCAGATACTGAGCGATCAGAGGCTTTATTTTTTCCATTGTGAATGACCCGGTAATCACAAATGTGAAGCCGTTAACATTGCTGAAACGTTCTTTGTAAATTTCTAACACCCTATCAATATTAATTTGGTTATAATCTTCTGCACGAGGCAACCTTGGTGCACGTGGATGATTCTTATATATTATGCTGAATAAACTATCCTGAAAAACTGCCTGCGGGTTGGATAATATATTTTGAACCATAGCCTGTTGCTTCGATATAAATGACTTAAATAACTCCTCGTCTTTCCGTGGCTGAGTAAAATATAAGTATACAAGTTGAAGCATGACCTCCAAGTCTGCAACACTACTGGATCCGGTTATACCCTCCTCTGTAGACGAAATTTGAGGTGATGCATTGACTGTTTTTCCTGCAAGTGTTTTACTTAGATCAGTAGGGGAAAATTTACCTACGCCCATTTGGTCAACTAAGGTAGAAGCATTTTCTGCATTGTAGCGATCTTTTAGATCGTAATTTGACTGCCCACCAAAACGGAAGCCCGATAGCACTATTTGATCGTTTTTAAAAGTGGTTGGTTTCAACAGCACCTTTACACCATTGCCCAAGGTCAATTCATAGGTTCCTAATTCTTTATTTTCCTTCTGAAAAGAAATTCTTCCAAGTGCAGGTGGTTCCTCCATTAATGTCGCGGCCACCGCCTTCTCTTCATAAGGTGTTATCTCGGTTTTGGAAGCACCATCGGCCCAGGCTAATAGCTTTTCGTTACTTGGTAACTCGTAGTCGGGCTTTTCCGGAGCCATTAAGACGATTAGCTTACTTTCGTCAGTCGGAATGGTCGCTTTTGTGTATTTGTTTATATCATCCAGCGTAATCTCATTCATAAACCGATTATAGTACTTATTCTCATTTTCGATGCCTGGAATTGGCTCCTGCTGCAAGAAATTGCGAATATATTCACTTATGAAATTTGCGGACTCCGTTTTATCGCGTTCGTTAAATGCACGATCTATCTCTTTTAAACTCGTTTTCTTAGTACGCTCTAATTCTGACGCAGTGAACCCAAATTTACGCGCACGTTCATTTTCCATTACCAACGCAGAAATGGCCGCTTGCGGCCCTGCCTTACCAATCAGCGCAAAGCTTGCAAAGGTTTCGTATTCACCAACAAAGCGGCTAAGATTGCTTCCGCCAAAAACAAAGGGAGGCTCTGGCTTTTGAGTAAGTTCTTGCAAGCGAGCCGAGAGCATCTGAGAAAACAAACTTTTAACAATCGCCTCGCGATAATCCACTAGCGTAGTTTGTTTAGTTGCCTTTTTTGGAGAATACAATACTTGCAAAATGGAGTTAGGATTTTCTTTATCTGTTATAACTAACCCTTCGCTTTGGGTGCGTGGTGGTATTACATTTGCTTCTCGTTTTCGGACTTTTGCCGGATTACTCAACTTCTCAAAGTGTTTTTTTATGAGCGTCTCGGCATCTCCTGTCTCAATATCGCCAACGACCAATACCGCCATATTACTCGGTACATACCAATCTCGATAGTAACGTTTTACTGCCTCATATTTAAAATTTTGAATGATTTCGTCCTTGCCTATGGGCAACCGGTTAGCGTACTTTGAGCCTGCCAATACCTTGGGCAAAAATTTCTTCGTCATCCTATCTTGCGCGCCCTTACCCAAGCGAGATTCCTCCAGAATTACGCCTCGTTCTTTATCAATCTCCTCATTTTCAAATGCGATGGCACTCGCCCAATCTTCCAGTACTTGAAATGCTTTTTCAACCGTTTCCTTGCTCTCTGTTGGTATCGGAAGTATAAAAATTGTTTCATCAAATCCAGTTGCTGCATTTAGATCATTACCGAACTTCACCCCGATAGACTGTAAGTAGGAAACCAAGTCGTTCTTTTTAAATCTTTTAGTGCCGTTAAAAGCCATATGCTCAACGAAATGCGCCAACCCTTGCTGATCGTCATCTTCATAGATCGACCCCACGTTTACTACCAAGCGGAGCTCAGCCTTTTTATCTGGGCGCGCGTTTTTGCGGATGTAGTAGGTTAGTCCATTTGCTAGTTTTCCGATTTTTACGGCAGGGTCAATCGGCAACGGATCGGTAAGTGCAGTCTGAGCTAGTGACAGGGAGCCATAGCTTACAATAAACAAAAAACAGAGTATTCTTTTTAGCGTGGTGTGCATATAAAGCGATTTATAAAATTTGTTTAAAAATAAATATAATCAGAAGAATAATAAAATCGGTGTATAAGACCACACGCTTTATTTGATTTCGTATTTACAGATGTTAAGGGTGTTTTTCTTTTCTGGTAAATCCTGCTTGCAATAAACTTACGTGCTACCGCCCTCCACTTTAACTACCGAACCATTGGTTGCTGATGATAACGGACTTGCCAAATATACAACGGCATTTGCCACTTCTTTCGGTTGCGCAAAACGCCCCAGCAATGAAGTAGTGCGAACGTTTTTAAAAAAATCATTACTTACTTCTTCTTTTGTTCTGTTTTCTTTTAAGGCTTGATCTGCCAGAAATCGTTCCGCACCTTCCGAAAGTGTGGAGCCAGGCATCACCGTGTTTACAGTTACTTGCGTTCCTTTTGTGGTGTTAGCTAATCCTCTGGCAACCGTAATAATAGCCGACTTGGTCATTGAGTAGGCAATTAAATCTTCGGGCACAAGTTGGGCACACTCGCTGCTGATGAAGATAATTCTTCCCCAGCCGTTTGCATGCATCGCGGGCATTAGCTGTCGAGCAAGCCGCACACCACTCATGACATTCACTTCAAATAAACGATACCAATCCTGGTCTCGGGTATTTTCAAAAGACTGGGAAGTAAATATGCCAACGTTATTTACAAGGATGTCCACTTCCCGAATCTCTGCTAATAAAAGATCGACCGACTTTTTATCTGTAAAATCGGCAGCAAATCCTGTAACGGCAGTCGATGGGTTTTCATCTTTAATTTGCTTGATGGCTTTTTCGACACTGGCGTTGGTTCGTCCATTGATAATAACAGTTGCTCCTTCCTGCGCCAATAACGAAGCAATGGCAAAACCGATTCCTGACGTAGAACCGGTTACCAATGCTTTTTTATTTCTTAGTAGATAATCCATTCGTTTTCGTCTTGTAACTTAATACTTTTCCAACCCCAAAAGTTTTTTCCCCAAAGCATTAAGTTCGGCTGTGCCATACTTCGTCTGTTCCCACTTGCGTGGATCACCAGGAAAGGCATAGCCTTCAGGTGCAATTCTATTCTTCCATGAGTTCACTCGCCATTCTTTTAGTTCTTCGTTATCCTCTTCGGCAGGCATCATCGAAATATATTGAGCAATTCTTACTTTGTCTTTTGAGAGGTTAGGGCGAATACCATGTGGCTGCGTGCTGTTAAAAATCAACAAATCGCCCGCATGCAATTTTACTTTTACAAATTTATCTGCAAAAGCAGAAGTATCTGGTTGAAACCGATGACGATCTTCTGGCTGCGTTAACTTCCACGTGTCGTACGTTCGATACAATTCAGGTATGCACTGAAAGCCGCCCATGTTTTCATCATCCTGATCGGCCAATGCTAACACACCTTGTACATTTTGAGGTTTTGTTTCCGGATCGTAATCCCAATGGATAAAACCTTTGTACTCAAACCCCGGGCGAATAGGGAAGTTTAAGTTCGCGCGGTCGATCGTCACCCACAGTTTTTCGGTTCCCCAGATGTCGGTAAACGCATCATACACACGTTGCATTTGTCGGTTGTTCCAAAGGTGTTGATTGTTGTATACTTCCACCATGCCAGTGCCCACAAGTTCTTTCATTTCCATGTCGGCCCGAGGGGCAGTGTACCAAGTCGCGGGATCATTTTTATCTTTCTCTTCAAACTCCCATAAAAAGTCGGCCGTCTTTAGAGCTTGCTCTCTGGGCACCGCATTTTTTATTACCACATATCCATTATGAATCCAAAAAGTCCAATCTTCTTCACTCAAAATTCGAAGCGGTTTTCCGTTCGATCGATCGTTCAATTTTAGCTTGCTGCTGGTGGCGGTTGACGGATTGCCGGGAATGTCCTTGTGATTTTTGTTTGGACTCTGCGTAGGAGTCATGGTTTTATAGTTTTCCATAATGGTGCTTTTTTAAGTTGATTTATACATCAAAGCTAGGTTTTAGTTGCAACCGTTTTCTACTCCCATAATGATGATTTTTTGTACAATATTGATAATTTTATAATGCATTTGATTAATAAATAGCAATTAGATGTAATTTTCTATGAAAACAGAACTCGAACAAATTGTCGCCCAGTCTAATAGTTCACTCCGCATTTTAGTAAACCCGAATTTAAGCGACTTCTTTTTTTGGCATTTTCATCCTGAATTCGAATTGGTGTTTTTGGATGGAGCCAATGGCACTCGCCATGTTGGTAAGCACATTTCGCGTTTCCACGGAAGTGATTTGGTATTGATAGGTTCAAACATTCCTCATCTCAATTTTGATTTTGGTATAAAGGCGCCTTATGAAAAGACCGTGGTTCATATCAAGCCCGACTTTCTAAGTGATGCGTTCGCCTCGACACCCGAACTAAAAAAGATTAGAGAGCTATTGATTTTAGCGCAGCACGGAATTGCCTTTGGGAAGTTAACAAAGGAGCAGGTAGGCCCACGACTAAAGAAATTACATACGCTCAACTACTTTGAACAATTTCTAGAACTGCTAAGCCTACTGCAGATGCTAGCTTACGCGAAAGATGTGGAGCTGCTACATCCTCACCCAGTTGTAAATACGCACACGGAAAAAGAGCAAGGCAGGTTAAAAAAAATTTATGCCTTTCTGGATGAGAATTTTCAACGGAAAATTGAAATAGATGAAGTGGCGCAATTAAGCAACTTAACAAATGCTGCGTTTTGTCGATACTTTAAGAAGATGACACGATTAACTTTTACTGAATTTGTAAATCACTATCGGATTGACAAAGCAAAAAAGCTGTTGCGATTAGATAACAACATTACCGAAACGTGCTATCAATGCGGGTTTGAAAGTATCTCTTACTTTAACAAGGTTTTTAAAAAAGTTACTGGCGAAAATCCCCTTGCATTTAAAAAGAAAGTGCAGTAATCAACGGTTCGCTGGCGATTTGAAAGTGTGATGAGCTTAATCTATCAAACGCTTAATGACTGTGAGGTACAAAAACCTTACTCATCAAAGTGGATTGTTTATCCACGATGGTCGAAACCCCTCCATTCATGTTACTTACATTTTTGAAACCATTGTTGTTCAAAATATAGCTTGCCCTTGGGCTTCTATGACTGTGACTGCAATAGACAAGAACCTCTTTGTCTTTGTATTTTGATAGTTCGCTCACCCGCCTTTCAAGTTCTTGAACGTTGATATTAATGGCATTTTTAAAATGACCAAAACTTGGTACTTCGGCAGTAGTTCCCTTAAACTCCTCGGGTGATCTAACATCAAGTACCAAAGCAGTTGGGTTGGCCTTTATTCGCTGCGCGAATTCCTCCACCGAAAGGTTCTTAAATTTTATTGATGATTTATCGACTAACTCCATATTGCACGCTGTGCAAGTTCCTGGCGCGTTATGGATTTCGCTGTCGCATTTATAGCCGCAAGGGCTGCAAACATATTCTTTTTGGGCGAAAGCCTGCAAACCGAAAGTGACAAAGCTTGCGACCAGTATTAATCTTCTCATTTCTAGTGTTAATTTTTTCTAATCCCTACTACGCAACGGAAGTAACTTCGTTCACCTTTCGGTATCATTTTTTGTCATGAGGATAAACGATGGCCGCTTTGGCCCTGATTCGGTCGAGTGTTTCCATCAGCAATAATGTGTCGGAAAATTTCATAATAGGGCTTTCTGTTAAGCCAGCCAGCAGGCAATCAGTAACGTGCTGCGCTTCGTATTCATAGCCGTTTCCCTTCACGGTTTCAATGTCAATAGTTTCTTTTGTATCTACCGCTCCGGAATAGTATTCAACGTGAGTAGTAGGGCCGTGGAATCGATGGGTCAACCGTATTCTTCCAGCATCGCCATTGATGTCGGCACCTGTTGCCATATTGCTGGTGAAGGATGAAAATAGTTGCGCAAGCGTGCCATTGTTGTATTTAAACTGAACGGCAATTTGATCGTCTACGCCTGTGTATGCGGGAGTCATGGTAGCTTCTATCTCATCCGGCTTGCCCAGAATGTCGAGCGCTAAAAATACCGGATAAAGCCCTATGTCCAGTAAAGATCCGCCTCCAAGTAATGGATCATGAATTCGTTGGGCAATTGGAGGTGTTGGTTTGAAACCAAATTCGGCAATAATGCTTTGTATTGCCCCTACTTTTCCGTCTGTAATCATTTTTTTTACCTGCTTGTAATGAGGTAAAAATTTGGTCCAGAATGCCTCCATTAAAAAAGTATTTTGCAGTGATGCAAAGGCGATCATTTCCGAAGCTTGTTTTGAATTGATGGCAAACGCCTTCTCGCAGAGTACTGCCTTTTTATGCCCCAAACAAAGCAGCACATGCTCGAAATGAAATCCATGGGGCGTTGCCACATAGATCACATCTACCCTCGGGTCTTTTACTAATTCCTCATAGCTTCCGTGTGAAATAGGTATGTCGAATTCTTTTGCAAAAGCCTCTGCGTCAGACTTCGAACGCGCGCCTACCGCGGCTAACTCGGCATTACTTACCCATGCCAGGTCAGCAGCAAATTTTCTGGCGATTTTGCCAGCCCCCAGAATGCCCCATTGTATTTTTTTCATCTTAAATAATTCAATTTATAGATGAAGATAGCACCTTAATGGAAACAACGGTGTGTTTTTTAGATTTTGTTTACGTATTTTTAAAAGTGCTAAAGGCTGGCTTTTTCGCGGGAGTTTTTCTTGCTATGACAACTATGTCTGCGGCTCAACCAGACGTTATCAAAGTTTTAGAGAAAAAGTTAGTAAATGCCCAATTCGATACCGCACGAATTAATCTACAAAATGCCCTCTCACTCGAGTATCTTACCAGTGACCCCACCGAGTCTGTCAACCTGGCTAATAAAGCATTAGAACTATCCCGCAGAACAAATTATGTGGAAGGGGAAATAGTGGCTTTGAATCGGCTCGGTGAAAACGAATTTCGCAGAAGCGAACATGCTAATGCCATTTTGCTGGCTATGCAATCCCTTCGGCTTGCGGAACAACAGCACGACACAATTAATGTAGCTTTTGCCTATCGACTGCTTGGGTTGATTAATACACTTGGGCTAAAGCAATATGATCTGGCATTGCAATATCAATTGAAAGCGTTAGAAATATTTAAAAAGAAGAACAACCCAAAACGACTTGCATCACTGTACGGAAACATAACCTGGATATATGCAAGTATGAATCAGAATTTGACCGAGGCCAAAGCGATGGCCCTGCGCGGCATTCGAATTGCCGATTCACTTCGCGATTTAAGACTGTTGAGCTATAACTTTAATTCACTGGGATTAATCTTTAAGCAACAAAATCAACTAGATTCCGCATTAGCCTACCTTGATAAGTCAATTGATGCGGCAGTTAGTGTCGGGGATAAAGGTGTTATCGTGTATAATCAAATAATTAAAGGCGATATTCTTTACCAAATGAATAACTACAGAGGAGCTATTGAATACTACCGGAACGCTGATTTGCAGGCAAAGGCATTAAAAATAGTTGGTTTATGCAGGGATGCCAACGCAGGATTGGCGTTGGCATTTGAAAAAATTGGCAACTATGAAAGTGCATATCGAAGCCTTTTGATCTCGTCAAAAATCAAGGACTCTTTATTAGTCTGGGAGGCATCCGAAAAAGGACAATTAATTAAACTAGAATTTGAACAAGATAAACAACATGAGAAAATAAATAGGCTAGAAGCCGAAAACGTCAAATCAAAAACAGAGAAAATTTATTTTTTAACAGCGGGAATAGTTTCATTTTCTGCACTTATCGCTGTGGTGGTCTTAATGGTTATGAACAACAAACAGCGCGCCTATGCCAACCATATCTTGGTTGAAAAGAACGAAGAGATTGCGACTCAAAACGAACAGCTAAAAGAGGTTAATCAGGTTAAGAATCGCTTATTCTCTATTATTGGGCATGACCTGAGAAGCCCCTTGAATAGCTTGAAGGGAATGCTTGGAATGGTTGTACGAAAGGAAGTAACAGTCGAAGAATTTGGTACCTTTGCTCCCAAGCTGCATCGACAAGTAATAGGCGTTGGCGAAACACTAGATAACTTACTACTTTGGTCACAATCGCAGATGGAAGGCTGGGCAACGAAGCCAGTGGCAATTAATCTTTTTGAAATTGTAGAAAAGGCGTCTGTTCTTTTTAAGGAAGCTGCAGCAGAGAAAGTTATTGCTTTGATGAATAGTACAAGCAAAAATAATTTAGCCTTTGCGGACGAAGATCAAATAGAACTTATCATTCGAAATCTAATTCATAATGCGATAAAGTTTACGCCAAAAGGCGGTCGAATTCAACTAACGTCTAAAGAGAATAACAACTTTATTGAGCTTCTTATTTGCGACACCGGTATAGGCATGGGACAAGAAAAAATAGATAGTTTGTTCAATGGCTCAAGCAACAGTTCGAAAGGAACGTCTGGCGAAAAGGGAACTGGTCTGGGACTGCTTTTATGCAATGAAATGATTGAAAACAATGGTGGTAAGATCTCGGTAACAAGCATCGAAAACAAAGGTACTTGCTTTAAAGTCGTTATTCCGAAAGCTTGATTGCCGAATTGATTATTTTTCAATGTGACTCAAAATACGGCTACCCTCAAGGAAATCCGCAACAACATCCTGTACCTCAATCGATTTTAAGTTATGGCCTTTGCCTTTTGTTACCACAAGGGTAGAATTACTCCAAGCCTTATGAATCAACTTAGCATTTTCAACGGAAGTATCTTCGTCTTCTTCATCGTGAATGATAAGTCCTTTCGAATTTATGTTGGACACAAATTTTTTGGCAGAGTAAAAGGAGATCGGGTAGGTAGTAACTTCTTCAAAGCGATTCTCTACCAAGCCAATGCATTTTCTGCTAAGCTTTAATTGTTGGGCGTAGAAACCAAAAAATTCTTTTGCCTCGCCAGGGGCTGCCAATAACACAATAGAATCGGGCGATAATGATGGGTTTACATGAAATGTAAACAATGCAGTAAAAGCACCTATCGAATGGCCAACTACTTTATCTACTTTGCCAATAATTGATAAGTACTTTACAATTGCGGCACTATAGAACGGCACACTTAAAAATTGGCCACTGCTTTGCCCGTGGCCAGGCGCGTCTAATGCGTATAACGTGTAACTATTTTTATCCAGCGAATCGACATAATTTTTCCATCGATAAGTATGGCTTTGCCAGCCGTGCAGCAGCAATACTTTTTTCGCGCCATTGCCCCATTGGTAGGTTTGAATAGTTTCCTTTCCGAGGGTGAAAGACGATTGCTTGGCGGTTTTAAAAAACGCTACCTGTCTGGCTGTAAGTTTACTTCGGGTCGGTCGGCAAAATAGTTTGAAGCCGAAATCGGCCGCCTTGGAAGGCGCAATCCGTGCTAATGTGTTCAAGTAGGTTCCAATTAGAGTGATAAGTATTTTTTTCATTGTTTAGGTTTTTAGATACCAATCGGTATTCTGGTGGGTAAAAAATTTTTAGACTTCGATGTCTTTTATTTGTTGACTAAGGTGTTTAATCATTTTTTTAATGTCATTGTCGTTTCGCTCCAGCTTACTCATCATAATGCTCCCTTCTAAACCACCAATGATGATTGTGGCCAAAAAGTCTTTATCGATACCTGGCTTTAACTGATTGTGCTCAATACCTTTTTGTAGGATTGAAATAACAGACGCTCTCAAAACGGATAATATTTTCAACGCTTCTTTGCGAAGCCCTACGTGCGCATCATCGGCTTCAATAGCAGCGTTCAGTAGCGGGCAACCACCTTTTAGGGGTGGGTTGGTAATATAAGATTCAAAAAATATAAAAATAGATCGAAGCTTATCTCCGGCAGTAGCTTCTTTTTTGGTCAACTCCTTAAGTTTTTCAAATAACAGCGTTGACAAATAGCCTAGCGTCTCAATTTCAAGCTGATCTTTATTTACGAAGTGGGTGTAAACTGCGCCTTTTGTTAAACCTGTCGCGGAAGTGATATCGCTGATAGAAGTGGCTTTGTATCCGTTGGTGTTAAAAAGAACTGCTGATCTTTTCAGGATGTTATCTTTAGTGGCTTCCGGATTACGCATTCACAAAGATACCGATTGGTATCTAACTTACAAATATTTATTTTCCAGAACGTTTATGAGCCATCACCGCCCGCAAATAACCATAACCAAACTTTCCTTTTAGTTTATCATACAATTCCTTGGAAGTGGCATTTTCCGGAAGTTCAGCCAATGCATTGCCTATTGTGTCAACCGATTCTTTACTCATAAACTCAAAAATGCTGAGTTTATCTTCAGCTACAGCTTTTGCCAAGTGGCTTTCAATGGTTCCAATAGCAAGTTCCCGTTCTTTTGCGATTAGCTCAACGGTCATTCCCGATTTGAGTAGTTCAAGCGTAATGTCAAAAGTACTTTTTCCATCAGTTGTCTTGGTTTTTCCTTTTTTCGTTTTGATTACTGGAGGAGTTTGATTTCCAACTTCTTTTTTGATATCGGCAAGCAACTTATTTCTTTCGGAGATTCTATTTTGAGCGAGTGAAACAAACTCAAATTTTTCGCTGTTGTTTAGAATAGCCTCAATTAGGTAAACAGATTTGTCAACTTCTTCTAGCTTTTTTGTCAGCGATTGGTCTATGTCAAGCAAGTGGTTAAGGTAGGTTTTTACGCGCTTTTGGTTCTTCATTACTTCTATGTGGTGCAGGAGTAATTTTAAATTCAACCAAAGGTGATTTTTGTAGTATTCACTTCCTTTTCGAATCCGTTCCAGCAGCGACTCCTGCTTGTTTCCCTCCAGCAACTCTATCAATTGTCGTCTGAATTTCTCGGTATTCGTTTGCTCTGCTTCTAGCTGTTCGATCAACTGCGTTAGAATGGGCTTCATCGATTTTTCTGTAAAGCCTTCTTCTGGATTTTCTTTTTGAGTGTAACGAATGTCCTTTACGATGGAAGTAAAGTCGAAGGTTTTCTCCAATAGCTGTTTTATAAAATAGCGCTGTCTTTCTTTCATTACGCCAATTAATTGGCTGGGATGGTGGTTGTTTTTTACAAACGACACCACTTGAGCATCGGTGCTAATGGCACTTGAATTGATTTTGGTTCGCAACACCAGCCCGTCTAGTGAGCGAAGGCGCGAAAGCGCAACATACACTTGCCCATCTGCGAAAGCTTGCCCCACATCGATAATGGCTTTGTCAAAAGTTAGTCCTTGACTTTTATGCACTGTTATGGCCCAGGCCAACTTAACAGGATATTGTTCGAACGCACCAATGACTTCTTCGTGTAATTCGCTTCCATCATGTGTTGAGTATTTTTTGTTTTCCCACCGTTCCCGTTTAAGCTGGTATCGGGTGTGGCTTTCGGCTAACTCAACCCAAATCGCATCGCCCGAAATTTCTGTTATCGTGGCAAGCTTTCCATTGAAATACATTTTCCCTTCATTGTCGTTGCGCACAAACATGATTTGAGTTCCTACTTTTAATTCCAAGGAAAGTTGAACCGGATACATACTTTCGGGAAAATCACCTTCTAAATGGGCATCGAAAAAATAAGATTTAGCCGTGAGATTTTTTAGCTCACGGAGATTGATTTCATCGGCTTTGTAATTATGGGTAGTAAGGGTTATTATTTCATTTAGCTTTCGAATTTCGTCTTCGGGCTGATAATGCTGATTGAGGCTTTCAATATCTTCAAATGTGGTTTCATTGTTCCTTAGGTTGTTGAGAATGGAGATGAACGTGTTGTCGCTTTGCCTGAATATCTTATCTAATTCAATATAAACCAGCGGATCGTCTTGCAGGGCTTTGGCTTCATAGAACCAAGCGCTTTTGTAATATTTGCTTAGGAGGTCTTTTTCCTCGTTTTTTACAATGGGCGGAAGTTGAAACAAATCGCCAATGAACAATACCTGAGCGCCTCCAAAACTTTGCCTGAAGTTGCCTTTGGCGGCCTTCATGCGGTAGTCGATGGCATCCAATAAATCAGACCTAAGCATACTTACCTCATCAATGACCAATAAATCAATGGACCTTAACACTTGTTTTCGGGCACTGTTAAGAGGGTGTTTTCTGGCCAACGTATTTTGGTTGATCACACGTCCATTTTCACTAAAATCTTCGGGCAGGAAACGATCTGGCAAAAAAGTAACGGGCGGAAGCAAAAATTGGGAGTGAATGGTAACGCCTCCGGCATTTAGCGCGGCAATGCCAGTTGGGGCAACCACAATATGCGCTTTATGCGTCAGTTTTGAGAGATTCTTCAAAAAAGTAGTTTTGCCCGTGCCAGCCTTGCCAGTAAGAAAAATATGGCTGGATGTGGTGTTGATAAATTGCGAGGCGGTAGCTAGGTAGTCTTCCATTTGGCGAAGTTAAGCCTTGAATTCTATAAAATGATAATGGAGCTCGAAGGTGCTTCCAGAACTTTTCGCAGTCAAGCGGTGGTATTTCAATTAGCTTTGACCCAAGGTATCTCAAAACCTGCACGAATCTGAAAATTACTTGAATAGGGACTTCTCTGAAGTGGGTTATAAAGATTATACAGCGTTTGGATGTCTCCATTAACACGGTTAGAAAATCTGAACGATTTTCGAACACCTACTAAATAATTCCAATTAGAGGCGCGTTCATAATCTGTTGTTGAGACCTTAATATACGGTGAAGTAATCCTTGAATTGATGTATTCGGCTTCGGCTCTCAAATAAAAATTCTTTTTAATAAAATGTTCACAATACATTCTAGGGCCAAATATTCTGTCCTGACTAATCCATCCTCCCCTGCCAAAATTTACCGAAATACGCTCTACCCATCCAAAACCTACGTTTAACTTATTTGAAACCCTGTAACCCAGGTTAGGATTAAAATCAAACCACAGATTTCTAGAAGATTGAACCTGCAACCCAAGCCGAAGCAGCAAGCGTTCCAAAAGAGATTTGGATTTTATTGGATTTGGGGGCGTTTCCATCAAATCGGCTAAGGAATCTGCATCGGTGAACTTTAATTTAGATTTTGTTAACTGCTCAACAGCAGCCAGCAACTCCTTCTCATGGCCAGCAAAATGGTTCACTGCTTGTTCCTTAGCATTGTTAAAGATCATCTCCTGCATTGCTTCTGGGTTGGTCTCCAAGTTCTTCAGTGCTTCTATGTTGGTATTACCAGTAATTCCTTTTACCGCATCCATATTCTCCAACTTAGTTTCCAATCCCTGTTGCAGTTTCTCCATTGTAGCCGAATCACCTTTGGTCAGTTTCTCAATATCTTCCTGATAGACTTTTGCTTGCTTCCCTAATTCTCCTATTTTGTTTAATTCACCAGTTGCATTGGTCAGCTTCTCAGCACCAGGTATGTTACTATCGAGATTTAGGTTTTTGGTTGATGGAATTGTGAGCGGGCTTACTGGAGTTTTTAACGAAAATCCACCAATTTTCTTATTAGCCTCAGGCAGCTGAACCTTTGCTAAGGTGGGAACTTTTAATGGCTGTGGCTTTAAAGAAAAATTATTGAGTGAGGCTGGGGGCTGAAATCCAGAACTAGGCAGCTTACTAGTTAGGCCTACTTTACTAACAGCACCTGAAAAATTCAAACTACCCCCTCCGCCTCCGTTTTCTTTAAAGCCACTGAATTTGCTATTGACTTTACCTTCAATGTTGCTTACACTGCTCGTAATTTTCCCCTGAACCTGATTGAGTTTTTCTTGTGCCTTGGCAATTTCTTTTACCCCCTTTATGTTCCGCAAGCTATCCAAACCCGTTTGTAATGCTAAAATTTTTTTGGTCAACAAGCTATCGGGCATAGGTATCTGCGTTAGGCTATCCAGCCTATTCGTGAACGAGGCGCGAGTTGAGTCAAGTTTTCCGTTTAGTGCTTCTAACTTTTTGTTTTGGATTAAGCTATCCAACTTTTGACTAGGCGCGGCAACCTCCAAACGGTTGCTTGGATTAAGGCTGTCCAACTTGTGGTTAGCTTTATTGATGGCACTATTGGGATGGAGTTTATCCAACTTGGCTTTGATTGTCGCCTTTTTCTTTGCCAATGCTTCTTTACTTCTATTAACCTTTGCTTTTAGGGTGTCTGTCCTCTTGTTTTGAAATATTGATCTTTTAACGGAATCAAGTTCAGAAGACGATGTGCGGCTAACGGTGTCAGTGAAAACCGAATCTTGCTGAGCACTAGCCTTAGCATAAGTCAAGATTAAAATAAGTACTATGTAAAGTAAACGTTGCAAGGTAATTGATTTTTAATACATTAATTTTCTAGGCTTATTTAACCAAATGGTTTGATAATTCAACTTTTGGGGCAACATCATTTAGGAATAATTATTTCAACGGAACCCTTTATGCCCGAAAAATACAAGGTAGTTTTTGTTTCTCCATAAATGTTTTTGGTGAAATAGGCCTTATTTATAGGAATCACAGAAGTACCCACAGCAACTGCTCTAGCAGACAGAACATTGTTGCCATTAGGAGTAGTGCCTATCTTGAAGGCAGTTAATGCCGTTGTGGAATTCACAATTATAGATGAAATAAGCCGGCCTGGAGAAATATCTACTGTGCCATTGTCTGCCTTTAATGTGGTTGAAATGCCTACATAATAAGTGTCAAATTCTGGTTTATAGATTGTATAGTTAAACCCATAAATGCCGCCTTTGGTGCAAACCCACTTCTCAACACCTGGATAATTAGCAAAATCTGTATTATAAATAACATCCCCCTTCCGATAAGCGCCATATGTAGAAGCGTTATACCAAGGATAGTTTGGCGAAGTAAAATGCAATTCTGCATTCCAATCTGCCGAGACTATTTCAACCCCTATACCACTGGCCAACGCATTATTGGACATGGTCATTGTTTTGGTTTCGGTATTATTGGAGATAATGTGAGTTCCGACAGGAAAGTATGGACTCTGTATTGTTATTCCAGCCAACCCTTCGGGCCTTGCTTCAAAATCTACGTTGGTAATAATGTTGCTACCAGCTACAGTAGTGCCCATTACATAGGGTAAAATAAGTGTTACTCTTCTTTTCGAAAAGATTTTATAACTGCTTGTAACATTTAGTCCTTTAGCTGCTTGCTTCAAAAATACCGCTCCCGTTACATCATTTTTTGACTCAACTACCCCAATAAGAAACTTGAGGTCTGGGGCTCCGAATTCGTTCGCGGCATCTTTGGAATAAAGGTTTTCACCAACTTGCAATAGCTTGAAATCATCCGATGATGGATTCAGGGAAAAGGTGGCCGTAAATGTTGAGTTATCAACATTTGTTAAGGTTACCTCATTTGTGAGAGTAAATTCAATGTCATTATTTTTATTGGTTCCAGTACGCTTGCCCACCCATGTTCTATAACCATCATCGCCTTCTGCATCCCATACAGATCCTTCACCAAAGACAAGATATTTATCCGTCCAAGATTCTGGGGTCCATTTACCATAAAGGGCAGGAATGATTAAATCTTGCTTTGTTTTAACTTCTTGAATATTGCCTGAATATATGCCATTTGTAAAACAGTTAACTGCTCCACCATATAAAGTACAATTGTCGAATTTAGCGTAAGGTGCATGTATTATTACAGGCAAAGCATTGGTTCCCTGATATTGCCCAAAAAAGCTATCTTTTACCGTGAGGCTAGAACCCATGTAGGCTGACCTTGCTGGATGTGCCTGACCTTGCAATGAACCACTAAAGTCCACAAAACTATCCTCAATCACAATGGGGCCTCCGGTGCCAAGGGATAATAGGACTTCTGCATGCATCCTTCGTATCTGTAGCCCTTTATTTGCCCAACCTGTTGTTCTTGCTAGAAACTTTACACCTCCGGCAATTTGTAGTTGATCTACCTCCACATTGTCGGCCGAGTATGTATCGCCATATCGCTGGCTGTCGAACAACGTTTCCACCCCTCCCCAGCACTTTAAATTGTTCACCGCCACACTGCGGTTTTGGCTTTGGCCCACCGATATACCCGATTTGCAATAGTTTACCCACGAGTTATTGACGGCAATGTTATCGCCATTCTGTGGGGCAGCATGGGGCGAAAAGCAATATCCCACGACAAACTGCTCCACCCGGCAATTGTCAAAGATCACATCGGTGGAGCCACCGGAACCATCAGGGTCGATATAAAAGGAGGTAAAGCCCGGGTACATCTCCTCTTCGCCTCCTTGCCCTTGGTTAAAGAAAGGATCCACAACAAATCCCGCATGGGGTGACCAAACACGGTCTCTGCATCCATGCGTCCAATCCATATCGGGGTTCTCAAACCAATCATATAAAGAGCCGCCAATAACATTTTGGCCTTTCAAAAATAGATTCCTCACCCTCAAGCCTTTTACCCTATGGAAGCCGATGCCAAAATTTTCTTTGTTGGTAAAATTCAAAACCGTTTGGGAAGAACTACCATTATACGTTGTGGCCGCTCCTTCTATTTCAAAGCCACTGATGTAATTGCCCAAGTCGGCCACGAGTAAACCCTTGCTTACGGTGTATTGCCCGGCTGGTATGTACAACTTATTGCCGGAGGCCAAACAAAAATTGATGGCCCGCTGAAGTGCAAACCATGTGGCGCTTTGAGTGGTGAAATCTGCCTCAGACAGAGTAAATCGGCTGTTAGTTGGACGATCGAAAATGGCTTTCGCCTGTTCGTAGGTTATCACCGCATTGTTGCGGTATTTTAAGGTATTGATGAGAGCCGAGGGGTCATTGCCCATTTCAAACCATTTCGCGTT
>JBIKRT010000101.1:0-14555 GCA_044349005.1 Cyclobacteriaceae bacterium
TCAACAGTGCGTTGACCAATATCACCTATTCTACTACCGGTGCCACAGGAGCTACCTTTGCAGGGCTTCCAGCAGGAGTTACGGGTTCGTGGTTGGCCAATGTAGCCACGATCACAGGCACACCAACGGTAGCTGGCAACTTTGCTTACACGGTTACCTTGGCAGGTGGCTGTGGTTTGGTATCTGCCAATGGAAGCATTGCTGTTGCTAATGTACCTAGCGCAGCCTCGGGTGTGACTCCACAAAGTGCCGCTATTTGTACTTCTACCGCAACTAATATTCAGGTTGCAAACTCGCAAGCGGGCGTGAGTTATCAATTGAGAAATGGCACAACTACAGTTGGTACTCCAGTACTTAGCCTTAGCACTGGGTCTACTATTTCGTTGCCTACTGGTAATTTAACTTCTACTACCACCTTTAACGTGGTTGCTTCAATTGGTTCGTGTTCCTCTACGTTAAGTAATACTGCGGTTGTTACTGTATTGCTCGCAACGGATCCACTTTGCTCAGGTTCTTGCCCAACATTAACGACTAGCAATACTACAATTTGCCCCGCAGGTGGCAGTGTTGATCTTACTACTTTAGTGTCCGCGTCTGTCGGGGGTGGCACTTTTACATTTGCTGGCGCTGGAGTTACAGGTAATAGATTCAATCCAAGTGGTAGCGCAGGTACTGTTGTGGCGATAAGTGTTACATACACCTTAGCGGGTTGCCCGAATGCAACAGGCACGATAAATGCGACCGTGAGATTAGCTACTGATCCACTTTGTTCGGGAGGTGGAACGGGTACTTGTGCCACGGTGGTGATTGTGCCAAAGCCAAGCCCAGCAACATGCACGATTTCGAATGGAAAGATTGTGATGAGCATTAAGCCGTTTGTGCCCGCGGTAAATAATGTAGGAGTCCAGATTGACATCAAAGGGATATCTGCAACAAATAGTACTATTGCGAGAACAAATTTTAACGATTCAACTTTTGTTAACCTTCCTGTGGGTGTCTATACCTACACGATCATTTATGGCGATGTAGCATGCACCAAGACGGGTCAAGTCACAATTGACCAATCTGGAACTGTAGGTATTCCATCGGCTTCAAATATTGTTTCTCCTAAATGTTTTGGTCAAGCTTCTGGAGCTGTGACTATATCTGTTCCGGGGGAGACGGGGAATGTTCTCCAATGGTCACTGGATGGTGGTATCAAGGATCCATTCAAAGCATTCACTGCTGGAAGTCAGATAACTGGGATACCTGCCGGGGCAGCTCCAAACTTTCAACAAGTAATAAGTGTTCGTAGAAATTCATCGGATCCTTGTTTTGCTGCGGTTACAATCACCATTCCTCCCGGTGCTGCCGATATCATAGCGGCCACCACGGTTACCAATGCAACATGTAGTAATAATGATGGAAGTATCTTAGTTGGAACGATTTCTGGCGGAACAGTGCCTTACGCCTTTAAGTTTGATGGCGTTGGAATCGCTTCATTGCCCGCAAATAATACGTTTGCCGGGCTGGCAAGTGGTAAACATACCCTCACCGTCACAGATGCGAACGCTTGTTCAAAAGACTTCGAATCAAACATTACTTTCCCAGGGCTAGTAGATTTCTCGGTGATCGGAACCAGTTCTTCCTGTGTCGCTACATCAAATGGAACTGTAACCGCCATTATATCATCGGTAGGTTCCTTTAAGATAGGAATAAGTACCAGTCAATCCGTTAAGCCCACAACTATGTTTGATGTTACTTCAGGGGGATCTACCTCATATGTTTTTGACAAGCTACCACCTGCAAGCTATTTTGTTTTCCTTAATTCAGTCGGCTCGCAGTGTCAGAACATAAAACAGCAAGATATTGCAAGTGCGGTGCAAGATATCACAATTAGCTACACTACCGGGGCAGCCTGCACAGGCGCTGATGGCAGCTTAGTCATCACTTCAGTTGGGGGAGGGGCATCATCTTATACATATTCTTTAGATGGCGTTTCATTTATTAATTTGCCAGCTAATAATAGGTTCACCGGATTAGCAGAGGGTGGTCATATTTTCAGAGTAATTGATGCGGGCGGCTGTTCAAAAGAATTTGCTATTGAAGTTCCAACGCCAACATTAGTTGATTTCACGTTAAAAAATGACCCTTTAAAATGCGTTGAGGAAAGAGCCACAGTCACGCTGTCAAACTTCAAGGGAGCTTCAGTAGATTATACCTATCAGATTTTGCAGCAGTCCAATGTTGTTTCTTCTGGTTTGATTAGCTCGGTGAATGCCAAGCAGGATTTTGTTATTAAGGATCTAACTCTTGAGCAAGGCAATTATCAGTTGCAATTACAACAGAATCAGGTTTCAATAAATGGCTGCGCAAGTCCGATTATAGCAGTTAAACCATTTACTATTACTGGACCAAGTAGAAAATTGGACACGCTATACGTGGTCAAAAATATTTCACTTCCTGATTTGGCTACAGGGTCAGTTGCGGTGGGTATCACGGAAAGTGGACAAGATCCTTACGAAGTGCGCGTTGACTTGTCAAAACCTTTATTCAGTCGTCAAGGCTATTTTCAGGATTGGACAAAAGCTGTCCGCAATAGCGAGAATTTGAAACTTGAAGTTCAGGCTAGAAACCTTTTTGCAGGGGAGTATTTATTATCGGTACGGGACGGCTTTGGGTGCGTAAAGGATTTCACTTTTAACATTAAGGCAGACGAAAGTATATTCATTCCGAATGTGATAACGCCAAATGGCGATGACTTCAACGATACTTTCTTTATACGCAATTTACCGTCCTCTACCCAAGTAATCATTGTTAATCGGTGGGGTAAAGAGGTCTATAAATCGGATGATTATAAGAATAATTGGGACGCAAAGGATGTTACCGAAGGTGTTTATTACTACCGAATAAAAGCAGGTGAGGAAGTATTTACGGGTTGGGTAGAAGTACTACGAGACAATAAATAACTTAGACGTTCGATAGAAATCTCAACGTGTCAATGGCATCAGCATAATCATCGAGTTCAGGAAACTGAGTGGTTCCAAAATCGATACTGCCTGGATACCAAGCCTTCATAGACGATACACATTGCAATTTTTCGCTACATTTCTTAATCCTTGCGGAGAGATCACCTTGGTCTTTATAATATTCAAAAAATAGTGTTGCCAGGGGCGAAACGAGTGATGTTTCTTCTCGCATAAGCGAAAACCCATTATCGAGAAAAGCAGTTGAATTGAGAATTAGTATGGCCTTCTGGTAATCATAATTATTCATGTATTTATTGTGCTGACTGACATGGGAATAAGTCTCAAACGCCTTGCTTAATTCTGATAAATCGAAACCTTCTGGCAGATAAAGTTTAGAAACATTTCGGCATCCCATTCCAAAATAGCTAAATACGTCAAAACCCAACCGAACCAATTCATCAGGGCTTTCTTCACCTAATAGGATGGCGCAGGAAGATCGATTTTTACGAATGATGTGGGGTATATTCCGAAAGTAATATTCAAAATAGCGAGATGTATTGTCGCTGCCTGTTGCAATCACTGCGTCAACACCATTCAGGCGTTCCGTAACTACAATTCTGGAACTAAGCCTTGGTTCAATTTCTATTAACATGCCAATAATCTTCGTCATTAGAAAGGTATCTTGATGACTTAACTTTATGTGCGCGGAATGCCCTGAAATTAGTATCGATAAAAGATCGTGAAAGCCAACTAAGGGAATATTTCCAGCCATTGCCACGCCTATTTTTTTTGGCTTGTCTTTCTCGACCGCGTAATTACTCACCCAGCTTTCAAGGGCTTTGGGATTCATGAATTTCTGAATTCCGGAGAGTGCCAATTCCACGCTTTCATCTATAAACCACGGATTTGCTGCCTTTGCCGATCCTTTTAATAATTGTTGGTCTTCCTGCGAAAGGGAGTGCAACCGTTCGCCAAGCATTGAAAAAGCATTTATTCTTTCAGATAAGTTCATTCTAAACTATTGTTGAGGGTGGGTTGTTTTGACGGATGATGTTGGTGGCGTATTTTTGTGTCGAAATTATCAGTAAAACCTGAATATCTTTATCTATGGCCATAATGATTACCGATGAATGCATTAATTGCGGTGCCTGCGAACCAGAGTGCCCCAATACTGCGATTTATGAGGGCGGAAGAGAGTGGAACTGGGCTGGAGGCACTGCGTTGACAGCCGTGAAGTTGGATGACGGTTCTTTTGCAGACGCGAAAGAAGATCAACAACCTGTATCGAACGAATTCTACTATATAGTGTCTGGAAAGTGTACCGAATGCACGGGTTTTCATGAGGAGCCACAATGTGCAGCTGTTTGCCCGGTCGATTGTTGTGTGCCCGATCCAGATCACGTTGAGACGAAGGAAGTCCTTTTAGCACGGAAGGTTTATCTTCATAACGAACAATTGGTAAAATAAACTAGCGCACCGTTTGTCATCTCATCTTTGCTCGCTTGTTTAAATAAGCTTGCAATACTTCGAAGTAATTACTTTTCGTGTTGACTGAAATAAAATCAATCTTCAGCTGATTGCATTTCATCTTAAGCTCAGTGTGCAGTTGCTTTAATTGAGATTCATATTGATCCTTAATCTCTGAAGGATTTAACTTTAATCGTTCACCGCTTTCGAGATCAATAAACTCGTGCGGCCTATCCGCGAAAGCGAAATTCAATTCAGTTTCGTGATCGGTTACATGAAATAAAAGAACTTCGTGTTTGTTATGTTTTAGATGTTGAAGTGATTTAAACAACTCATTAAGACCCTCGCTTTCGTCAAACATATCGCTGAAGATAATTACAAGCGAACGCCTATGAATTTTCTCGGCAATTTCATCGAGTGCAGATTTTACCCTGGTTACTTTTCTCGAAAAAGTGTCAGATTTGCTATACTTTTCAAGTATAGCGAAGAGCTTATTGAGATGAGTGCCAGTGCTTTTAATGGGCGTGAGTTCTTCGATTTTTTCAGAAAAGAGGCACACGCCAGCAGCATCGCGCTGAGTATGCAACAGGTATGCTAAGGCCGCAGCGGCATACATAGCAAATTGCAATTTAGATTGCTGCCCTTCGGGATAAAACATGGAAGGAGACCTGTCAATTACGAGCAAGCATCTAAGGTTGGTTTCCTCTTCGTATTGTTTGGTGTAAAGCCGGTCGGTGCGAGCAAACACCTTCCAGTCAATATGGCGAGTGCTTTGTCCCTCATTATAAAGGCGGTGTTCCGCAAACTCTACCGAAAAGCCATGATAAGGAGATTTATGTAAGCCAGTTATAAAGCCGTCTACTAATTGCTTGGCAAGCAATTCTAAACCGCCAACTTTTTTAACTTCATCCAAGCTTAGGTTTGAGGCCATTGTTTTTGGTAGTTTTTGGGATCAATGTAAGTGTAACTGTTTCAAAAGTAGCACATTGCCTTCAAAAAATAGGGTTGTTTGTTTGCAATAAATATTTTAACTAGTATATTGGGATCAACCAAAAACTAAACTTTAAATACCTGTGGAAGATAACAAGATGAATGGCCGGGATGAGATCTTCTCGGAGAAAGTGAAAGCTGGAAAGCGTACCTATTTTTTCGATGTAAAGGCAACACGTTCAAGCGATTACTATGTAACGATTACAGAAAGTAAAAAGCGCTACAATAAGGATGATGAAGGGTTCACTTATGAAAAGCACAAGATCTTTCTTTACAAAGAGGACTTTAACAAATTTGTCGAGGCACTCAATAATACTGTAAACCACGTTAAAAATGAACTTATGCCGGGTGTCGACTTTTCGCAATTTGACCAAGTTCGTGAAGAAAATGAAGAAGCAGTAAAGGGCGTGGCAGCCGAAACAGATCTTAAATGGGATTAGATTTACCTACCTAGCCCTAGACCGGGAAAACCCTTGGAGCAATCCAGGGGTTTTTCTTTTGTACACTTAGCAGGTTTCGCAACTCCTTAAGACTTATCTATATTTGCGACCTGATTTTAAGATTGGTAAGTGGGGCGACTCAAAACTTCAAAGAAAAAAAGCAAATTTCAAGTATGGGACTAAAATGTGGAATTGTTGGGCTTCCGAATGTTGGAAAATCTACTTTGTTTAATGCACTTTCAAACAATAAGGCCGAGGCTGCCAACTTTCCGTTTTGTACGATAGAGCCAAACGTAGGTGTTATCCCTGTCCCCGATCCGAGGTTAAAAATTTTAGAAGGCCTGGTAAATCCGCAAAAGGTAATTCCAACCACTTTTGAATTTGTGGACATCGCTGGCTTGGTAAAAGGAGCAAGTAAGGGGGAAGGTTTAGGGAATCAATTTCTGGCGAACATACGTGAAGTAGATGCAGTGGCTCATGTGGTGCGTTGTTTCGATAATGATAATATAATCCATGTAGATGGTAAGATTGATCCGGTAGCCGATAAAGAAATCATTGATACTGAATTGCAGTTGCGCGATTTGGATTCTGTTGAAAAGAAAATCGCCAAGACCGAGAAGACCGCAAAAGGCGGAGATGCTAAAGCAAAAAAAGAATTGTCTGTTTTACAAACCTACCGCGATGCACTGCAGGCAGGAAAAAATGCCCGATCCGTTAAAATGGACGCGGAAGAAAAAAAGGCAATAGAAGACCTTCAATTGCTCACTGATAAGCCCGTAATCTATGTCGCAAATGTAGACGAAGGGGCTATCCACACGGGTAATAAGCACGTAGATGCGCTTCGGAACTTAGTAAAAGAAGAAGGAGCGGAAGTGGTGATTGTTTGCGCTGCAATTGAGGCGCAAATAGCGGAGTTAGACAACGAAGAAGATAGAATGTCTTTTTTGAACGAGTACGGTTTAACTGAATCGGGCTTGGGTAAACTGATCCGTGCAGCATATCATTTGTTAGATCTGATCACCTATTTTACTGCAGGGGAAAAAGAAGTGAGGGCTTGGACCATTCACAGAGGGTGGAAAGCGCCACAAGCTGCCGGAGTAATTCATACCGATTTTGAAAAAGGTTTCATCCGTGCCGAGGTAATTAAATTGACCGATTTTGAGAAGTATAAGACAGAAGTTGGTTGCCGGGAAGCTGGTAAATTAGGGGTAGAAGGCAAAGAATACGTGGTAGCGGATGGCGATATTATGCACTTTCGTTTCAATGTTTGAGTTCATACTAAATTAACACTCAAAGAGTTCTGTTTTTCAGGGCATTATTCGTACATTAGCCTTCTATTTTTAGATGGCGTACTCGGGTTATTGTAAATAATAATTTTTTACCCAATTTTTTTGTCTTTTGAGAATCAGGATTGTCTTTTATTTAAAGAACAGGGGCGCATATGTTCCGTTTCATCATCAATTTTTGGTGGCTCAAACCATTAAAGGGTTGGTAATGCTCGGTGGTGAAAGAAAATTTTTGCCGTTTACGCGTTATAATTTTTCCGGATTAAAAGGCCAAATTCAAATCAGCAGGAAAGGATTGCATTTTTATTCTTCTCGTGTTACCCTTGTTTTTTCATCGTCAGATCAAGAGTTTTCAGAATATTTTTTGAAAGTGCTGATGGTGCAAAAGGAACTTTTGATAGGCACGTTGCAATTGGTGCCAGAGGCAATTGAAAATGAAGATCCTGTGGCCATTGGCGAATCGGTGAAATTTCTTTGTATCTCACCCATTGTGCTCACGCAAGCTTCTTTTAATGATGAATCGGGCAAACGGTTCATATCTCCTCATACCGATGAATTTTCGGATTTATTGTATGACTCCACCATCGCTAGGATGGAAGAGTCTATGAAGTTTTCAGCTGATGAGCTCGCTAGTTTTTATAAATTTCAACTGGTTGCTGATAAAGACTACCTCGCGCGCATTCAGGCTACATCTAAAAAATTCGCCCGCATTTATCCATTGTATGATTCGGATGTCAAATTTGAGGTGCGTGGTTACACGTTTCCATTTACGCTCTACGCTCCACAGCCGGTTCAGCAATTTGTTTATGAGTATGGCCTTGGTCATTTCTCACACAAAGGGTTTGGCATGCTAGACGTTGCCAACGGAAAGGCCATTCAAAAGCCCGCAGAAGAAGAAATGGTTTTTGCTTAACGCTGATTGGTTTCAAAAACAAAATATCCTAAAAGTAAATCTGCATTGGGCTGAAAGGCCCTGTTGTAAACGAAGATTTCATATACGTTTTCGGTCTCGAAGTGATTACCCTCAATTTCATTGGCTGGCGTGGTAATTGATTTTATGGCATAGGTGTAATTGTAAAAGCCTTGTTTGAGTAAAAAAGTCTTTTCAAAAGAGGTGGTTGAGATATTAAACTTCATCTCATTTTCTTCCGTAAGGTTCCATTGATTAAAAGCCCCCACCACGAAAATGGGCTCTGAATATTTTTTGAAAGGTTTTAAAGCGAATGTAACGTTCAGGTAATTACTTCCTGTTTTTGAATCGCCCGTATCACGGTTGTCGATTAAAAAGCCGCCATTGTAATCATTGTATTGCGCATAAGCTTGGTCTGTTCTTGGTCTGTCTTCTTCCACATACAAATGAAATGGCTTGGCCGATTTATCGATGCTATGCGTGTTTTGACCTGGATAATTGAGCGATCTAAAATCTACAAAACGGAACTCGTTGCCACCTTGAAAGGATTGGACTTCGTCAAAAAACCGGTATTCTAATTCGCTTGAATTCTCCCGAACAAAAGATGGGCTGATATCATTTTTACTGTTGTCCCAGCGATGATTTTGCATCATCATTAAATGGACGCTTTGCAGCGGACTGAAAATTTCCACGTTCGAGTAATTCAACGTAAAATTAAAGGGCTGTATAGTTCGCCCTGCGCCTGTCCCTAAAAATTGTCGATCGTTCACGATACTGATTTGGGATGCGTAAATCATCAGTCGTTTGGAAAGTACCAGTTGATTTTTGTTTCCGTTGCGATAGACGATCAGTAAATAGTTTCCTGGAATTTTAACACGTGGTATGGCAAACTGATAATGAACATACGGTATATGTGTATTGCTTGAGAAGGCATAATCAGTGATGTTAAACTCATTGTATTCATACGAAAAATCTAAATCACTCAGCGTGGATTTTGTCCAATCGTAGTTGCAGTGTATCAACTTAACATAAAAATCGGACCAACTATTTTTCAATTCATCAAACTCCAACACCAAGTTATTCTCCTCTATGGAAGTGACAGAAGTATTCATATTGTCAGTTGCGTTTCCACGATTTGGGTATACCATGATGGTCTTTATGGTAGATTCATACGCTTTGTCGATAAACTCCAGCTGCTGTTGTGCAACAGAAGAACTTGAAACTAGCGCCAGAAAGCAAAGAAGAAAGTTTTTTCTCATGGAAGTTTGTGTATTCTTTTGTGAAATTTAGCCTTCAAATTGTAGAGAACAAAATATCAATATTCATTCCAACTAAATTGAATCAGTTGGGGTCTAGTAAGTAAATCGGTTTAATGCTAAGCGAACAAGAAATCATTCAAGGATGCGCTCGTGGCGACAGAGTAGCCCAAAAGGCGCTCTATGAACGCTATTGCCGAAAAATGTCTGTTACCTGTAAGCGATATGCCAAAACGATTCAAGAAGGAGAGGATATTTTGCAAGAAGGATTCATTAAAGTGTTTGCCGCTATAAAGAATTTTCGGGGCGACTCCTCGTTGAACACTTGGATCACTCGAATTATGATAAATACTGCGCTAAATGCACAACGCCAAAAGTTGTATTTATTGCCTATGGTGGATGTCGCAAATGCGAACCTTAGTGAAGGAGAGGAGATCAGTCTTTCCAGTTTTCATTTGAATGAATTGATTGACATGATACAGTCGTTGCCCGATGGCTGCAGAATGGTTTTCAACCTGTTTGCCATTGAAGGCTTTAGCCACAAAGAGATAGGGGATATGTTGGGTATCAGTGAGGGCACCTCTAAATCACAACACAACAGGGCCAAGATGTTGCTGAGAGCCAAGTTAGAGTCAAAAGAAAAGAAGTATGCAAAGTTTGGAGAATAGGGATTTTGAAAATAAGTGGCGGGACGCTTTCGCGGATGCGGAAGATGAACCCAACGAGGCCTTGTGGCTATCGATTGAAAACAGTTTGGCTGCCACCGATGGAATGGTGATGCGTGGCAGAGTGGTGTTTTACCAACGGTTAGCCGCGGCTTCGTTGTTGGTTGCTATTTTATTAGGTGGCCTCTCAATTGTTAAATGGAATAGTGCGGAAAAATCTACGCTTGCCTCTTCTGAACAAAAAGGCAATACGAAGGCGGATGCGAACGAACAAAAAACAAGTGGGAATCAATCCAACACCAGTAGCGCGAACAATAGCATTACCGGCAAGGCAGGTAAGCCAATAACTAGTAAAACAAAAGGACAAAACCTTCTTGCTGACAACCAGCGCGGCACTAATGGCCAAGCAACTCTTATCCAGGTAGAGGCAAAGGAAACAAATGATAAGGCTGACGCGACTCAGCATTTCTCCGATCCGAAAAATAGCACAAAACACATTGATCGTGAAGTTAAATTGAACAACGCTTTCGCTTATTATGACATCAAACTAAAAGGTGAACCAGTTTTTGATCGCAGAACGCGCGATAAAATAGTTTTGAGTGAACCAATATTATCGGTCGAAGAAAACAAGGAGGAAGATAATTGGTGGGCTGCAATTGGTGGTTCGGCCGGTGCTTACTCGCAACAAGCAAGTTTAAATGGGGGGATGGCTGGTAATCTGAGTTCTTCAACTCCTGCTTCACGTTCGCAAAGTTCGACTAGTTCGAATGCGGGTTCCTCATTTTCGGTTGGAATGGCAATGGGTAAGAAGATTTCAAAGCGCTGGACGATTATGACAGGCGTAAATTATCTCACGCAATCGGTAGGTTATTCCTCCAATCAAGCTATTAATGGAAATCAGGCCTTCTTAGCCGATTTATCGAGCCAAAAAAATGTATCAAATGCAGCTAGCAATTTTACTAGTTCTTATAATGTGAATAGTGTCAATGAGTTTGTGTCTATCCCGCTTCAGGCGGGCTATCAAATTGTTCAACGGAAGTTTGGATTGCAATTAAACACAGGAATAGCATCCGACATCTTTGTGCGAAATTCTTTGGTCGACCCGTCTGGGAAGCTCGCCACCTATACGGAAGCTGCCGGGGAAAACTCTGCCTATCAAAACATAAACTGGACCGGCCTTCTGGGTACCGAGTTGAGTTATAAGATATCCTCTCAGTATCGATTCTCGCTCGTGCCAGGCATGCGCTATTCATTTCAATCCATAGTTAAGCCTACGGTAGGCTCAACTATTAACCCACTTGTGTGGGATGTCGGTTTTAGGCTTCGCTATAATTTTAAGTAGCTTCCAACCCACAGCCGTTTTTATGTGTCTATAAAAAAGACAACTAACATTCTGATGAAATTGCCATTAAGATGCTCTATGCTCAATAATATAATAATGAGGTCTCACGTCTCAATCCTAATGTCTCACTACTAATTTAAACGTATGAAAACCATTTATCAAAAGTCGTCAATTAAAAGTTTTGCTTTTTTTACGACTCTTGTTTTGTTGACCATTGCTGGTAATAGCTGTGAAGACAAATGCAAGGTGGAGCAATCCTACAACTATTATGAACCCGTTTACACCACCACGGCTGAAATACGTGCTGCTGTAAAAACAATTGCGCCTCAAGAGATAAATGAACCGGGCAAGATTTACATAAAAGACAATTGGCTGTTTCTAAACGAAGTGGGAAAAGGTATTCATGTTATCGATAATAAAAACCCATCAAACCCAACAGAAAAAACCTTTATCAATATACCTGGAAACTATGATCTGTCTGTTAAAGGAAATATTCTTTATGCCGATAGCTATATCGATTTATTGGCCATTGATATTTCGGATGTGCAGAATATTAAAGTGGTAAAAAGGCTGGAAGGTATTTTTTCCAGGTACAATAGCTTGGGTTTTGCCCCCGATGTGCAAAAAGGAATTGTTACCGAATGGGCGTTAAAAGAGAAAGTGAATATAGATGATTCGGGTTGCAGAGCCCTTGCATATCAACAGTGGGGAGGGGTTTATTATGATCGGGGAGTAGCGTTGATGGCCTCGTCATCTTTTAGTTCTAAAGCTGCAGTAGCCCCAAATAATGCTGCGGGCAAAGGCGGTTCCATGTCCAGGTTTACCATTGAAGGCGATCATTTATATCTTTTGGACAATGGAAACTTGCAAACGGTAGATATTAAAATTACTTCTGAGCCAAAGGCCTTAACAAAGGCTTATATCAGTTGGGATATTGAAACCGTCTTTCCATACAACGGAAATCTGTTTTTGGGTTCGCAAACAGGTATGTACATTTTTAGTTTAAGCGATCCGGAAAATCCAAAGCAACTTAGTTTGTATAGTCATGTTCGCCAATGCGACCCTGTTGTAGTGGAAGGTGATCTTGCTTATGTTACGCTTAGGTCGGGTAATGCTTGTCAGGGATTTAGCAATCAATTGGAAGTAATTGACGTAAAAGATCTGAAAAATCCAGTCTTACTTAAAACCTATCTGATGACCAATCCCCATGGATTAGGTATCGATAACAAGACACTTTTTATCTGCGATGGTGACGATGGGTTGAAAGTATTTGATGCCAGCGATTATAAAACCATTTCTGCCAACCAATTGGCGCATTACAAGAACATCAATACCTACGATGTTATTCCTTATAACAATGTAGCGATCATGACGGGCAAAGACGGCATCTATCAATTTGATTACTCTGACGTTAAGAATATTAAATTGATTAGTACTCTTCAAATAATTAGAAAGCAATAAAACATGCGTATCATTTTCTCTGTGGTGACATTGCTGGTAGTTGCAACGAATGCATTTGCCCAAAAAAAAGATACCACTCAATTTAAGATCCATTATTATGGGATGTTTTTAAATGGTGCCCAAATTGGCTGCACAGCCTGTGATCTGGATAATAAAGTTACGGTTTCAGCTTACTTGATAAATGGTGCTCAGCTGTCAAAAAGATTTTCAACAGGAGTTGGTGTGGGATTTGATAGTTATGACCAATGGAAAACCATGCCTTTTTTTTTACATCTCTCTCAAAAAATAGCAGGTAGAAAGAATGGATTGAGTGTGCAATTGAATGGCGGTTATTCTTTTGCATGGATGGATAAGCCGGGGTATGAATTGCCTAATCTTAAACAGCAAGGCGGCCTAATGCTACATTATGCACTTACGTACCAATATGAGTTAGAGAAGAAACGCCTTTTGTTTTCAGTCGGCATGAAACAGCAAGCCGTTTCGTATTCGTATCGGTATGAATGGAGCACACAATACAATCAGACGAGCAACATCCTTGATTTAAATCGTTTTGTTGTTCAAGTTGGTTTTGGGTGGAAGTAGCATGTTACATTGAAGGTTTTCGACTATTTTGCCTTCGTTATTAAGTTTACCAAACAACTTCTAAACAAAATACTCGCGAATTAGTTGACCTTCATAATTCTTCTTACAATTTCTCCAGTCACAGTCGATATTTTTATCAAGTATAGTCCCTGAGAAAAATTTTCTAGGTCAAGTTGAATTTCATTTGAATCGTACTTTGCGCTTAGTGTTTCTTTGCCAACTAAATCGGTAATAGAAATCTCTGATATTTTGACGGATTCAGTTTTTACGTTCAAAAATCTCTTCGTAGGGATAGGCCAAATTTGAATTCCATTGCCTGATTGTTCAAGAGCTAAGACGGGATCTAATGTAACCACAAATGCGATGGTAGCGGTGGTTGCTGGCAAGTAGTTTCCGTTCCCCTGCTGCTTGCCTTCGATGACTACATTTCCTAGTTCTTTCGTCAAAGTCAATGTGTTACCACTGATAGTAGCTGGGCCAGATTTTAAAGAAATCGTTATTGGCAAGCCTGAAGTAGAGTTGGCTTGAATTATAAAAGGTATATCTGTGTTAAGCTTATCGGCTATTGGTGTAAATGCGATAATTTGATTTGCCTTATTGATAGTGAGCGTAATTGTTCTGTCAGCCCCAAGGTAATTATCTGTTTCTTTAAGGGTTGCTTTCAGTTTTACTACTCCTGCCTTAATAATAGTCACTGATTTGTTTTCAACGCCACTCAAGTTTACTTCCCCTGTATTCTCAATACCAACAAAAACACTATAGGTGAGATTTGCTCCTGTATAAGCCGTGCCATTCAAGTCAAATGGGCTGTCTCCAAAAGTCTTTGTTTAAATCATTGAAGGCAATAACTGGCGTTACCTTTCCGATTGCTAAGGTGATCACTTTTTCTGAAGCAGAATAGTTGTCTGTTTCCGTCAAACTGGCTTTTAGTTTAATGATTCCGGCTTTTGTGATGGTGACGGTTTTGTTGTCAACTCCGCTTAGACTTACCTGTGCAGTATTGGTAGGATCGCTTACAGTGCCGTAAGAAAAAACTGCTCCTGTGTAAGCCGTAGCATTTAAGTTAAATTGGGTGTCTCCAAAAGTTTTGTTTAAATCATTGAAGGCAATAACTGGCGTTGCCTTTCCGATTGTTAAGGTGATCACTTTTTCTGAAGCAGAATAGTTATCTGTTTCCGTCAAACTGGCTTTTAGTTTAATGATTCCGG
>JBIKRT010000102.1:0-14465 GCA_044349005.1 Cyclobacteriaceae bacterium
CTCTTCCCATTCCGAACAGAGCAGTTAAGACCACCCGCGCTGATGGTACTAGGGTCAAACCCGGGAGAGTAAGTCGTTGCCTTTTTTTATCAAAGCCCCATCAATAAAATGAAGGGGCTTTTTTTTTTGCATTTCCTCTTTAATATAAATACTCGGTGATGAGAATGTCAATACTCATTATTCTATTTTGTCTGCGAATGGTCGTTTTTTCTCAGTCCCGATCATACAGCAAAGAATTTTCGGTATTGACTGATAACGATGTATTCTTCTTTCGTGATTACTACTATACAGCTGGTCAGGATTTGGCTTATAAAAAATTAATTGATTCGACTTCCCATCTTTTCAAAACATTCGCCAAATCGGACACATCTAAGATTCTATTAACTTATAAAATTGGTATAAAACTCTTTACGCCAAGAGGAATAAGTCAGACTGAAATCAGTCAAATGGATCGACCCTATGCCGGTTATGACTACATAAGCATTGGCATAAAACGATTCGATTTAGTAGATAGGGGATTTTCTTTTTCGGTAGATCTAGGGTTAGTTGGTGAGTCGTCTCGGTTAGGTCAAGTCCAATCTTGGTGGCATAAGATTTTAAAGCTTCGGGCCCCCAGAGGGTGGGCTTCGCAAATAAGAGATGAGGTTGTACTTAATGTCAACTATAAGTATTGGAGATCATGGCGGTTAAAAAACAAGTTCGATGTTGCCAGTACTTCGTCAGTTAATGCTGGAACAGGCTCAAACAAGCTTTCGCAGGACTTGACGTTTCGTATCTTAAATTTTAAAACTTTAAAGGAATCAAATTTTTCAGGGTCTTTTCTTTCTAAGAATACCAGAAAAAAAGGAGAACTCTTCTTCTTCGGAGGTATCGGCTTTGACTACGTATTCTCGAACATTTTTATTGAAGGAAGCCTCTTTAACAATAATCAAAGCCCTTTTGTGCTGGACGCGCTGCCGATTATATTCAGGCAACACGTTGGGTTAATTTACTCAACTCCTAAATGGTCGTATTCATCGACAATTACTCATCTCAGTAAAGAAGTTGCTGGCGGGATTGATCATATTTATGGAAGTCTTGATATAGGGTTTCGATTTTAGCGACTTTTGTACTCGGTTCATGGGATCTACGATGCCAGGTTTAATTGGAATTACTTAGCTAAAATTGGAATGTCTTACTGAACAGATTAATGCCTTAGAAGCAATTTAACTTCTTGAGAAAACACAGGTCATTTGGCTTGCCGATAAATAAGGATAAATTTGTTTTAACATTCAAAACATGAAAACATCTTTCTTTGCTTTTTTTCTATTCCCTTTTCTGCTTAGCTCTTGCATCGTTTCAAAAAAGAAGTTTGATGACATACTGGCTCAAAAGATTAAAGCTGATGGTGAATTATCTCAAAAGAACAAATCTTTAGACAGTGCTAACACTAGCATTATCTCGCTAAATGATAAGATCAAGAGGTTAAAACAAGATACTTCTGATTTGGCCGCGGATAGTAAGGCAACCAGCAAGAAACTTTCTAATTTATCGAAGGATCACGAGCAGTTAAATTCAATCTATAAAACTCTTTTGAATAGCAGCGGGAAACTGAATCGTGATGTTAGTCAACAACGCGAGCAATTGGTGAATATTCAAGAAAGCCTGGATAAAACAAGGAGGCAAAATGATTCGCTGAGCAATAGCCTTTTGGAACGTGAGAGAAAAGTAAAGGAACTGGAACAAGTTTTATCAGATAAAGATAAAGCTGTTACCGATCTTAAAAATAGGATTAGTAATTCACTGCTCAACTTCAAAGAGAACGACTTGACAGTAAAAATCAAGAATGGAAAGGTGTACGTTTCTCTGTCTGAACAACTTTTGTTTAGCTCTGGAAGTATTGATGTTGATAAGAAAGGTGTTACAGCGATACAGCAACTGGCAAAAGCGATAAAAGATCAAAAAGATATTCAGATAATGATAGAAGGCCATACCGATAATGTACCGATCTCTAAAAAGAGTGAGTATTTGCAAGACAATTGGGATCTAAGCGTGTTAAGGGCGACTTCGATTACACGCATTTTAACAAAGGCTGGTGTTTTACCAAACCAAGTGGTGCCGGCAGGAAAAGGTGAATTTACACCCTTAGTAAATAACGATTCTCCCCAGAATAAGCAGAAGAATCGTAGAACCGAAATAGTAATCACTCCGAACCTAGACGAATTATTTAAAATTCTAGGCAATTAGATTTATTACTTAGAAGATTTTAAGACAGTGAAATAAAACTTACTGCCCTTTCCTAATTCACTTTCTACTCGAATTTTCCCGCCATTTCGTTCTACAAATTCTTTGCAAAGAATAAGGCCTAAGCCAGTTCCTTTTTCGTTGGCGGTTCCTCGTGTGCTATAACCGATCGGTTTTTCAAAAATCGTGTTTTTGACTTCTTCTGACATTCCGACACCATTATCACCGATACAAATCTCATAGTGACTTCCCATATCGAAAGAATCTGATGTAATCTCTCCTCCCGTTTCGGTAAATTTTAAAGAGTTCATTATTAAGTTTCTAAAAACAAGGTTTATCATGTTTGTGTCGACAAAGCCAACATGAGTCTCATTTATTCGATTAATGAATTTCACTTCTTTTAAATGGAGCGAACTGAGGAGTGCATAATTTTGGTTGGCAAGGTCACAAAGATTAACTGACTCGGGTTGTATTTTTAGCTTATCCATTTGTAAAAGAGCCCAATCCAGTAAATTATTTATTAGTGTTTTTGTAGTAGAAAATTGAATTCTTAGCTCTTTTGCAAGCCTATTAAACTCCTCATTGGTTAGGCTCTTATTCTCCATCAAAGAAAGAATTGCCGACAAAGAATTTATAGGTGACCTTAAATCATGGGAAATAATTGAAAAGAATTTGTCTTTAACTTTATTTAGTTGTTCTAATTCAATCGCTCGTTGTTTAATTTCTTCTTGATGATCCAACAGAAGTCTGTTAATTCTCAGTCGTCTTTGTCCGCTTCTATAAACGGTAAATAGAACGATGGCCGTTAAGGCGATTGCCACAACGAGAATGTTTCTCACAAACTCCTCTTGTTTCATTGCTCTTAGTTGCTGGTACTTGAACGAAGTAAGTTCAGCAATTTCAGTATCACGGTTTTCGGTTTCAAACCGCAGTTGGTTTTGGAAAGCTCTTGTCAACGTTTCTTGGCTTACCAAACTATCGCTCAGTTTTTTGGCAGATTTATAATATAGCAGTGCTTTTTCGAAATCTTTTTTTCGTTCGGCTAACTCCGCCAATAATGTTAGACACGCGGCTTCTGCGTTTTTCGCGTTAATATTTTTGGCAATAGTCCTACTTTCTTCGATGAACCCTAATGCTGAGTCAAGCTTTTCTTGTTTTAAGAAAATTTCCCCTAGGCCTAACTTTACTTGTGACAAACCATACTTGTTGTTCGATTTTGAATAAACAGAATTGGCGCTATCGTAGTAGCTAATAGCCTCTTTGAATTTATTCTGCTTTAGTGCAACGAGTGCTAATTTTTTGAAGATATTAGGCTCCAGAATAAGTTGTCTTTGCTGTCGGGTTAGTTTTAAGGCGTGCAATAAAATACCTTTTGCTTTTTCAAGTTGCCCTCTGCTTTGGTAGATATCGCCTTCTTCATCTAGAATATAAGGCTCTCCAGATTGGTCTTTAAGTAGGCTACTAATTTTTCCGGAAAGCTTTAAATATTCTAAGGCTTGTTCAAATTGGCCGAGCTCTTTGAAAACAGAACCCAAGTTAAGGTATGCTCGCGCTATTTTAGAAGAGTCGTGGAGTGCGTTTGATATTCTATAGGTTTGAGAAAAATAATAATACGCTTCGTCAAACTCGCCCAACTCTTGGTAATCAAATCCTAGAAAGTTTAAACAGTCAGCAAGTTTAGAACTGTCACCTTTGTTAATAGCTAGCTTCAGCAAATCCTGATCAAAAATAATAGCGGAAAGAAAGTCTCCGTTTATAGAGCTCAAGTACGACTTTCTTTCCAATCCAATCGAAAGAGCCCAATTCCAATTTTTTTTAGTTGCTAGTTCAACTGCCTCGTTTGCTAATTGAATCGAATTATTAAAATCAATATACTGATATTCTTCCGAAAGCGCGATGAGCGTCTTTATTTTTAGTGAATCGCCCAAAGGCCTTTTAAACTCTTTTTCGAGACTGTCAATGGCTCTTTGAGCTGATGCGAAATGAGCGGCAGCAAATAGTAGCGAAACAATCAATAAAAAAGTGCTTTTTGCCATTAGTTAAGTTTAGACCTGACGAGACACAGGCTTAACAAATTTGCCAAAATATTTTGATATCGGATTATTAAATTCACTTTAAATCTTACATCGTTAGTTATACAGACATTAACGCCACAAAGTATGCATTTCAAGCCTGACCATACTGCCAAAGAAAATTTGAGTTGAAACCTCAAAGGATTCAGTATAATCAGAAACCAAAAAAGAATGGGCCGGCAGAACATTATTCGCCAGTAACTGGTTTTTTTTAAGTAGTTTTTTCAGTGCCAACGCTACAACTTCAGATGAATCAAGGATTTCAACACTCCCGTTGTAAAAGTCTTTGATTTCAGTTTTTATGAGTGGGTAATGTGTGCAAGCCAAAATAAGGGCTTTTATTTCTTTTAATGAATCGTTGCTTAGGTATTCTTCAATTAAATCATGACTGATTTTATTGTTGAAATATCCTTCTTCTATCATAGGTGCTAAAAGTGGCGTGGCCAACGGTTTTAATAGGATGCCTTTTTGATGTTCGTGTATTTTCTTTGAATAGATCCCAGATTGCACGGTCCTTTTGGTTCCAATCAACCCGATGCTTTTTTCTTTAAAATGAGTTGTCACGAATTCCACCATGGGGTCAATCACGTTTATCACATGAGCTTGCTTGTTAACATATTCTTTGAGCAGCTCGTAAGCGGCCGAACTGGCAGAATTACAAGCGATCACAATTACTTTACACCCTCTTTTTAAGAGTACATCTGCGATTTTTATTGAGTACGCCTGAATAGCGGCCTCTGATTTATCTCCGTAAGGGAGGTGGGCAGTATCGCCAAAATAAATAATGCTCTCACTGGGCAACAACTGTGTAATGGCATGAGCCACGGTTAGACCGCCAATTCCGCTATCAAAAATGCCGATCGGGGCAGAAGGATTGTTAATCATACGGATCAATTACCAATTATCGATTATATTGTGCCTCATTTTAAACCATAAAAATAGACAATCATGGCTTATAACTTACTCAAGGGAAAAAGAGGAATTATTTTTGGCGCACTGAATGAAGATTCCATAGCATGGAAAACAGCATTGAAAGTTAAGGAGGAAGGAGGGTCGTTTACCCTGACTAACGCTCCAATAGCGATGCGCCTAGGTAAAATAAATGAGTTGGCAGAGCAATGCAATGCTGCCATTATTCCTGCTGATGCAACTTCTGAAGAAGACCTTACCAAGCTTTTTACTGGTTCGGTTGAGAAATTAGGGGGCAAGATTGATTTTGTGTTGCATTCTATCGGTATGAGTCCAAACATCCGTAAAGGCAAACCTTACGGAGATATGAACTATGAATGGTTTTTAAAAACGCTTGATATCTCCGCTTTGTCTTTCCATAAATTAATGCAGACGGCTGAAAAGACAGATGCCATGAATGAATGGGGTTCAATTGTTGCGCTAACTTACATAGCAGCACAACGCAGTTACCCCGACTATACCGACATGGCCCAAGCCAAAGCGATGCTTGAATCCATTGCCAGAAGTTATGGAGCACGTTTTGCCAAACTTAAGAAGGTACGCGTGAATACGATTTCGCAATCGCCCACGCGCACAACGGCTGGTGCTGGCATTTCGGGGTTTGATGTATTCTTTGATTTCGCAGATATGATGTCACCACTTGGAAACGCCAGTGCTGAAGATTGTGCTAATTATACAGTTTCGCTATTTTCTGATTTCACGCGCATGGTTACGATGCAAAACCTTATGCACGATGGTGGTTTCTCTTCGGCTGGTATGACACAGGAGTTGGTAGATCGGCTTTCCAAGTAGCATAAACACTAAGACGTTAGTTTACCATTCCATTTTCATGGAGGCTTAATGTTGAATATTGAATTTGTAATTTCAAATGATTTCTTTCCCTCCGTGCAAAATCAACTTGGGGTTAAACATCATCTCGAAGCGAGCGGATGGCTACCACGATATTGAGACCTGTTTTTATCCCGTACCATGGACGGATATTTTGGAGATTGTTCCCTCAAAAGAATTTTCATTCACTTCGTCAGGCACTCCAATACCTGGAGCAAACGATCAGAATCTCTGCGTAAAAGCGTATCAACTTTTACAAAGAGATTTTGATTTGCCTCCCGTTTCCATTCATCTCCACAAGATTATTCCTACTGGTGCTGGCTTAGGTGGGGGCTCATCAGATGCAGCTTACACCTTGAAAACTCTGAATTCAGTATTCGATATTCAGCTAAGCACTCAACGACTTCAAGATTATGCGAGTAAGTTGGGAAGTGATTGTAGCTTTTTTATTGAAAGCAAGCCGATGTTTGGCGAAAGAAAAGGTGACTTGTTGACGGCAATTAACTTAGATTTAAAAGGATACTACTTGGTACTCGTCAATCCCAACGTCCATGTGTCTACAGCGCAAGCCTATGAAGGAGTAGTACCGCAAATGCCACCCTATAGTAGCAAACGTATTTTGAAAAAGCCAGTAAACCAATGGAGACACTTACTCAGCAATGATTTTGAGGAAAGTGTTTTTAAGCAGCACCCTTTAATTGGCGAAGTGAAAGATTCGCTTTATGCGCGAGGAGCAGCATATGCAAGCATGAGTGGTTCTGGCTCCACCGTGTTTGGTTTGTTTGCCTATCAAGTCGATTTGAAAGACCAGTATGTTGGAATGACTTATTGGGCTGGTAATTTATTATGATCTATTATCACTATGAAAAATCAACTCTGCTCACTGCTTTTATTGTTCACCATTGGCACTTGCTGGGCACAGTCGCCAATAAAGCTTCAGTTTAACAAGCCAGCTGAGTTTTTCGAGGAGACGTTGGTGTTGGGTAACGGAAAAATGGGGGCTTCTATTTTTGGCGGTGTTAATTCTGACAAACTATTTTTAAATGATATTACGCTTTGGGCAGGTGAGCCTGTGGATGCGAACATGAATCCGGAGGCATACAAAAATTTACCCGCCATTCGTGATGCGTTGAAGAATGAGAATTACAAAGCAGCCGATTCACTAAATAAAAAACTACAAGGCAAGTTTTCGGAATCATACGCCCCTCTCGGAACCCTTTTTGTTAACGTTCAGCATAAGGGAGCAGCTAAGAAATATTCGCGTGAATTAGACATTAGTCAGGCCACGTCAAAAATTAGTTACGAGGTAGATGGCGTGTTGTTTACGCGTGAGTATTTTATTTCTCATCCCGATCAAGTAATGGCAATAAAGCTAACCAGCGGAAAAAAAGGGGCTCTAACATTCGAACTAGAACTCAACAGTCTGTTGAAGTTTGAAACAACAACTGACTTGTATCGCTTGCACATGAATGGCTACGCCCCTGTGCACGCAGACCCAAGCTACCTTGGCGACACACCCAATGCCATCGTTTTTGATGCGTCAAAGGGAACGCGTTTTACCGCCTCAGCAGCCATTAAAAATTACGATGGAGAAATTTATGAAACAGCTAATTCAATTGGAGTGAAGGATGCAACAGAAGCCACAGTCTATATTTCGATTGCCACCAGTTTTAATGGATTCGACAAGAATCCCGCAACCGAAGGGTTAAATAACAAGGAGCTAGCCTTTCGGAATTTGGCGAGCGGTGTTCAAAAGGGATTTGATGAGCTTAAAAAGGGTCATGTAGCCGACTACCAAGCTTATTTCAATCGTGTAAACCTATCGCTGGGAGAAACTACAGCCCCTCAGCTTCCAACAGATGAAAGGTTGAAACGATATGCCATGGGCAAAGAAGATAAGAATTTGGAAGTGCTATATTTTAACTACGGGCGCTACTTATTGATTAGCAGCTCGCGCACTCCAGGCGTTCCTGCCAATTTGCAAGGACTTTGGAATCCTCACATGAGGCCACCCTGGAGCAGTAACTACACCATTAACATAAATGCAGAGGAGAACTATTGGTTAGCTGAAAACACGAATCTTTCAGAAATGCATACACCCTTGTTAAGTTTTATTAAAAATGTTGCGCAGACTGGCCAGGTAACGGCTAAAACATTTTATGGAACCCGTGGCTGGGCCGCTGGTCATAATTCAGACATATGGGCGATGAGCAACCCAGTTGGAAACTTTGGCAAAGGTGACCCATCGTGGGCTAACTGGAACATGGGGGGAGTTTGGCTTAGCACCCATCTGTGGGAGCATTACGCTTTCTCTCGCGATATTGATTGGCTGAGAAAGGAGGCATATCCTCTCATGAAAGGCGCTGTTCAGTTTTGTTTGGATTGGCTGGTTGAAGATAAAAATGGACGTTTGATTACGTCCCCCTCCACTTCTCCGGAAAATATGTATGTTACCCCGCAAGGATATGTTGGAGCAACAATGTATGGAGGCACCGCTGACCTTGCTATGATTCGGGAATTATTTCAGCAGACCATTGCGGCTTCAAACGTGCTGAACATTGACTCTGAATTTAGGAGCGAGATAGAAAAGGCGCTCGCCAAGCTGTATCCTTACCAAATTGGTAAAAAGGGTAATTTACAAGAGTGGTATTTTGATTGGGAGGATATGGATCCGAAGCATCGCCATCAATCTCATTTATTCGGACTTTACCCAGGTCATCATGTTTCACCTTCATTTACGCCTGATCTCGCCAATGCGAGTCGGAAATCGCTGGATATAAAAGGAGATGAAACAACGGGCTGGTCTAAAGGTTGGCGCATTAATTTGTGGGCTCGATTGTGGGATGGAAACCACGCGTACAAAATGATTCGCGAATTGTTGAAGTATGTGCCGCCTGACGAAATGAAAACCGATTATCAACGCGGTGGTGGCACGTACCCTAATTTATTTGATGCCCATCCGCCATTCCAAATTGATGGCAATTTTGGCGGTGCCGCAGCTTTTGCCGAAATGCTCGTTCAATCTTCAGAGAATGAAATTAGATTATTGCCTGCTTTGCCCGATGCATGGCCTTCTGGGACTGTAAGTGGAATTTGCGCAAGGGGTGGTTTTGAAATAGCCATGAAATGGGTCAATAAATCCATTGTAAAGATTACACTCTCTTCAAAAAATGGTGGCACAACTACTTTGATTTATCGAGGTGTAACCAAACAGATAACCTTCCAGCCAAATGAAACAAAAGCAATCGAGTGGTAATTTTTTTCTCGTATATTTCTGATATAAGATTCAGTTCAAATTAAACAATAGCGTTATGAAATTTATCTGTTCACTTTTTCTACTTCTTTTTTGTGTTTCTTCTTTTGCGCAAGAACACCAGGGACCTCCACCACTCGAGGGGCGTTGGGATTTAACAATTGTTTGGGCGGGTGAGCCGGAACCTGCATGGCTTGAAGTGCGTCATTCGGGGGTGAATAAATTGGTGGGCAGAGTAATGATTTCAAGCGGAAGCGCGCGCCCCATCTCAAAGATAAATTTTGAAAATGGGAAGTTCAGTTTTTCTATTCCACCGCAATGGGATAACAGTGATACAAATGTAGAATTTGAGGGCACCCTTAGTGGGGATCAGATAAAAGGCACTTTTAAAAATTTTGATGGTAAACAATATACGTGGTCTGGTGTAAAAGCACCATCACTAAAAAGGACAAAAGCTCCTGAATGGACAGCACCAATAGTTCTTTTCAATGGGAAGGATATGAAAGGTTGGCATACGGACGGGGCTAATCAATGGATTGTGGAATCGGGTGTTTTGAAAAGTCCAAAGTCAGGTTCTAACCTGTTCTCAGATCAATCATTTACTGATTTCAAATTGCATATAGAGTTCAGGTATCCCAAAGGAAGTAACAGCGGAATCTATCTTCGAGGTCGTTATGAAGTTCAAGTAGCCGACAGCAAGGGAATGGAACCGTGGGATGATCAGTTGGGCGGGGTATACGGATTGTTACCGCCCAATGAAATGGTTGCCAAGGATGCAGGCGAATGGCAGACCTATGATATTACGTTAGTCGGTCGCACGGTTACAATCATCGCAAATGGTGTAGCTGTTATTACCAGTCAAGTCATTCCAGGGATTACCGGAGGTGCCATCGATAGTAACGAAGGAGAACCGGGGCCTTTTATGATACAGGGAGATCATGGGCCAATTGAGTATCGGAATATTGTGGTGACGCCAGCGAAATAGGATTAGGCTAATGAAATTAAATTCTTACTTGAATAAAATTGATTTCAGATATCTTTGAAAAAATAGAATCCGCAGAAACCAATGGAATATCATATTGCGAGGAGGTTGCTGAAATAAATGCATCTGCCATTTTTAAGTTATACTTCTTTCTGACTTCAATTACTTCCATTTTTAACTGGGAGGAATATTCAATAATCTGGCAGGATTCAATAAACCTTTGTATTAGTTTCCTGTCTTTTTCGCCAATAGAAGGCCATGAATACAATTCAATCTCGGTAATGAAGGAGACATAAAGTTTTTTTCCGTAAAGGAGCTCGTTAATTTGAGTGATACCTTGCAGGGAATAAATTACGATGTTGGTGTCAACAAGTATATCACCTATCATTTCCTCTCAGCTTTTTTTGGATTTCCAGAGGGTTGCCCTTCCAAGTTAGCTTGCCCGAAAAATCTTCAGTGTCGAAGCCCTTTTTTTTGGGTTTAATTCTCTTAAAAAGAGTTTTTATACTTCCCGAAGTTGTTTTCTTGGTAATAACATTCATTTGCTTGCATTTATTAAATCAATCAAATTTAATAAAATATCACACTTCCTAGACGGGGACTTTATTCATCCTCTTCTTTATGAAGGGGTAAAACAATACAGCGCTTAGGATCACTAACGTGCCAACGTAAAAATTAGCATTCATTACTTCTTGTTTGCCAAAAACAATCAATGCTAAAACAATTCCATAGACAGGCTCAAGATTGAGCGTAAGTTGAATGACAAAAACCGATATCCGCCTTGATAGATCTATGCTTACCGTATATGCGTAAATGGAACAGGCAAAAGCCATAAGCGCAATGTAAAACCAATCAGAAAAAGAGGGCATCTCTGCAAATGGCGTTTCGCCACCCATGAAAGTTGTAAAAAGTGGAAAAAACAAAAGCACTGCTATACTTGCCCCGGCCATTTCATACAACGTAATGGCAAATTCATTTACCCGTGTCACCAACTTAGAATTAATGACACTAAATAGGGCGGCCGTCAATCCAGAAATGACGGCTAAAAAAAGCCCTAATTTGTACTGAAAGTCGAAAGAGAAAATGATAACAAGGCCCGCGATCACAACTAAGCCCAGCCCTACTTCCACCATGCTAATATTTCTCCGCTTCGCTAAAGGCTCAAGAAAGGCCGCCCATAAAGAACACGTAGCAAAGCCAATGAGGCTAGTAGATGGATTTGAAATTCGTCCTGCTCCGAAAAAACTAAGCCAATGGATGGCCACGATGAATCCCGTGAAGAGAACTTTCAAAAAATCTATTTTGGAAATTTTAAATGAAATGCCTTTTGATAGCAGCATGAGTGCTCCTATGCCCAAGAAAGCAAGGAAGGATCTATAAAACACCATTTCGACAGAGGAAATGTGTACCAACTTCCCCAATATCGCGGTAAAGCCCCACAAAAAAACAATGAAGTGAAGCTTAAGAAAGTCCCGATTGCTTGGCATCAACGAGGCACGTATTTAAACATAAATGCCGCAATAACACTGAATACGATATTCGGTATCCAAGCGGCCAGCAGAGGCGAAAGGGAACCCGTTTCAGCGAAGGTACGCGACATCATGAAGAATAGAATAAACACAAAGCTTAACAAGAAACCAAGTGCAATTTGAAAGCCAGTGCCGCCTCTGCTTTTGCGCGATGACACGATAACGCCCATAAATACCAGCACGAAAATGGTGAATGGAGAAGAAAAGCGTATTTGCTTTTCGACCTCATATTGTTCAACACCTGATGACCCTCTGAATTTTAATTTTGCAATATGCTGATTGAGTTCTGGTATGGTCATACCATCGTATTGGCGGTTGTCGTTTTCAAAATCTTTTGGCGAGAGCGCTAAAGTCGTATCCATGGCATCGCCTTCTTTCGCCAGGTGAACTCTTTCTGCTTTGCTGGTGACCCTGAAAATGCTATCCACCTTCCTCATCTTCCAATAGCGGAGTGTCCATTTGTTTTTGGCGGAATCCCACGCAATGTTATCTGCAGTTAGTTTCTCCACCAGTTTGTTATTATCGAATCGCTCTAAGGTAAACTGATAGCCCGTGTTGGATTGATTATTATAATTCTGCAAATACAGATACACATTAGGTTCTATTTGCATGTGCACATTCCTTTTGTCATAATAATACACGTTATCGAAGTACCTTGCTTGAAAGGCCAGGCGCGTTCGGTTAGACTGTGGAATAATCCATCCGTTCAACGCAAAGCTAAGAACACCAATTACAGCAGACGCCAAAAAGTAAGGCACTAAAAATCTGCGAAAACTTACGCCACTGCTAAGTATCGCAATGATTTCGGTGCGCCCGGCCATTTGAGAGGTGACAAACACAACCGCAATAAATACTGTGATGGGCGTTAACAAACCGGCAATCCAGGGCACAAAATCTTGGTAATACCCAAGTACCGTAAGTGCATCTAAATCGTTTTTTGAGAACTTATCTATTTTTTCGGTAATGTCAATGGCAACTATAACAGCCGAGAGCATTACTACCACAAAGAAAAAAGTGGAGAGTATTTTTTTGATAATGTATTTGTCAATTATTTTCATTGTTAATCAATAGTTTGGGGTCAATAGTCGGTAATAGCTGGTATCTAAAGTCTCTTGTCTTATATCTAACATCTCACGTCTTATATCTAAAGTCTATTTGTAACTGTCTTCACCATCTTTGTTTTCCATTCTTGGAACGTTCCTTCCTCTATTTTTCTCCTCGCTTCCTTCACCAGCCATAAATAAAAGGTTAAGTTGTGGATAGAAGCAATTTGTGCGCCTAAAATTTCTTTATTAATAATTAAGTGCCTTAAATACGCTTTTGAATGGAAACTGCTGGCATATCCGCCAAGGGTTTCGTCAATTGCGCTGAGGTCGTCTTTCCACTTTTCGTTTCGGATGTTGATTATTCCTTGCGTGGTAAAAAGCATGCCATTGCGGGCATTGCGGGTGGGCATCACGCAGTCAAACATATCCACGCCAAGTGCAATACATTCCAGCATATTTTCGGGTGTTCCAACTCCCATCAAGTAGCGTGGTTTGTCAGCGGGAAGTATGCCGCAAACTAGGTCAGTCATTTCATACATGATTTCGTGAGGTTCACCTACCGAGAGGCCGCCAATGGCATTGCCCTCTTGGTTTTGCGAGGCAATGAACTCGGCCGACTGCTGCCTTAAATCTTTAAACGTGCTGCCCTGCACAATAGGGAAAAGCGTCTGTGAATAGCCGTATTTTGGTTCCGTAGAGTGGATACGGGCAACACATCGCGCAAGCCAATCATGCGTAAGCTTCATCGACTTCCTGGCGTAGTCATATTCGCAGGGGTAAGGAGTACATTCATCAAAGGCCATGATAATATCGGCCCCGATCGATCGCTGAATATCCATGACAGATTCAGGGCTGAAGAAATGCTTGGAGCCATCAATGTGCGATTTAAAGGTTACCCCTTCTTGATTGATCTTGCGGTTTTCGGAAAGCGAGTACACCTGGTAGCCGCCACTATCGGTTAAAATAGGGTGACGCCAGCCATTGAACTTGTGCAAGCCGCCCGCTTTTTCGAGTAACTCGATGCCCGGTCTTAGATAGAGGTGGTAGGTGTTCCCCAAAATGATTTTAGCGTGGATGTCATTTTCCAGTTCGCGCTGATGAACAGCCTTTACGGAACCCGCTGTACCCACCGGCATAAAAATAGGGGTGAGTATTTCACCATGATCGGTAATCAAAACGCCTGCCCTGGCCTTTGAATGAGCATCGCTGGCCGTAAGTTTAAAGTCCATTGCCCGCAAAGATAAAGGTCTGGGAAGAAGTTTGGCTAACCAAAACGCAATTTGGCGCACAAATTTACCGCAACGTGGCAGCCTTTGGGTAGGGCGGATGAGGTAGCTTGGGGCGATTTTTGAAGGGATAGAGCAAGAGCGAAGCTAGCATACGGCAAAGACGGCAGATAAACGGCAAATGAACGGTAAATGGACGGCAAATGAGTGAAGGTGAAAGCTCCCCTTACTTAGTAGCATCCAAAATTAAAGATTTCCAGGTGAACTTGGCATCCTGTTGGAATGTGGAAAACTCCACCCCGCTCAACGGGTGGTGGAGTTTTCCATATTTCAACAG
>JBIKRT010000032.1:0-45404 GCA_044349005.1 Cyclobacteriaceae bacterium
TGTAAGCATAAAAAATCTGCAAGGTTTTAAAGATAAAACCCGACTTTCTTGCAGATTGTTTCAACTCAATTCGATCGATTTTATTCAAAAACTAATCCCATTGGGCTTTTTAAGGAGTGACTACTTACATTATGTCTATTCGTTATTACAGTTATAAAGTGAACTTATACCTCTTGGGTCACACCTATATAGAAGTATTTGTAAAGCACAAACTATCTCTTATCGAAAAGGTCGAGCTGCTGGATAGCGAACATACTAGAATGAAATTTTATCAAGATCAGATAAAGCTTCCTATATAAAAAAAGAGTCCCAAATTTGGGACTCTCCTAAAGAAGACCTAATAAAAGATCTAGCTATATACCACCTCGTTGGCCTTAGAAGGTATTTTAAGGACAACTGTCTTTTTTGCTTTGTATAAGCAGTATCCACATTGATAATGCTTTAACAATTCACCTTCCAAATCAGAAGTCGCTGGCCTGATTACTTCCTCTTTTACTACTTTGAAAGTTTGGTAGTTACATTCAGGGCATTGAATTGCATGAAGGTGGCCAGAATATTTTTCAATTTTTATAAAGCCAGTTTCCTCATCTTTCCAAACGTCATAGTCAACAGAAAAAACGTTTTCTTCCGCTTGCATCCCTTCATCCAAGTAAACATCTTCTTCATCTTCGCTCAAAAGCTTCATTGGTTTGCCGGTTTTTGGTGATACCCGCGGCTTGTATCTCAGCACTTTCAATCTCTTCTCTATATAAAACGGATAATAGAATTTAAGTAAGTTTTGAATAATAACAGCCGTAATTATTCCCATCATAATGGTAAGGAATAGCCTTACAAAAATCATGATGGTTTTGAGTTCAATGATTGTCGAGTTAAAGAAAAACCCAGAGCCAGTAATTATTACAATAGTAGCTATCCACAATACGGATATTTCGTATTTATTAATAAAGTCGTACTTGTCTTTATTGTCGCCATTTGTGGCAAGGCGGATAAAATACCCGAGGACAATTAACAACACCACAGCCCAACAAATGTAGGCTATATTGGCTGCAAGTAAATTCCAATCATCGAATTTGTGTGGATCAATAACTTGTAAATTCATGTTACTATTTATTTTCGTTTTGTAGAGGTTAGCAAATATAATAAACAGAGGTTGCCAATTGCAAGCCAGTTAATCCAAAGATATGTAAATAGGTAGGACTTTTTAAAGCTTTTGCCTAAAAACATATTTGTAGAAACCTTTTGATTGCTTTTGCAGCATTTTCAGGCTTCTCAATCATGCCCATATGACCGGTTTCGTTGAGAACATAAAAATGTGGATCGGTGCATTTTTCAGCTTGCTTCTTCGAAAATTCAACGGGAATAAAATTGTCATTGCCTCCACAAATAAATAAAATCGGCTCGGTAAACTCATCCATAACAAATTGATAATCAATTCTATCTCTCATCGCAAGGGCGTAGTTAATAATTGATTCTTTTGATGTGCCGTTACAAATCTCTCGAATTTTGTTAACGGACGGGTGGTCTTTTTTGTAAAACAGCGTGGGGACGAAGGAATCTAAAAAGGGTTTTGCCCCATTTCTCGAAACAAAATCGACAACTTTATTTCTATTTTCTTTTTTTTCTGGCGAGTCGGCCTGGGCAGTAGAATGAAAAAGCCCTAGGCCAGCAGCGCAATCAGGCTTTTGCCTCGCCATCTCAAGTGCCACATAGCCGCCCAATGAATGGCCGATAATCACCGGTCGGGCAATGTCTTCGTCTTTTATCCAATTAAGCACTAGTTTGCTGATGTCAGAAATGGAAAATGGAGTCGCGGGAAGCGGGCTTTTGCCAAAACCGGGCAGATCAATACAAAACACTTTATAGTGAGCAGCAAGTGATTCTGAAATTTCCAGCCAAATCTCGTGGGTTTCGCAGAATCCATGGATTAATATTACGGATTGTCCTTTCCCTTTTTCTAGGAAAAAAATAGGGCTCACTTACCGAACAATGACAGGTTCTACCATTTCAAGCACCGTTTTGAGTATTCCTTCAGGGTCTATACCTACTTCTTTGTGAAGTTCTAGTTGCTCACCGTGTTCAATAATTGCATCTGGTATTCCGAGCCTTTTAACTTCCAACTGATAATGGTTATCTGCAAAGAATTCCAAAATAGCACTGCCAAAGCCCCCTTGAATACAGCCGTCTTCTAATGTTATTATTTTTTTGAATTTCGTTGCGATTTGGTGGAGTAAAACGGTATCAAGCGGTTTTGCAAAACGCATGTCGTAATGCGCCACCGAAATCCCTTTGGCATCAAGTTTCTCACAAACTTCAACGGCATAATTTCCTATATGACCGAGCGAGAGGATGGCCACTTCTTCTCCATCCTTAACTTTACGACCTTTTCCAATCTCAATTTCTTGAAAGGAAGTTTTCCATTGAGGCATAACACCCTGTCCGCGTGGATATCGTATCGAAAAAGCGCGCTCCTTTCGGGGAAGTTGGGCAGTATACATTAAGTTTCGCAGCTCTTCTTCATTCATAGGAGCAGAAACAATCATATTTGGCAAACACCGAAAATAAGCAATGTCATATGCTCCGTGGTGGGTAGGCCCATCTGCCCCGGCAAATCCTGCCCGATCTAAACAAAAATTGACCGGAAGGTTTTGAATGCAGACATCATGCACAACTTGATCGTACGCGCGCTGCATAAACGAGCTGTAGATATTACAAAATGGGATCAATCCCTGCGTTGCCAAACCAGCCGAGAAGGTAACTGCGTGTTGTTCTGCGATTCCTACATCAAAAGCTCTATTCGGCATTTCTTTCATCATGATATTTAATGATGAGCCAGAGGGCATGGCAGGGGTAATGCCCATTATCTTGTCGTTTGCTTTTGCCAACTCCACCAAAGTGTGCCCAAAAACATCTTGGTATTTTGGCGCCTGAGGTAAGGCATACGTTTTTTTATAGATCTCACCCGTTATTTTGTCGAATGTGCCTGGCGCGTGCCAAGTGGTGGCGTTGCCCTTTTCTGCTGGGCCGTAACCCTTTCCTTTTACGGTAACACAATGCAAAATTTTTGGCCCTTTAATATTCTTTAGGTCGTTTAGAACAGCCACCAGATGGTCTACATCGTGGCCATCCACTGGCCCGAAATACCTCAAATTAAGAGATTCAAATAGATTGCTTTGGCTGAGCAAGGTTGCTTTAATGCCGTTCTCAACTTTAGACACGATCTCCTGCGCACTTTTACCAAAATGGCTCAACTTGCCCAGTAAGTTCCAAACGTCATCTTTTAGTTTATTGTAAGTTTTTGACGTAGTAATATCTGTTAAATAGTCCTTTAACGCCCCAACGTTGGGGTCAATAGACATGCAATTGTCGTTGAGAATAATGATGATATTGGTATCAGAAACACCAGCATGGTTTAATCCTTCGAAAGCCATTCCTCCAGTAAGCGCCCCATCGCCAATCACAGCAACGTGTTGTTTATGGTTTAACCCAAGGTATTTGGAGGCCATTGCCATACCTAAAGCAGCCGAAACCGAGGTGGACGAATGCCCTACACCGAAGGTATCATATTCACTTTCTTTTCTTTTGGGGAAACCAGAAATACCGTTGTAAACGCGATTAGTAAAGAAATTATCCCTTCTTCCCGTAAGGATTTTATGGCCATATGCTTGATGGCCTACATCCCAAACGAGCTGATCTTCTGGTGTATTAAGAACATAGTGCAACGCAACTGTCAATTCCACAACTCCCAAACTAGCGCCAAAATGGCCACCGTACACCGAAACGTTGTCGATAATAAATTGCCTTAACTCACTACAAAGTTTTACTAACTCCGCTTGATCTAGTTTTTTGAGGTCAGCGGGGCTGTTTATGTTTGCTAATAATTTCCCTGGGGTAATGAGCATTGCTTTACTATGATATGTGACTAAATTAACAACCTTTATCTTTAAGTGTTTAGGATATAAAAAGCACGCTTACCTCACAAAAATAGATTTATTTTAAACACTTTCTATCTCCCTTTTCGTTTGCCGAAGATTTAAAATCAGATAACGTCTTAATTTGGGTAATCCTGCCTTAATTTTGTCCTTATGAATTCACCCGAAAATTTTGAGGTAAAGCTTCCCTTGTTCGAAGGCCCTTTCGATTTGCTTTTGTTTTTTATTGAGCGTGACGAACTGGACATTTATGACATTCCTATTTTCAAGATAACAAATGATTTTTTGGAATATATAAGGCATTTGGAAACGTTGAACGTAGATGTGGCCAGCGAGTTTATTCTGGTGGCTGCCACGCTGATGCGGATAAAATCCAAAATGCTTTTGCCACGGCCTCAATTAGACGAGAAAGGCAATGAAATTGACCCACGTGAAGAATTGGTGAAACACCTGCTGGAATACAAGAAATATAAATCGGTAATCCAACAGTTCCATTCAATGGAAGAAGTTGAATTGCAAAAAGAAAAGCGGGGTAATATAATGAAGGAACTAAGAGCCTTGGCAGAAAGCACCAATGTGGAAGCGGAACTTCAGGATATCGATTTGTTTAAACTCCTTACTGTTTTTGAGAAAGTGTTGAAACGGTCGGAAGAAGTAAAAAACAGACCCGTTCACGAAGTAATTCAATATCCATTTACGGTAGAGGGCCAAAAAGAGCACATTCGATCGGTTCTGCTCACAAAGTCGCGGGTGGCTTTTACCGAGTTATTTGAAACAGGGCTAACGAGAATTGGCTTAATTTTTAATTTTTTGGCTATTCTCGAAATGTTGGCGTTAGGTCAGTTGGGCATACAGTTGGGTGAGGGATTCAATAACTTTTGGATCACTAACCCAAGTGAAACGGCACCAGTAATTGAAACGGATGTAAACTAAATTCTTTCAAAAATGGAAATTCCGATTGTACTAGAAAAAAGGAGTAAGCCTCATCTCAAAACAGAAATTACGTTTATTATGGTGCACCTGCTGCCCTTAGCGGCACTCTTTACGGGAGCAACTTGGTTTGATTGGGCCATGTGCGCTTTCTTTTACTTTTTCAGGATGTTTTGGATTACCGGAGGATACCATCGCTATTTTGCCCATAAGTCATACAAAACATCGCGTTGGTTTCAGTTCATTATTGCTTTTATGGCCGAAACTTCAGCGCAGAAAGGAGCTTTATGGTGGGCGGCACATCATCGTCACCATCACCGCCATAGCGACACCCCTGCCGATCCACACTCTATGAAGTTATATGGTTTTTGGTATTCGCATGTAGGCTGGATTGTTGGACCTGATTATAAAGAGACCGATTTTAAAACCATTGGTGATTATGCCAAATATCCCGAATTGGTGTGGCTCAACAAACATTATCTGGTGCCCCCTACTGCTTTGGCATTGGTTGTTATGGCCCTTGGCGGGATAGTGGACGGTGGAAGCATCACCATGATGTTTTCCAAGGTCGGTTTTTCGGCATTGTTTATAGGGTTTTTCTTGAGCACGGTTATTACTTACCACGGCACGTTTTCAATTAATTCAATTATGCATAAGTTTGGAAATCAGCGTTACAAAACTGGCGATGAATCTAAAAACAGCGTATGGCTTGCGCTGCTTACCCTGGGCGAGGGCTGGCATAACAACCACCATTATTATGAGGTGGCATCCAGGCAAGGATTTTTCTGGTGGGAAATTGATATTACTTGGTACATTCTCAAAATATTTTCTTGGTTTGGCCTTATTTGGGATTTAAAGGGAGTGCCCGATCATATTAAGTATTCAAAAGACAAGGAGCATGCCCACGAGTTGAAGAGACAATTTGAAGTGAATCGCAAATGAGAAGATACATTACGAAATATTTTTTAAATAGTTCAATTATGAGTTGATAAAATTCCCATAAAATGATAATTTTAATCAGTTATTTTATTTGAGATTATCTTTTTTGTTTTAGCGTTGTTTAGTCTCAGTTAAAATTAACTCAGTTTAATCACGGTTGTAGGCACAAAATCTAAAACAAATGAAAAAAAAGCTACTTCTTATTTTACTCCTAACGTCAAATTTATTATTTGGCCAAGATAATCAACAATACCTAACTAGAATCACAGGTTTGGATAATCAAGTTCTATCAAAGGATAGATATGTTAAACTTACTAAACTGAGGAATACCAAAGATCATAAAGAAGTAAGTCTAGTAAAATTGGGAGATTTTAAAAAATACTTAACTCGTGAAGCACTTTCTATTGATATCCCAGGAAGGCAAGCTAAACGTATCCTAGCGAAGACAAGCTACTTTAACTTTTTATCAGAGAAGGAGTTCCATTGGAGCGGAAGGTTTAATAATGGCGATGCAATCATTGTTTCGAAGGATGGACGGACTTTTGGCCAAATCAGGTTTAAAAACAGACTGTATAAAATAGAGTATTTAGAAAATGATATTGCCGCTTTTATTGAGTTCGATATGAGTGTGCTGAATCAAAGTAAATGTGCAACCGATGAGAGTATCACTAAAAAAGCAAGCGATAACGCAAGTTCGAGATTAGGCAATGAAAGCCAAATAACTTCCAGCCTATCTTCCCTTACTCACCCGTTAGTTAGAGTATTGGTGTTATTCACGCCTGCCGCGCAAAATTCGGGACAAAATATAAATGATATAGTTAATCTATCACTGGCTCAATTCTTGGCGGCTGAGGTTAACAGTTCAGTCACAGTCGATTTGCAACTTGCGGGGATACAAAGTTTCAATTTTGTTGAAACTGATAGAATTAATGGTGATGTTCAAAGATTGCGTAATGATGCCACCGCTCAGCAATTAAGAAATCAGTTTGAGGCCGATATTGTAGTATTACTCACAAATAGCAATCAGTATATTGATGTGGCTGGAATAGTGGCTCAAGTCAGCCCCAGCGAACCTGACGCCTACGCAATTGTACAAATCGCCAACGCAACTTCAACGCTAACCTTCTCACACGAAGTCGGTCATTTGTTTGGTTGCAGGCATGAAAATACATCTGATACTACACCTGGAGATGCTCACGGATATGGGTGGCAAACTGGAATATGGCCGTTCCGGTCTAAGTATGGAACAATTATGCGAAGGCTTGAGGAAGGGAGGACGCGCATCATGTATTTTTCTAACCCGGGCATAAATTACGATGGTTCGGCTACAGGTGTGACAGGAGAGAGTTTTAATGCAAAAACATTAAATTTCAATGGCTGGGTTCTACAAGGCTTTCGATATTCAACACCTTTGTTAGTGGCTGATATTCAGGGTCCGGGATCAGCAAATAACGATGACGTTCTGACATTTGATGCGATGGTTTATAATGGACAAAATCCTTATTCATATGTTTGGCAAGCTAATACTGGCGGTGGTTTTTATAACGTGGGTTATCAAAACACACTTTATATGACAATGCCAACGAATACCGACCTAGAAATCTCCTTAACTGTGAATCATGGAAATAATGCCTACGCTTCAGATTACTCAATCGTTAAAAATAATTTTTTAGGAGGAGGTTGTACAACCTGTCCTGATAGTATTGCTAGTGACAGGTTGGAGAGTATACCAAGACAATCCGAACTGGAATTAAGTAGTATCAGTGTATATCCCAACCCCGCTTTTGACAAGCTTACGGTCTTACAGAAAAAGTTGACTAAAAATTCGAAATTTCAAATTCTAGATAACAACGGTTCACCGATAAATGAGTTAGAACCTCTTCTTGTCGAAAATGGAGAAAATTTGATAACATTGGATATAAGTCAATTAAAAAAAGGAATTTATTTTCTCAAAGCGTTTGAAGGTAATTCATTTAGTACGGTTCGCTTTATAAAAAAATAGGTCATGAAAGGCCTCATATCTATTTTGCTGCTTTTAGGAGCATTAACATCGTGTAGTTATAGTGATCTAAATCCAAGTAAATTTACAGGAACAGCGAGTGCTACTAAAGATGGCAAGTTTTGGAGGGCAGATGTAAGGGTAACAAAGAATGTGCCACATGATATTGGCGTAAATATAACTTTGGGTGTAAAAAACAATCAGGGCTTTTGGAGGGAAGATATCTATGTTTTTAGGGTTCAAACAAACTTGGTAAACCAAATTATATATGAAACTTCATCGCAGGCTAAGACAGATAGCACTGGAATTTCTTACGCAACACTAATTGATGATGGAGATGTTTTAGGCGATCTATACAGTTTAGACACTTCTCAGCCTAATAATTATATTCGGCTTACAAGTATTGATCTTAATAAGCAGAGAATAGCAGGGGTTTTCAGTTTTACATTGAAATTGACCAGAGATGATGGTGATGGACCTGTCCCACCCTCTACCTTAAAGTTTACAAACGGGCAATTCGAATCAAGGATTGAGAAGGAGTGGGTTAAATAACTTTTATCAAAACCTTAATCAAGTTCACCATTGATCAAAAAGGAGGGATTTGTAAGGCTAAAATAAAGAAAATTTGCCTATTGAGAGCAAGGAACATACTTTAACAGTTCATTTTGATTTGGAAATATACTTTCGACCATTAAATTTGCACTCCCTTAGAACGAACTAAGGGATCAAAAGCGGGAGTAGCTCAGTTGGTAGAGCACGACCTTGCCAAGGTCGGGGTCGCGAGTTCGAGTCTCGTTTCCCGCTCACCTGTTAAAGCAGGTAAAAACCCCTCTAGTGATTAGAGTGGGTTTTTTTTTAAAGGTTCGCCCGGGTGGTGGAATTGGTAGACACGCAGGACTTAAAATCCTGTGGCTAGTAATAGTCGTGCGGGTTCAATTCCCGCCCCGGGTACTCTTTAACCTCCTAAAGCTTTGAGTTACAGAGCTTTTTTATTTCCCTTGTGCCGAAAATTGTGTCAACGGTTTCCAATTATGGCGAATTATTTTAAAATCGAACCCCTCTCTTTTCAACTGAGTAGAGAGAAATGCTTCCGATAAACATTGGAAAACTACCGGCTAAGCCAACTGATGATGTACAAAGAATGCTCAAGAGCGGTCTTAAAATGTCAATTTTAAGAATTCCATCTTAACCACCTGCAATCAGCACTAATCCATCGTAAATAACGCAAGGCTAACTACCCAAACTAACTAATTCGCTATATTTAGCATCCACAAACTGAATGGTGTTAAGTCGATGATCTATCATTCTCTGTCCCCAAATCAATCCCTAAATAAGGCATACCGAAAGGAAAAGGTAGCTCGCAAGGATATTGAGTTATTCAAATCAAAACTCGGGGAGTTTCTGGAAAGTATCAATGAAAAAGAGAGCGAGGAGCACGTAAAGAATAACGTCACTAAATTTCTCTACGAAACTTACTACCAAGGAAAGAACCAGATCAACACCAAAGGCCGCATAGACCTAGCCATCTATGAAGACAAGAAGCCAGTAGTAATTATTGAAGCCAAGCGGCCGAACTCACCTGACATGGTGAGCAGCAAAAATCTGAATGCAAAGGCCATGCATGAGCTGATGCTTTACTACCTGCGCGAACGTATTGAAGAAGGCAACAACGATATAAAATTCCTGGTTGCTACCAATATGTACGAATGGTTTGTTTTCGATGCATTGGTATTCGAAAAGCTCTTTTACAAACACCACTCGTTAACAAAGGATTTTAACGATTGGAAGAATGGGCGAAAGTCAGGCGATACAACAGATTTCTTTTACACAGATATCGCTTTTAAATTCCTTAATTCATTAAAAGAGGAAATCACATTTACCAAGTTTGATTTACGGGAAATTGAGAAAGTAGCAGCTAATAAAAGTAATACCGATGATCATAAACTAATTCCTGTCTTTAAGTTTTTGTCGCCTGCTCATTTATTGAAGCAGCCTTTTGCTAATGACAGTAACTCACTCGACACAAAATTTTATAGCGAGCTTCTCCACATCATTGGTCTTGAAGAAAAGAAGGACGGAGGTAAAAAGATCATTCAGCGCAAAGAAAAGCCGGACCCCGCTTCACTGTTAGAAAATGCGATTGCAACTCTTGTGTCTGACGATAAACTTCGCAAACTCCCTGAAGGAGGAAAATCATTTGGAGCTACAGAAGATGAAAGGCTATTCAATGTGGGCCTTGAGCTTTGTATCACGTGGATTAATCGAGTGCTTTTCCTTAAACTCCTGGAAGGGCAATTGCTAATATATCATGGCGGTGATAAGGAGTATCGGTTTCTTGATTTTAAAAACCAATCCAACTTCGATCAGCTGAACAAGCTTTTCTTTGATGTGCTTGCTAAAGTTTCAGATAAGCGCCCGGAGGCCATCAGAAAGAAATATGCGCATGTTCCCTACTTGAATAGCTCCTTGTTCGACTTCACTCCATTGGAAGAAGATTCAATCCTGATCAAAAGCCTTGATGATAGCCTTAGATTGAAGCTTGCATCAAATACTGTTTTAAAAAGCGAAGGTGGTAAAAAGCGTGAAGGCGATATGCCCACGCTGCAATACCTATTTGAATTTCTTGATGCGTATGATTTTGCATCGGAAGGAAAGGAAGAAATTCAAGAAGAAAATAAAGGGTTGATCAATGCCTCTGTGCTGGGTCTTATATTTGAAAAGATCAATGGCTACAAAGACGGTTCTTTCTTTACGCCCGGCTTCATTACCATGTACATGTGCCGCGAAACCATACGCAGGGCTGTTGTGCAGAAATTCAACGAAGCCAAGGGATGGAAGTTAGAATCGTTTGATCAGCTATATAATGAGATAAAAGATATAAAAGAGGCCAATGCTATTATTAACAGCCTAAAGATTTGCGACCCGGCTGTTGGCTCTGGCCACTTCTTAGTTTCAGCATTGAATGAAATCATTGCCATAAAATCTGAATTAAATATACTCTCCGATAGAAGCGGTAAAGTGTTGCGCGGATATTCTGTTGAAGTTATCAATGATGAGTTAATTATTTCAATTGACCACTCCGAATTCTTTGAATATAAACCCAGCAATAAAGAAAGCCAGCGCGTGCAGGAGGCTTTGTTCCATGAAAAGCAAACCATTATTGAGAACTGTCTCTTTGGCGTTGACATTAACCCTAACTCAGTTAAGATATGCCGCCTTCGTTTGTGGATTGAGTTGTTGAAGAATGCCTATTATACTGCCGATAGCAAGTATGTAGAGTTGGAAACACTGCCCAACATTGACATCAATATAAAACAGGGTAATTCATTGATCAGCCGCTTCTCGCTGGATGCTGATTTGAGTAAGGCCTTGAAGAGTATAAAATACGGCATTGACGATTACCGCTCATTTGTAAACAGTTATAAAAACGCAAGTGATAAAGAAGAGAAGCGAGGATTTGAAAAGTTAATTGCCCAAATAAAGAGCGATTTCCGAACAGAAATTTCAAAGTACTCAGACCCCGACAAAAAGAAATTGCAAGGGCTTACGGAGGAAATGTTTCGCAAGTATCAGTCAGGCCAACTATATGATCACAAACTCTCAGACAAACAGAAGAAAGACCGGAGAAAGTTGGAGGCTGATATAAGCAAACTAAAGTCAAAAATTCAATCAAAAATTTCAGATCCAATTTTCAGCGAAGCGTTTGAATGGCGATTCGAGTTTCCCGAGGTATTAGATAACGAAGGAAATTTTTTTGGGTTTGATGCTGTGATTGGAAATCCTCCCTACATAAGGCAAGAAGAAATTAAGAGCCAGAAGCCGCACTTGGAAAACAACTATAAAACTTATTCCGGTACGGCAGACTTATATGTTTTTTTCGTTGAAAAAGGTTTTCAAATACTTACCAATAATGGCCTCTTCTGCTTCATAATGCCAAACAAGTGGATGCAGGCAGGTTACGGAAAATCTCTCCGCTATTTCTTCACGCAAAATGAACTTCAATCCATCGTTGACTTTGGGGACTTGCAGTTGTTTGAAGGAGCTACAACATATCCTTGTATACTAAGTGCAAGAAAACAGAAACCTCGAGATGTCTTCTACTCAGCATCTATAAAAAGTCTCCAGTATGAACATGGCTTTACTAAGTATGTTGAATCTGTAAAGAATAAAATATCTGTCTCCGAATTGAGCGATGATACATGGGTTATCTCTTCGGGCCCTGACCAAAGATTGCTTGCAAAACTGAATTCTTCGTGCTTAACGTTGTCACAATATGTTGGTGGAGAAGCTTGCTATGGTGTAAAGACTGGATTAACAGAAGCATTTTTAGTTACGGATGAGCAACGAACTGATTTTATTAAGTATGATAAAAAAGCACTTGAACTATTGAAACCTGTCGTTCGAGGCAGAAATATGCACAGGTGGATTACTGAACGAGACAACAGTTGGCTTATTGGAACATTTCCTGCACTAAAATTAAATATTGATGACTATCCTTCAATTAAATCTCATTTATTAAGCTTTGGAAGAGCCAGGCTAGATCAATCCGGAAAAACAGGGAGCCGAAAGAAAACCAGCAATGATTGGTTTGAAACGCAAGACACGATTGCCTATTGGGGGGAATTCGAAAAGCCAAAAATTATGTATCAGGTATTTCAAGTCAAACCATGTTTTATTTATGACGAACAAGGGCTTTACTGCAACAACTCAATATGGATAATTCCAAAGGATGATAAGGCTCTGGTAGCAATTTTGAATTCGAGAATTGGATGGTGGTTAATTTCAAAGTATTGTACCGCTATTCAAAATGGTTTTCAATTAATTTGGAAGTACTTTGGCCAAATACCAATCCCAAAGGGCACTCAGGAAAATAAAAAACTAATAGAGCTTGTCGATGAAATTCTGAAAGTGAAAAAGAAGAACCCAGACTCAAATACAGCTGCGTTAGAAAAAGAAATTGATCAACTCGTTTATGAGCTTTATGAATTGACAGAAGATGAGATAAAAATTGTTGAAGGGAAGTAGATGGAAGAAACTCAACACACCGAAAAGAAGTCGATCCGGGTAATTGCTGGCGCTAATCCTGATTGGAAGGAATTGGCAAAAGTCTTTATCAAATGGTGGACGAAAAGAAACTTAGTTACACCGGAGATCGCAAGTGGAGACGCTATTCTATAGACAAAAAGGTGTGAAAAAATGAACAATTTGTTTATAAAATGTATATAAAAGTGGTTTATAAAGCTTCAAATAATTGAAAATCAAGGGCTTTTATTGACTTCTGATGACCTAAAAAATCACCTGGCCATCTCCCCAAACTTACAAAGCGCATTTGCCCACTTCATCTGCTCAATCGATTTGCAATCAGCATCAAACAATTTAGGCGAGGCTACTAAAATACAAATGCTTTTTGCTCTGCTTGTCGCAACATTTAATCGGTTGGGGTTAAATAAAAACGAAATTCCTCTTGGCGCTTCTTCTACCGTTGATGCCGCCATACTGTAAATTACAACTGGCGCTTCTTGCCCTTGAAATTTATCCACGGTGCCAATGCTCATGCTGGGTAGTTTCTCGGCCAAAGCGGAGACTTGTGCATTGTAAGGAGCTACAATCAAAACATCTTCTTTTTCTAGCGCGGTTGTCACGCCCTCTTTGTTTGTCCACTTACCAGAAGCCAAGAGTTGAGAAACAATTTTAGCAACAACATTTACTTCTTCCATCGAGCGAAACTGATTGCCTTTGTGATCCACCGGCACATAGAAAAGCCCTGCCCCATCAAATGGTGTATTGCCACTGATCAACTGCTTTTCGGTTCCGGCAAAGGGTTTCAATCTACCTTCATAAAATAACTGCGAGGTGAACTCGCATATCTTCGGGTGCAGGCGTCTGGTTTTATCAAGGAACAATCCTTTGCCTTCTGGCATGGTAGCATGGCCATCGAGCAAATAAGTAAGCGCGGCCACGTCACTGCCTTCCGGGTGCGCTCCTTTCTGTGGTTGCTCCAATTGCTGCGGGTCTCCCAATAGAATTAAATTTTTAGCGGCACGAGAGGCAGCCAATACTTGTGAAAGTGACATCTGTCCTGCTTCGTCAACAAACAAATAGTCGAGTTTTTCACTAGAGGCATCTTCCGCCCACAGCCATGCTGTGCCGCAAACTACTTTTCCCGCATTTAGCGCATCACGAGCCTGGTCCCCTTTTTCTACTTCTGTTATTTCATCAGGAAGGTTATCACTAAACGAACTTACCTTATGAACAAAGGCTATTTTCTGATTATTTCTTTTTGAAAGTGAAATGGTTTCTTCAGTCAGGTTTCTAATCACTTTATGGCTTACTGCGGTAATACCAATCTTTTTTCCGGCTTTGGCCAAGGCCAATATCATCATTGCGCCTGTGTACGTCTTCCCAGCTCCTGGAGGTCCTTGTATGGCCAGCACGCTTTGATCAAGATTCAGAGCAATCCGAACGGCAGCATCCACAACTTCTTCACCTTGCAACACGAAAGCACCTTCACCAGTTAGAAGTTTAGGTTTTCTTTTCATCAGCAAATCTTTCGAAGCGCGGTAAGGCCATGTGTGCGCTAATCCATATTCATCGACCTGAAGCGCAATATCCATTAAGGAAGTCATGAGCGATCCGGGATCAACCCGCTCAGACACATGCACCGCATAAGGATGAATCTCAATTGACTTTGCAGTCTTTCTAATGTCGATCGTATTTTGGGCAAGAGAAATCGCTCCTACCATGCCTACCTTCTCTCCTTTCACTTCAATAAGTTCATTGCCTTCGTCAATGCTTATCTCTTGAACCGGAAACTTATATCGGTGCGTTGGATTACGCTGTTTGCCTTGTTTGGGTAATTCTGCTACGAACTGTAATCCGGTGATTGCTTTTCGTTCATCGAGTAACTCTTCGTGCTCGAGTTCATGAACGCGATAAAACTCCCACCAGGCACTTTTGTCTTCTCGCCTGAAATAATCGATCAAGTGGGCAAGCAACCATTTTGCTTTTTCTTCATCGCTCCAAGTAGCTCGATCTTCTGGTAGTTTTTCAGTGAGTGCTTTAAATAATGCTTCCGATCTAGTGTCAAGATGCTGTGTATTCTCACTCGCTTCTCCTGTTTTTATTTCAGGCCGCTGCAACTCAGTTCCTGCTTTTACTAAACCAGCGCGTTGCTCTTCAAGCCATTGATGCAATGCCTCGGTAGCTAAACAGTCATCCTCATTATACCCTTCAACAGTTGTAATCGTTTCGGCAGGCAATGATTTGAAGTCATGAAGTTCGAGCGTAACTTCTACTGCTTTGCGCGCAGCGCTGGCATCGTGTAAATCAACTTTACGTACATAGCGTGTAAACTTCTCCAGCTCTTTCAGCGAGTAACTTTCCACGCTGGCAAGCAAGGCTTCCTTAAATACAGAATGCAAATCAATGAATCGCTCTGCACGTAAAAAGTCATCCACTTCCTTTTCAAAAATGGCATGCACACGCGCTAGCCTTTTAATTGCTGTGGGTTCATAAGGCGCAAAATGATAAACATACATAGTTGGATATCGCTTCCACCGCTTTGTGAGAAACTCCATGAATTCAGAAAAGGATGTCTTTTCCGCCAGCCTGCTTGTAGCCCAAATTTTTTGATAAACTAACTCTCCTTCTTCTCGATAGGCAAAGCCAAGCATATATTCGAGTCCGCCATCTTCGTAGTAAGCATCTCCTTCAATGTCAAAATAAACATCACCTGCGTTTGGCTCAGGCAATCGGTTAAAACCTCTTCCGGGTTCAACAGGAAGAAGTTGATACAGGTAAGTTTTCTGATAGCGTCCCTCCAATTGAACTTTTGCTTGTTGATGTTTGCGCTCAAAGGTTTCTTTGTTGCCCCGCTCGGGCTTTTCAATCTTTTCGGTTTTTGCAAATTGTTCGAGGGTAGTGATGTTTTGCTTTTCCAACTCAACGATGTGCAGCGAACGAATACCTGCAACAAGTGAAAGATGATCGTCATCATGTCTCCTCTTATCACATACTTGCCACCATCGGCAGATGGCGCAGTGTTCAACTGGATCAGGATACGTATTTTGTTCTCCGTTGGCAATTGTCTCTTCCAGTTTCTTTTTCACCAATCGATAGTAAGCGCTGAATTCTGCATATCGATACTCTTCGGTTGGAAAATTTTCACCCGGCTTTACTACATACATTTTATCTGGTTCAGTGCCTTGCAGTTTTGCAAGTAGGTCAGAGTACAAACACAATTGAAGAATCGTGGCAGCCTTTGTGTTTTGCGCCAGCTTGGTGTCTTGCACTTCGTACGACCACGTTCCTAGTCTACTTTCCTTTTCAACTTTTATCAGAATATCAGCAATGCCATTCCATTCTCCATTCTCAAAGGAAGCCTGCACAATTAAATCCACACCAGCCTTCATTGCTTCAAGTGTTGCCAATTGAGATTGACCTCGCAGATCAACTATCTTTTTATCTTTCGAAAGATGATTCACATAAGCAGCTTCATGATCACGCCCTCGCTGAATAAGGACATCGAGCGAAGGATCGCGGTACGAAGGACGCTTCAATTCACCCAATGCAACTTTGCGGTTGAGTTGTGTAAGGTGATCGCATGACAAGTGATTGGAAAGGTCTGATGCGGAAAGTTGGAATGTGGAATTTGTTAGCTGCATGGGTTGAATAAAGCTAGTGGGAAAAGTTGTTTTGTGAGCCAAATTGGCCGATTAAACTTTTTCAACTGATAAATTACTAAATAGAATAGTTTTTAATTAGTATTGCTAAATAAATTAGCAATTATGAAAACAGTAAAAGGCGCCTTGTTAGGCTCAAAAAACCTCATTGACACCAACCAGGAAGTCCTTTTAGTACAGCTAAGGGAAATTATTAAAGAGCATCGTGCTCTAATCATTGATCGGTTAGTAGGTGAACTTCCGGTTTACCTAGACTTCAAATTCCAGTACAAGCCAGATAAGGATTCTGCCTTGAGAATAAAAGAAGAATTGATATCCCTTAAAAACTCCGGTGTTGGCCTTCAGCATTACGAAAATGTTGTTTCACAACTCATGAATCGGGCTGTGGTTCATTTAACAAACGAACCTTTCTATCAAGAGATTGATCAGCTTCTTGCTTCAAGAATTCAACCTAAACAAATGAAGTTTGTATAGAAATCATGGGGCGCCTATAGACAATTTCGGGCATTTTGGATGGATTAGTCAATTACCGAACTCCCGCCTTTGGGTACTTTTAGACAATCAATAGCAATTAATTTATTTAATAAGTTTAGAATCTGTACGTCACACCCACACTCGGCAGGTAGGATTTGTAACGGAACCGATCGTTTTCTTGCGGAAAAGTCTGCACTTTTGTAGCTGTTTTGAACTCTGAAAAAAGGAATTGCAAACCAACTTTTACTCCCCACTTTTCATTGAAGTTATAGCGACCATAAAACTCTGAGTTCAGGCTTCCCAGGTCGTTATCGCTAATAAGAAGGGCGTTGAAGTTAGCGGGCGATGCGGTCGTATTTTTCAGAACTGCACCGTTTCTATAATTGGCAGAGCTTGATCCGCCAAACGAAATGCCAACTAAATCGATGTTAAACCCAACATTAAGTTTCGATGAAAATTTGTAGTTAAAGCTCACTGCCGCATTAATAGAAGTAGTTACTGCCGATTTTATAATTACCGAATCGATATTCTGGTTATTTATTTCTTGAAAAAAGATAAGTGGGCTTATGCTGCCTGAAGTGATGATGGAAGGTGCAGTAACGTAATATTGATTTGACCCAACGTATGATGTAGCTCGGCCACCAATTCCTATTTCAAGTTTTTTGTTCTTTAAAACGCTGAAGTTCCTTAAGAAAAGAACTGCAAGGCTTCCTTCTTGGTTGCCTATCGCGAAATTGGCATCAAGGCTTTTGTTGAAAGGATTTTTTTTTTGCTGTGCTGAAACAGTTAGTGTTACCAGCGAGGCTATAAAAAAGGCAAGAAAAGGTTTCATACAGGTTGATCAGGTAGGTTAGTTGAATTCAAACTATGTTAAACCCCCAATAGTTGCCCAATTTAATCGGCTTTGTCGGAGAACCGACAGAAAGACTACCCTTCTGTGTTTCAATTACAGGTAAAGCTCCATTGACCGTTATTCATACTAAACAACCGTCTACCAATTTTATAAAACTATTCGGTGGACTTTGCTGGTTTAAACACGATCTTTGCAATTCTAATTTTGCTGTATGCGCTTTGTTTTTCGAGTAGTGGTAGTATTTTCAATCGGGTTTGTAGCTTTTACTTCATGTTCTAAAAAAGAAGATAAAGGGGGTGCTTTTGTACGACCAAAAGGACCGATTGGGGTAGATGGATTTCTTGTTCAGCCAAGAATGATTAGCGAAAATGTGGAGGTTCCTGGCACTTTGTTGCCTGTAGAGGAGACACAGATTCGTGCCGAGGTTAGTGGGCGACTAGTAACGTTGAATGTGCCTGAGGGAACGGTGGTTTCAAAAGGTTTTCTACTAGCTAAGCTTTTTGATCAAGATCTTCAAGCTCAATTGCGAAAACTAGAGGTTCAGCTTCAGATCAGCATAAAAACAGTGGAACGCCAGAAGGAACTTCTTGCCATCAATGGAATTAGTCAGCAAGACTTTGATTTGATCTCACTTAACGTAGATAACCTTAAAGCGGACATACAAACAACAAAAATTCAAATTGGCAAAACTGAGATAAGGGCGCCTTATGAAGGAGAGATTGGTTTGAGGAATGTAAGCCTGGGAGCTTACCTATCTCCCAACGATATTATTACCACCCTTCGACAGGTACGGCAGCTTAAACTTGAATTTTCCATCCCAGAGAAATATGCCAAGTTTATAGCAAAGGGATATGAAGTGAAATTTAAAGTTGATGGCGGCTCAAAGACTCACCAAGCAAAAGTGCTGGCAACGGAAGGAAATGTAGAACAATCGACAAGGACACTTAAGGTGAGAGCGTTAGTAGAGAAGCTTCATCCTGAGCTAGTACCGGGTCTTTTCGCGAAAGTAAATTTACAATTAGGAAAAGACTTGGAGGCATTGATGGTGCCCACACAATCGGTAATACCGAAGGCACGGGTTAAGCAAGTGATGGTTCTAAGAAAAGACAGCGCTCAATTTATGACGGTTCAAACAGGTATAAGAGATTCGTCATTTATTCAAATCACTTCGGGGTTAAGTAGAGGAGATACTGTGATCATTACTGGCTTAATGGCCATTAGACCGAATTCCAAAATAAAAATGTTGAAAGTAACGAGACTAGAAAAATAAAGCACGGAGCCATGAATATTTCGGAGTTAAGCATAAGAAGGCCCGTCCTGACTGTTGTAATGAACGTCCTGATTCTGATATTCGGTTATATCGGTTTTACTTTTTTGGGAGTAAGAGACTACCCTGCTATTGATCCGCCCATCATAAATGTTTCTACATCTTATGCGGGTGCTAATGCAGATATAATTGAGTCGCAAATAACTGAGCAGCTTGAGAAGACAATCAATGGCATAGCAGGCATAAAAAACATTTCATCCACGTCAAGTGTAGGGTCTAGTAATATCAATGTTGAGTTTGACTTAGGTATCGACTTAGAAGCTGCGGCCAACGATGTGCGCGACAAGGTGTCGCAGGCGCAGCGAGCGTTACCTCAAGACCTTACTTCACCACCAGTAGTTTCAAAAGGAGACGCAGGCGGTGAGTCTATTATCACCATGACGGTGCAAAGCAATAACAGAAACCCACTGCAGCTTACAGAATATGCCAATAATGTATTGGTAGAAAGGCTACAGACGATTCCCGGAGTGAGTAGCATTCGTATTTGGGGCGAGAAAAAGTACGCTATGCGGATTTGGCTGGACCCAGCAAAGTTAAGCGCCTATAGTTTAACTGCGTTAGATGTGCAGCAAGCGTTAAACAGAGAAAACGTGGAACTGCCTTCCGGAAAAATTGCAGGGAACGCAACCGAGTTAACTGTTCGCACTTTTGGAAGACTATATACAGAGGAGGAGTTTGAAGATGTGATCATAAAGTCAGGTGCATTAGGTGAAATAAAATTAAAAGATATCGGACAGGCCATGTTGGGCCCAGAAAATGAAGAGACCGCGCTGAAGGAAAGCAGAGTGCCCATGATTGGCTTGGCGATAAACCCATTACCCGGCTCTAATTATGTGGCCATAGCCGATGCATTCTATAAACGGTTTGAGCAAATTAAGTTAGAAATCCCCGATGACATTCGCGTGAACATTATTATGGATCAAACGAAATTCATCAGAAGATCTATTTCTGAAGTGCAGGAAACGCTGGTGATTTCCATCATACTGGTAGTATTGATTATTTATCTGTTCTTCCGCGATTTTTTAATTGCGTTACGCCCATTGATTGATATTCCGGTATCGCTTGTGGCTACTTTCTTTATCATGTATTTGCTGGGTTTTTCAATTAATGTACTCACCATGCTAGGTATTGTGCTCGCCACTGGGCTTGTTGTAGATGATGGAATTGTTGTAACCGAGAACATCTACAAAAAATTAGAGAAGGGTATGAATAAGTATCAAGCAGCACAGGAAGGTTCAAAGGAAATTTTCTTTGCCGTAGTCTCTACTTCTATCACACTAGCGGTAGTTTTTCTTCCGATTATTTTTCTTCAAGGGTTTGTTGGTCGACTGTTTCGAGAGTTTGGCATTGTGGTAGCGGGGGCAGTTTTGGTGTCGGCTTTTGTGTCATTAACACTTACCCCTGTATTGAGTGTTAAACTTACCCGTAGCACACATAAAAAATCTTGGTTCTACAATGTTACCGAGCCATTTTTTGTGGGTATGGAAAGCGGCTATCAACGTTGGCTTGGCGGATTTATGAAAGTAAGAAGACTGGCTGTTGTTATTGTTGCGCTGTGTGTAGCCTCCATCGTTTACATCGGTTCGACTATTCAATCTGAATTAGCACCTTTAGAAGATCGCAACCAGTTCAGGTTGGCGGTTAGTGCACCCGAAGGCACCTCGTATGATTACATGGATAGTTATGTAGATAAACTAACTCAATTTGTAATCGACTCGGTGAAAGAATACAATACAGCGTTATCGGTTACAGCACCTGGATTTACAGGCTCCGGCTCGGTCAATAGCGGCTTCGTAAGGGTCACCTTAGTTGATCCGAAGGACAGAAAAAGATCTCAACAGCAAGTGGTGGATATGGTGGGTAAAAACCTAGGTAGGTTTCAAGAAGGCCGCGCCTTTCCTATTCAAGAACAAACTATTTCGGTAAATAGAAGGGGTGGCTTACCAGTTCAATTTGTTATTCAGAATAACAACTTTGAAAAACTACAGAAGGTATTGCCCAAATTTTTGGAGGCAGCTAACGGCAATGCTACGCTTCAAGGCGTTGATATTGATTTGAAGTTCAATAAACCAGAATTGAAAATCAAAATCAATCGATTGAAAGCAACTCAACTAGGAATAAGTGTGCAAGATATTTCTCAAACACTGCAGTTGGCCTACAGTAATCTTAGGTTTGGGTATTTTACCAAAGAAGGCAAACAGTATCAGGTGATGGGGCAAGTAACGCGCATCAACAGAGACGATCCGGATGACTTAAAGAAGCTTTACGTTCGCACCAAATCAGGCGAATTAGTTTCCATTGACAACGTGGTGTCAGTTGAAGAATCGACAACACCTCCCTCTCTGTACCATTTCAATAGATACAAATCAGCAACAATTTCAGCCGGCTTGGCACCAGGCAAAACGATTGGTGATGGCATAAAAGTAATGCAAGAAATCGCCAAGAAAGAATTAGATGAAACATTTACAACCTCTCTTGCTGGCTCTTCGCGCGACTTTGCCGATAGTTCGAGCAATACTTCTTTTGCGTTTATACTTGCACTGGTTCTAATTTATTTGATCTTGGCGGCTCAGTTTGAAAGCTTTGTTGACCCACTTACCATCATGTTTACTGTGCCGTTAGCAATTAGCGGGGCATTCATTTCACTTTGGCTGTTCAATCAAACATTAAATATCTTTTCGCAAATTGGAATGATCATGTTGATTGGTCTTGTAACTAAAAATGGGATTTTAATTGTAGAGTTTGCAAATAAGAAAAGGGAAGAAGGACTATCAGCAATGGAAGCCGTGCTGGAAGCTTCTCGCTTGAGGTTGCGCCCTATTTTAATGACTAGCTTAGCGATGGTGCTAGGATCTTTGCCACTAGCGCTTTCATTGGGCGATGCATCAACCAGTCGTATTCCATTAGGAATTGTTATTGTTGGGGGAGTAACATTTTCTTTGGTACTTACTTTATTTGTGATCCCGGCTATGTATTCTTACTTATCAAGGAAAAGAAAACACATAGATTTTGAAAAAGAAATTAATGCACCCCATCCAGAGGAAGTTGTTTATGAAGGTTAGTTTTTTTGTACCCGCGATAATTTGTCTGGGTTTTTCCACAACTGTTTTTGCACAAAAGGAGATAGCACTTGACGAAGTGGTGGCCATTGCCATTCAAAAAAACTTCGATGTTCAGCTTTTCAAGAATAACTCGTTATCAGCCAATACCAATAAGAATCTAGCCATTGGAGGTTTTTTGCCAACCGTGAATGGAACGGCAGTGTTCTCAAATATTAATAACGATTCGAGAAACATAACATTTTCTGATGTTGAAATTGTGAGAAAAGGAGCTGTGACCATAAATCAAAACGCATCGGTTCAAATGGTATGGACCTTATTTGATGGAACTAGAATGTTTGCTACCCGTAAACGAATTGCTCAATTGGCTGAGCTCGGAGAGATAAACGTTCGCAATCAAATGATGAATTCAACAGCGAGTGTGGCAACAAACTATTATAGCATTATCAGGCAAAAACAACAATTAAAAGCAATTTTAGAACTTACCTCAGTTAACGAAGAGAGAGTAAAGCTTGCCGAGAGGAAGTTGGCAGTTGGCTCTGGTAGCAAACCAGAACTCCTTCAAGCAAAAGTTGACCTTAACGGTCAGCGTGTTGCGGCTCTTTTTCAGGAGACGTTAATACAACAACTAAAAGATCAATTAAACAACTTAGTTGGAATGGCCTTACCAGAAGGCTTCGAAGTGTCGGACACAATTCCATTTAATGATCACCTCAGTATAGAAGCTATTATTGACGAGATAGAGACAAATAATCAAACTATTCTAGTAGCAAAAAAAAATGTAGAGATAGCAACTACTGCTATTTGGGAAAATAGATCGACAAGGTCGCCTATTCTTAATTTCAATTCATCTTATAATTACGTTGAATCGGAGAATAAACTTCAGATTAATCCAGTAGCTCAGCGTTTTTTTCAAAGTAATGGTTTTAATTATGGCCTTTCGCTCTCTATCCCCATCTTAAATGCCTTTAACGTAAAGCGAAATGTTGCGCAAGCCGAAATAGCTTTGGAGCGAAATAAACTCTTGCTCGATCAATTAAAGGCGGTTGCTTTAGTGGGAGTAAAAAATGCCTTTTCCAGTTATGAGAATGCTATGAAAACGCTCGTAATTCAGGAGGAAAACTTGATTCTTGCAAAAGAAAACGTAAAGATTGCGTTAGAGGGTTTCAAACGGGGTGTGAATACGTACATAGAGTTGCGAACCGCACAACAAAGTTTATCAGACGTATACAATCAATTGATCGCTGCCCGGTTTGACACCAAAGTAGCGGAGATTGAATTATTAAGATTGAAAGGAGCGTTGTTGAAGTAGCCTTTTTCTTTCTTAAATTTGTATCTACCGTTCTTCACTTTTAAAGTTAAATTTTATGAAAAAAATCTTCGTTATAACAGTGGTCTTTTTCCTTTGCTTGACCGTCAAAAGTTTTAGTCAAACTGTATATGCTTCTGATAAGGGCGAAAAATACCATACTGCTGATTGCAAACAATCGGGCGATGCCAAGGACTTAACTCTCGCTGCTGCAAAAAAGGCAGGCAAAACTTCTTGTGGCATCTGTAAGCCAGATGAGCATTTAAAAGATAAAACTACTCAGTGTTCAAGCAAAACAGCAGATGGTACTCGCTGCAAGCGCATGACGGGCAGCAAAGAAGGCAAGTGTTTTCAGCATAAAACGGCTTGATAAATTGATCTTAGTTGAAGCTTGTCGAAAACAAATACTAACAAAAATAAACGGACTTCGATCTACTCCGTCTGATAGACTATGATGAAATACCAACCACTCCATCCCTCTGGTCCGACTTTCTCGCGTATTGTTGCCGGAGCTTGGCGATGGCACACCGTTTCGCAAGATGGCCTCGAACGATTAATCAAAACCTCGCTGGACACCGGCATTACTACGTTCGATCATGCCGATATTTATGGCGACCATGGGAATGAGAAGTTGTTTGGAGATGTGCTGCGCAAAAACCCATCGTTAAAAAAATCAATGCAGTTGGTGAGCAAGTGTGGCATTAAATTGCAATCTGCGCACCGACCCGCAACTTGGGTAAAACATTACGATACATCAAAAGAACACATCGTTTGGTCGGCAGAAAATTCGCTCACTCAATTAGCTACCGATCATCTAGATTTACTACTCACTCACAGACCCGATCCGTTAATGGATTGTGAGCAGATTGCAGAAGCATTTGGCGAGCTGAAAGATGCGGGCAAAGTACTACACTTTGGGGTTTCTAATTTTACTCCCGCCCAATTTGATAATCTACAGAGTTACTTGTCATTTCCATTGGTAACTAACCAGATTGAGATTTCACTTTTTGTGCCTCAACCGTTCTTTGATGGTAGCTTGGACAACCTAATGAAACACCGCGCTACGGCCATGGCATGGTCGCCCCTCGGTGGAGGTAGATTTTTAACCGCTGAAAACGAAATAGGAAGCAGAGTGTTAAATGGCTTAAACTTATTGGCGTACAAATATCAGGCAACGCCAAGTCAATTATTGATAGCGTGGTTGCTAAAACACCCCTCACAACTATTTCCAGTAATTGGAACTACGAAAACAGACCGCATTGAAGAAAGCGTTAAAGCACTTGATATAGACATTGACCGTCAAGATTGGTTCGAAATGCTGAAATGGGTTACGGGGGTGGATGTGCCTTAGGAATCACATCACTCAATTACCACTGCCGGGTTAACAAACACTATTGTATCAAAACATTCTCACCCGCATCTTTGTAGTTAACTTACTGAATACCCAACGCCCTTTTTCATGTCTAAAACTACTACTCAAAAAGCCGTTGATATAAGCGGCCACGACATTATGGAGATTATTGGCGCACGCGAGCACAACTTAAAAAATATCAGCGTCAGCTTTCCGCGAAATAAGCTGGTGGTGCTCACCGGCATCAGCGGAAGCGGCAAATCTTCGCTCGCATTCGATACTATTTATGCGGAAGGCCAACGCAGGTATATGGAAAGTTTTTCGGCTTACGCCAGAAGTTTTATTGGCAACTTGGAGCGCCCAGATGTGGATAAGATAAATGGATTGAGTCCTGTTATTTCCATAGAGCAGAAAACCACGTCACGTAATCCGCGCTCTACGGTTGGCACTGTTACCGAGATTTATGACTTCATGCGCTTGCTATATGCGCGAGCAGGTGAGGCCTTCTCATACCAGACAGGCGAAAAGATGGTACGCCAGTCGGAAGATCAAATGCTGGATTCCATTTTTCAAAATTATGCCGGAAAGAAATTAACGCTTCTTGCTCCTATTGTAAAAGGTAGAAAAGGGCATTACCGAGAACTGTTTGTGCAGATTCGTAAACAAGGCTACTTAAAAGTGAGGGTGGATGGAGTAGTGCAAGAGATTACCTCAAAAATGCAACTGGATCGGTTTAAGATTCATGACATTGAAATTGTTGTTGATCGAATTTTGGTAGACGCTAAAGATCGTTTTAGGATTAGCCAGTCTGTTAGCAAAGCGTTAAAAGAAGGCAAGGGCATTATTATGATCATGGAGGAAAATGGGAAGGTCCATCATTACTCCAAGTTTTTAATGGATCCTAAAACAGGTTTATCATATGACGAACCTGCCCCGAACAATTTTTCATTCAATTCGCCCTACGGTGCGTGCCCATCGTGCAATGGCCTAGGCCAAATAGAAGAAATTACGGAGGACTCCGTAATACCAGATAAAAAACTTAGCATCAGCCGAGGCGGCATTTTGCCACTAGGTGAATATCGCGATATCTGGATTTTTAAGAAGATCGAGGCTATCTTAAAACGATTTAAGTTAAATTTAAATACACCCATCAAAGAAATTCCTAAAGAGGCATTGAAAGTTTTATTGTATGGTGATGACGAGCCTGTGGCGGTACCTTCTGTTAAATACCCAGGAACAGAATGGAACACACAGTTTGAAGGGATCATCAACTTTCTCCAAAAACAAAAAGACGATGGCTCAGAAGCAATCCGTAAATGGGTAGAAGATTTTACGGTTACAAAAACATGCCCTGAATGCAATGGTGCGAGACTTAAAAAGGAATCGCTTCACTTTTTAATCGATAAAAAAAACATTGCTGAATTAGCTTCACTTAACATAAAAAAGTTACAACAATGGTTTACCAATCTGGAAGATCGAATTAATGAAAAGCAACGGCTTATTGCCACCGAGGTACTAAAGGAAATAAGAAAACGCATTGGTTTTTTATTAGATGTAGGCTTAGAGTATCTACATTTAAACAGACCGCTCCGAACGCTAAGCGGTGGCGAAGCGCAACGGATTCGGTTGGCCACGCAAATAGGAACGCAACTGGTAGGCGTACTTTATATTTTGGATGAACCAAGTATTGGCCTTCACGCACGCGACAACGTAAAATTGATTAAGGCGTTGAAAGATTTGCGCGACCTCGGTAATTCTGTTATTGTAGTAGAGCATGACAAGGAAATGATGCTGGAGTCAGATTACATAATAGACATTGGCCCAGGCGCTGGAAGGCATGGAGGTAATGTGGTAGCAGAAGGCGATCCTAAAACGTTTCTAAAAAGCAGTGGAACAACCTCCCAATATTTAAGTGGAAAAATTGGGATCCATTATTCGAAAGAACGGAGGAAGGGAAGCGGTGAAGAACTTTCTTTACTTGGCGCTAAAGGCAATAATCTTAAAAGTGTCGATCTTCAATTGGCGTTGGGCACATTCATTTGCATTACGGGAGTTTCTGGAAGTGGGAAATCTACCCTCATTCACGATACCTTGTTCCCTATTCTCAATCAGCATTTTTTCAATTCGCACAAAGAGCCACTTCCTTACACAAAAATAGAAGGGCTTAAGTTGATTGATAAAGTGATAGAGGTAGATCAATCACCAATCGGTAGAACACCGAGATCAAATCCGGCAACTTATACGGGCGTGTTTACTGACATTCGCGATTTATTTTCTCAACTGCCCGAAGCAAAAATACGCGGGTACAAAACAGGGAGATTTTCGTTTAATGTAAAAGGTGGTCGCTGCGAAACGTGCGAAGGTGCTGGCCTGAGGCTAATTGAAATGGAATTTCTACCCGATGTATTTGTTCCCTGCGAAACGTGCAAAGGCAAGCGGTACAATCGGGAGACGTTAGAAGTGCGATTCAAAGGCAAGTCTATTTCTGATGTGCTCGATATGACCGTAGAAGAAGCGATTACCTTTTTCGAAAATCAACCAAAAATTTTGCGCAAAATCCAAACATTGGGAGAGGTAGGTCTTGGCTATATTTCATTAGGACAACACGCAACTACACTTTCGGGTGGCGAAGCACAACGTGTAAAGTTAGCCACTGAACTTTCAAAGCGAGACACAGGCAAAACACTTTACATTTTAGACGAGCCAACAACGGGTCTGCATTTTCAAGATATAAGTCATTTGTTAGAAGTTCTGCAGAAGTTAGTAGATAAGGGCAATACAGTCTTAGTGATTGAACATAACATGGACGTGATCAAATCCGCAGATCATATTATCGATCTCGGGCCAGAGGGTGGAGAAGGAGGCGGACGTATAGTAGCGAAAGGCACGCCCGAGGAAGTTGCTAAAAATCCAGCGAGCTTTACGGGTAAATATCTTCTGCAAGAATTGAATTAAGCCATCGGTTTTTCTCTAAGAGTCAGGGAGCTTATAAGGCAAATCAACGGCCCGTTATTCATAGCTGAAAACTTTCAACTCAAAAAAGAATGCTCAACAAAGAAAGGCTTTATTGGACGTTGCAAATTGGTGGATGGACATTTTATGCAACTGTCCAATTGGTTTTCAGTTTTATCGCGGCTAATATTCAAGGACTTAGTAAACAACGCGTGTTGTTTTTGATTCTTGAAGCATTTGCATGTTTATTGGTAACACACGGGTATCGAATTTTGATGAATGAGTGGCGGTGGCTAACCCTCGGGCTACAGAGGCTCATCCCAAGGGTAATAGCCGGTGTGTTTTGCCTGGGAGTATTAGTTTACTTTTTAAGAATCCCAATTTCGTATTCTTTAGGGTTATTTGTAAAATCTGCTTTTGAGCTTACTAAAATTATAAATGGAATTTTGTTCTATGGAATCATATTCTTTCTCTGGTCGGTAATGTATTTTGTTTACAATTATTTTGAACGGTACAACACGTCATTAAAACTACAAGCATCAGTGAAGGAAATTGAATTGAATAATTTAAAATCCCAACTCAATCCTCACTTCATTTTCAATGCACTCAACAGCATTCGTGCATTAGTAGATGAAAATCCAGATAAGTCGAAGCGAGCAATAAATCAGTTATCGAATATTTTGCGGAATTCATTAACATCGGGCAAACGAAGCTTAACCAGTTTTGTGGATGAGTTAAAAGTAGTAGAAGATTATTTGGGATTGGAAAGTATAAGGTTTGAGGAACGACTAAAGATAAAATTTGATATTGACCCTGAGTCAAACCAATTTCTAGTGCCACCACTGATGATTCAGACGCTCGTGGAAAATGGGATAAAACACGGAATATCGAAATTGACCGAGGGAGGTTCGGTGGAACTGACAACGCTTGTAGAGAATGATAATTTGAAAATCCAGATTAGAAATAGTGGCAGCTACGAGTATCGAAACATTTCGAATGAAAAAGGGCTGGGTATTGAAAATACGAGGCAACGACTAAAATTGATTTACGGTGACGAAGCAACATTTAGAATTCTAAATGAAAACAATAATTTTGTTCTCACTGAAATAATAATTCCACATTTGTATTGATCACTAACCCAACCTACATGAAGGCACTTATTGTTGATGACGAGCGCTTGGCGCGAAAGGAACTAATGAAATTGTTGGAAGAGCATCCATCCATTGAGATTGTGGGTGAAGCCATGAATGCCGATGAAGCAGATAAAATGATAGAGGAGCTTAACCCTGATCTTCTTTTTCTAGATATTCAAATGCCGGGCAGAACGGGGTTTCAACTATTGGAAGTGCTAGATTCTGCTCCGATTGTTGTTTTTACTACCGCCTACGATGAGTTTGCCCTAAAAGCCTTTGAAGTAAATGCGCTGGATTATCTATTAAAACCAATAACTGCCGATCGACTTTCTGAAGCGGTTCATAAAATTCAAGAAAAAGAACGGTCTAAAAGTGGCAGGGCCCGGGACAAAAAATTAGGGTTGGACGATCAAGTATTCGTAAAAGATGGAGATCGATGCTGGTTTGTTGCGTTGAGCAATGTTCGTTTATTTGAATCTGACGGAAATTATATCAAAGTATTTTTTGATACCAACCGCCCCATGATTCACAAATCGCTAAATGTGTTAGATGAAAAGTTAGACGAACGATCTTTCTTTAGAGCAAGTCGCAAACACATTGTTAACCTAAGTTGGGTAGAGGGAATTGAACCTTGGTTTAATGGAGGTTTAATGGTAAAATTAAAGGGTGGTGACAAAGTGGAAGTGAGCCGCAGACAAGCTGCAAAGTTTAAGGATTTGATGTCGCTTTGAGAGACCAGTTGATCGGCCTATTTGAGTACGAGCTCAATTAATTCTTTTTCAACTTTCCAATCTTTTGCAAGTTTCAGCATGGCGGTAGCTTCCATTTCCGTAACGTAGCCTTTCAAATTATTGGCTTGCCAAACCATATTGATCAACTCAGTTCTAAGTTCTTTCGAATAATCCCAAATAACATCATTAAAGAATTCCCTTGCTCTCTCGAATGAGGTCAGATAATCCTGTGAAATAAAATCATAAGACCATTTAAGATCTTCTTCGGCTTCTAATTTTTTTGCCGTTTCCTCCAAGTCATTTTTTTCTAAATCATCCAAACCATGATAATGAAATATTACGGCCTTTAGAAGAATGTAAACTCTCTTTTGTTCTGAACTCATAGATTATTGCCACTTCAAAATAAGACAATTTTCGTGAAATGAAGAGATCTAATTTATTTAATCTTCAATAAAAAGATCATAGGCTACCTTGTCAGCTACAAGTTTGCCCTTTTTTGTGAGCATTAGCCGATTGTTCACAACTGTAATCAATTCTTGCGCAACCATTTGAGCTATTTTCATTTTGAACAATACCGGGATGTCATATCCATATTGAGTTTTCAATTGTTGAAGTTCTAGCCCTTGGCTCGTTCTAATACAGATCAGGATGGTTTCATTTATTTTGTTTTCCCGAGTAAGAATCTCTACCTCTGCGGGTATCTCACCTTTTTCGATCGACTTAACATAAAATGAATTATTACGAACATTAAATTGCCGTAAGCTTCCATTGAAAGAATGAGCACTTGGGCCGACTCCCAAATAGTTCTCTTGATTCCAATAACTTGAATTGTGCTTGGAAACAAAACCAGGCTTGCAAAAATTGGAAATCTCATATTGTTCGAAGCCATTATCTGCAAGAGTTTCCATCAATACCTCAAACTGCGTAGCCGATGGATCCTCAGCCATTGCAATTAATTTACCTTTTTTTGCCCAATTGCCGAACACAGTTTTCTCCTCAATGGTAAGCGAGTAAGCCGAAATATGTTCTGGCGACAAGGAAAGAGCATAACGTATATTTCTAAGCCAGTCCTCTAGCGATTGGCCTGGTATAGAGTAAATCAAATCGATGCTGATATTACTAAATCCAACCTCTCGCGCAAGTTCAACACTTTCCGTTGCTTTAGAGCAATTATGTGCTCTGTTTAAAAAACGTAAAACCCGATCGTCAAAAGACTGAATACCAATGCTTAATCGATTAATCCCCGCGGCTTTGTAGTTCAGAAGACTTCCCTTAGATAAATCATCTGGGTTTGCTTCGAGGGTGATTTCTGCATTGGCATCAATGGCGAAGTTTGTTTGGATCGAATTTAATATGGAATTAATTTCATCTTGTGATAAAATGGATGGAGTTCCGCCTCCAAAATAGATGGTTTTTATCACTTCCCCCTTCAAGTAATATTTTTGTATTTCGATTTCCTTAATTAGTGCTTTTATTAGGCTTCCCTTATTTGAAAGTTGAGTAGAGAAATGGAAATCGCAGTAATGGCAAGCTTGCTTACAAAAGGGAATATGAATGTATAGGCCAGCCATTTTATGGGGAAAATTACAGATTCAAATTGATAGTGGTCAGAAAGATTTTTAGATCGAGTTTGGATGTTGATATTTGCGACATTGAAAAGGGTTAAAAAGGTTTTTTTAGTATTGTTTTTTTTCAGTGCAAGCTTCTTATGCGTTGCTCAAGAGCGACTATCAGTTATAAAAAACCTAAATGAAGATTGGCAGGTATATGAAAATAGGAAGTTTCAACAATTTAATTTCAAACAAACTACTAAAACCGTCTACTTCAAAGTAAACCCAACTGAAGATGCCAAGTACCTAATTGTTAATTCAAAAATGGCGTTTAGTCTATTTTTGAACGGTCAACTTTTAGATAATTACGATAGACAAAATGCCAAGTTAAACATCGATAGTCTTTCAAAAAGATACAAAGGTCTCCTATTTTCAATTTATTCTTCTCAACCGATAACCGAGGCAACAATCTCCACGCTTATATTAATTCCAAAAAAAGCAGAAGGCAAAATAGATTTAGAACAGAGGCCAAACAGCACTTCTGATTTTTTTGCTATAGCTGCGCTCTTACTTTTGGGTGGAGTTTCTTTTTTGATTGGTACGCGTCCTATTTTGGTGATCGACTATCTAAATCCCGTAAGAACATTTTCTATTAAAGAACGCGAAGAAGTTTTGACATCCAATAGAATAACTTCTTCTAGTAACATACTCTTTTACATTTTTACTAGCTACCTTCTATCATTTCTTGTTCTTTCTTGGCAAATAGGGCCATCGTCTAAAGCATTTTTAGACGTATCAAACAATACCTTTAGTGAGGCTTTTGTTAAGTGGAATCTTATTGCCCTCGTAATATTTGGCATATTTGTTTTAAAGTTTATTTGGCTTGCTTTTTTTTCATTTTCATTCGCATTAAAAAGTGGGTTTCATTTTCATTTTTATAATTTCGTTCGAATACTGATTTTGATATCAATTCTGTTGGCCATTGTATCACTAATGTTCTATATTGTTCACGAACCACGCAGCTTCTACGCAAAGTTTACTTATTATTTAACCGGAGTTACCGTGGCTAGTTGGTTAATTGTAACCTATCTAAAACTATTGGCAAATTCGTCTTTCACTTTTTCACATTTATTTTTCTACCTTTGCACTACGGAAATTATTCCGTTGATTCTTTTTGTTAAGCTAATTTCCTAAAAGCAGAACCCGACTTGTGTTGATATGACTGAAACCGCAAAGGACAGGATGCGAAAAGTAAAAAGCATTTTGGTCACTCAGGAGGCTCCTCCAGACATAACATCTCCCTATCATAAATTAGCAGAAAAATACAATCTTAAAATTGATTTTAGGCCCTTTATTCAGGTTGAGCCAGTTTCCGTAAAAGAATTTAGAAAGCAGAAGATTGAGATACTCAGCCATACCGCCATCATATTTACCAGCCGAAATGCGGTTGATCACTTCTTTGAGATTTGCAAAGAACTAAAAATTGAAATGCCCGCAGAAATGAAGTATTTCTGCATCTCTGAGCAGACGTCTAATTACCTTCAGAAATATATCGTAATTAGAAAAAGGAAAATTTTTGCGGGTACAAAAGATACGCAAGACTTGCTTGAACTCGTTAAGAAGCATAAAACAGAGAAATTTTTATTCCCTTGTTCAGATATTCGAAAGAACGATATCCCTGATTTTTTAAAAGCAAATGGAATTGTATTTACAGAGGCAATTATTTATCACACCGTGGCAGCTAATTTGAGCGATTTGAAGAACGTCTATTATGATATTTTGGCATTTTTTAGTCCCTCGGGGATCAATTCATTATTAGTAAATTTTCCAGAATTCAGACAAAATAGTACACGCATCGCTACCTTTGGATCGACCACCGCGCAAGCTGTAAAAGATGCAAAGTTGTTACTTGACATTGAAGCACCGCTACCAAATGCCCCATCCATGACGGGCGCATTGGAGCTGTATATCAAGAAAGCAAACGATATCAAATAACTGCCTAATTACTAAGTTTTTATATACTTTCACATTTTATTGCACTTTAATTGAAATCAAACAATATTTGCATTATATTTCGAAACTTAAGTTAATACATGACGAAACGAGCAATCATAGTGTTGATTTTTTCATATAGTGTGGTGGGTGCTTCACTTGCTCAGCAGGATCCACAGTTTTCGCAATACATGCTTAATACCCTTTATTATAACCCCGGATTTGCTGGTGTTGAGGGCGTAACTAAACTCACAGCACTTCATCGAAGCCAGTGGTTGGGTTATCAGCCAACCGCGGGTAACGGAGGCGCACCAACGACTCAAATTGTCAGCATGACAGCTCCGATATATAAGCTTAATAGCGGATTTGGGGCATATATATTGAACGACAAGTTGGGGCCACAAACCAACCAAGAAATTCAGGCTACTTATGCCTACCACTTAGCTCTTAAAGATAGCAAGCTCAGTTTTGGCCTGAGAGCTGGCATTTATTCTCAAACACTGAATTTTGATTTATATAGAGCGATCAATCCTGATGACCCCCTATTGAAGGCAAATGGGAAGGAATCTCAAATTAGACCAGATATTTCAATGGGTATTTTCTATAGAAAAGAAAAATATTATGCAGGAATCAGTTTTAACCACTTAGTGAAATCTACTTTTGACTTTGGTTTGTCTCAACGAAGTCCTTTGAAGAACCATGTTTACCTTACCGGAGGTTATTATTATGATGTTAGTTTTGATCTTCGGTTTTTGTTCACCGGCTTAGTACAATCTGATCTAACTAAAACTACCGTTACCGCTGGTGCGATTGGTTATTTTAAGGATAAAGTATGGGTAGGAACCGCATTTAGGCAGGCCGAATCTGCAACGCTGATTTTGGGGTATAGCCTCGTTAAGGATAAATCTGTTAAATTGGGATATGCAATTGATTATGTGATCCAAGATCAACAAGCAAAACAGGCAACCTCACATGAATTGGTTTTAACATATGAACTTCCGGTTAATCCAGGGGGTGGAAAAAAAGTGGTAAGAACACCTCGTTATAGGCATTAATGAAAATATTTTGGTTTTTTTTCACGATTTTTACCGTTTACTCTTTACTTTTTTCTAAAATAGCGGACTGAATTGAAATATAGGTGTCTTTAAATGGCTAGATGATAAGCAAAAGAGTGGGTTTTAAAAACAGTATTTATGAATAAGTTAGTTTTTTCTAGAAGTTTTTGTCAGGCATCGATTTTTACTCTTGGTCTTGCAGTTTCAAGTTGCGGATTGTTAGGAATTGGCGGTAAAAAGGGTGGCGCCAGTGATCCACAAGGAGAGCTTCTTGGCGCCCAAGATCGTCCCGATTTTGTAATGCCTATACCCTACGGTATGGTTCCGATTCCTCCAGGCACATTCCATATGGGTCAGGCAGATGAAGACCCCGCTTCTACTCAAATCAACTTAAACAAACAAATTACAATCGGTCCATTGTTCATGGACGATACGGAGATAACAAATAACGAGTATCGTCAATTCACTGAATTCTTTCTGGTAGAAAAAGCTCAATTGCCAGAACCTTTTAAGCCCCCTACGGAGGAGGAGTTTAAATCAAAGTATTATCCAGATACTACGGTTTGGATGCAAGACTTTTCTCATCACATGGGAGATCCTCTAGTGGATTACTATTGGGATCATCCCGGATACAAAGAATACCCTGTTGTTGGGGTTAGCTGGGAGGCCGCTAATTTTTTCGGAAGATGGAGAACCTCGTTTTTAAATGATTGGAGAAAGACCAACGAAGGTCAACCACCGGTTCCAGCATTTAGGCTCCCTTCTGAGGCCGAATGGGAGTATAGCTCAAGAGGAGGTCGAGATATGGCCAAATATCCATGGGGAGGGCCTTATATTAGAAATGCGAAAGGATGCATGTTGGCAAACTTCAAACCGGGTCGAGGTAACTACTATGATGATGGGTATGAGTACACAGCAGAAGTAGGGCAATATTTTGCCAATGATTATGGACTTTATGATATGTCTGGGAATGTGTCAGAGTGGTGTTTGGATGATTTTAATCCCGCGTCTGTTCCAACTGTGTGGGACTTGAATCCCCAGTTTATTGACAAAAACGCATACGATAAAGAGGGTAATTCCAAAGAAAAATATAACGCAAGGAAAGTGATACGTGGTGGGTCTTGGAAGGATGTCGCATACTATTTGGAAACAGGCACTAGGACTTTTGAATATAAAGATTCTACCCGTTCATTCATCGGATTTAGGTGCGTAATGACTAATATTGAAAGGTCATCCATAACAGGATTTTAAAAATTGAAAACTCTCTTTATATTTATACAAATAACAAACGGCAAAAACTTAAATTTTAAATAATCATGGCTAACAAAAAAGGCGGATTTACCACTTTACTATTCAAAACGATAATGCCCAAAGTGTACGGTATCGGTGCAGCCGTAGTAATCATAGGTGCATTATTCAAGATACAGCACTTACCAGGAGCTAGTGAAATGCTTATGATAGGTCTAATCACAGAGGCAGTTATATTCTTTTTAAGTGCCTTCGAACCGCCTCATGCCGAAGTAGAATGGGCGAAAGTTTATCCTGAATTGGCAGAAGATTATGAAGCTCCTGCAGTGCCAACAAGAATTAGCAACAGGCCTTCCGGCAATGAAGGAAGCGCGATCTTAAAAATTGATGAAATGTTAAAGACCGCAAAGGTTGATCAAAATTTGCTTGACAATCTAGGGAAAGGGTTGACAAGTTTAGCGACTTCGACTTCGCAGTTGACAAATCTTTCGAATGCCTCTGTTGCTACTAGTGATTATGCGAAAAATGTTCAGGCGGCTTCTCAGTCTCTTACTGAGATGAATAAATCTTATGGGACAGCGATTAAAGCCGTTTCATCCATGGCTGATGCCTCGAAAGATACTGGCGAATACCATAATCAGGTCGTAAAAGTTACTAAGAATCTGTCTGCACTTAATACCGTGTACGAAATGGAATTGAAAGATGCGGATTCTCATGTTAAGAGTTTGAATAAATATTATGAGAGTTTGACGGGTGCTATGAATGGCTTAGCAAAAACAGGGGAAAATACTGCTAAATTCACTTCAGAACTAGGAAAACTCACTGATAACTTGTCTGCCTTGAATAATGTTTATGGAAGCATGTTAACGGCAATGAAAGGTTCTGGAAAATAAGGATAGGGCGTTTATTTAATACTTTTTAAAAATATAAACCATGGCAGGAGGAAAAGAAACACCCAGGCAGAAGCTTATTGGGATGATGTACCTAGTGCTTACTGCGCTGTTGGCACTAAACGTAAGCAATGCCGTTCTTGAAAAGTTCGTGATTATAGATACTACGTTAGGCGAACTGATTGAGGAAAGTAAGATAACCAACGACAACAAATTGAAAGGTATTGAAGGAGCGACCAGCACTTCACAGAAGGTTATTGATGCAAAAGCCAGAGCAAAGAAAGTGACGGAGTTGGCAAAAAGTACCATTCAATACTTGGACGGGGTGAAGAAGGAGTTGAAAACTGTGGATGGCAAGGAATTAGAGGGCGAAGGATATTGGGCTAATACCCATCGTCCAGAAGAATTTTTTCTCAACGAAACCGCCAAAGCAACAGTTAGTAAAAAATACATTGATCAGATCGATAATTTTGTAAATGGGTTGAATCAGGTGATGGCATTGAAGCAACCTTTTGCGAAGTTGACTAAGACAGCCGAAGATTATAAAGTGTTTAAAGGCGGAATCCACAAAGACAAAGATTTTATTACCTTTTCCTTCGAAGGTGCGCCATTGCCTGCGGCTGTTGCTACAATCAGTCAGTTGCAAACTGAGATTTTAGACTACGAAGCCCAAGCATTGGATTCATTAAATGCGATAGCAGAGGGTGTCAGCTATAAAGTAGATCAACTTGTACCCATGGTTCAGGCGCAATCCAACACATTAGTTGCCGGGTTAGATTATGAAGGAAGTTTATTTGTTGCGGGAGCTGCTTCAGGCGTGAACCCTGAAATGTTTAAAGACGGTCGGCCAGTTACTGTTGAAGAAAAGGAGATTTCACCCGGAATCAAAATTAAAATGGGAAAGATAAAGTTTCCTGCGAGCGCAACTAATTTTGATGAAAATGGTGTAGCGGAGTCTTCGTTTAAGGTGAAAATTAATCTTCCAGGGAGGGCACCTCTTGAGGAAAATATTAAATACAGAGTGCTGCGACCTGTTGCGAAATTTGAGTCTGTTGCAGCTAGCACGTTATATTTAGAATGCGGCAACGAAATGTCAGTTTCAGTTCAAGGCCTGACTGATCTCTCAGGATTAAGTCTCACTTGTTCAGCTGATGAAGGTTCCATTCAGAAAATGGGTCCAGGAAAATTTGTTCTGTTGCCCAAAAGGCCTCAAATGAACGTTGGTATAACAATGAATGGTGTGTCAATAGGTAAAAATAGATTTACCGCAAAAAATGTTCCGCAACCTCAAGGAACGATAAAAATCGGTAGTCAGGATTATGACCCAGCAAAGGGAATTCCTGCTGGAACCAATATCATTAAGTATGTTCCAGAGATTAGTGACGAGACATTTTTGAAACAGAATCAGAAAGATGCTGCTTATCGAATTATTAGTATGGTGATGCAAATTACTGGAAAAACTCCGATTACGTTGTCTTCTGGAACAATCGAGTTGGCCAAATACGGGTTACGGGCTGGTGATACATTTTCATTGTCAAACGTTCAAGTAGTACGGTCAACTTGGGATCCTAATGACTCAGATGCAAAGCCTGTTCAAGCAAAAATGGGTGGTACTTTTAAAATGGCCTCTAAGTAAAAGAATTATGAAAATTTATATATCGGCGTTTATTTTGGTTGGCCTATGCAGTTCGGTTTTGGCTCAATCTGATACGATTGTTAATCCTGGTTCGGTAGATGGTATACCTTATTACGAACAGCTTTATAAGTACAGGGTTTATAGGAGTATAGATCTGTCAGAAAGGCAAAATGCAGGCTTTAAATCTATACAGTCAGATATTGCTAAATTCATTCTTGCCTCCATAAAGAATGGAAAGCTGAATGTGTACGATGATTCTCTAAAGCGTGTTCAAACCGTTAGTGAAACGCTGATTAGTAATACTGCGGTGATGGCAGAACCATACGATTCAAAGAAAGGTTATGTGACGAGTGAGGCTGTCAGTTTTGGGGGCGTTAATTACACCTCGATTAGAAATGATAATCAGGGACATCCTACGTCTGATGCGGGCTGGTGGGAGAAGTCAGCAGATCAAACCGAGTATATTGGAATTGATCAAATTCTTGGCCTTGAATTGCGAGAAGACGTTATTTTTGATAAAAGACGCTCGCGGTTATTTTACGATATACAAGCGTTAGGAATTTTGGCTCAAAAGTCGGGTGAGGATGCGTTGAACCCACGTGGTTATATTCTATATAAGGATTTCTTTAACTTGGTTCAGGCCTATTCTCACAGCAAGAATTTGGCGGAGCGAGACATGGTTATGTGGAGAAATAGATATAATCCTGCCGAAAATAGGCTTTTTACCGATGCGTTTAAATTGAGGTTGTTTCATGGGGTTATTTCTAAGGTAGAAAATCCGGATGATTTGGACATTGTTAGTATTATAACTAGAAACGGTCGGTCATATAGGGAGGCGATATATGCTAGGTGGGAGGAAGAGTTGAAGATGATGGAGAAGGAGCACAACCTTTGGGAATATTAGTGAATTCAAATGTGTACTAAAGAATGGCTCCACGTGGAGCCATTTTTATTTCAGATAGCGTCAAGAAATATGATTAGACAGGGAACTAGGGATGATCTTCCCAGGGTATTGGAATTGATTAGGGAGCTAGCCGAATTTGAAAAGGCTTCGAATGAGGTTATCAACAGTGTTGAATTGATGGAGAAGGATGGATTCGGCCTTAATCCTATTTTTGGTTTTTTTGTAGCGCAGGAAGATGATTTTATTGTTGGCATTTCGCTGTACTATTATCGCTACTCTACGTGGAAGGGAAGAAGACTTTATCTCGAAGATATAATAGTAACTGAGACATATCGAGGAAGAGGAATTGGTAAGCTATTATTTGAAAGAACAATGTTAAAAGCTCTTCACGATGGTTGTTCCGGGATGGTTTGGCAGGTGTTAGATTGGAACGAGGCAGCCATTAAATTTTATGGTAACTATGGTGCAAGACTAGACGGTGAGTGGATAAACTGTAGTCTTGAAACAAACGAAATTGAGCATTTATTGAATAGATAAACTTACAGCACCTCTTCCAAAAGTGTTCTAAACGTAATGTGTTTGTCCTTGAATCGTATTTGTTGTTCCTCGACCAGCGGCTTTGAGTAGTGATTGATAAACGAGAGAATGTCTTCGATTGAATTTGAAAAGAATTGAACACTATACGATGTGGATGTTTCGTCATCGTGGCTTAGGACTTTATAGATTTTGCATTCATTAAACAGCTTTGTTTTCATGACTTCAGGTATGTAAAAGGATTTCATCCAATCTAGTAGTTCTAGCTCTACTTCCTTATCAATACCAATTGTTTCATTGTATAAAATCATGCGTGATCATTTACATAGTCTATCAGGTATTCAAAATTGGTAGTTAGTTTGCCCGCTTTCGCCACGGTTGCGCGCGTTGCTATACCTTCAGGCTTACTATAGATTAGCGGATTCATTATTCTATCGATTAAATCCCTTCCAAACTCATCAGAAGAACTTCTTGGCAATTCGCAAGGAAGATTGTCAATTGCCATTACCGTTATATTTTCTTGGTGACCTAACGGCTCACAGATTGTATCATCCGCTAGTTTGTAATCATATAATGGTTCTGTTATGGTGCTTGCCTTTTTTGTTGAAGGAATTGAGCCATTGATATCGCACGTTATGTCTGCAATTATTCTGATCTTGAAGTTTTTGGCGTTCGACTGAGATTGTTCAAAAAGCTTTGGCGCTTTTGGATTCCAATAGGCGCCAGCGATGAGCATGTCGGCCGCTGCTCCGTACTTTGCGAAGTTGGAATCATAGCGTTCGGGAGTTAAATGAAAGTCAGTTCTGTTAAAGGGGAGGCCCGCTTTATGCTTATTGTAGTCAGCGCTGCTTAGTTGTACATATACTGCCTGATTATACTCTTTTGCTAAAAAATCTTCTTTAGAAACTTTGCGTATGCCCGCAGTGTCTAGTGTTTCCATGGCACCTTTTGCGACCCTTCCGCCCCCGGTGAGAACAATTTTTATTGGTGGGAGTATCACCTTCCTCAATTCTATTTTTAGATCATTGATGTCAAAACATTCGAAAGCTCGTCTTAAATGAAAAGTGTTATATTTTTTTCCGAATGTCCAAAGGGCGTTGTAAGCTCCAACGATACCTGCGTACCGTCCAAATGCTACTAATCTGTTACCTTGACTGTCTTTTAAAGCTTCGTAATCGATGAGTGTGATTTTCCTTTGTAATATTGTTTGAAGAAGCTTTCTATTGTAGGGTTGTTTTTTTATTGTATGCGAAAAAAACAGATAGGTTTTGTTCGCTACTAGTTGATCTATAGGGACTTCTTTTATGCCAAATAGAATATCACAATCTTCTACGCTTGATACTATTTCTGCACCAACAAGTTTGTATTCTAAGTCTTTAAAACACCGAGATTCACTGCTTTGAATTACTATTCTTACACTTGGAAATAGTTGATGAATTTCTTGGACTTGTGCTGGTGTAAAAGCCACTCTTTTATCTGGTGGTGTTTTCCCTTCTCTTATTAATCCTATCTTAATTATTTCCATGGAGATCGACTATCATTCAAATAGTCCGCCTAATAGAGAGCCGGATTCTTTTCTGCTGTTGCTTCCGTAAGGCGATATTGCTTGTATTAATTTTCGAATGGGCATTGACTGAAGATAGACCTTTCCCGATCCTCTTAAGGTTGCAAGAAAAATACCTTCTCCTCCAAATACCATTGATTTTAAACTTCCCACAGATTCTACATCAAAGTCAATTTGAGATTCAAATGCAACCACGCAACCTGTGTCGACTCTTAAGGTCTCATTGTTCAGCGTTCTTTCGATAACAGTGCCACCTGCGTGAACAAATGCTTTGCCATCTCCTTGCAATTTTTGGAGAATAAAACCTTCCCCTCCCACTAATCCGGAGCCTATTTTTCTGTTAAATACAATGGACAGTTTTGTGCCTAACGCAGCGCAAAGGAACCCGTCTTTTTGAACCACTAATTCGTTGTTTGGACTTTTGGCTAAGTCTACTGGTATAACAGTACCAGGATATGGAGCGGAGAAACCAACCTTTGCTTTCTTGTTCCCACGATTTGTGAAGTGGGTCATGAATAAAGACTCGCCCGTTAACATTCTACTTCCTGCTGACAAAAGTTTATCAAACAAACCTTGATTGGTATTGCTTCCATCGCCCATTTTAGTTTCAAACATAATACCTTGCTCCATAAACAACATTGCGCCTGCTTCGGCAATGACAGTTTCTAACGGATCAAGCTCTACTTCAACAATTTGGATACTTTCGCCTTTGATTTGATAATCGATTTCGTGTGAGTTCATAAATTATTTTATTTTTTCTTTTTCTTCTTTTGGTTTTCCTTCTCCTCTTTTTCTAGCAATTTCTTATCGTCCACATTTCTATTCAAAAAGTCATTTATCTTTTCGATGTTCATGCTTGAGTAAAGTTCCCCAAATTGGTTTATTGTAACCTCAAAGCCCCTGAGCTCTGAGTGAACCCGCGGTTTGCTTTGTTTTTTAATCGATTGTTCGTCTTTCTTAGCCATTATTTTATGGGTATCGTTTTCAACGCATGTTCAATTCTTTTAGTTACTTCTTCACTACCTAATACTTCCATTGTTGCCATTAAGTCAGGGCCTGAAGCGCCACCAGTTATCGATACTCTCAAAGGCTGAAGTATTTTTCCAGTGCCTACGTTCAATTCATTGGTAACTTTTTCGAGGATAGATTTTGCAGCGTCAGCGGTTAAGTTGTCGGCCTTTTTGAGTTGGCTAGCGTATTGGGTAAGAACATTTACTGCTTCCTGAGTCCACTTCTTATTTGTGACTTGTTCATCATAACTTGCAGGGGCTTTGAAAAAGAATTTCCCTTGCAACCAAAAGTCTTGCGGGAATGTTACTCTATCTTTTAACAAACCACAGATTTTTTCAGCAACTTCATTGCTGCAATTGATATTTTCCTTTGATAGCGAATCTAACAAATATGTGGCTAATTCAGTGTTTGATTTGGATCTGATATAGTGTTGATTGAACCATTGCGCTTTTTGTATATCGAACTTCGCTCCGGCCTTTCCAATTCGTTCAATGGCAAATGAATCAATCAGCTGCGTCATAGAGAAAATCTCTTGTTCAGTACCAGGGTTCCATCCTAAAAAGGCAAGGAAATTAATCAGAGCTTCGGGTAGGTACCCAGCTTCCCGATATCCTGTTGCCACTTCGCCAGTAGTTGGATCCTTCCACGTAAGTGGGAAAATTGGGAAGCCCATTTTATCTGCATCACGCTTGCTGAGTTTTCCGTTGCCATCGGGTTTCAATAACAACGGCAAATGTGCAAACTGAGGCATTTCATTTTCCCAACCAAAATACTGATAAAGTAAGACATGTAGTGGTGCTGAAGGCAACCACTCTTCGCCTCGTATTACATGCGATATCTTCATTAAGTAATCGTCCACCACGTTTGCCAAATGATAGGTTGGCATTCCGTCTGATTTCATTAACACTTTATCATCCAGCGTGTCTGATTGAACTGTTACGCTGCCGCGGATAAGGTCGTTTACCACTACTTGTTGACCGCTTTCAATTTTTGCGCGTATTACGTATGGTGCGCCTGACTCAAGCAATTGCTTTGTTTCGGCTTCACTCAAAGAGAGCGAGTTGCGCATAGATAACCTCGAATGAATACCGTATTGTTGGTTGTCGTTGCCTTCGGCTTTTAATCGGTTGCGCATGGCCTCAATTTCGGCTTCGCTATCAAAAGCGTAATATGCTTTCGCGGAAGCGATCAATTGATCCACATATCTTTTGTACAGGTGCTTGCGTTCCGACTGTCGGTAGGGAGCATGTGGCCCACCCACACCTTGCCCTTCGTCTATTTTAATGCCAGCCCATTGCAACGATTCAATGATGAATTCTTCGGCACCAGGGACAAACCGTGTTTGGTCTGTATCTTCTATGCGCAGTATCATGCTACCGCCAGTTTGGCGGGCAAGTAAGTAATTATATAGCGCAGTACGTATGCCTCCGATGTGAAGTGCGCCTGTTGGGCTGGGTGCGAAACGAACGCGAACGGGTTTGGTCATTTCAAAAGGGAAATTTAAACCTTAAATATAAGCAATATGCTTGTGGTTAATTGAAGCGAATTTTTTAACAAACCGGCTTAGATCTAGTCACCCACCATTACAAACGCGCCCCAATAGAAGGGGTGTTTGTATTTGGCTTTCATTTCGGTTTGCGCATGTTTAAAAGCGGTATGTTTGTTGCCCTCTTTAAGCCACTTAGCGTAAAACAATTGCATCAATTCCCGTGTTGCCTCATCGTCTACTTTCCATAAGCTCATGATAATGTTTTTCGCACCAGCTGTTTGAAATGCCCGCTGTAATCCAAACACGCCTTCACCATTTTTAATTTCACCTAACCCGGTTTCGCAAGCGGATAGCACTACCAAGTCCGTATTATCTAGGTTTAGGTTCATGGCTTCATAGGCTGTGAGTATGCCATCTTCTTCATCTGCGGTCATTCTGCCATCAAATGTTTGTTGAGACCCCGCCAATAATAAGCCAGAGCGCAGTAGAGGGTTTTCTGAAACCTTTTTATTGTCAAATCCAGCGAAATCAATTTCTTTATCCCCTTCCACGTTTTTCATAAAAAACCCGTGCGTTGCTATGTGCAACACTTTAGGGTTTTGTAGTGCTTTTATTTTTTTCTCCGTGGCATTGCCCATCATGAAGGAAGCCGATTTCCAGTTCTCTCTAATTAGGTTTTCATGAAGTTCGTTAATTTCCTTTTCAGTGCCAGGAAGCATGGAAATACGGCCACCAGCAAAGTCTCTTTTTAAGCTGTCGGTCTTGATTTTATCATAATCAGCATTCTTTGTGCTATCCAAATTACTACCGTAAGCGTAGTCAGGGTAGCCAAAAAGCAACGCTTCCTTGTCGGTGTTTTGCTTTTGTTTACCGGTTATTAAATCTTTTGTATTGGTAACCAATTGCACATCCCACTCATCGGCTAGGTATTTGCCAGTTTCTGGGTTAAGCAGTGTTTGTAAGTTGAGCGAATTATACACTCCATCTGAAGAGACATAGACCTTGTTTATTTTTAAGTCTTTAAGCTTAGCCGCAATGGGTTTCCAATACAGGTTATAACTCTCTTTGTCTTCAAGTTTAAATTTTATATTGTTTCTATAATACCCAATAGCCCTTTCCAAAGCGTTTCCATTTTTTAAAACTACCAACTCAGGTAATTTGGTTTTGGGTGTAACTATAAGTGCAGCGTAGTAAATTGTATCTGTAAATTTGTTTTTAGTATTATGCAACCTAAACCTAACAATTTCAACAGCCGCTTCTTTTGGTTTAAGTGTTTTTTGTACGTCTTGCCAAGAGTATCGTTTTTTTTCGTTCGCTTTTGCGAACAATTCCGATTGCGCAGAGAGTTGTTTCTCCAACGTGTTGGCCTCATTTTCCAATTGTTCAACATTAATGTTTCTTTTTACTTTTTCTTCTGGCGGCATTTGGTAGACTTTGGCCAAATAGTTGCGTTTTGCGCGCCAACTTTCAAAGCTCTCAATAAGTGCTTGGTTTCCACTACTAAGTATGTTGTTCCGTACTTTATTTTGTGCATTAAATAACAAGGCCTTTGTTACCAGAAGATTGTTGTACATATTGGCTACTATGGCTTGGTTTTGTTCCTTCCTTAACAAAACAAATGAGTGAAAGATCTCAAAGTAATGACTGAATGTTTTTAAGAAACCCTCTTTTTCTTTTTCGGACAGATTGGCGAATTGATTCTCGATCAATGAAAAATAGGTTTGGTGGGCAGCCAAGTACAACGGCTCTGCTTTGGAAGACAAGCCTTGAGCTCTATACAATCCTGCCAAATTGTTGCAGGAATTTGCATAATCAGGATGGAGTTTGCCAAGCACTTTTTCTCTTATGTCTTTTGCTTCCAAAT
>JBIKRT010000156.1:0-4053 GCA_044349005.1 Cyclobacteriaceae bacterium
CTTGTTCTTGCTGTTTGAGGATGCCCACGATTTGGCTCTCATTGAATTTTGTTGTTTTCATTTCTTCCCAATTTTAACGATTAAACTCTATTTATAATCGCTACTGTTTTTGGGGAAGCTTTCAAACAAGGTTAGTTTTTTTTGCATGTTTATTCAATATACATCTCCATCATAATAAAGAATCTTAAGATTAGAGATTTGAGGCTTTAAATCCTCACTATTATTTGTCTCTGACTTCGACAATATTTTTCTAAAGCCAACCTTTCCCCGTATAAATTCATACATAACATGTTGCGTACTAGGTCCAAAGCCACTTGGGAAATTAAATTCTAATCCTTTGATTCTTAGAACTTCTTCCTTGAACTTATTTTCATAGAAGACATCAAACTTAATTGACTTTATATCATTGTGATAGCCTACATTATAGTGGGTAAATTTGTTATACAATTGGATCAATTCAACTTGATTTGATTCGATAAGATTAATTGAGGTTTCTCCAAAGTCCAATCCCAGAATCTGCTTTGGGCGGTGGCTTTTCTTAAATGAAGCTAAGTCTTCTAAAAAAACCTGCTCGTAGTTGGCGCATTTAATTCTCAAATAAACCCAATTGGTTGTTGAGTCAATCCCTTTTTTTTCAAACTTGTTATATCCAAGCGTTACTTCAGTTCCGTTATTTAGCCACATTAAGTTATGGTCTGCAAACTCAGCGATGATTATTTTATTTGGTCTATCTGAGAAAGTACTGTCTATGCTTCCATACTGGTCTTTTAAAGCCGAAATAAGCCTCAAGAGTGAAGCCTTTGTAACAGGTCTGCCAGAAATATACCCAGTAACGTCTTCTATTTCTCCAAATCCATTTAGATTTAAACTAAGATTTCTGAGACGCCCTGTTTTCAATGGTTCATTAATTTCGTACTGTGCGACTAGCGTATCTTCCCCGAAAACCAAGATCTCTGACAGATCTTTTCCTTCTTTTTTCTTTTTCTCCAGTTGCTTTCTTTTTCGCAAATTTTCTTTCCAAATCTTTTCTTCAGATCCAACTACGAAACCAACTAAGATGTCAGTTTTCTTTTTACAAGATATGAGGGATGCTAACATGAAGAATATTAGTATTAAATATAATCTCATATGGTTTAGGGTTATGTGTTTCCAAATTATGAATTTTATAGCATACTTGCTATAACACGCAAAAATTGTTTGCCTCACTTTTGACGAGTGCAAACAGTAAGAAATGAGAAATTCTTAAACCGTCTAGCCAAAAACCTTAAGAGGGCTAGAAAGAAGCGAGGAATAACTCAAGAAGAATTGGCTTATAAATCTGGACTTGCTTTAAGTCAAATTGCTCGAATTGAAACTGGCAAGCTAAATTCAAGTATCTGTACAATTTATGCGTTACTCCAAGCTCTCGAAGCAGAAGCCAATGAACTCTTTGAATAGGTTGTATAATTCTACTTCAAATCAACGATCTTCTTTTTACCTTCTTAAAAAGATAATTAACCAATGCGAAAATTGCGATCAACTTTAAGAAATGCACACAAATAAACCCGAAACCTTCAAAAAGCTCCCAATTGTACTGCGCTTGAGCAATTGCAATATAGTAGCCAAAAGAGGTTACCAAGAAGATAATTAACACGATAACCATTTTTTCTGCTCTGGTAATTGGCATAGTTCCTGTATTTGTAAATAAAGTTAATAAAAAAATTTAGAATAAAGAACGAGGAGATTAAATCATCCCCTCGTCACTAAATGAATAATAGCTTTCTTTCGTAAGCACAATGTGATCTAGCACTGGTATTTCAAGAAGCCTACCGACCTCTCTCAATTTCTTTGTTAACTCAATATCAGATTGGCTAGGTTGAAGATTTCCACTGGGATGGTTGTGAGCAAGTATCAATCCACAAGCATTGGATTTTATCGCAGCGCAGAAAATTAATTTCGGCTCTGCTACCGTGCCCGAAGAACCTCCAGAAGATACTTCAAACATGCCAAGTACTTTGTTCGCACGATTAAGCAATAGAACCTTAAATTGTTCAATAAACTCCAGCTTAGAAAAATCCCAAGAGTTTAATAGAAGATTGTATGCGTCCCTTGAACTAGAAATCTTTGCTCTTTCTGAAGCATTCACAGTAGTTTTATATGAGAGCTGAATTTCAGCAACTTCATACTTAATAATTGACTGCTCCATTATTGTTCTTGGGTTGACGGAACAAACTGATCAATCTCAATAAAATGAGTCTTGCCATAATTAGTAACATCCTTTCGTTTTACTACTTTAACATTAAGATACCTCCTGTTATCGTATTGATAGATTAATCGCTTCACCATTGGATCATCGAGTACGTCTAGACAGATAGCACCTTCTACTAAATTGTCACCAAATTTCTTTGATGCCTCCATGTTCTTCGCCAAGAGGATTCTTTGAGTTGTTGTTTCCATTTTTGTTTTTGTTTAGTTGATAGATTTAATCAAGAATAAGAGATAGTTAACCTGTTGATATTTTCAAGTTGTGTACATTTTGCGAACCGCTGCGAACACCATCAAGGCCGTCTGGGTAAAGTGACTAACAGGAACGACCAGACGTGTGGCGTAGCCATGAACCGTCTCGGTGAACCGCTGATGGTAACGCAGGTGAGCATAGCTGTGGCAGCGTGTGGATGCAGTTGTTTTTCAATGTTTGTAATTGCAGACACAGGAGCTGCCGTGACGTAGTGATGCCAGGCAAAGCAAAAGGAATGACAGACTTTAATTGGATTTAGAATTAGCGAATGAAGTCTGGCATGAACTTTTGCTGCCCAATCACGAAGTCACACCATTTTTCCAAGTAATGTTCAGACAGCAGACAGTCAGCAGAGCGACCACAGGGAGCGAACTACCAGCTCAGAAGAACAGAAAAAATGGGAGCTAGATTACTCCCAATAATTTCTTTAGTTCTTGTTCTGCAATTTCTTTAGAAGAATAGAACTGATGTATGTCTCCATCATTATCATCAATGATACACCATTCCTCTCCGTTAGGTGGTCTATAATTAGCAGGTGTTGTTGAAACTGTCCACATATTATCCAGCATGGGTTTAAGAATGCCTGAGATAAGAGTTGGTTAATATGATCGTGTTTAAAATTTGCAGACCTCTTCATTTTTCCAGATAGGCCGCAAGAGCCGTAAGTGAGGAATCATGTCAAGGTCAGCTTTGGTGGTGCGGTTGGAAACGTGTGGCTGCTCTGTATCAACCTTTACATGATTACGAACGTGGCTACATTTGCCTAGCTGGTGAAATGAAAAACTAATCTTTAAGTTTACAAAAGCTGTTGTAGAATAAAGAGAACTGATGGTATCCCTATTCTAATAAATCATTTTCTAGTTTAAAACCAGTTTTCTGTTTTGATGGTGGAGGGCTTTGACTAAAAAGATTTCTATGGGGGATGTTTTTACTATCGGCAAAGGTGGTCAAAGCATAATCTATTTGTTAATAAATTATCATTTCATTCGACTCAAAATCTATCCTTTCTGAAAGATATTCTGTTTCTGAATGATATGATTCATAGTAAATCTTTTCACACCTAATTCTCACGTTTAAATTGTTGTTATTGATTCTAACACTGAGCCTTTTTGACCAAGGGGTTCTTAAAATTCTCACTTCTACTACTCGCCACTTGTTTGTTACTTTCCCTTCACGAACTCTAGTGACACCAGAACAAATAATAGTACCCATGCGGGTTTCAATAGTATGAGGTTCCACAAGCCATACCATGCCAACTCTTTCACCATTCTCCATTATCGGTTCATCTCTATACTCCATCCTACGCTTGAAAGAGATTCTGATTTTGTCAGTATCAAATTGTTCAAATGATTTTATAGTATTCAACACGCAAAAGATACCATCCGTAGGTTCTTCATCCAATTCTTTATTTGGAGTTGGTGAAAAGTATCGGTACAAGGCTGATTTTTTTGAACAGGTTAAAAGTAGAGTTTTTTTAATTTTAACCTAACAAAACAGTCAAATGAAAAAGATGCGCTTTACCGAGGCCCAGATTATTGGGATACTCAACGAACAGT
>JBIKRT010000002.1:0-129939 GCA_044349005.1 Cyclobacteriaceae bacterium
TCGGTTGAACGTAACCCTGGCAGGTTGCTCCTCAGCAGAGCCCGCTTCCGTTTCAGTTCAACTATGCAAAATTCAAAACAGTCATCTATATTTACAACCTGTCAAAATTCTCAGCCATTTACCATCCTAAAATTGAGTTTTTAAGGGACGACTATGTAGACCGTGGTGTTTGGTCTACTTAGAAAGTAGAGCTTGGTCTAATTAGAAAGTAAGGCTTGGTCTAATTAGACCAAGGTGCTAGTAGAAAGCAGAAGGGTGAGGCTTTGTTCTAGGCCTCACCCTCGTTCCCTCTCCGTAGGAGAGGGATGACTCTCGTAGATAAACTTATCCTTCTAGCCTTTTTCTTACCATCCACCGCCCTCTCCCGCGGAGAGGGCTTTGCTCCCCCACCGTACAGATAAAAGCAGATGGGTGAGGCTTGCTCAATCTCAAAATGGCAACCGCTTGACGGTTTTTTATTAGACCAAAGGAAGGTTTTGCATTTCTTGGAGAGATCAATTTTAGATTTACAGAAATATTCTTTTTAAGTTTATTATTATTTTGTCAATAATGGCACAATCAAAAACTTCTTTCCGGAACTCACCTTTAGGTAACGACAAAAATCAATCAGATAATGACGATAAATTAGCTGCATTTACTTCTCAGGCGGCTATACTTACTTTTGTTGTTTCTTTGGTCTATCTTTTAGTTGATCTGCAATTCAATAACACGCTTGAGATCTATTTGGCTCTTGGTATCACTCTTGTTTCGCTAGGTGTTATTTTTTTGGGTGGAAGAGGGCTACACATTAGTGCAAGAATCATTTTTATTGTAGCGGCTGACGTTATTATAAGTATTGCAGTGCTGTTAGAACCAATTGAAACAGGCGTGGCAATGCTTTTTAGTGTAGCATTTATAGGCACCATAATAGGCTTTGGTTCAAAAAATAGTACGATCACACTCTTGTTGTTAGGCTTTACTGTGCTATCAACCCTTCTTTCAATTCTTTACTCGCCTTTCGAAAAGCAACTCTTTACAAGTCAATACCTAAAGACTATTTTCTTCACTAATCTTTTCATAACTATTTTTCTAAGTTCATTTCTTGTGTATCTCGCTATAATATTGAATTTGCGCTCGGAAGCAAGCCTTAAAAAAAGCAAGCTTCAAATTCAAGAAAAAAATGATGAGCTCGCTAAAGTTAACAGCGAATTAGATCGTTTTGTATATAGTGCCAGTCACGATTTAAAATCGCCCATAACCTCGGTAATGGGCTTGATTAATCTTTCACGATTAACAGACAACCCCGATGAAGTAAAAAGCTATCTGAATATGATGGAAGGAAGGTTGAGTCATTTGAATAAATTTATAAATGATATTGCTAGTTACTCGCAGAATTCCAGGCAAGCTCTTAATCTTTCAACGGTTAAATTAAAAGATTTAATTGATAGCTACTTGAGTGGGTTGGCGTATCTTCCGGAAGCGAGTATTGTACAGGTAAAAATTGACGTGCCCAACGACCTTACTATTATTAGTGATGCCACGCGTCTTGAAATGGTTCTTGGGAATATTATTTCGAATGCCTTTAAGTATTGCGATCCAGCCAAGGAAAACAGTTTTGTAAACATAAGGTCTATTGTAAACGAGCGGAGTTTACAGTTAGAAGTTCAAGACAATGGCGTAGGCATACCCAAGGATTATTTGAATAGAATATTCGATATGTTTTTTAGAGGCGATCATAAAGCAAAAGGGGCGGGGCTTGGCTTATATATTGTGAAGGAAACCTTAGAGAAGCTAAATGGAAGTATTTTAGCAGAAAGTAAGGTAGGTGTGGGGAGCAAGTTCACAATTAATTTACCAATAAAATACAAGAAAGAACCTCAGGAGGCATTGATGGTGTGAGAATAAACAGGGTAAGAGCTAAAATCTAACTCGTAGTTGGGTCTTGATATCATTTTTACTACTGCCGTTTATCGTTTCTAGTCCGCTGCCTATAGTGTCCACATGTTGGTAAGAGGTATTGGCCCATCGTAACCAGACATCCACTTTATCTGAGACCTTGTATTGAAACAACAGGTAGGATCTAGTACCTACACCAGCATAAGGTTGAAACGAAAAACCCAACCATACGTCACGTTCATACACGTAGAGCCGATTGTCATAATCGTCTGTTTGAAATAATGCGTAGCGCGCAGATACAGAGAGTTTTCGGTAAGAGAAATTGACATCTTGCACCACAACAAAACCGTTTGTGTTTGACGTGCCCAATTGATAGTTACTCGTTTGAATTCGTGTTTTAAAACTGAGCGCGGCACTTACTGCGTAATCGCAATTAATCCAATAAGAGTATTTATTTCCTTGTGCCGTTTGATACAACGATGTTTCGGTAGATAAATTTCTTTGTTTTGATTCCTGTCGGCCTTGTACGAATACAGAGACGTTCTTGGAGGGTTGGTAGTTAAACCGGATCAACCATTCATTTCCAGATGACGGTGAATAGCTTCTATAACGTAGCCAAGGAAATTGGAATAAATCGATATACCCCGATAAAGAATACACTTTCGAGAACGCATACTTCCAACCCCAATACTTACCCGATTCATTTTGTGCTTGCGTATTTTCGGCTAACGCATTTCCATAGAAAGTATAAAAATCACGCGCGTAATGTCGATATAGGAGCGAAACATCTAACTTATTGGTAAGGCTTGCGAGCATGCCTACTACAATTCCCTTTCCGCGATTCACGGTCTGTGATGCTTCACTGAAAAAGGCCACGTTGTTTAGATTGTAGTTTAAGTAAAATCCAAGATTGGTGTTTCGATCGCCAGTAAAATTGAATTCGTTATAGGGTCTTGATATCTTATTGACGGGCTGCTCAAAGTTTGTTTGGTGAACGATGATGCCCGTTTCAAGATTATTCCTTTTGTAATCTAGAATAGCACCAATGTTTGTTTCTGACACCTGTTTTCGCCTAGCAAGTTCATTGACAGTTCGATGTAAGCCAGAATACGAGAAAGAAGATAGATAAATACCCTCGTCACTTATACTATCATTTGCCAACCGACCATTTCTCTGCGTAGAAGAAAGAAGTGTATGGAGGGTTAAGTTTTTTTGCAGCGTATAGCTCAAGGCAGCACCCCGAAAGAACCCAGCTTCATTCACGGATGTGTAAGGCAAAAAGCCGAGGTTGCTCCTTCTCATTGCCGTAATGGTTTCCGCACCTTTTCCAGTGCTGAAACCACCGCCCAGCGTTAGGCCCTGGCCAAATTGAGCTTGGTAATCTCCCAGAATCATGTTTCTCAGTTTACCACGATTTAGCAATTGACCATGGTACGAAATAAAGTCAAATCCATATTGTCTTGATGACGGCTTCCAGTTGATTGCTTCTCCAGCATCTTTTTCAAATGTAAAACCAAAACTGTAGACATTACTTTGTGAAGTTCTAAATCGAGAGTAAAATTTATTGGGCGACCCTCTATAGTTGGCTAGTGAATCCGTGTCTGCACGATATCCTTTCTTTTCTTCTAATGTTCTTTCCGTCCTTAGTACGAGGTAATTGTTTGGATTACTCAAAATTCGAGCAGCTAGGTTCTCATTTATTGATCCCTTGTCTATCGAGACGAAGTTTACCAACTTTCGGATACTACGATCGTCAAAAAAAGGTATACTCTGTAATTCATAGACGGACAAAAGGGGACCTAGCTGTTTTCGGTAGGATAGGAATGAATTGATTTGAGCTTCACTCAAAATGAAAAGAGATCTAAGTTGTTCGTGCGTTACCGTATTCAAATCAAACGGATTGGCAAGTAACTGTGCTAGGTTTTCATACAAATCCTCGTAGTTTATTTCCAGGTCTTGAACCGGGTAAATTTCATCGATGAGTCGTTCTAAATCAATTTCCTTAGGACGAGATTGCTGAGCAGCTGAAAGTATGGGCAGAAGAAGCAAGATGGTTATACTTATAATGGCGATATGACAACCTGCTCTGGTCATTCGCCTTTTCTTGTGGGTTTTTTAAAAGAGTAAATAACTGAAGCCTGAAAGGAATAATTCAACAATTGGGTGTATTGAATGGCGTAATCAATTTTTAGATTACCGTTCACAAAACCCATTCCGAGGAAGAAGGCTTCGGGTTTCAAGTTAAAACCACTTCTAGCAAACACCTTTTTATGGATTTTGTACTCTAAGCCTGCTTTTATAATCGGGTCGTTGGTTAGATCTTTATCAATTTCGGTGGCGATCAGAACAGATTCAGTTGGTTTAAAACTTACTCCAACAACTAACTGAGTAGGTACTTTTTCGGCATTTACCGTTGACAGTCTCGGCTGATTTATGTTGGTGATATATGCTCCGATACTTACTTTAGAACTAAGTTCAGTTATTCCTCCGAAGTTGAAACTTACTGCTGAACGAGTTTCAAATCCGATGGCGCGATATTGAATGTAGTTAACTTTAAAGCCAAGCGAAGTATTACCTAACGTGTTACTGAATCCAGAGGACACAATCTGTTCGCTATACAGATTGTCACCAAATCTGACTACGCCAACTCCCCCAGTACCAATTTTTGTTGGAATAGAGAAAGCGGCTGCCATTCGGTTTGCACCAACTAGTCCGGGTCTCGCTTCATAGGCAACGGCAACTGAAGTTCCTTTTACTTTACCTAATCCGCCCACGTTATTTAACAATGACCAATCATCGCTTAACGTGGAGGAGGCATTCCCTAAACCTAGTGAACGAGCGTTGATAACGGTATTGGAGCTTTGACCATTTGATAATAGAACAACGGCTTGAAATAGGATAAAAGATAGGTGTATACGCAGTGTATTCATCTTTCTCGGATGTAGGAGAAAGTTAAAAACTATTTTTTATTTTTACTAACGGAGTACGTTTTTTGGCGGAAATGATCTCAGCAAACGTTGTTAATGCGCGACCAAATGCATTTCATATTGTTGACATGGAATGTTGCCAAATGTGAATTGCTGAAGGTCTTCGCTATTGACACTCCGGTGCGTGGTTATTCTGGATGGAACGTTAAAATTCCTTTTTGAGATTTATGAAGAATCCCCTTGTGCCTTCTCGGGTAAGTGTGTATTCAATTCGAAAGGTGAAGTCATACACAGTTACGAAATCGATTCCGGCTCCGGCACCTACCAACATTTTTCCAGTTAATCGTGTGTTTAATCCGAGGTCGCTGTAATACTGATAGTTAGTGACGTAGCCAAGGTCAGTAAAACCTTTTAGATAAATAGATAGTGGGAAGTATCGAAATTGCTCTAGTGGCATAGACTCTACCCTCCACGACCGTTGAAAAATACGCTTTTTCAGTGTGGTTTTATTCAAAAGAAATTGTGGCCCTTCAATTACATAGATTTCATAACCACGCACCACCTGGCCTCGGTAGCCCAATGCGCTAAAAAAATAATAGGGCTGTTCGGTAGGTGTGCTGATATAGCCTGCCGAGAAATTGGATAGATAGAATTTCTTTTTAAGCGGCCAGTGCTTAGCGTAGGTTGCATTTGCCTCCAATTGATTTACCGACTCGTTAAACAAACCTGATTTTGATAACGAAAATGTAAATTGATAGCCTTTGAGTGGATACGCAATTACATCGCGATGTTCGGAATTGAAGGAGTAAGAAAGCGATGAATATTGCTGTGAAGTTCCGCCATTTTTGAAATAATTAGAATTCAATGCCAATACCGTATCTATTATACTTGAGCTAACAAAGTCGGCCGAAAAATTATGGGTTTCATAAAATGATTTACGAAAGGTGTAGCCGATACTTGCACTTCTGTTAATTCTGACGGATCTTTTTTTACTTACAAAACTCAACACATGATCATCGGTCTGGTACGCTAAATTCCTTGGTTCGCTGTAGTTGAATCCAAAACTTATTCCATGTTTTTGCTGCCTATCTAAGTTTGGAATACGATAGCTCAATTCAAATTTTCTTGTAAAGCCAAATTGAGCCGTAAACTGCAGGGTCTCGTTTCTTCCCCGGAAGTTCTTTTGCTTTAATCTTAGGCCATAGTTGATTCTTCTAAAGTCGTGGTTGTAGTTTGTCCACCACTCATTCAGGTTACGATCCGAGAGTTCGAAAATGGGGGAGGGGTCAGTATAAAACCGTTCGGTAACTTCAATCAATAAGTCTATTTGACCGAATCCCAAATCTAATACTCGGATACTAACAGTGTTAAAAAGTCGAAGATTGTAGATTTTGTCTCGATCTTTCGTTAACGTGCTAAATAGCAATTTTGTAGAAATAGTATCTCCGGGTTTTAAAGTTAGTTCTCGAAGAATAATTCGTTCTCGTGTTACTTTATTGCCTATGATGATTATTCTGCCCATGCTTACAATTGGATTCGCAGAGTCTGCTATTGGCACGATGACAGTATCGCGTTGAGCGGCTCTTATTCTTTGTCCGATCGAATCCGTTGAACAGACAAGGCATAGTTGTATAGCGAAGGCTAAATAGTAAAAATTGACTAACCTTCTTTTCATGATTTGCAAAACGAAACGATCGGATCTTTTTGTATACCTGGCTATGTTCTCTAAAGCGAAAATAGAATACTATGAGTTGGGAATATCCATAGATTTATCAGGCTGCGGCCTATATGATCGGATTAAAATGAATATCCCTGCCAAAAACATAGGGATGCTTAAATTTTGCCCCATGTTAAAAACAAGGTCGTTTTCAAACTGAACTTGGGGCTCCTTTAAGAATTCATAAGCAAATCGCAAACTCCAAAGAATTACCATAAAATAACCAAAAGTTCTACCAGCAGGTAAATTTTCCTTGTACTTATTCCAGATAAGAAATAACAAAACAAACAATGCAATACAAGAAAAAGCCTCGTACAACTGTGCCGGGTGCCGAGAAACGCCCATGGTGAAAATTTTCACGCCAAATGAACCACTTTGTTCTTGAATAAGCTCATATTTCAGTTCTTCACTTCTTGGTTGATCAACAAACTCATCAAGTGTCGCCAGGTATGATTTTACCTCGTAGTTCAAGAAATCATGAATTCTTATTTGTTGCGTTCCGGGGTTGAAAAATATGTAAATACTAATAGGTACCCGTCCGTTATTCAGCGCTTTTCGATTTGCATCTTTCTTCACTTGCACGAAATCAACCGGGTTGACACCGCTTTTGTTTTGTTTTATGGCCTCCGTAATTCGGTTCACAAAAACAACCCCCAAAGGAGAATCTGTCGGCTTGCCTATAATTTCTGAATTAAAAAAATTTCCTGTTCTAATAAGCGCTCCCGTCAAGGCGACAACGATTACTATTCGATCTACGATTTGTAAAAAATTCTGTCCGGGTTTCTTTTTTCTGGCGTAAAGCCAAAGTGCAAATAGAATGGCAATAGCAGCTCCATGGCTCGCTAAACCCTGAAGGCCAGTAAACCGGAACTGAGGGCTAAATTCAAAAGGCAAGAAAATGGAAAGCGGATCCGTCCAAATTGTTTGAGGTTCATAGAAGAGAATATGACCTAGCCGAGCTCCAATAATTGTGGCCACAACCATATAAACTGTTAAAATCTCAACGTCACGCTCTGGTTTCCCTTCTTTTTTGAACATATAAAAAAGAATTTGCTGGCTAATCAAAAAACCAAGAGCAAACAACAACCCGTACCAACGAAGCGCGAAGGATCCAAAAGCGAAGATTTCTGGACTACCATTCCAAATCAAATAACTAATCATAAAATTTTAAAGAAAGTTAGGCTAACTACTACCTTGAAACATTTAAGTAGTGGACAAAGATATTAGCTTAAATGTCTCTGGCAAAGCTTAAATTTTTTGCAGTATAGCTAGCTCGTCAACAAAACTTCCTGATAGGATTGGAAATCTGCACCAACTTCGCGGATCGACATTAAAATCATCTAAATGAAATGAAGGCGCTATCCTTTCGCGTTTCCATTGATTGGCCGCCCACATTTTAAAAAATTTGACGATGTAGGCCTTTAAAGTACTTTTATCAAGCCAATCTTCACTCAATAGCTGGTAAACTTCAGCAGGCGATTTTCTATCGCGGATGGCCAACCGTTCAATCTTCACCAAAAGATCATACGGCATGAGGTCTTTTTCATCGGTTTGAGTGCGTTCCAGCGGTCTTAATTCAGCCGTGGGTTGAAGGGTGTTTACCCATTTAAGTCCGTGGTAGCCGAGCTCTTTTTCTGCCCAATTTAGCCATTGAAGTATAAACGATTTATCAATTCCTGCCAAAGGAGCGAGGCTTCCGCTAGTATCACCGTCCATGGTAGCATAACCCACATCGCCTTCGCTGCGATTTGAGGTGGTAAGCAGGATCGATTTTTTAATGTTAGCGAGCAGCCAAATAATGGGCGATCGACTTCGCGCCTGAATGTTTTGCATCGCAATATCGTCTGTTTCCCAAGTTAGTTTTCGGCCCAATACTTTTTCGATTTTGGACGTGTAGGAATCGACTTCTTCATCGATTACCCAATGTTCAAAGACAGCCCCTATTGAATAAGCCAATTGCTTTGCCGCATTCAATGTTTCTGCGGAAGAATTGATCGTTCCTTGGTAGGCAGTGGTTAGTAAAATGGTTGTTATTCGCTGGTGATAGTTCGTTGTGGGTTGTTCGAAGTGAGCAGCGTGCAATGCATTGTTTGGTATGGAAAGTAATTCACAGAAAGACTCCACGCCAAGTTCAGTAATTCCTCTCCTAACCATTTCGGCTACGAGCACTGCACAGCAGGAAGAATCGGCACCACCGCTTAAACTTAATACAAAACCCTTGGCTTTGCTTTTTCTCAAGTAATCGAAAAGGGCTAATGATTCTGCTCTGGCAAACTCTTCATTTCTTTCCTTGCTATCAAGCATCGGCAAAATTTGCGAGCTGTTGGGCTTATCGAAATTGATTTCACATGAAAGGAGATTGAACGATTTAAACGATAATCGCTTATTGATTCCGAGAAGCCGTCCCTGTTGGCCAAAAATAATATCACCATCATAAATCATTCTTCCGGCTTCATTTCCTAAAAGATTTACAAAGAGGTATGCACAACTAAATTTTTTGGAGCCGTCTATTACTACTTGCTTTTCTCTCGCTTCACTTTTTCCTAACGCAAAGTGGCTTGCGCTTGGATTGAGAATAAGATCGACACCGCGCTCGTATAATCGGTGGCCAGGTCTATCAACGCGCCATGCGTCTTCGCAGATTTCAAATCCAAAAGTAATTCCCAATGCATTATAAACAACGTCTCCCGCTTGAATGAATCTGCCATTTCGTTCTGTCTCGACAATTTCATTGGCTCGCCAAGGGGTGAACCAACGGGGTTCATAATGGACTCCATCCAGCGCCATGTTTTGTTTGAGTGTGATGCCCTTTATCACTTGATTCTCCACCACGGCCACGCCATTGTAAACAACGGAATTTATTTTTACAGGAATGCCAAGACACACAATTATATCATGACATTCAATGGCAATCGTTTCTAATTCCTGCCAAGCTCGGTCGAGCACCCAATCACTTAAAAATAAATCTTCACAACCATACCCAGTAACACACATTTCAGGGAGACAAAGCAGCTTAACTTTTTGAAGTTTAGCTGCTGCGATGGCGCTTAAAATGTTCGTTGTGTTGTTATGCCAATCAAAAGGTGTTTGATTGAGGGTTGCGCCTCCAATTTTTATGATTCTCTCCATGTTATGCTATAGCTAGCAATTCGCATGTTTTTTCGGCTGCGTCTTGCTCGGCTTTCTTTTTAGTATAACCATAGCCTTGGCCGAATGGTTGCTCTGCAATGAACACTTGGGCAATAAATTCTTTTGTGTTTTTAGCTTTTTTAGTGATGGTAACCTCGAATCGGATGTCTTTACCATTGCGCTGCACCCATTCAATCACTTTGCTTTTGAAGTTAGTATTTGAACTTATCACCAATTCCAGGTTGAAGTAGGGTTGAATCAATTTATCGATTACAAATTTTTTGCTTTTAATATACCCCTTGTCCAAGTAAATGGCGCCAACAATTGCCTCCAGTGCATTACCTAATATTACCTGTTGAAGCTGCGCGTTCTTATGATCGAATTGAACGATGGAGCTAACTCCGATTTTACGGGCGATATGGTTTAGAGACTCTCTGTTGACAATTCGCGATCTGATTTCGGTGAGAAAGCCTTCGTTTTTAAAGGGATATTTTTTGAAAAGATAATCGGCTACAGCGGCACCCAGTATGGCATCTCCCAAATATTCAAGCCGCTCGTTCGATTCTCTAAATCCTTTGGTCTCCTTTCCTTTGCTGCTATGTAAAACGGCTAGTTTGTAAAGTTCTAAATTGGAGGGTGTAAAACCAGCTATGGTGTGGATTGCCGTTAGTAATTTTCTATCTGTTTTGGATGGTGAGACTTTGCGGGTGAGTAATTTCCACACGGGAGAAAAGCTTATTCCGCTTTTTTTATGATGATTGAGGCATTGTGTCCGCCAAAACCAAATGTATTGCTCAGCGCAACTTTTACATCTCTTTTTTGAGCTTTGTTAAAAGTTAGATTTAACTTCGGATCTAATCCATCATCATCTGTAAAATGATTGATTGTGGGGGGAACGATGCCTTCATTCAGAGCGAGCAAGCAGGCTATTGCTTCAATCGCGCCAGCTGCGCCAAGCAAATGGCCCGTCATCGATTTGGTAGAACTGATGTTCATTTTATAGGAATGCTCTCCAAACACTTTTTGAATGGCTTTTATTTCACCTATGTCGCCAAGAGGGGTTGAAGTGCCGTGAGTATTAATATAGTCGACTTCTGTTGGTGCAATACCCGCTTCATCCAACGCCAGTTTCATAACTCTAGATATTCCATGTCCTTCCGGATGCGGTGCCGTAATATGATATGCATCGGCTGTCATGGCTCCACCCAAAATTTCTCCGTATATCTTGGCACCCCTTCTTTTGGCGTGTTCATATTCTTCCAAAATCAAGGCGCCAGCCCCTTCGCCAAGTACAAAACCATCCCGGTCTTTATCGTAGGGACGGGAGGCCGTTTCGGGAGCATCATTTCTTTCTGATAGCGCTTTCATGGCGTTAAATCCTCCTATACCTGCTTCGCAGACCGCTGCTTCGGAACCTCCGCTGACAATTATATCGGCTTTCCCCAGCCGAATGTATGTGAAGGCATCGTAAATAGCATTGGTTGCTGAGGCACAAGCAGATACGGTAACAAAATTCGGCCCGCCAAAACCATATTTTATGGATATGTGACCTGCACTGAGGTCTGGGATCATTTTGGGTATAAAGAAAGGATTGAAACGGGGTGTTCCATCTCCTTTCGTATAGGATTTTACTTCCTCCTGAAAAGTAAGTAAACCGCCAATACCCGATCCCCAGATTACTCCAGATCTATCTTTGTCAATTTCTGACAAGACAAGCTTCGAATCCAGGATTGCTTCGTCTGCAACCACCATTGCAAACTGAGCAAACGGATCTAATTTACGAGCCTCTTTTCTGTCCATGAAGTTCGTAGCATCAAACCCCTTCAGCTCACAAGCAAATTTCGTTTTGAAAAGCGTAGAATCGAAATGGGTAATAGCGGCTGCTCCACTTACACCTGCTTTCAATCCTTCCCAAAATGCAGGATAAGTATTGCCAATAGGTGTTAGCGCACCAACACCCGTTATTACTACTCTTTTAAAAGTCATAAATAGACTTAGGTGGAAGAATAAACTCTATTTTTTAACGTTTTCTTCTAAGTAAGAAATTGCTTGTCCTACGGTAGCAATGTTCTCTGCTTGATCGTCAGGAATGGAAAGGTTAAATTCTTTTTCGAACTCCATAATAAGTTCCACTGTATCTAATGAGTCAGCGCCTAGGTCGTTAGTAAAGCTTGCCTCTGGAGTTACCTCAGATTCTTCTACGCCAAGTTTGTCGATAATGATCTGTTTTACTTTTGTTGCGATTTCAGACATGTTTTTAATGTTTAGAGATTCAAAAATCTGTGCAAATAAAGAGATTTAGTGCAATATTGTCAAACTATTTCGGAATGTGCATCCGATTTAAGAGACTGAAATCAGAGAATCAATGTCTTATCTCGTTTAAAATATGTTTTTATGATCTAATCTTTATTCGATAGCAAAATTCAATCGAACAAAACGAGCATGAAAAAGAAAAAATTAGAGATGGATTACTCCTATGATTTTGAGCTGTTGGGCATAACAACCGTTGCCAAAGGATATCGAGTGGCATGGGAGATAAATAAGTACCTGAATCTTCACTTGAAAAAAGAAAGTGATCTAGTTGTAAAGGAAGGCGAGCTTGCCAATAGCTATTCTTATTTTGTCCACCAGGCTGTCTTCAACGTGTTGCGAGTTTTTAAGAATAGATCTAATGAATCTGATCAAACGAAGCATTTCCTTGCGCCAGAACACAATCATTTCGACTACATCATTATGATTCAAGGGCAGGAACTCAATAGCAAACGTTTGCAAAAAGAGTTAAAGGCTATTCCTTCCATTGAATTGGTTGCTTTTATACCTTTGGACTCACTTAAATCAAAAGACCACTTTATTTTTTAATTTAATCATGATGGAAAAAATCTCTTACAACAAGACGAAAATAGTTGCCACAATAGGACCTGCCTCGAACAATAAAGAAATGCTCAGAGCCTTAGTAAAAGAAGGGGTAGATGTATTTAGGTTGAATTTTTCGCATGGAAAACATGAAGACCACCTAAAAGTAATCAACTGGGTAAGAGAAATTAATTCAGAATTGGGGACCAGGATCGCATTACTTCAAGATTTGCAAGGGCCTAAGATCCGCGTAAACGATGTGTTGCCCGGAACTGAAATAGTAGCCGGCCAGGAATTGATTATTACCACACGGGAGGTAATGGGTAACAATGAGCTAGTAAGCACATCATACAAACATTTGCCCAAAGACGTGAAGATCGGTGATATGATTTTGGTGGATGATGGAAAGATTGAATTGAAAGTAGTAGAAGTCAGAGATATTGATGTAGTCACAAAAGTAATTTATGGAGGTCCGTTGAAACCCCGAAAAGGAATTAACCTGCCGAACACGAAAGTTTCGGCTCCCTCTCTTACGGAGAAAGACAGAGAAGATCTTGAGTTTGGATTGGCTAATAATGTCGATTGGGTGGCACTTTCGTTTGTGAGAAAGTCCAGTGACATTGAAGAGCTTCGCGAGATTCTAAATGACCGCAAATCGGCAGCAAGAATTATCGCAAAGATCGAAAAGCCCGAGGCACTTGAAAATATTGATGCTATTATTGCCGCTACCGATGGAATTATGGTTGCCCGAGGTGATATGGGTGTTGAAATTTGGATGGAGGAGGTGCCGATGGTGCAGAAAATGCTGGTGGAAAAATGCAACAAAGCAGCGAAGCCTGTTATCGTGGCTACTCAAATGATGGAGAGCATGATCGAAAATCCTAGGCCCACGCGTGCAGAAACCAATGATGTAGCGAACGCAGTAATTGACGGAGCCGATGCCTTGATGCTTTCGGCAGAAACGGCCGCTGGTAAGTATCCCATTGAAGTAATTAGAAGCATGGTTCGCACCATTGGCTCGGTAGAAAAACAGGGTAACATTTTTTACAAGTTTAGAGAAGTAGACCCTAGCTCGTCTTATTATTTAACGGATTGTTTGATTCTTTCCGCTTGCAAGTTAGCGCAAGAGGTAAAGGCTAAAGCCATTGTGGGCATGACGCAACTTGGGTACAGCGCCTATAAGGCATCGAGCCATAGACCGAATGCAAATATTTTTGCCTTTACAGATAATGCTTCGATTATAAATTCAATCAACTTAGTTTGGGCCTCACGTGCCTATCATTATGCGGAGGCGAATTCTACTGACGACACGATCAACGATGTAGAGAATATCTTAAAAAGAGATGGTCATGTTAAATCCGGGGATATCATCATCATCCTTGCAAGCATGCCGATCCATCATAAAGGCAGGTCCAATACGATCAAAGTGAACGTGGTTAAATAGCAAGTTTTTAGGCCCGAAACATTGCTTGAAAAAAAATGAGGCGAATCACCTCTATTGATGCTGTTCGTGGATTCGTAATGATCATTATGGCGTTGGATCATGTGCGTGATTTAATCCATTTTAGTGCATTAAGTTTCGATCCAACAGATCTAACGGCAACGACTCCATTTATCTTTTTCACACGATGGATTACCCACCTGTGTGCTCCGACTTTTGTTTTTTTATCGGGAGTATCCGCTTATCTAAGTTATTCAAACACCAAGAACCAAAGCGAAGCAAAAGGCTTTTTCGTGAAGCGAGGCCTTTGGCTCGTGTTGCTCGAAATTACAGTGGTGAATTTTGGGATTTGGTTTGATATTGATTTCGGTATTATTATGCTGCAAGTAATTGCTGTCATTGGATGTGGCTTTATTTTGTTGCCGTTATTTGTCACTTTTTCACATAAAAAAAACCTGGCGATTGCAGCATTAATAATCCTGTTTTGCAACGCAGTGGTGGGGCTTAACTTTCCCGAATTTCCTGCTTTAAATTTTGTTTACCATTGGTTGCTCAGCAGTTTCTTGTTTCAACTAACCCCCAATTTTATGTTGTTAGTTGGTTACCCTGTGCTGCCGTGGTTTGGTATCATGCTGGCGGGTTTTGCTTGCGGTGTGATGTTTAAAGAAAAAAGAGAAAACAGACAAAGGCTCTTTTTTCAAGTCAGCGTGTCTCTTTTGGCCTTATTTATTTTGGTGAGACTGATTAACCTGTGGGGTGATCCTTCCGCATGGAGCGTGCAGAAAGACTGGGTATTTACATTCATGTCTTTCATCAATGTTTCTAAATATCCACCTTCTTTGCTTTATACGTTGGTTACGCTTGGCATCGCGTTCTTATTACTTTTTGTAGCCGAAAGGGTGGAGGAGGCGAGTTGGAAGGACATCCTGATGGTGTATGGTAACGTTCCTATGTTTTATTACCTGATACACTTTTATTTAATCCACAGCATAGCACAATTGATTATGCTTGGGCAAGGGTTTAGTTGGAGCGATTTTCAATTCGAGCCGTTTAAGTTTGGCCGGCCGGCAGCCCCTTCGGGCATAAGCCTATTTTATGTTTACATATTTTGGCTTGGGGTAGTGGCAGCACTGTATCCCGTTTGTAAAAAGTACGCAGCCTATAAAAAGGCGCATCCTGAAAAAGGATGGTTGAGGTATTTGTAGTAGCTTTTTTATTATAGGACATTCACAAGGTGAACTAAATTTTCTCGCGGATCAGATTCAATATCCTTCACCCAGCTTTGATTTGTATGGGATTTTTTCATCCGATCATTGCCATATTATTAATTTCCATAGCCAATTTTTTTATAAACCTGACCAACTAATTAATTTTCTTTTCAATGTTTTTTAAAGGTATGCCAATCTTTTCATAAAAGATGATTAGGAAAATTAAAAATATAGTCAAGAAATTAAATTTCTTGCCTAACAAAATAAAAAACGTATTCATTTAAATTATTTTGTTGACTAAGAAAGTTAAAAACATAGGCATGAAAATTAAAGTCATGACTATACTTTCTTTAATCTTGCCTACGGAAATTGCATTTATGCTGGAATTTGCACGTTTTATGTAACCAAAAGCATATAACGTGCCGTTAGCGACTTTTTATTGGCGTTAAAAAATTACTGCCTAAGATATAACAATTCTAAAAATCACCTCGTTGTAAAATAGTACTAGAAAATTCTATTCTTCAACTTAACCTTTTACAACTATGAGTTTGAAACCCAAACTAGAGCTGTCCAAGAAAACGGATGTTGAACTGGACAACTACGCACAAGACAAAGTAACCCGTATTACGGGCAACGCGGCCTTTCCTTCTGCGCAGGTAACCATTGCGCTGGTGGGCGCGGCACTGGTAAAGTATGCTGCTGCATTGGGCGTACAAAACGGTACGAAGGCCGATACGGCCACTAAAAAAAATTTACGGACAGAAGTAGAAAAGCTGCTTACAAAAACTGCTACCCTGTGCGCGTTAGATGCCGATGAGAACGATGCGCTCTTTCTCACCTCAGGTTTTGGGTTGGCGGATCCAAAAACGCCTGTTGGCGAACAACCTAAACCTGCTCAATTTCAGGTGGAGCTAAGCGTAAACGAGGGCGAGGCAACTGCCAGCATGGAGCCGTTCCCTAAAGCACGGGGGTTTTCGTTTGCATGGACCAAAGACCCCTTAACGGCCTCCAGCAACTGGACGGTAGTACCCTGGCCCAAACGCAGCTACACCTTTCAAGGGCTGCCAAGTGGTGCTAAAGTATGGATTAAAGGCGGAGCAATAAGCCCCGATGGAACGATCAATTACAGCGACCCGGTGGGGCGGATAATACAGTAGCATGACGAGGCCACATCACCGCGAGGTATGAAGCAGCCCCAGTGAGTTTAAACTAAAAGGCCTCCCGAACAAGGAGGCTTTTTTATAACGTATTGCCCGAAACCTTTCCAACCAATTATTTTATAACCACCAGTTTTTCGGTTTTGCTTATTTTGTTGGTTTGAAAGCTAACAATGTACACCCCTGGTGGTAGACTAGAAGTATCGTAGGTAAGTGAATAATCCCCCATTTCTTGTTCTTGATTAACAATTGCAGCCACGCTTCTTCCTGAAATATCGGTAATGCCTAAAGCAACTGACGTAGGTTCTTCAAGAAAGTAATTAAAGGTAACTTGGTTGGTTGCAGGGTTGGGGTAAGTTCTAATTTCCTTTTCTCTCAGATTTTGTCGAGATTCATCGCTAGCCGCTGCAACACGAGCGTTTCTTTGGGGATTAGTATAATAAGCCCCATTTGAGCAAAAGTCGTTGACTCGAGATATTGGTGCAGGTGCTAAATAGTTAGAAAACGAACTAAATTGGTTACTAAAAGTTCGTAATGCTGCGACTGTACCTCTAGAACGACCCGAATTTAGAAACGACAGAGAGGCACCAGATGTTAAAGCTATTGAGTTATTCGCGCTCAATACAACGTTTGAATATGTGCCAGACAGCGATACATCTGGTGGGCTAGCCGAATTGAAACTTGTTGATGAAAATGAATATGCAATTGGAGCTTGTACCAATTGAATTGGGAAGGTCATTACTAACAATACGTTTTGTGCATCTGCTTCGGCTCTTTTCAAATTAATTAGCAATTTCACCTCTGGATTATCTAACGAAACATCACAACCGAATCCGCAATATCTATTCACGTGGGATTCCAAGCTAAATTGAGTCAATGCGGTTATCGGCAGGAATCCCGTTTGCATAGTAATTGCATTGGTAAGCGAAGATCGAAAAATTAGATTTCCCATAATTTCAATATCGACAAATTTTGCCGCGGGATTGAGTACATATTCGATATTGGAAATAAGCTGATACTTCCTATTGAGTACTTTATAATATCCATCCTCGCCATCACTAATAGAATAATACATTTTAGGAGTGGTAAGAAGATTAAAAATACCTAGGGTTTCGTTGTAATAAGAATATAGATTACCATTTTTTATCTGTGCGTTTTTTGAGCCTGGCGTGTAAAAAAACAGATCTCGGTAACGGAAACTTGCCGTAAGTGTACCTTTAAGATCTAAATTTGCATTGATTGACATGGGGGTCAATTCAACCTGCGAAGGTCCCGATAAACCGCCTCCAGTAAAAAAATTGACTAGTTCGACAGCACCAGCCACATATGGAGCAACTTTAAGTCCTGCTTTTAAAAAATTAGATTTCTTTATTTCCTCTTGAAAAGTATTTAGTTGATTTCTCTTGAATAACTCGTCTACTTTCAATTCTATGTTAGGCTTTCCAGCTATTTTCAAAGCCTTTTCTTGTTCTGTAGTAAAGTCACGTATGCTCTTAAACGATTTTGTTGCTTTAGTACCAGCTGTTACAAGCTCTTTTAGTGAATAGCCGGAGTCGCTAACCGAGCCTGAGCTGTTCGAAGTAATACTTGCGATAGTACCTGTAAAAGATCCATCAATGCTAATTTGTGCTTCATTTATAAGTTTCACCTCAACTTGCAAAAGGGATTCATAAAAACATGTACATGGATCGTAAGTCATTTGAAAATCTGAATAAAACCATTTTCCCAATCCATTCAAATAAGATGTTACTCCTACAATTCCTGGGTTTGGTTCAAATTGATCTAATCCAAAAGATTTAACGGAATTACTAATTAGAGAAGAATATTTTTCGCTATCTGGGCTTCCTACAAATCTTAGTTGAATAGTTGCTCCGTTGAAAGGAGAAGGGCTATCGCCTGCCAAGAAAATTCTGAGTTTACCTAAATAACGATTATATAGAATTAAAAAAGCGTAATCAATTGCTGGATTCTTTTTTGTGCCATCTTCATTAAATCCAAGATCATACTTTATCAACTCCCATCCATCTTGAGCATTCATATCTTTATTTGTGTAAAGGCTAATAACATTTGCATTTTGATAGCCTTGAAAAAATGGAGACTCAATCTGGGTGGCAGAAATTCTTGTTGAATTAACTTGATAGTATTGTGACCTCCAATCAAAGAATGTATTTCTTTTGGCTGGCCGCTCTGTATTTGAGGGGGCATCTGGGTTGGTAGTGATACCCTTGTCGTTGCATTGCGCAATTGCGAGATGAGAGCCGATTAGAGCTGCTAATGCAAAGATGGTTGATAGCCTAATTTTCTTCATAAAAATATTATTAAATTCGTTTACCCGTAAACCGATGCTTTTTTCTCGGTAATTTCTGATTGGTATAATCACCCGTGGTATATTCAACAATGACACTATTTAAAGAATTTTTGAAGTAAAGCCAGCCTCGTGGGTCATTGCAATTTAGCGGGTGTCCACTGGCAGCATTTAAATAATTGGTAGAAGTGGGGGATCCAATTCTCATAACTCTGTATGTCAGATCGAAGTCATTAATGTACGGATATGGGTCTGACGTATATAACTTGTTATCGCAGCCTTTGTCAATATTATTAGTGCATATAAAACCGTTTACTCCAGGCTGACAAAACCTTACTGTTATGATGTACTTATTTGTAGGGTCTTCGTCTAAACTTCCTTCATATTGGCCAAAAGTTGCGGATGCATAAGATGGCAATAGCACTATTCGCTTGGTTAGCGAGTCTACGCCTCCTTTATTAGGGAAACAAGATGCTAAAAAACTATCTTTCACCTTCAACTTTATGCTTAAGGTTTTAGAAAAATCCGATTTTTCAAAAAAAAGCGAAACGCTTCGAGTCGTAAAAACACGTGGGTCGTCCCCTATTTTCCATTCGTAAGATTGGTAATCTCCTTTAGATTTAAATGTAATTGTTCCCCCAGTTAAGACAGTATCTGATTCAATGAGAGTATCTATTGACAGGAGTTGTTCCCCAATTATAAAGTCGGCTGATATTGGGAGTTTATCCTTGCAAGGATTGGGATCATCCCCACACCCCTCCAAGCTAAAAACAAAAGCCCCGATTAAAGCCAATAATAGCAGGAGCGGTAGTTGTTTTTTCATTTTAGAATAGACGTTAGTAGTAAGAGACATAAGTAGCAAGAAGTGAGACGTGAGTAGTGAGATATGAGAGTAATTCAGTCTAGTGTCTCAAATCTCACTACTCACGTCTTCTTATTTCTTCTGGTTTTCCTTCAATTCTTTTATTTCTTGCTTCATTTGGTCATTTTCGGCTTTCCGAGCGTCATTCTCTTTCTTCATCTCAATCATATACAAGGTAAGCTCCTCCACCTTTTTAAGCAAAATGATATTCATTTCGTTTAGGCTCATGCCGTCTTTGGCTATGTCGGCAGCAGTGGGCACTTCGGGCAGATGGTGGTTTTCTTTCACGTATTTCTCGGTTTCTTCTAGTGTTGGCAGTTTGTAGGAGGGGTCAAAAACATAATCGGGGAAGGTGGTGGTGCCATCCACAAACACCTTTACCTCGCCAGTGGCGGCAATTTTACCTGCCACGGCTAGTTTGTAGGAGCCAGGGGTAGTAGTGCCTATGCCTACGTTACGGGTAGAATTGCTAATATGAAAAAGACCATCATATTGGGTTCCATTATAATTGGTGGAAATAGAGAAATCATTCCCATTGAACCCATTAAAGCCCAATGCCCAATTACCATTATAGTTCGCACCCGCAGGATCGTTCCTACATAACCTTATCCCTGACCAGCCCGATGGTCTTATGATAGCTAATCCTTCCGCCCAGGCTTCATCCGTTCCGAAAATTTTAACGTTATTTCCATAAACGCCCTTCCCTGAAAATTGTAAATCGCCATTATTACTAAAGATTGTTTGAGCGCCCCAATTCCAAGAACCATTAACCAAGGGTGCTATATAGAGTTTGGTTCTGCCGTCATCGGGAGTATGGAAAATCCATGAATTGGACCCACCACTTATTAAATCCTGTGCCGATACTACTTTAATTTGAAGAGCTAAAAAGGCAATGCTCGTAAGTATTATTCTTTTCATTGTCATGTGCGTTGGTGTTTGATGAAACGAAACTACCTAGCCATAATGTTAATATCAAATCAAAAGTGCAAAAAAGGTACATCATAAAAGCGATGTTTTTAACCCACTTGACATTGTGTTAGTTATTGAAAAATGCAGAAGAAGAAGAAGAAGAAGAAGAAGAAGAAGAATTTTCTGGTGGTTTAAAAAAGTTATTTTTAGCTAGTAAACCTTACATGGCATAACAAAAAGATAATATTAAGAGGTGACAAATTCTAGTTTAAAGGAGTTTTATGGATGGATTTTGTGAACTTTACAAGCCTAGCAACTAGAAACTTGTAACCAACTAAAGCCTCGGCACCACTATCATTACACTTTCCTTCTCCACCACAACAGTTCCCGCGGGATCGCCCTTTCTTTTGCGAACGAATTTTTTAGGAGTAAAAACTACTGGGCACAAACTATCAGTTTTTCGTTTAGAGTTATAAGCCGCCAATTCTCCAGCTCGTTCAATAACGTCCTTCGGAAAACTCTTGCCCGACTGATATTTCACCAACACATGCGACCCGGCTACGTCTTTGGCGTGAAGCCACAAATCATCTTTGAATGAATGCTTAAAAGTGAGCAAATCATTGGCTTCTGCGTTTCTTCCAACCAATATTTTGAAGCCTTTAAATTCAAACTCATGGTAGGGCAGCGGTGTGGCTTGTTTTTCCTTCTTGGGCTTACCTGCATCTTCAATTTTTTTCCGCAAACTCTTTAACTCACTCTCCTCGTCAATGGCTGTCAACTGTCGTTGTAGCCTGTCGATCTCTTTTTGCTTTGCTTCAATTGTTTCTCTTAACTTATTAATTTCAATTTGCTGATTTTTTGATTTTCGGTAAAAAACTTTAGCGTTTTTTTGTGCGTTCCATTCTTTATTCAATTTGATTTCAATGGGTTGGTTGTCGTGGTAAAAATCTTCCACCACCACGTTGCCCATTCCTTGCGTAATGCGGTGCATGTTAGCCATAATCAAATCACCCCATGCCTGGTAAGTATTTACGGCAGCTATCTCGGTTAGTTTTTGCTCATTTTTTTGGATGTATTTTTCAGCACCACCTATCTGTGATTTTAGTTGACCTGTGATTTTTGCTTTTTCGCTATTGAATGCGGTGAACGAAGTGTAGGTGTAATAGAAATCAGTAATTGCCTCTATTGGATCTGAAAATTGTTTCAAAGCCTGTTGAGTGGGTAATAATGAGAATACCAATCGGTGGTTCTTGAGTTGAATCGAATAGGTTGGGTTTTTAAGTTTTTCAATCGTACCCTCAATTAGCTTCCATTGGCCCTCTTTGGATTCGGACTGAAAACCTTTTTCGTTCATGTATTCCCAAACAACTTTTCCAAATGTAAAATAATGTGATTCAAGTGTTGAGTAGTTATGTATAAACGATTCGCGGCTCCAATCAATCACGCGATCTAGCTGATCATATTTTAACTCTAAATCCGCGGTAATTCGATTTCTAAAAATTTCTTTTACCGAGTGATCTTTAATCAAAATAATATTTGACTGACCTCCGTGAAGTTTGAAAACGATCTTAAAATCATTCTCAAGTTCTACTGCAAAACTTCTCTCGTTTTCAAATTGTCGTACCACAACCACCTTCAGCATAAAGGCATTCAGAAATAAATCGATACTATTTTTTCGCGCTCTATGAAACGATTCAGGAAAAGACAAACAATTGAACTCAGACAGAAGACTGGCTTTAATGAAAAAGGATTCGTTGGCCTTATTGAATTCAAAAATCAGTTCGTCTTTGTTTTGACTGAAGCAGGAAACAAGAGTGAAGCCTTTTAACCTTTTTTGTAGTGACTTGCTTAACTGTTTAAGAAAAAAGTAGTTGTTATGCACGGCTATAACTGGATGGTCAATCCGTCATAAGCCATGCGTACAGAAGAGGGCAGTTCTTTTTCAACTGATTTATGCGTTCCTAATTTATGGCTGATATGGGTGAAATAAGTTTGCTTGGCATTTATTTTTGTTGCCATTTCGATCGCCTGGCCAAACGTAAAATGCGAAGGATGCGGATCGCGCTGTAGTGCATTTAAAATCAATACGCTACAATTCTTCATTTTACCCAACGTGGTTTCTGAAATATAATTAGCATCGGTTATGTAACAGAAGTCGCCAATTCTAAAACCTAGCACGGGCATTTTCATGTGCATTACAGGCAGAGGAATTATTGCGACACCCTCAATGGAAAAAGGGGATTCGTTGATTTCATGAACTTGTAATTGAGGCGTTCCGGGGTATTTAATCTCTTCAAATGCGTAATAGAATTCTGTTTTTACTTGTTGTAATGTGGCTGCCGAGCCGTAGATTGGCATATCTGCCTTTTGTAAATAGTTGAAAGCGCGCACATCGTCAAGCCCAGCAATATGATCCTTGTGGCTATGTGTTAAAATTACGGCATCTAGCTTATCTATATTTTCCCGCAGCATTTGCTGGCGAAAATCTGGTCCCGTATCGATGACAAAGCTCTTTCCCTGAGTTTCGATAAAAACCGAACTCCTTAGTCGCTTATCACGATAATCCAACGAGGCGCATACTTCGCATTGGCAACCAATAACAGGTACACCTTGTGACGTTCCAGAGCCAAGGATGGTTATTTTCAACTATTAGAGTGTAAAGAGTTGCCTGAGCAAAGGAGAGTGGAATTTGCCTTTTGACAAGGGTAATTCGTTGAATTTAGTACCGACTAATTTATAACCAGTACAGATTTTAGAAATGGGATCTATCGCCCAATATTCTTTTACACCCGATTTTTCGTAGACAGTTTTCTTCTTTGTGAGGTCGAAGTTTTTTGTGCCCGGGGAAAGAATTTCAATAACTAAATCGGGCGTGCCATAAACACCATCGTCTTTCACAATAGAAAGGTTGTCATTCAAAATAAAAATCAAATCAGGCTGGAATGCATTTTTTCTTTGGTCAAGATAAACGTCAACCGGAGCTACCAAAAATCTTCCGATTTTCTTCTTCTTGATAAAATTGTAAAATTTTCCTGCCAAGTTTCCTACTTGTTCTTGGTGATTTACCAACGGTGCTGGCGACATATAAATTATTCCATTAATCAATTCGCAACGAGTACCCTCAGGGAGCATTTTAAAAACTTCCATTGCTGTGCGAGGCGGGGGTATGTAGGCTTTTGTATGAATCATCTAAAATCCAAGTTATAAGTTAATCAATCAACCGACAACCACCTGCGTCATCTCTGCATAAAGTTTTTGATTCTTTTCGCTGAATTTTGCAGTCTCTAGCGGCACTGTCCTGAGTATTTCTAATAGGGCGTTGATTTTGCCTTCGGTCGTAAAAAACTTATTGATGATCATTATTTTTTGCTCTTTTAGAAGGCAATATCCAGCCTTGAAATTGCCCTTTTCATAGCGCAAAATATAATCTGATTCAGAGATGAGGTCTTCCAGTTTTAAAAGGAATTGGTTTGTGTATTTAATCATTCGTAGTGGCGAATAGTTATGCCGCAAGGTATAAAAAATAGAGCAGAATTAGGTCAACGTTTGTGTTTGCGCGTAACTTGCTTCCGTGGATTCGAAAAAGCGTCTAATTGTGATTGTAGGCCCTACTGCGGTGGGAAAAACAGCACTTTCTATTGAATTGGCTCAAAAACTGAATACCGAAATAATTTCTGCAGATGCTAGACAGATTTTCACCGAATTGGAAATTGGAACGGCAAAGCCTTCGTTTGCTCAACTTAACGAGGTAAAGCACCATTTTATTAACACGAAATCCATTCAAGAGGCCTATGATGCCGCCACCTTTGGCAGGGAAGCACTAGAACGAATAAACCAGTTATTTGAAACTTACAACCATGTCATTTTATGTGGAGGTTCAGGACTTTACATCAAGGCATTATTAGAAGGTTTTGACGAAATGCCGAATGTGCCACCAGCAATTAGGGAATCGATTAATCAACAGTATAAAATCAACGGGTTGGGTTGGCTGCAACACGAAGTCCAACGGCTGGATCCTGATTATTTTCACTTGGTGGATCAGATGAATCCTCATCGGTTGATCAGAGCGTTGGAGTTGAATTACTTCTCAGGTAAGACGATGGCCTATTTTCGGCAAAAGAAAAAGAAAGAACTGCCATTTGAAGTGATAAAAATTGGATTAGAATTGCCTCGTGAAGAATTGTTTGCCCGTATCGACCAGCGGATGGATGATATGATAGAACAGGGGCTTTTCGAAGAGGCCGCGAGGTTCTACGAACACAAGAACCTGAACGCATTGCAGACAGTTGGCTATCAAGAGATTTTTGATTTCATGGACGGCCTTTATGATAAAGAGGAGGCGATTATACTGTTGAAACGAAATACAAGGCGCTACGCGAAGCGACAAATAACTTGGTTTAAAAAAGATCGCGAAATAAGTTGGTTGAGGCCGGATGAAGTAATTCAAAATTTCAAATTCTAAATTGATAAGTTTGCTTGTTATTGAATCTTGAACCTGAAATTTGAAATCTTAAATTTTGAATAAAGTATTAATTATTACCTACTATTGGCCACCAAGCGGGGGAAGCGGTGTGCAACGTTGGTTGAAGTTCGTCAAGTATTTGCCCCAAACGGGATGGAAGCCATTTGTATACACGCCTTCCAATCCGTCCTTTACAATTACAGATACGTCATTGACTAAAGATGTTCCCGCTGAAGCGGAAATCATTACTCAACCTATTTGGGAGCCGTATGACGCGTTTGCCAAGCTAAATAAGTTTCTTGGAAGAAAACAGGTAAAGCCAAGCGATTTTATATCAACTGGAAAGAAATCTTTTTTTAAGTCGATCAGCACGTGGGTGCGAGGTAATTTTTTTATTCCCGATGCTCGTGTATTTTGGGTAAAGCCTTCCATTCGATTCTTGAATAACTATTTATTAGAAAATAAAATTGACGTCATCATCACAACAGGGCCACCCCATAGTATTCACTTAATTGGCCTTGGTTTAAAAAAGCAAAATAAAAATCTAAAGTGGATTGCTGATTTTCGAGATCCTTGGACAGAGTGGGATTTACTTGATAATTTGATGTTGACTAATTGGGCGAGAAAGATGCATATCGCATTGGAGAGGGAGGTACTTTCAAATGCCGATGAAGTAATAACCATTGCTCCCTATCACGTTGAACGGTTAGAACAACTAGGCAACAGAAAAGTAAAGTTGGTTACAAATGGTTTTGATGAAGACGATTTCAGTTCGATAGTCCATAAAAAAACAACTCGCTTTACTATTCGCCACATTGGCATTGTAGATGAGCTGCGCGATCCTCGGCCAGTAATGGAAGCTGTCCTCAGTTGCTGCGAACGAAATTCTGATTTTTCCGAGGAGGTAGTTATCGAATTTATTGGAAATGTAAACTCTAGCTTTAAAGAATACATCAGTACCAACCCAACGCTTGCATCCATCACTCGTTTTGTAAATCAACTACCACATAGCGAACTACTAAAAAGTTATGGTGAAACCGATTTGCAATTGTTGGTATTGGCACATACAGCTATTGCACCAGGAAATTTACCGGGAAAATTTTTTGAATACCTGGCCTCTGGAAATCCCATTCTGGCAATTGGTCCAACACTGGGCGATGCTTCTGCAGTATTGAACCAAACACAATCTGGAAAAATTTTCGAACGTGAAAATCAGGAAGGTATTTGCAAAGCGATATTAGATTTTTATGCCGAATGGAAATCGGGGATTAAGAAAACGGAATCGGATGTTTCGATGTTCACTCGTAAAGAACTCACAGTTCAATTAACAAAAATTCTGAAATCACTTTAGCTTCAATTTGGTTAGGATAGCGTTTACTATTCTCGTGCCATCTTCTGATGCGTTAGAAAAATAAACTGCTCCTCCAAAGAAAATGGTTACTATGCTTGAGCGAAATATTAAATCGAGCAGGGGTGTTTCTAGTTTTGGCAGTACATAACTTAAGATCAAAGTAAGTAGGGCGATTGCCACTACTTTTAGCGTATTGGCAGTAAAGGGTTGCAACCCAAATTTCACATAAATAAAAATGTACTTTACCGAATTGAAAATGATAAGTGCTAAGGCTGCGCCAATGGCTGCGCCCGTTATACCGAAAGCCGGAATTAGTGTATTATTGGAAACAATAACAATTCCAGCTAAGATTACAATCAATACGATGTTGAACTTATAGTGTTTTGACAAAACAATTATTTCACTGCTGGGGCCAAAAAGCATGTCCACTAACTTCCCTATTCCAATAAATAAGACCACCCAACGGCCCGCCTCGAAAGCCTCTTTCTTTGGCATAAAGTAAAATACGGTATCTAAATTGATCCAAATGCCGATCAGCAGCAATGCACCGATGATAAACTGGTTAATGGCTGTTTTTGTATAAAGTGTTTCAATTTCTTTCAGGTCATTTTTTTCAAAAGCCCTTGCAATAAGGGGCATTGCAAGTTGGCTTAATGCGCGCTTCGGCATTTCAATTACGGTTGCCATATAGAAGGCAGTTGTGTAAACTGCATTGGCCTTAGTGCCAATTAAGGCGGTAACCATAATGCTGTCTACTTTTCCGATCAAGATCATACCCGCCATTCCCGCAAAACTTAATATACTATACAAGAACATTTCTTTCATGATAGGTTTATCTAGCTCTCCAAACCCAAAGGAAATTTTAAGATCCCCCGTTGAAATTAAAAATAACAAGAGGATTAACAAACACAACAGATAAGCCAGCACCGAGCTAATAATGAACTGCTCGAACGTAATTATGCCTTTGAAATAAAAAAAAGCTAATAAAATAAGTAGAAGCCTTATTACTACTTCTTTTAACAAGTTGGGGATTGTAGTTTTAAGCACCGCTCTGGAGAATGTTTCCAACACACTGGTAAGTAACATGATTAGCGTAAGCCAGATAACCAAGTATGAATATTGGATGATTTCTTTTGCATTATCTTGAAAGTAGGCAAGTGTGGGTGTTTCAAAAATCTTAAATACAATTAGAAATAAGAAAAATCCAACCAACGACAGTAACAGCATTAAACTGATAAAGCTGGCGGACGTCTTGTGGTCTTTGGCAAGTTGCGGATGATACCGAAAAATACTCTGAGTTATGCCGAACTGTGCAAAAGGGGAGAACAAAATAGCGGCATCTTGTATGGTTCGTAACAAGCCAATTTGCTCCAAACTCATAAATTTTGGAAACAAGTACAAAAGAGTGACATAGCCAATAAGCACACCAACGTATGAGATGATAGTAGAAATAATGCTTTGGCGGATTACGATGCCCATGTTGCAAATTAGTATAATTACATAACACAACTTATTTTTTTATTAAAGACGAAGCTGTCTTACATTTATGCAAAATCAATTGATTTGAACATGAGACTCGATAGTTTTAAAAGAGTGTTAGTCTTGGCTCCTCATACGGACGATGGGGAATTTGGATGCGGGGGTACAATTGCTAAGTTATCAGAACAAGGCTCACAGGTTTTTTACGCAGCCTTTTCAGCTTGCGAGCAGTCGGTATTACCGCAATTTCCAAAAGATATACTAATCACGGAGGTTAAGGCTGCCACTAAGCAAATAGATATTAAGCCAGAAAACTTGATCTTATTTAATTATGAGGTCAGGACATTCAATTTTAGAAGGCAAGAAATCTTGGATAACATAATTTCGTTGAGAAATGACATTAAACCTGATCTGATCTTTATGCCTTCATTAAATGACATACACCAAGATCATCTAACTATTGCCCAAGAAGGATTACGAGCCTTTAAGTTTAATAATATTTTATGTTATGAAGTTCCATGGAACAATTTGTCTTTTAATACAATCTGCTTTTCTGTTCTTAATGAAAATCAAATAAGCAAGAAGATCAAAGCATTAGAAGAGTATAAATCTCAAGCACATAGGAGCTATGCAAATGAAGAGTTTATACGATCCTTGGCAAGAGTGAGAGGTGTTCAGGTAAATGAACAATATGCTGAAGTATTCGATGTGTTAAGATTTATTTTTTGACTTAACAAGCACTCGCCCAGGGTTACCAATTATAGTTTCATTTGAAGACACGTCTTTAATAACTACAGCTCCCATCCCGATGTAGCTATTGTCGGCAACGGTTCTTTTGTTAAGAACTGATGCGGATGGAGCGACCCATACATTATCGCCAATAATAGTAGATCCTGCTATCATAGCATTCGCAATTATGAGTGAATTTTTGCCTATTTTGACACCATGCGCAATATGGACAAGATTATCAATTTTTGCGTTTTCATCTATCATTGTACTTCCTAAAACAGCTCTATCAATACAGGTGTTGTTTCCTATTTCCACGTTTCTTTTCAGAACAACATTTCCAATATGAGGCAGTACTTCATAGTTGTTTTCGACATTTAGCTCGTAACCAAATCCGACTCCTCCAATAGTACAGTTACAACCAATGGTCACGTTATCTTCAATTACAGTGCCTTTTTTTATGACTGTATTGTGATCTATTTTTACAGAATTACCAATTAAGCAGTTCTTTTCAATAGTCACGAAGTTGCCGATTTTAACATTTTTACCAATCGAAACGGTTGGGTCAATAAAGGCTGTCTTGCTGATGTAAACTGCTTCTTCTTCGATATAGAAATTCTTTAATACTTCTTGGAAGGTGAGGCGAGGCTTATCTGTAATTATGTAGTTACAGTCTTTGTTAAAGTCTGAAAAAAGGTTGCTACAAATTACAGTGCCTTTTTCTACTTTTTTAACGGTTTCTATATTCTTATCAGAAAACCACATTAGTGCTGTTGGGTCGTCATTTTTTTCAAGAAATACTATAGGGTTACTAACTATTGCGTGTCGATCTCCGATATATTTTTGGTGATTAACTTTTGCCAATATTTGATTGATGGGTATCATATGCGGTTAATGGTTTTTTCGACAAGCTCGAGAAACACTTCTTGGTTTTTTTCTGCACTTAGTTGAGAAGCGGCAAGTGCCGTATTGCTTTTAAACAAGTGCAGTCTTTCGTTTGTCAATTTCGAGAGCTCTTGAGCAAGTTTTTTTGGTGTAAAATCTTCACTCACGATTCCAATGTTATACTCGTTAATCACTTCTGCAATTTCAGGTATTGGGCCAATGGCAATGGCAAGCCTCGCTTGGATGAACTCAAACAACTTATTTGGCAAACCATTGGCGTAATTGAAATTTATAGGTGGCACTAAGATAATTCCAACATCATATTGGTTTATAAAGTTAACCACCTCGTTGCTTTTAACCGCTGGCTTAAAATGAATTCTTGAGTCGTCTTTTGCTAGCTCTTTCAAGTAGGTAATGTAATTACGCGTTTTTGCGGAAGCCATTTCAGGTATGATTAACATGAGGTCGAGCGTGAACCGATCATCTAAATACTCCATCATTTCTATCATTAATTCAAGCTGCCGACTTGTTGTTGCGCCTCCATGGTGTATTAATCTAATCTTGTCGATGTTGTCGGTAGGTTTTAGATCAAAGAACCATGTTGCATTGTTGATTACTATTGGGTTACATGGAAAGTTCTTTTTGTACTCGCGCGCAATTCCATTTCCAATGGTCGTCATCGCATCTACTCTAGGAATAAATTTTTTGCAAATGAACTTATTCAAGGGTTGAAAAAAAACTCTCCACATTAATTTATCCTCGAATTGACGTGGAGAATATTCGTGGGCATCTAACAATATTTTTTCGCCAAGGCCCAAATCAAACGCTAGCGGTAAGCTTTCTATGTCATTGCAGATGATTAGATCAAAGTTTTTATCGGCTAAGCTGTTTCGAAGATATCTATGCCCATATAAAAGCTTTATTGCATAAGAATGAAATCTTAATAACAAGAAGAAAGATAAGAACAACTTATTTCTTATCGCCAGTCTCGGTCGTTTGAGTTGATAAAAGTCCACCTTCGTGAAATTTCCAACTCCATAACATGCGACACTTACTTGATGCTTTTCGGATAAAAATTGTACTTGTCTTGAAACCCTTGAATCGTGTTTCAAGTCGGTAAAATTTAATATCAATAAGCTTATCATTCAAGTCAATTTATCCAGCTGAATTTGAGATAATAGGACATAGTCGAACAAGAAGATAAAATCAAATGTATTAACACCAATACTATGAAAACTAACCTAGCCCAGATATCCAGTAGCTATTTTAGTAAGTCCAGTTTCTGGACAAGGACGGATTAAGTCAATAAAATCCAGGAAAGAATCCATTACCCCAATATGAGCGTAAACTCCATGGTCCGGATGCACTAGTTATCAGTCTTAATGATTTATTGTATTGATAGTGAAGTACTGAATTATTTGATGAGTTGATCGCTAACAAGTCATAGAATCCCGGTTTGCTATTAAAATTTCCAAAACAAAGAAAAGTGTTTGCAGAAAAGTAACTTCCGATAACTCGACCTCCGTTATTTCCTATGAAGGTATTATTCATAAATGGATATAGCTTCAGGTCCCCGCTACTAGTTCTTCCAACAAGGTCAGGTAGATTATCTCCAGTAAATTCGCCAATATAATAATTAACAAAATCAAATCTGTTTCCGATGATATTTCCGCCTCCGTTCCCATAAAACGTGCTATTCTTACAAGGATAAAATTTCAAGGTGCCAACTTGGTCTCTGCAAATCAAATCAGCGGTGCCATCAGAATCCCAATCTGCAACAAAGAAATGTGTAAAGTTAAATCCATGACCGACTTGAATTCCTGAATAACCCTGATTGAAACCCAAACTGTTACTCCAGGGATAAAGGAATAGCACACCACTAGAATTTCTTACAATCAAATCTGAATTCCCGTCTCCAGTAAAATCGGCAACAAAATAATTAGAGAAAAAGGCGTTCTGAAAAACAATCGCTCCGTTTCCCGGTCTGTAGTAACTGTAGTACCCAGGAACATTATTCCAATAATACATTTTGAGATTTGAACCATCTTTATATAGAATGTCGTTTTTTTTATCGCCATTAAAGTCAGCACTAAAGATTTCGTTCGATGTATTAAAACCATTTCCCACCTTGAAGGTAGAGGGTTCAGTTATAGAAAATTCAGATAGGTTACCAGCAGCAAATGCGTAAAGATCTCCCAACCTATCTCTCGTGACAAATCCATTGTAAACATAATCACTAATCCTTCCTGAGGCACTAGCACCCTGGTTAGAAGAATTGTATATCACAACAGCCTTATCTTCAATAATTTTTTCATTAGAAAGGTCTGCCAAATCATCATTACAACCAAAAGGTAAAACCAATATAAAAAAACAAAATGTTGATTTTAAAAATCTAATTGGTAGCGATATTTTTTTCATGACTTTTTTTAACAAAGAAAATGAAAATCAATAATTTTTCCAAATTGCCATTTCTTAATTTCGAAAATATTAAGTAGTTGATTTTTTAAGCCTTCCTCTTCTTAGCCTCTACCATATAATAGCGAGGTGTAAAACGTCTTAATAAAGGTCGGATTCCGTTTAATGCTGTTGGGCTTGTCCATTTTTCTTTACGCACAATTTCCCAACCGCTTTTTTCTAGCAGCCAATCGAATTGCCAATCTTCAAACTCGTGGAAATGCTGATCCCATTTATCGTTTTTATTGCGGTAGGCTTTAGCAAACCACAACGATAGCGGAACACTTACAAAAAGCCTCTCTGCTTGTATAGCCCGCAAAACGCCTAGTGGATTTAGTAGATGCTCAAATATTTCGAAAGCTGTAACAACATCGGTTTTATAGTTGGAAATAGATTCGGGATAATCGTCTAAATCTTCACCGACAGTATTCATTACTTTAAAACCTTTTGTGCCTAGTAATTCGGCAAAGGGGTTAGGAGTTCCTAAATCTAAAATGGATGCCCCCGGTTTTATGGAAACTTCCATAAAAGCCCACGTTTTATCGTACCGTCTTTGTTTAGAGGGAGATATTTTATAAGTATCTAATGACATGAAGTTCGATTTAAACGCAAATTTAATCTACAATTTGGCTAATTTATGAGTCGATGAGATTAATAGGTTATTTTGCTTTCAACCGTTTTGGGTTTTCGGTAACAAACGCCTCCCATGATTTCTTTTTGGTACTCGTTTCTCCATTTTGGTAGTGATGGCACAGCGCCACGGCCAAAGCATCAGTGGCGTCTAATAATTTGGGAAGTTCTTTTATGTTTAATAAAGACATCAGCATTTTGGCAACCTGTTCTTTTGATGCGTTTCCGTTTCCCGTAACAGATTGCTTGACCTTTTTTGGAGCATACTCAACTATTGGTATTTGCCGGTGCAAGGCAGCGGCCATGGCCACGCCTTGTGCTCTTCCGAGTTTTAACATGGATTGCACATTCTTGCCGAAAAATGGGGCTTCTAAAGCAACATCATCTGGGTTAAATTCATCAAGCAAGGTTAGCACCCTGTCAAATATTTTCTTTAGGCGCAGTTCGTGCGATTCTAATTTACTCAAATGAATCACGCCAAATTGTAAAAGTGTGAGCTTTGAGCCTTTTACCAGAATAATGCCATAGCCCATAATGCTGGTTCCGGGGTCTAGGCCAAGAATAATTTTTTCTTTGATCGGTTTTTTCTCCATTTTGCTAGCTGCGGCAAGTTAATGACATTGTATCAATGACCATATTCTTCGTTTTCATCTTTGGGCTCTATTATTTGCTTACTGTTTTTTTGATAATTGGCCTTAAAAAAGCAATGGCGAAAAACGTGGGTGATGCGGGAGCTATTCCGACTGAAAAAATTTCTGTGATAGTTGCTTTCAAAAATGAGGAGCATAATTTGGTTGCATTGATTCAGTCCATTGATGCTCAGAACTATCCGAAAGAATGTTTTGAAGTTATTTTGGTCGATGACCATTCAAATGACCGTTCAGTGCTAGTTGTGCGGGAAGCAATAAAGGGACTTTCAAATTTTAAATTAATTACGACTCATTGGCAAGACTCAGGAAAAAAAAAGGCACTCACCAATGGAGTTAATCAAGTAAGTGCTGGAGTTATTGTTACTACTGATGCCGATTGCATTGTGCCACCCAATTGGCTAACGCGAATAAACGAGACTTTTTATCGTTACCAACCAACGCTAATTTTTGGAGGCGTTAAAATTATTGATAGGAAAAGTCTTTTTTCGAGCCTTCAACAGCTAGAGTTTAGCAGTTTGATTGCTTCTGGCGCGGCTACCCACAGTTTTGGTAAAACTTCTATGTGCAATGCAGCGAACCTAGCATTTTCTAAAGCGCATTTTGATAAAGTGGGTGGTTACGAGGGTAACTTTGAAATTGCCTCAGGTGACGATGAGTTTCTGATGCGCAAAATGCTAACAAGTTATCCTGGCAGCGTTGTGTTCATGAATCATCAAGATGCAATTGTCTCCACTCAGCCACAGCCAACAATAAAAGCATTTATCCACCAGCGATTACGATGGGCTGCTAAGTTGCCACACAATCCCTCGCTTTCAACCAAAGTGTTGGCGTGGTATGTGATTTTGTTTCAAAGTAGCTATTTACTCTTATTTGGTTTAACGTTCACAAATTCTATTTCTTTAGAATTATCGATCACTTTATTTGGAGGGAAACTTTTGCTGGAATTCTTATTCTTGAGAAAAGCAGTTTCATTTCTTCAAACCAAATTTAGTTTCATTAGCTTCTTCATTCTGCAATTTTTGTATCCACTCTATGTGGTGTATGTGGGTATTGCGTCTAATTTCATTTCCTACCAATGGAAAGGAAATCGATACAAAGCGTGATCACAGCAAAGAGTCGATATATAAATCCTCCACCTTCTTTCTTGCCCAAGGTGTTTTTCTTAAAAAAGTCAAACTCGACTTGATGCTTGGGTCAAAACGGAAACAGTTAATGTTAATACGTTCGCCAAGTTCATCCCAACCATAGCGCTCTACGAGCGAAACAAGAATTGATTCAAGCGTTTTACCGTGAAGCGGATTGTTCTTTTGAGCTTTCATGTTACAATAGTATGAAATTCAAATCTCTCTCATAGTCGGTGCGCAGGTCTTCGGGTAATTTAATGAAAGTACTTTCTATTTTTTTGAGTTGACCTACGTACAGATTATACAACACTGTGCTCGACCTCATCATTAACCTGGCTTCTTTCATTTTCCTGCAAAAGAAAATCCTGATCTCAAGCTCGGTTTGCTTATTCCCCGAGTATTTTATCTGCTTATTTACAAGCCTCAAAATCTTCCGCAAGGTCTTTTTTTGATAATAGACGGTTGTGGGGTTTACTGCAAAAAACAATTCGTTTAGTTGATTTTTTATTGAAGTGATATAGGTTTGCTCATCATGAGCATCAAATAGTAGGTAGGTAAGAAGCTCTTTGTTTTCTTTTTTGTATTTGGCGAGTTTCATGCAAAGCTCTTGCACCGTATTTTCATCTAATGTGCGAAGTGCTTTCTTAATCTCAGCCAATGACGCAGTAACCATGCTACAAAGAAACAAAACCCGCGGATGTAAAGTCCTACGGGTTTAAAAAAAATCAGAGTATATACTGATTATTTTTTCTTTTTCAGATCCATTCCGCACTGGCTGCATTTGCCCTCATGTTCGGAGGTTTCATCCGCGTATCGAAATAAGGAAATCGCGAGGTGTTTGGCAACTAAATTTGCTATATCTAAAGAATATAAATATTCCACGTAATGACAAATGCGCCTACCGCCATTGCCAGCAGGAAAAGCGCCATCAGTTTGTGAAGGTATTCTTTCTGAACTCTTGAAATTACAATAGTCATGGATGAAGTGAACACAAAAAATTGAATAATTTGTTCTTTTGGTGAAATACCTGCAATAAAAATATTATCAATGATAGCCAGCACTGCCGAAATTGCGATAAACAAATAAATTCTTCTAAAATTGTCATAATAAAACTCTTTCAAGTCAATCACTTTAGTGCGGAAAGAAAGGGGAAAAATAATTCTAGCTAGCACATACAGATTAACAGGATATAGAATAATAAAAAGAAAAATGGGCAATCGCCATTTATAGTTGAGAAGATTGTACGTATCCCACCATTCCTGAATGTGAAGGATGAAAATAAGAATGATAAGTACCAAGTGTGGCCAGTAAATTTTTACCCTTTCCGAATGTTGAACCATGCTTGTAAGGCCAGATACAACTTTTGTAAGTCCCATTCCCAAAATGATCGCAATAAGAACAGTTACATACTCGAAAGGAGAAATTATACTTGTCATTTTTTAACTCCGTTTAAAGCCGGCCAGTTTGCATTTGCCTTTAAGATCAGATTATTCTCGTCTTTTACCCAAGGTTCTAGTGAGTTAAACTTGGTGCCACTTAATTTGTGCGTTGAATTATAAAATAAATAGAGCTTACCATCGGTGACTTTGAAAGTCTCAGGATTGATGTTGACTTTCTTCTTTTGTTGCCCAATTGCCAAAGCACACCAACCATCGTATTGCGGTAAGTACTTTTCGGGATTTAGTGCAAAAGCATCTCGATTTGAAGAGCTTGAAAAATAGTAGGAGATGCCTTTGTGGACTGACTTTATTTCTGGGTTTCCCTTTGTTGCTTTCCCTGGAATAAAATAAGCGACCAGATCATAACCACCAATAGCAACTTTGTCCTTACTAACTGGCTCTACTTGGGCGAACAATTGAGTTGTTACGATTAAAAAGATACTTGACAATACGATTTTCATAACTAAAAAATTTAGATTTTCTCTTGGTGGCAGAACGAAACTCGATCATTAATAGTTTTTATGTCGTAAGAATATCAACGGATCTGGAAAATTTGCTTAGCTAATTGTCAAGCAGTTGACAATAAATACTAAGTTCCTATCCTTAGTCATTAGTGGCCAGTTAAAACAGGTCGAAATTTAATTGAATATAGTTTTGTTCTTTGACATCTTGATAATTTGGGTTTGACAGGAGTTCCTTCAAAGGGATTTTGTCGAGCAAGGCAACGCTGAGAATTTGCAATATTTCGTAATTCGAACGAGTTGATTTGAGTTTGCTTTTCACGATCACTATTAAACAATAGGTGATGATGGCAGTATAGATTTGAACCTTTACTGCATTAGGTGAAGTTCCCCAAAAGGATTTCACTTTCAGGTGTTGCTTTATCCATTTGAAGAAAAGTTCGATCTTCCATCGATACTTGTAAAGCAACGCGATGTCTTCTGGGGCAAGCGTAAAATTGTTGGTAATGAAAACGAACCGTTTTTCTGTTTCCTTGTCGATAAACCTTATCCTGCGAAGAGGCACTTGATATTTCTCTGAAGAATAGAAGCCTTTGAGATTGATGGTCTGATCACAGAGAATACCTTTTTTCTTTTTCACTTTACGTGAACTAACGCGCACAAAATCCAAGTTCTCCTTGGCACGCGTTACAAAGTATGCCCCGCATTGATTGATCTTAAACAACCTTTTAAAATCGACATATCCTCGATCCAGTACGTAAAAACCGCCTGTTTCGTATTTTAGGACATCCAGGCCATGAACATCATGGGTTGCACCATCAGTGATATAGACAAAGCATGGGATGGAAGTTTTTACATCAATGAGGGTATGGATTTTAACAGCCGCTTTTGTTGTGCGGAATTCAGCCCACCAGAAAACGCTAAGACATAAATCGATGGGCGTTGAATCAAAGGCGTAAACAGGTCCAGCGATTTCTAAAGTGAAATCAGCATCGGGCAACGAACATGATCTTGCCCGATCGATCATCGCGTAAGCAAATTCCTCAAAGATCCTGTAGTCCCTTTGCTCGTTTGCAAGTTGCAGGTTTGATCTAGTCACACTTTTTCCAAAACCTAAATGGTAGAACTTTGCCTTGTGCGGGATTATGCTAACGAGCAGATCCCGAAGACTATCCCGTCCACAGAGTTGACCGAACATCATACACATCAGCTGGTTCCAACACGTGAAATGTTTTACATATCGGTTTCCTTTGTAACGGTCCACGCAACGGTCAAATATCCGCGAGGGCAAATAGAGACTTATCTGAGAGAAAACATATTTGCCAGAGTACATAAATTCGATTTTTCTCGAATCTACGGCTCAAGTCGTCACCGTCATTTTAAGAGCCTAAATCCTTGTAAATCAAGATTTCAAAGATCATTTTAAATATTTTTAATGGCCACTAATGATCCTTAGTTAGAATTTAAAAGTAACTTCAGTTTTTGCAGTTCCTGCTTGTTTCTAGGATGGTTTATCGTTTCCATAATGCTTTGTTTTTCTCGAGTGGTGAGTCTCCAACTTAACGAGGCCCTCGCGCTGTGCTGTCTTATACTATCCATATTCTGAAGAATGGGGGTATAGCTGGTGGGTAGGTACTGAAGATCAATTCGATCGATTGATCCATGAAACCAGGAGGCGGCAAATCCTAGCATATTGTCGTTGTGAATGTCTTGAAAGTTTTCGAAATTGTTGTAGACACTGGCGATGGGTTGTGTAAAATTGTCGATGATGGAAGAACCTGTAGGAGCGCCAATCGAGGAAAGTTTTTGTGAATCTCTGACAGACACAAAAATAACCCCCGATGTGTTCTTTTCTATCCAGTCGCTGAAGGAATATAAAAACTTAACAGCATCGGAAACACCAAAATTGTCTGAAATGCCTGCGTCCATAATGTCTATGGCAGGTTCTGTGGGCAATTTGGTACTGGGCGAAATGTAAGGGAAAGTGGCACTCATTCGAAGGGCAGATAGAAATCGTAGGCTGTCAGAATTTTGGTCTAGAAAAAGGCCATGGAAATCGACCCCGCCTACTTTGATGTTATCATAAGTTGGATAATTTAATATGTCTGAGTTAAGATAAGAAACCGGCAACGCACTGATATATAGCTTGCGACCATCGTTTACAATAGTTGGGGCAAGAACGAGTAGAGGTGTGCTGGCGGCAAGCTCATCTTCGCGATAACCCGTAACTGGTTTGTCCATTAACGCATCCGTATCGATGTTGAGTTCTTCTTCAAAGGTAAAACCCCGATCGCGCACATAACGTTGACCTCCATACTCAAATTTAGTGAAGCCCACAAAGAGGTCATTTGCCAGTAGGCTAAAAATCATCGGATTTAGATTGTCGGTAGCGATGTTTTTCCTATGTCGGTAAGAATAGGGTCTTATGTCTTCTCCCTTCATCTGGCGAAGCTTTATTTCACGAAAATAACTTGCTCCCACTAAACCACCCGATGCACCCGTCATCAATATCGTGTTGTTCATTAACCTCCCCTGAGTAAGGCTATCGGCTGTTTGTAATGCCGTAAGGGTCCATAACGCAGCTCTTTTGCCCCCTCCACTCACGCAAATAAATACCATTTTAGGTTTTTGATCAGCCGGAAACTTTGCACGCCAATTTTCCAGGGCGTTGGTCGTTACAGCTTTGTCTTTATTTATTCGAATGGTATCATTTAACTTGTGGATATTTTCTTGCGTATATGCAGCTGGCTTTCCCTGGTAGTTTAATCCAAAGGCGGGGTAGGGTTTGCTAAAGAAGTTTTCTCCAACTAGAAAGTTCAATACTAGAAAAATAGCCAGCCCCACCGTAACAGACCAGCCTCCAAACCAATAGGAAAATGCGCCACTTATCATCACAAAAACAGTTAAGAAAATCATGAAGCTAGCTGCAGCCGGCAATTGAAACGCAGGCGAATCCTTAAAAATCCCCAGCACTAAGATGCAGGCGAAAATTAGTAATTCGATAATTATCAGATCAAAATGATTTTGGTCAAAAACTTTTACAATGGAGTTTCGATCATAAAACTCTTTTTCATTTCCTACTTTTTTAAATCGCAAATTTTCATCGAGGTAGTAATCTACTCGCAATTGTTTTTTTCGGGCGATATCTAATTTGGTCATTGCACTGCCCCTTGTAACGCGCACACGTTGCTTTATTTTTTCGTCAAGGCGACAGGCCATGTACACAAAAATATCTTTCTGCGTAAACTGCAGGTAGATCACGAAAATAAATCCCATAACAAAATAGCCACCCATAAAACCTGCGAGGTTAAACCCTAATTGTGTTTGGCTTGAAAACTCATTGTTGATTTGAAAAAGAACAATTTGATAAAGATAGGTTGCTAAAAAGGCCAGTGGAATGATGCTATTGTTGAAACAGAATTTTTTAAATGGCTTTGAAAGAGCACCAATAAAGGTGGTTCTGTGCCCGTCAGAAATGTAGCAAGTAATGTGAAAAGCCATGGTAAACCCGGAGGTGAGCAAACCCATAATAAAGAAGCTTCTGAAATTTACCTCATTAAGATATTCCGGATCGAGAAATAAGTAGGGTATGCCCAAGTACTTACCAAAATTTCCGGTGATCATGGCAAATAAAATAATCCAACAAACCATTATCGATTGATTGCGCCTCAAGTTGTTGAACAACAATTGGATCGGGAAAGAAAAAATAAACGCGTTAATAGGTTTTCGTAAACTCATAGTATCGTTTTCAAGTTAAGCAATTCTCTTTAAATTTAAATCAATCGTTTGAATTATCTAAAAAAACAGCATTGCTTTATATTTTGATTTATTGCGTTAACTTTCATTCCTCGTAAAAGATAGATTTTGTCATTACTTTTTGAAATTTACCGATCTTCTGCTGGCTCTGGCAAGACGAGAGTACTGGCCAAGGCGTATTTGACGCTAGCACTTCGGTCGCCCGACTATTTTAAATACATCCTTGCAGTAACGTTTACCAATAAGTCTACGCAGGAAATGAAAGAGCGAATCGTTCAATACCTCGTTGATTTTAAGTCAGGCAAACGTGACTCTCTGAGTCAAGAACTGATGGCCGAGTTGTCTTTGACCTCCGATCAGCTTACTCAAAAAAGCGCTCTTGTATTAGCTAACATACTACATTCCTACAGTCAGTTTTCTATTAGTACCATTGATGCGTTCTTTCAAAAAGTAATACGGTCGTTTACACGAGAGTCGGGTCTTCTAGGTAATTTTAGACTCGAGATAGACAATGAATTGGTACTGCACGAAGTAGTTGCCCAATTGATGGATGAGTTGGGCGAAGAAAATCCGCAACTTACACAATGGGTGGTTCAATATGCCAGTGGTAGGTTGGAAGAAGGTAAAAGCTGGAACATCAACGAATCGCTCGAACAGTTTTCCAAAGAAATATTTAGAGAAAGTTTTAAATCCGTTGAAGAAGAAATTCTTCAGCGCGAGGATAAGATCTCTTCTCAAGAGTTTCTTACGTTAATTAAAAAAGAAAGAGTTCTGTTCGAGAAGGATAAAGAGGCAAAGGGAAAGCACGCGCTGGAAATTATAGCACAGCACGGGATTACAGAAGATGATTTTAGTTATAAAAGCAGCGGAACCCCTTTTGGTTACTTTATGAATGCCACAAAAGGGGAGTGGAAAGAAATTCCAGAAACGGGCAGATTGAGAGATCGGCTAGCAGATGCCAACCTTTGGCCTAGTCCAAAAAGTCTAAATAGAAATTCGCTCATTCGATTGGCAGAAACAACGCTGATCCCGCTGTTACATTCAATGAACAGCGAACAAGATAATAGGAGATATGAATCCCTAAAGGTGGTTGAGAAAAATTTCTATAGTTATGGGTTGATGGCCGATATTACGCGAAAGCTTAAAGACTATAAAGCAGAAAATAACCTGATGTTGTTATCGGATGCTCCTTCGTTTTTAAATGGAGTGATAAACAAAAGCGACACGCCTTTTATCTACGAAAAAGTGGGTTCGTTTTACCGAAATTATCTGATTGATGAATTTCAAGATACTTCAGGCCTGCAGTGGCAGAATTTTTTGCCGTTGTTGCGCGATGCGCTCGATCAGAACCACCCCAGCATTATAGTGGGCGATGTGAAGCAATCTGTTTACCGCTGGCGCGGGGGCGACTTAGAATTACTTCAATCAAAGGCTAAGGAGACCATTGGTGCTTTCCGTGTGGAAGAATTGACATTGGATCGCAACTTTAGAAGTGCTTCTAACCTAGTTGAATTTAATAACCAGCTCTTTGCCTCCGCATGTCAGGCTGTTGCAAGTATTACCGAAAAATTATTGCCACGGTTGGCTTATGAAAATAGTGAGCAGGTCCCCGTTAAGTTTTTAGGAGAGGGGTTCGTTCAGGTTTCATTTTTGGAAAGCCAACAAACCGAGGAGGAAGAAGAAGTAGATTCAACCAGTTTGGAATTGGTGAAACTAGTAGAGACGTTGGAGCGGCTCCAGGAAGAAGGAGTAAAGCTAGGCGATGTAGCTATTTTGGTTCGTAAGAACGAAGAGGGGCAAGACATTGCAAACTATTTGCTGCAGTTTAAGAATTCAGGCAAGACAAAGCAGGGTTTTGTTTACGATGTGGTTTCAAATGAGAGCTTACGCATGGATAAGGCCTCTAGCGTTTTGTTATTGGTGAGTGCGTTAAAAAACATCAACAACCCCGATGATAAAGTGGCAAGGGGCGAGTTGGTATATGAATACCATCAACACAAATGCTGCCCATCGCCATTGAGTAACTCTTTTGCGCGAGCAAGAGGTAACTTGCTGGAAGACATATTGCCTGACCGCTATTTACAAATGAGAAGTAACCTCATTAAACTTTCTTTGTTTGAGCTAACCGAAACCCTGATCGAGATTTTTGAAATAGGAATAGAAGGAGAGGAACTGGCATATATTCAAGCATTTCAAGATTTGGTGTTGGAGTTTACACAGCAAGAGAAAAGCGATCTTGCCTCTTTTTTGGAATGGTGGGAAGAAAACAAGGCTAAAAAGTCAATTCAGGTTGGGGGAAATTTAGATGCAGCAAGCATCTATACCATTCATAGAGCGAAAGGCTTGCAGTTTAAATTCGTAATTATCCCATTTTGCACTTGGAAGTTAGACCATGAGATCAAGCCATTATTATGGTGTAAAAGGGAAGAAGAACCATTTAACAAGATAGGTCATGTTGCAGTAGTTTACTCGAATAGTCTAAAAAAAACATTCTTTAAATCGGACTATGAAAATGAGTTCGCGAAAGCCCACCTAGATAATCTTAATTTATTGTATGTAGCCTTTACAAGAGCTGAGGAGGGTATGATTGTGTTCGCACCCAAACCAAAGGACAAAAAGAAGTCGAAGAATGATGACCAGCCCAAAACAGTTGGCGACTTACTGTATCACACAATTACCAGCACAAAACTACTTGACCAATTTAATGCTGAAACAAATACACTTGAAATCGGAAAATTAAACGTGTTAGAGACGCACGTCAAGGAGATAGCCATAAGTACTGTTAAGCTAACGCACTACGCCACCAATAACTGGCGGAAAAAATTGGTAATAAAGCGCGAAGGCAACTCTTTTTTTCAATCCAACGTAAGCGAAACGAGGCATCGTATCAACTATGGTTTGTTAATGCATAGGGCTTTGTCTATGATTCACACAAAAGGGGATGTAACTCACGTACTTGCGAAGTTGAATAGGGAAGGTATTATACCAAATGAAGAATCCGCTTCACTCTCGAAAAAGTTGGAGGCTATACTGGTGAACCCGATGATTGCTGGTTGGTTTACCAACGAGTGGCAAGTGAAGACGGAGGTTTCGATAATTACCCAAGATGGTAAACAGCCTCGACCCGACCGAGTGATGATCAAGAATCTTGTGCATAAAGGCATTGAAAAACAAAAGGCGATTGTAGTTGATTTCAAGACGGGCTTGAGAAACAGTAGTGATAGGAGGCAAGTAGAAGAGTATGCATATACATTGAGTTTGATGGGCTATTTTGATGTAGAGGCATTTCTGCTTTACCTTGAGCCAATGGAGGTTGTGCCTGTGGTGAGCAAGATGAATTTGAGTTTATTCTAGCGATTTTTAAAGGAGCAAGTTCTACAACGGGTCGTGTGATCAGTAATTTCTAGAATGATTAATTTTTATATTCCAATGGTACTAATTCTGCTATTTTTTCCCATCCCATATAACCATTCAGAACCAGATTGAGAGAATTTTCATAGTACCCATTGCTATATATCTTCAATTTTTTTTTGAATACCAAAATGGAAGTCTGTGGGATAAATGAGGTATCGTCATTTCGGTAACTAACTTCTTCACGTTCTTTCGCAAAAACAACCTTCAAGGAGCCTTGGAAATTAATTATGTTGTTGGAGCCTCTTTCAAATAAAGAATCTGGGTTAATCAATTGTTCTTGATTGTCCGAATCTAATTTCCAAACTAAAAAGCCATTTTCTTTAGTTGAATGTGAATACCAGCTGCTAATAAAATGAGTGATAGAGCCGTTATAGGATCTATCGCGCTTTCGCTTCCATTTCTTTTCTTCATTTTTGTTTTTCGCTTCTAAATTTTCAAATCGAGGTATACCGTTGAAGGTTACCAAATTGTTTCTCCTGTCGAATAAGAACGTTTGTAATGTGTATAGCACTTTGTAGCCCAATGCTCGGTTGATGATCTCAATCGGTTCTTGTGAGGTTGCCGAAATTAGGTCGTTATTCTTATCATAGTCAAAATTAATTGCGTCTGCATTTGTAATGCTACATTCATTTGGATTAGATGATTCGCCCAAAAAATACTTTTTAAAAGTAAGAAAATTCATAGCGAAATCCTTTTTCTTACTTTGCACCACAACTTCGCGCAGCAAAATAATTTCTTGATCTATTGAAATCTCCAAGCCAGTAATGACTTTGTCTAGGATTTCAATTGGGCTTGATTTCAATTTATATCCTACACCTGAAAATGTCAGGCTATATTTTCCATTGGGAATATTCTTGAGCACGAATTCGCCATTTTCGTTTGAAGTTGTTCCGATACTCGTGTTAGCAAAATAGACATTGATAAACGGAGCAGGTTTTCCAGTTGCTGTCTCTGTTATTTTGCCACTGATTAACCCTTTATTTTGGGCTAGGCCATTTCCGTGTATACAAACTAAAGCAGCGATTAAAATTGGCAGCTTTAAAACATAAAAAGGTAAAAAAACAGAATAAAGGCAACGGATGTTCCTACCTGCCAAATGTTGAATAGTTTTTGGAGATACCGGATTTCGACTTTGAGAACTTCTCTTTATATTCATCTCAAGCAGCTTGCGTAATGATTAGTTAAAAATAGAGATTAACTTGCCACAAAACAATACACATCAATTCTAACCGCTTGTTTGGATTCGAAAACTAATATTTGTTGATCCGTGAAACCCTTCCTAAAAGAGCTCGCTGAACGAATCATTGCCAAACATTCAAAGCTGGAGGAGTTGACTATTATCTTTCCCAACAGACGCGCTGCTTTGTTCTTTCGGAAGTATTTAGCGGAGTTGTTGAACAAACCGATTTGGTCGCCCAATTTGATCAGTATAGAAGAATTGTTTGCTCAACAATCATCGCTGGTAGAAACCGATCGGTTGGATTTGATTTTTCGTTTGTATCGGGTGTATCGCGAGGTAATGCCAAACAAAGAATCGTTTGACCAGTTTTACTTTTGGGGCGATATGTTGTTGCGCGATTTTGACGAGGTAGATAAATATCTTGTGAATGCTCCTTTATTGTTTAAAGACCTTAGCAACCTGCGTGAGCTAGATGAACGCTTTGATTACCTTACAGAAGAACAAAAGGAATTCCTCAAAGATTTCTGGCTAAACTTTCAAGATAAACCAGTAGGCAGTAAAGATGAATTTTTGAAAGTGTGGAGTGGATTGCCAAAAGTTTATACTGAATTTACTAAGTCGTTGCAACAAGATGGACTTGGCTACGGAGGCATGATACACCGACACGTGGCCGACAAATTAGCAAAAGCGAAGAAAGAAGCCAACGCGTATCAAAATGTCATCTTCGCTGGATTTAATGCGCTTACTAAATCCGAAGAGATATTGTTAAGTTTCTACGTTAACCATGGGGCGCATGTTTATTGGGATGCCGACACGTACTATACAGAAAGCCGGCAGCAGGAAGCCGGGCAATTTTTCCGTGCATATAAAAATCATTCGGTACTCGGTAAAACATTTAATGAACCCCTTCCTTCGAATCTTTCTAATACAGAGTTGGAAAAGAATGTTGCTCTGATTGGCGTGTCGCAGAGAGTGGGGCAGGCGAAGCTAGTTGGCCAGCAGTTGGAGGAAAAGCTGAAACAAGGGCTCGATCCTGAAAAAACAGTAATTGTGTTAGCAGATGAATCGATGCTGATGCCGCTGCTGCATTCATTGCCCCCTTATCTGGAAAGTGTTAACGTTACGATGGGTTACCCCCTCCGAAACGTTCCGCTCTATAATTTGTTGGAGCTTTTGCTGGATCTGCAAATCAACAGAAAGGGGGAGTATTTCAACCACCGACAAGTGGTGGCCATACTGTCTCATGCATATATATTGATGTTGGATGCCGACCGGGCACATGAAATTCGGTTAGACATTATCCATAAAAATCGTGTTGTAATTAAAGCGTCTGAATTTGAGGTTTCTCCAGTCTTGCCTGTATTTTTTAAAGTTGTTGACGAATCAAGTATTTCAGCCTATTTACTTGATGCAGTGCAGACCATAGGCGTAAGACTGACTGAACAACCTAGCTTCGATCAGGAATACGCGTTTCATTTTTACAAGCACCTTACCCGCCTGCACGAAGTATTGAAGGACAGTAACTCTCAACCAGATATAAAGGGATTTCAAAAATTGTTTAGGCAGGTGATTCAATCCCTGCGCATTCCTTTTGCAGGTGAACCGCTTAAAGGGTTACAGATAATGGGCGTGCTGGAAACGCGTAACCTGGATTTTGAAAATGTTTTTATGCTATCGTTGAATGAGGGTCACTTACCGGCTTCGCCACGTCAGGGTTCTTACATCCCCAACGCTATCCGTAAAGCCTATAACCTTCCCACCCATGATCATCAGGATGCAATTTATGCTTACCTGTTTTACAGGGTGTTACAGCGCGCAAGAAATATTACCCTGTTGTACAACACCGAACCTGATATTCTAGGTATGGGCGAAATGAGTCGTTATGTAAGGCAGCTGATCAACGAATCAGGTTGGACCATCGACCAGCAAGTCCTTACTAATCAAATACAAATCAATACTCGATCTGCCATAATAATTGAAAAGGACGAATCGATTCTATCGTTGTTAAGAAGTAAGTATACCGATCCTGCTGGCCGTGGACTTTCTCCTTCTGCGTTGAATGAATACATTGAATGTTCGCTCAAATTTTATTTGAAACATCTTGCGGGATTAAAAGAAGCAGCGGAAGTGGAAGAAGATCTAGATGCGCGCGTGTTCGGAAACTTCCTACACGATGTAATGCACCGCTTCTATGCTGATATTATTGCACAGCGAGATTCACGAATCATTACGATTGATGATTTTGAGAGTGCGACAGTAAATGAGAAACTAAAGAAACTTATCGATATCGCCTTTATTAACCACTACCAACTCGATCCGGAAAAGGTAGTTGTGTATCAAGGTCAGCGGGTAGTAGTAAAAGAGATTGTCCGTAAATTTTCGGAGCATATTCTTAAACTGGATGAAAGTTATGCGCCCTTTACGATTGAGTTAATTGAAGACAAAGATTTCTCGATGATGGTTGCCATAGAAGGTGCAAAGGAACTTTCGATTAAAATAGCTGGGCGGATAGACCGCGTTGACAATAAAGACGGTGTTGTCAGGATAATTGATTATAAAACTGGTGCTGACAAACTGCCGTTTGAGAGCATGGACTCGTTTTTTAGTCGTGACGGAAAGCGGAATAAAGCTGCCTTTCAAACAGTTCTGTATGCGTGGATGTTTTATGAAAAGAAAAAAGACACTATTGCGATAAGCCAGCTAACCCCAGGACTTATTAATCGAGAAAACCTATTTAAAGAACCATTTAAGTTCGCATTTGAAATGGATCGAAAAAGTTTGCTTGATGTTAGGCCGTACTTGCCCGATTTTGAAGGCGGACTAAAGCGTTTGCTTGCAGAACTGTTTGATGAAAGTATTCCGTTTGCTCAAACAAAAGAAGAGAAGGTTTGTACTTATTGCGCATATAAGTCAATTTGCCGGAGGTAGGGTGTTACTAGAAAAGAACTTAATTTTAGATTTGTTTATCCCACGCGTCAATAAAAATTCAATCTATGCTTTTAAGAAAGACGATATTAGCTATTTCACTTTTAATATTATCAAAGGTAGGTTTTACCAAAGAAATGGTTGCCAAGTTAAACGGATTTCAGATTGGCCAATATCGCGATGTGGCACGATTGGAACTTGGTGATCCCATAAAAAAAGAAAAGTATGAAGATGGTTTTGAGTATGAGATTTTTTTATTGAAACCGGACACTAGTCTTTATATGATTTTCGAATATTCACCGGTTAATCTGCAACTCATTTGGTCTATTCAATTCACTGGAAAAGCTGGTGTAGCTGGTTTTAAGAATTTATCTCTGGGCATAATGAGTGCTGATGTTGAAAGGCTGTTAGGGAAGCCATCAAAGATTGTCGATGCCGGTGAATACGGTGTGAAATGGGAATACAATGCCACCAATTATTCCGTAGAAATTGATAGGTTAGGTAATTTATCCAGCATCAAGATTTCAGACGATTCTAATACACTTTTCCCGATAAATGAGTTGTCTGAAATTCCTTCCTTTGCAGTGATTGTAAAATTACTTGGGTCAGATAAAAATGAAAAAATTGCCGCTGTACTTTGCCCAGATGTTGAAGTGAGCGTGAATGGAAAGTTATACTCTTTATAATAGAAAATTACAGCATGAGGTCGATAATGATGCTTCGACAGTTTTTAAGCTTGTCCGAGAATTAATTGCAGATTGTTCAAAAGTTAACACGAGCGATCCGTCAGCCTATGCAGTGAGCATTCGGATGGTGGAGGGACAAAATCCGCTTCATGTTATTAAGCTTAAGAAGAATACTCGAATCAAAGAGATTGTGTTAAAATACCAATTCGGAAAATATTTGATTTGGGAGATTAAGGCAGGGTGACGGTTAAGAATTGGCTATTTGTTTTTTTCTTGATAAACTGACTTGCATTTCAATTAATAGCCGTAGCTTTTATTTTCTCGGTAGGATTCATCAAGTAGGTTCTGATGGTATTATTTTCTAACAGCTCTAAAATGCGATACCCTTTGTAGGGAGTCCCCCAGTTTCCGCCAATATGCGAATCGTAAAGGTGGGGAATCGTGCCAAGCATCTTAATACTGTCTTCATCGTGATCATGGCCATGAAACACGCCTCGCACATTCGTATAATTTTTTATTAAGCCAGCATACTCACCATTATCTATGCTTCCTTTGGTCCATTTCTGTTGGCCTATATGAAGAAATAAAAACACGTTGTCCGTTTTGTGTTCATCCAACTGTTCCTTAAGCCACTTTAGATTTGGTGAAAGGTACTCGCCCCGTTCGCTAGAAGTTGACATCATCAAAAAGATGGCACTCCCCACCTTTGCCTTATGGTTATGGGGTGTGTTCCAAATCTCTTCCCAATATTCATGCGTTACTTGATCATGATTCCCTTGAGTAACGAAGTAGGGCATGGAGAGCTTATCGAGGGCTCGTTTGGCATCCTCTAGAAATTCTTTTTTATCGTGTATAATATCTCCGTTTACAACGCAAGCGTCCAGTCTAAGACTTTGATTGAAGGTATTTATGTTTGTTACAAAATCCGTCAGGAATTTAGCAAATTCGGTATCGGGTTGGCCATAGTGTGCATCGCTGCCTACCGCAAATCGAAGCCGTACCCGTTCGTTCGAACTAAAAATATCGTCCGCGGCCAATGCAGAGAAACCTCCAGTTAGCAGATAAGCAGAACCTATTGTAAACCGTTTAAAGAAATTTCTACGAGACGAGTTCATACACTAATTATTCTTTGATAAGAAAAGTCGGTTGCAAGAAATTAGTCCTTAAGCGTTGTTTACCATGCCAAACTATATTCGTTTATTTAGTAATCAAATAAACCTTATAACTCCTCACTAAGAACCTCTCTAACCGAATCAACCAGCGTTTCATCTTTCATAATATAATTACGCACACCTTTTTGAATGAATTGTAAAACCATACTTCCATCGTCCAAAGAACTGATCATAATAAGAAGTGATTTTTTTTCCTGAATTTTTTCAAAAAGCTCTATTCCCGTCATTCCCGGTAGAAGATATTCAAAAATAATTACATCTGGTGATTCCTGGACAATGACCGGGAGTGCATTTTCTGCAGACGTAAACTGAGTAATAACGAAGTCATTGTTAAATGCTTCGATTAGTAAGTCAGTTGCAGCCTTATCACTGTCGACAATAAATAGGGTAGGTTTGGCCATAAACAAAAATATGTAATTCTTTTGGAAAAATCTTTATCTTGATACTTTGATAAACGACTTTTTAATGGCCTTAGGAAGAATTGTGTTATTGGCATTGATGATCACTGGATACGGCTCTGTGGCAGCTCAGAAAAAGAAATTAGTGATCGCAGATTTTGAGTCGAAGCCCTCTACTTCAGGATGGTGGCGAGATAATCGCCAGGTGAAATTTATCTATGATGAAAATCCTGATAATCAGGCAACTATCTTATCCAAAAAGTGCCTCTATGTTCGGTGGGATTCAGTTTCGAATTCAAAGCCCTTTACTTGGTTCACAGATTTAAAGGCAGATACTTTTGCTGTGGAAGGTATGCAAAAAGAGTGGGAGAATTTTAAAAAGAATACGTGGATGTCGTTCTGGTATAAAGTTGGAAGGGGTGACTCTCTGATGTTTCATTATTTAGTTTTGAGCAAGGGACACACAAGCAAGTGGGGCGCGAAGAAAATGACTCCCGCAACAGCCACCAAATGGACGTTTGTGAAAGTTAAGTTCGCAGATTTGCAATATGATAATTGGGGCAAGATCACAGCCGATTTTGATTTGAATTCTGATGCCGTAAAATGCTTTGAAATTGGCCTTCGTTCGTCCGCCACAAGTCCAAAGGGTTATATCGAAGCTTGGTTCGATAATATAGTGCTTACCAATTATGAGCCTTTTGAATAGGTAGTTGTCTGACTTTAACTATTTTGTTAGCATATGCATCGCCCTCTAATGGATCCGACTTTTTAATCGAACGGTTATGCCAGTTCTAAATCAATAATCAGCCTCTCGAACAATAAATCTGCTTGCTCTTTTATTATTGAATAAATTTCTTCCTAATCGAACTGTTATGAAAGCGAATTGTTTTTTATCCTATTTTCTACTCACTCTATGCATCGGTGCCATCGCTCAACCCAAAAACCTTCGCGTAAAAGGACTTTCAGATCAAGTTGAAGTAATACGTGATATTTACGGAGTAAACCATATCTACGCTCCAATGAGCACGATTTATTTTTCGCTCAAGGTTATTGTGGTGCGAAAGATCGATTGTTTCAGTTTGAGCTGTGGAGAAGGCAAGCGACTGGCACTTTGGCTGAAATTCTTGGAACGCGCGAAGTGAAACGCGATCAAGGGGCGAGGCTTTTTAAATTCAGAGGTGATTTAAAAAAGGAGTTGAATCATTATCATCCGCATGGCGAGCAAATTGTAAATGCTTTCGTTGAAGGCATCAATGCATTTGTGAACGAGGCCAATAAAAATCCAAAGTTATTGCCGATAGAGTTTAGATTGCTTGGCATTAGGCCAGGCTTGTGGACGCCCGAAGTGGTGATTTCTCGTCATCAAGGTTTGTTGGGTAACATTACCGATGAAGTTATTTACGGACGGGCCGTTTCCGCAATTGGTATTGAAAAGCTAAAGGATTTACAGAAGTTTGAACCGGGCGATCCTTCGCTGGTGATAGATCCTAGCATCAATAAAGAACTTTTGTTTGATAATGTTATTGAGTTGTATGATGCTTTTCGAAAGCCTATAACGTTTCTGCCACAAGATGTGGTGACCTCTGCGAACAAGAATAAGAAAAAAGTAAAAGAGGCTATTGATGGCGATGATTATGCCTATAATCTGCTGATGAACACCGAGCATGAAACCATAGGCAGCAACAATTGGATTGTGAGTGGCTCTCGTTCTGAAAGCGGCTTCCCTATGTTGGCAAATGATCCACATTGCACCATCGTTGCTCCATCGCTTCGTTATATGGTTCATTTGAATGCGCCCGGTTGGAACGTGGTAGGCGGTGGAGAACCAACGATACCCGGTGTTTCCATTGGGCATAATGAGTATGGAGCATGGGGACTTACCATTTTTTCACTCGATGGAGAAGATTTGTACGTCTATGAATTGAACCCTCAAAATTCTAACCAGTATAAATACCAAAATAAGTGGGAAGATATGCGGGTAATCAAAGACACTATCCGAGTAAAAGGGTCAACACCTGTTTACGTTGAACACAAATACACACGACATGGTCCCGTAACGTTTTTCGATTCAAAGAATAACGTTGCTTATGCAATACGCTGCGCTTGGATGGAAATTGGTGGTGCCCCTTACATGGCTAGCTTGAGGATAGATCAGGCCGCGTCATTAAAAGAATTTAAAGAAGGTTGTACCTACAGTCACCTGCCAGGAGAGAATATGATTTGGGCAGATAAGCAAGGTGACATTGGCTGGCAGGCCGCTGGCATTGCACCTATTCGCAAGAATTGGAGTGGCCTCGTGCCGGTGCCTGGTGACGGAAGGTATGAATGGAGTGGTTTCTTGCCAATCGCTTCGTTGCCTAATGTTTCGAATCCTGAAAAAGGATATTGGGCAACAGCTAATGAGAATTTAATTCCGTCCGACTATGAAAACAAGGATGCTGTTGGTGCTGCAGGTTGGGCTGATTCTTTTCGCGCTGACCGAATCAATTAAGTGCTGGCATCTCGCCAGAAGCATACGCAAAATGACATGATGAATCTTCAAGTAGATTACCTGTCGCGGCCAGCTAGAGTGTTGGTTCCATTATTGGCGAAGGTAAATTCACAGGATGTAAAAGTTGAAGCGTCTAGAATGCAGCTTTTGAATTGGAATTATATCCTAGACCAGAACTCGATAGAAGCGGCAATCTATGTGGCGTGGGAAAAAAAGTTAAGTGAGAATATGTTGGCGCTGGTAGTTCCTGAAAAAGGGAAAGGATTAATTCGTTCAATTCCATTGAGTAAAACAATTCAATGGCTTGTGAATGGAAGGCCTGAACTTAATGCTATTGGCAGAGATAATTTCTTGATCAAGTCATTAGCTCAGGCAGTAGAAGATCTCACCAAAAAATTAGGCAACGATCAATCCAAGTGGCAATATGGTCAGGCTGCTTACCACCATGTTTTGATCAAGCATCCGCTAAGTAATGTAGTAGACGAAGCCACGCGAAAGAAACTAGAGGTGGGGCCGCTACCCAGAGGCGGTAATGGCTCTACCCCCGGCATGACTACCAATTTAGATAACCAATTGGCGGGTGCATCGTTTCGAATGGTGGTGGACGTGGCCGATTGGGATAAAACGATGTTTACTAATTCCCCTGGACAGAGCGGTAATTCGGCAAGTCCATTTTATAAGAATCTATTTGAGTTGTGGGCAACGGATAGGCATTTTCCAATTTACTTTAGTAAACCAAGTGTTGAGAAATCCGCGAAAGAAAGACTTATGTTAACGCCCTAAGCCGAAAACCTAAGAGGAAAAGCCGTCTTACCAGCCAGTTCACTATTCCTTAATTATTTAACATTAATTTGATTTACGATTAGGGATAGAAATTAGTAATTTTATGTTTAAACATCTAATAATATGTACAAGATTTTCATTCTATTAGCTTTCGCGGTTACGCAAATACAGGCTCAAAAGCGTTATGAGATCGATAAAGGGAAGATTGATTTTACCTCAAACGCAGCGATAGAATTAATTTCTGGTTCGGACGAAAAGGTTCAAGGTCTTGTTGATCCCGCCAAAAACACGTTTGCCTTTATTGTTAACATGAAAGAGTTTTCAGGATTCAATAGTGCGCTTCAGAAAGAGCACTTCAATGAAAAATACTTGGAAACAGATAAGTTTTATCAGGCTACGTTTAGTGGATCATTTATTGATCCCGTTAATTACGAGAAAGAGGGAAGTTATAAAGTACAAGCAAAGGGATTTCTTACTATTCATGGGGTTAAACAACTAAGAACGATTTCTGGCACTATTACAATTGAAAAAGGGAAAATGGTGATAGATGCAGATTTCGTTGTCCCTTTGGCAGATCACGGAATCAAGATTCCTGAAATTGTAAGTCAAAAAATTGCCACTGAAATCAACGTCAAGCTTAAATTTTACATGAAAGAGAAAGCAGGGAAGGGGGTCTAACAATATTGACCCCCTTCCTGTGGTTTATTTTTTGCCTTTTACTTCCAACTTCATTACCGCTTCTTTTTGATCGGGTCTAACGGTGGGATACTGAATGCCCAGTTGCTCCAGGTAAGTTTTGTATTTGATTGGATCGTAATAGGTGGCTTTTAACTTTGGCGCATACTCCGTCATTATCTTCTGATTGAGGTAAATCGCTGGTTTGTCTTTTTCGCCAACTAATGGCGTGTACTGAATGTCTTTGGTTTGCACCGTTTTATAATACTCTTTAGCCTTTACTAGTAGTTCTGGTTTCATAAAAAGGTCAATCAACGTCATGGCCTCAGCTTTTGCTCCGGTAACAATTCCTTTGTGTGCGATGGGTGTAGCCATTGTAATGGCATTTGACCAATGATGGCCGGGTAAACCGGGTATGTTGGATGGGTAATTAAGATTGATGGTTGGCACTGCCCACGAGATGTCTGCAATGTCATCCGAGCCTCCGCCTATTGCCATCAACTGTCTTCCATTCACATTTTCAAAACCAACTGTATAGGGCATCATCATGGTGTCCAATTTAGTAGCAAGGCCTTCTATCTTTTTAGCGTTTAACTCTATTTGAGTGGCTTTCGCCAAAAGTTGATCATCGGCCGACCAAGTGGGTAGACCCACTTTTTTGATGTTGTTGTACATCGCTTCTGCCAGTGGTTTGTTAAAGTGAGCCGGCCACGCTGACCCAAGAATCTCATAAGTAAATTTTGTGTCGGTCATTAACGCTGCACCTTCGGCTGTCTTAATCCCTTTTTCGAAGAGGGCTTTGATTGCTGGATAGGTTCGTTCGCGGAAGTAATACCATACGGACGCTTTTGAAGGCACTACATTGGGTTGGTCTCCACCATCGGTAATCACATAATGCGAGCGTTGAGTGACTTCTAAATGTTCACGTCTAAAATTCCAACCGATATCCATCAGCTCCACTGCGTCAAGTGCGCTTCTCCCTCGCCAAGGCGCGCCAGCAGCGTGTGCGGCAGCGCCTTCAAAATTAAATTTTACGGACACTACTCCGTTATAACCATTGTCTCCATAACCTACTTTCAAATTGTCGCCCACATGAGTAAAAATACAGGCATCTACATTTTTGAAATACCCGTCTCGCACGTAATATGCTTTGGTTGCTACCAGTTCTTCTGCTACTCCAGGCCAAAGCATAAGTGTGCCCGAAATTTTTTCACGTTCCATTATTTTTTTAAGCGCTAACGCAGAAATGATATTAAGTGCCTGACCGGAGTTGTGCCCTTCTCCGTGCCCGGGTGCTCCTTCTACGATGGGGTCGTGATAGGCAACTCCCGGCTTCTGTGATGCTTTCGGAATACAATCAATATCCGAACCGAGCGCAATTACAGGTGAGCCCGAGCCCCATGTGGCCGTCCAAGCAGTTGGCACTCCGGAAATTCCTTTTTCTATTTTAAAACCTTCTTTTTCTAAAAGTTTTGTTAAATAATTGAATGTTTCTACTTCTTGAAAACCCAGTTCAGCAAAGCTAAAAAGCATGTCATTGATCTGCTGACCAAGTGCTGCGTTTTTTTCGACTTCCAGCACCGCGTCTGCTTTTAACTTTTCAATTTTTGAATTTACGGATTGCGCAGATGAACCGAGCGCTCCAAGCAGAAGAAAAGAGAGTAGGTAAATTTTTCTCATTTGATTTTAGTTAGGTTGAACAAAGTAACTAAAACTTGCGATTCAACACTAGAATTTTTACAAACGGCAACTAAACCGATTTTGAACTGACAATTCAAATTACTTTGCCGATGAAGACCTTGGCTCAATTTACGGTACATCAAATCTGTGTTTTGAATATGCTGATTTTTGCGCTTTTGTATCGATTAAATCGGAGATTTGCGACCATATTTTACTAGTTTTAGGGCAACGCCCAGCGGGGGAAACCAGCCGAATTTTTTCTATTTATAAATAAAGTTTGCCAACTATTTTGTTAAAAATAGGGTCGAAGAAACAAAAGCTAAAAGTCATGAAAAAAATTGTTTATCTTCTCTGTTCATTTTTAATTCTGTCATGCGAAAGGAATAGCGTAGATCCTTTGCTTGATAAAGAAAAGGAACAAAAAGGAAAATGTGTTACTGTTTCATACCTCACTGGTATTTGCCGACAAGCCGTACTTAAAATTGAAGATCCAGCCTTCTTTGGTCTCGGTGAACAGTGGAATGACAATCAAAACGTTTTCTTTACCGTTTTAGGCTGCGAAATTGATGAGGCTAGTTTGAAGGGCAGGGTGTTCAAAGTTACTATCAGTAGCGAAGATACAGGCGTTGAAAATTGTGTTGTGTGCCAAGCGGCATTAGACTATACTGGCAGTAAGAAGTACTTTGTCACTCTGTGCGAATAAATGGAAAGCATCTCTAAAAACCTTCCGTTGTTGCGAACGCTAATGAAGCGGCCGCCAATTTCCGAGTCTAAAAACGAGAGATTGCTTCGGTTGTCCTTCGTTCGCAAAGACGCTCCTTCTATGTTTTTGGAGATGCCCTTAGTAAATAAGTAGCACTTAGCTTCGCGAAGTTTTTGTCCTTTCCAATTTTATTACTGCCGTAGCCGTGCCTTCGTTTTTTTTCTCCGTAGAATCATTCGCTTTCTGGACACCGATGGAAGCGCCAGATAACATTAGAGAAAGCAGGGTTCTCTAGCACAATAAGTGAACAAAAAAAGCGCAGAGTCCAAAGGCGGAGACTCTTTCGAAGAAATAAGAAGAGTACGTTGAAGATTTAGTTTAAATGAAAAAGGAGGAAATCTATTTTGGTAGCGAGGGCCTCACTTCAATTTTGCTTGGCAATGTTCTTGGATTCATTTTAAGAAGATCAACTACTAATTCACCAATATCTTCCGGCTGTATTTTCCAGCCGTCTTTATCATTGGGCAAATGATTATTAAATTCGGAGGCTACCGATCCTGGCATAATGGTGCTTACTTTAATTTGGTATGGGCGCAAGTCAAGCATGATGGCTTGTGTAAACCCTAGTAACCCGAATTTGCTGGCATTGTATGCGCTGCCGCCTGCGAAGAAGTTGGCACCCGCTAAACTGCCGATGGTGATAATATATCCTTTCGTTTTTTTGAGCGCTTCAATACTTGCTTTTACACTATTAAAGACACCGGTGAGATTTGTGTCAATCGTTTGTTGCCACTGCTCAGCAGTTAAATTCTCTATTGACGAAAAGTGACCAAGACCCGCATTTGCAATCAATGCGTTTAGCTGCCCCCACTTTTGAACGATGGATTCAACTCCCTTTTGCTGTTGGCCAGCATCGCGAACGTCTGCCACTAAGCCGATGGCATGATTTTCTTTTATGCGGTTCAGCTGGGCAACGGTGTGCTGCAGGGTTTGTGCATCCCTTCCCGTAATGGCCACATGCCAATCGTTTGAAACCAACACTTCCGCAATGCCAAAACCAATTCCTTTACTTCCGCCTGCAATCAATGCTTTTTTCATTCCTGTTTTATGAGGCGACCCGTTGTGGGCAGCCAGTGCAATGTAACAATTTTCTAACCGATTGCTTTCTATAAAAACAATAAAGGATAAAAGCACTTCGCTGTGAGGTGAAAACACTTTTTACCCGGCAAGGTGTATTCTTTTTGAAAATCGTTTGGTGTGCCGCTACAATTTTTCCCTTTTTTTCATGTCGTTTTTTGCTGTTGATAAGCCATAGGAAGCTCGGGATTCTAGTCTGGCAAAAACATCTTGCCAAAAAGTGTAAACCTCTTAGGACGATTGATAAATGATGCGGTCTCAAGGACAAAGAAATACACCCAGACGAACTATATTTGAAAAAAATGCAAATGAAACGAGCGATTAATCTATTACTGGCATTATTAACTATACAAGTTCAATAGTAGCGCAGGATTCCAATAACGGAGATAGAGTTCCTGAAGGCTTTACTAGTTTGTTTAACGGTTCAGATTTCTCGAACTGGAAACTTCTAATAGGAGATAATAATCATTGGAAGATAATTGACAAAGTTATTGACTATGATGGCGAGAGTGACTCAAAAGAAAGTAAACATCTGTGGACAACTAAATCCTAAAAAGATTTTGTTTTTCTTGCAACACAAGGTCCAATCTGTTACGTCAGGAAGCAAATTTATTTTGAAAGCAAGAGCTAAAAGATTTAACTCCCACCATTGTCTTTATAGCCCTTCTTCACTCGCAAGTATGATGAACCAGTTTAACGGATGAGATAACTGTGAAGACTAACTAGATGATTATTCATTTCGTGCGCAAAAAATTAGTAAATGGTGGTGAAGAATATTGAAATTGGCTACTCGTCATCAGAATGAAGACCGGCTACCCATTAATTTATATTCCCTCACTTCGCCCATCCCCAAAAAACGAATTTGAGTGCCTACTACGGTTCCAATGCTTTTCAAGTAATCTCCTTCGTAGGCAGCCTCATCGTTAACTCGAATTGAAATTTTCTTATCTCTCACTTGGCATTGCACGCTAATCCAATCTTTAAAATCAACGCCAAAGGCAGAGAGGTCATGAGTTCTTCCATCGATAAAGTGGCCTGCCAATAACTTCAACCCGCCTACACAACCTTTTATGCTGAGCGGAATAATGATTGCACCATCGGTACCCAGCAAAATTATTTCTGTATTCTGACACACCAACGCTCCCTTATCTAATGTATGGCGCAACGTAACATTCAACTGAAAGGATTGATCTGAAATAACTTCTTCTTTCTTCACACGATAAAAGCTTGTCCAGAGCTTTTCTTTTTCCAAATCGACTTGATGTTCAGTAAGTAATTGGAGTGGCAACTGTATGATACCTCCCCTCGGAATCAACTCTTGGGGTGCGTAAATGGGTATTGGTGATCGATCAATTGTGCCCAACCATCCGTTTGTTTCAATGAAGACGTCATGTTCTTTCGCAATAGTTGTATCCAGTATTAATTTGGCGCGAAAGTAGCCTGGTGTAAAGTAAGTACTTGTAAACGTGCTCAGATTTTTATCAACGCGAGTTCTTCGCCTTGCATCCCAGTTCTGCTGAATGAACACGGAGTCCGCATTTGACTGCGATGCAGCGTACTGAAATACTACCGTGTTGGGTACTCCGCTCGTTACTGGGTTGCTGCTAAAAACGATTTTATCCAAGTCAACTTTCTTGTTCGGTTTTTGCAGAGACCATAGTATAAATGCTACTAAGCAAATTATCACCGTTACTAATGCAGCTTTAATCCACTTTGAATTAATCCTAGATTTGGCGGGCAACACTGATGGCTTTGCGGAAGAATGATTTTCGTCTTTCCGGTTGGATGCAAAGCTCCGCCAGTTTTCATAACCTAAAAAATGCGCTAGCGTATTAAGCGTAGCTGGGTTAGGCGAACCCTGATAATTTACTTTACCAAAAAATCGCTTGAGCGTACTGACACTTAGAGATACCTTGGTTTCTTGATAAATCCGCTCACCCAGTATTTCAAAATCTTGATTCTGCCATTCGGTACTGCTGCCCCAACCGAGCTTTTCCTCAATTTCCTTACGACATTTTTCAATTGAATGCCTTTCGCTATTCACTGATTTTCAATATGTTAAAATTTGAACAAAATTGAACAGAACCTGAACATCAAAAGTACGCACCCGTCCATCATCTTGCCAGAAAAAAATACCAATAAAATTTCCAACGCTTATGAAAAAGTTTCTCTTTCTATCCTGCTTATTCTTTGTTCAAGTATCGCTATTTGCGCAAGGTGTCTCGTTTGATTTAAAAAAGATCAAGAACAAATCGTTCATACAAAAAACAACGATTCTTGATCCAGATGGCAAAATAGCCCAGCAGGGTTCAATGACCACTATCATTAGAGTAGATGAAAAGAATAATGTTTTATATCAAATCAGGCATACTAGTGGTGGCCGAAAGGATTCAACCGTTTGTAGGTTATCAGATATGAAGCCGATTTGTTTTTCGACAAAAGGAGAAGGAATGAATCAAATTATCGAGCATTTACCGGGATACGTGAATGCATATTCAGAAAGTGACGGAAAAAAGATATCTAAGGGATCTTATGAAGTTTCTACTGACGTATATGACTATTTTATGGATTCATATTTAGTGTCGTTGCTACCCTTAAAAGAGGGGTTCAGAGGAAGTTTTAATGTGTTTAGCGGAATGGTGAATAAGCAATTATTGTTTGAAGTAGTGAATGTCACGAAAGACTTTATCTACAACAGTCAAAAAAGATATGTTCCAGCCTATTTGGTTATTTGCGAAAATGCCGGGGTAAAAATTAATATGTGGTTTGATCAAACCAATAATGACTTGGTGCGATTTATTGCTTACCTGCCCAATGGAAGAGCGTTTGTTAGGGATTTAGTTTACGCGGATAAAAGAGAAACCGAAGAACAGTTTGGTTACGAAGTATTTAATCGCAACCTTGAGAAGATAACTGAAGGAGTAAGGAATGTTATTCGCTTCAATGAAGCACAGGGAAATGGGCTGGCATGGATAAAAGATAAATCTTTCTCTCAGGGCATCATAGAATTTGACGCAAAAGGCCGCGATGAGTTTCAAAGAAGTTTCATAGGTGTAGCCTTTCATGGAGTTGCCAACGACACATATGAAGCGATCTATTTTCGGCCATTTAATTTTCAAGCAACCGACCCTGTTCGCAAAATTCATGCTGTGCAATACATTAGCGAGCCAAAATTTGGCTTTCAAGTATTGAGGGATACGCGGAAAGATCAGTTTGAGGCTGCTATACTGCCAACCACTATTAAAGGCAGCGACTGGTTCCATGTAAAAATGGAAGTCAAAAATGATAGAGTACGTGTTTTTGTAGATAATTCCGATCAGCCGTGTTTAGACGTACTCACGCTTAATCCCAAGGCTTCAGGTGGACGGATAGGTTTCTGGGTTGGCAACAACTCGAATGGCGATTTCGCGAACATGAAAATCTACTGAGCAAAGTTCCTCGACACTTTTTTTTCCGTTTCCGAGAATCAACAAGTTTTCGTTTTAGGACTGATCTAGTTATTCCCAAAACAAAAAGTGCGATTGCTATTATTTCTGGGACACAGAGTGACTTTCACCGAGACAAAATTGAACTAAAAAAACTATTAAAAACGGGCGACCACTATTTCGATATAGACGGAGCTACACATCAAACGATTTGGGGGGAAGAACAAGTTGAAAGGATAATTTACGACCTGCTAAATGGGACTGCCAGCCGCTAACATTATGCTGATCCAATTGCAGCTGACTGCTGTTTTTTAGTTTCATTTTCATAAATTCGTTAGCTTAAACTAGCACCTACGTGCAATGAATCATCAAATACCACGCAAAAGGAGATTGTTTGAAATTTTAATGGTGGTCGCCACTGGAATTGGTAAGATTTTTGTCATGGATGTTTTTAATTTGAAGTTGCCATTCATTATTACCGCTATTGTATTTTGGGCGAGTTACTATTTGTTCAGAATTAAAAAGGATAACAGTTTAAAAGAGTATTGGGGCTTGTCCATTTTGGATTCGAAGGATCTTTTCAAAATTGTGACAATATTGGGGATTATTGTCATTTTAGGAATTGTTATTTTCGGAGTTTACATTAAACCAATCAAATGGAGTGTTCATGTTTTTTTTGTTTTATTGGTTTATCCAGTTTGGGGGTTAATTCAACAATTTTTGGTGATGAGTTTATTTGCAGGTAATATTAAAGATTTGTCTATCAAACACATTGGAGATAAATTGATAATCGTATTTACATCAATAATGTTTTCTATTGTTCATTATCCATCGATGAACTTAATGGTTGCAACATTCCTAATGGCATTAATTTATTCAACTTTATTTTTAAGATATAGGAATATTATTCCATTAGGATTATTCCACGGAGTAATTGGCGGACTATTCTATTATGTAATTTTGAATCGAGATGCGTGGGTGGAATTTGTGACCAGGTATATTTCGTAACATGATTTTTAGAATGTAACTGGCGGGCAACATCGATTTGCAAAATGTTGGGTTTTGGTTCTAGGCTATATGTCTTGATTTTGATTGCTTAAGACGTGAATTTTGACTTTTTTATACCACTACAGAAATGTATAAAGCGCTTTTTTTAAGCCCAATGATACCCTCCTTCAATATAGAAGAGACGGTTGACTTCTTTAAAAGTGTCTTGGCATTTTCATTGGTAATGCATACTAACACGTACGCAGTTTATCAAAAAGACAACTTGACGGTTCATATAGTACGTGCAGGCGAGAATATTGGTCAGATGGAATTCTACTTAGAGGTAGACAGCGTGGATGATCTTTGGATAACAATCAAGGACAAAGTCAAAAACTTAAAAACAAGAGAACCCTTTGATCGTGATTATGGAATGCGTGAGATCCATATTGTTATTCCGCAAACAAATACACTATTATTTATCGGGCAAAAGATGAATAAATGAGCGAAGAACAAGTAATGAGTTTTTTACACCGCATCGACAAATTAACCATTGAACATCAAGGGAAATTTGGAGTAATGACCGCAAATCAGATGATTTGTCATTGTACAGATCAATTAAGAATTGCACTGGGAACAAAGAAGTTGGGAGATCAAGGAGAGTTTGACCTCAATGAAATTATCAGCTTAGCTAAAGGAGGGAGACCAGTTCCAACACCAAAAGGACTTGGACAGTTAGAAGGCGATGGAACGACACCTACTAGTTTGGAAAATGATAAAGAAATCTTAAAAAATTATATTTTAGACTTTGTGAAACTGCCGGATGAATATGACTACGCGGCACATCCATATTTTGGAAAAATTGATAAAAAGCAGTGGACTAATCTGGTTATTTATCATCTTAATCATCACTTGGGGCAGTTTAATGTTTAAGCCATGAGAAAACTAGTTTAGGACGGACGTGTTAGCGGCAACAGAGTTTATGCCAGCTGCACGCGAAGTGTTAAATTGGGGTTTTGTTTTTATATTTCGTTTCGGCCTCTAGTGCAGTATACAGTCGAAATTGGTGGCAAGGCAAAAAAGAATGATGAATTAAATCGAAAAAAAGTAATATGAAAAGAAGAATGACCTCTCTGGTTTCAATAGTGATAGCACTATTGATGGCCAACACAGCAAATGCTCAAAAGTTGGAATCCGACTTTCTTTACAAAATTAGCCTGTCATTAGATGCTGCAATTGATATTGGTAAAATACCAATTGGTAAACGAGTTATTTATCCCATAAAGGGTGGCACTTTCGAAGGGCCAAAACTCAAAGGAAAAGTTCGAGCATTTGGTGCGGATTGGGTCGTACGCTTAGACTCTATTACTACCAAACTAGACGTCAGGCTGCTTCTTGAAACTGAAGATGGTCAATTGATTTCAAATACCTATACAGGAATCGTTTACAATAAACCGGATGGTACAACTTATTGGAGAATTATGCCAGTGTTTGAAACTAGTTCAAAAAAGTATTATTGGCTAAATTATCTATTAGCAGTTGGTATTGGGAGTTTTAGTAAAGAAGGAGTATCGTATGAAGTATTTGCGATAAAATGATTTTAATGCTTTAAAGGAAACCATTCAAAACAAAAATCAATAATGAAAAAGCTAAGCATTTACGTCTACTTGTTTCTTTCTTTATCAACTTATCTAACTTGTTATTCACAGCCGAAGACACAGAATACAAAAACTTGGTCATTGACTTACCTTAAATCGACCAATTTTCAAAAAGATAGGCTGAAAAAATTCCTAGAGAAGAACTGGTTTGTCATGGACAGCATAGCTGTTGGACAGCGACTTATTAACAAGTATGAATTAATCGAAAACATTGGTGAAGATTCAAATACTGTTTCAGATTGGGATTTCATCGTGGCAGTTGAGTATTTTACGGAAGGTACTTACTCGGATATAGCTGACAAGTTTGAAGTAATTAGGAAAAGTCATACAACAATCAAGGTAGACGGTTTGGTTCTCAAGGACATTGGAAAAATAGTTAGGTCTGAGACAGCTAAGAAAACTGAATATTTGAAAAATGATAGATAGATGTGCGCAACATTTTATTGCGGATTTGCGGCCTACCAGACTATCCACGACATTGCAATTAACGATTTGCTTAACAGCTATTGGACAGACTTTGCCCACAAAAAGCGCGAGCTCGTTTCGAGTTGATACGTGGTTACAAAAAATAATTTTAAATTACACATCATAAACTCGTCTTACACCTATTTATTATGAAAATAAAAACTCTTTGGATTGCTGTATCTCTTATTGGATTTACTTCTATCAATTCGTTGTCTCAACAAAATTACCCAAGCACACCACCGGAAGTTTCCCCTATGCCTATGAAGCCGGAGATGACGGAAATTTGGGAGCCCGAGGTAAAAGTAGTAACCCCAGCTAAAAAATTAGGTGACGCTCCATCGGATGCGATTATTCTATTTGATGGTAAGAATCTTGATCAATGGGTGAGCCAAAAGGACGCAACCAAGCCAGCTCCATGGAAGATTGTGAATAAAGATCACATGGAAGTCGTTCCAGGCTCGGGGGGTATTCAAACAAAAATGCAATTTGGTGACTGTCAGTTGCACATTGAATTTAGCGCCCCAGACTCTGTGTTTAGTGCTGGCCAGGGAAGAGGAAATAGTGGTGTATTTTTTCAAAACCGCTATGAATTGCAAGTGTTAGATTCGTACAACAATCGTACTTACCGAAACGGCCAAGCTGGGAGTATTTACAAAGACCATGCGCCACTCGTAAATGTCATGCGCAGTCCGCTGGAATGGAATACCTACGATGTAATTTACACAGCTCCCCGTTTTAAAGCAGATGGCCGTCTAGATTCGCCTGCGAGAATAACTGTATTGCACAATGGCGTGGTGGTTCAGAATAACTCGACTATCAACGGCAACACTTATTATATCGGCCTTCACAATTATCCTGTTGCACATTCAGACGATGTCATTTCGCTCCAAGATCACGGCAATAAAACCCAATTCAGAAATATCTAGATCCGAAAACTTTAAAAATTTGCTTGGATTGGCTTTCTCTGTTCAGCGTGCAGTAGCGATTAGGTGGATTAAAACGAAATGAATTTAGGTTTTTCGTATTGTCTTCTTTGCCAGATAACACGCGATACAAATGCTTCTAAAACTTATAGTTATATCCTAATCTTACCACCTGAGTTTCGCAATAATCGTTGCTGGTGTAGTGAAATCCATCGCCTTGAATCTGTTTTTTGATAACGAGGGTGTTCAATAAATCGGTGGCGTTAAAGAATAATTCCCCCTTGCCTTTTTGAATTACTTTTTTTATTCCTATGTCAATTGAGAGGCGTGAATAAATCTTTCCCTGAGGAATTAGATCTGGCGCTAAGTAGATGGCAGTAAGTTGCGCTTCCACTCCATGTTTAAAGTGAAAAAGATTATTCAGTTTAAGATTGCCAGAATAAATCTCTTGCTGTGTCGCACTAAATGTGTTCGGCACGGGGTATAAGTTTTGAACAGTAAAGGCATCGATTTGATTGCGATAGCCGTTGAGGTTTACAGTAAAAGAATACCACGACCCAACATTTTCGGTTAACACTAACTCCACGCCAGTGTTATAACTCTTTTTTACATTTTGAAAGATGGCATAGATCAGCGTGCTTCCAGGAACCGTGCTGGAAATGCGGGTGATCGTGCCGTCTGCAAAACGGTGATAGGCGGCAGCATACAGATAGCCGCTTTGCCAGCTTTTCTTGAAACCGAGTTCAAGGGAATTAGTAAACTGAGGCCGAAGGCCAGGGTTACCTACCTTTATGATTTCAGCATCATCATATTTCGGAAAGATTCGTATGTCTACTTCGTTTGGTCGATCCACTCTTCGGTTGAAGAAAATGGATAGCTTGTTGTTATCATTCAATTTATACGCGAATCGAATATTGGGGAAAGGCTGCGAGTAATTGTATCCATTGCTTTTATACGTATTGTGATTGGGGTTTACCTCGTATTGCAAATCAACGTATTCAAACCGAAGGCCCGCTTCCGCCTCTACCTTTTTTGTTTCGAATAGATAGTTTCCATATACCGCTGGAATTAACTCTTTGTATGTTGCAGCGCCTCCCGCATTTACATCCAATGGAGAATTGAGGCCCGGAATAAATTGCATGTTGGTAGGAATGTCGCGCTTTCTTAATTTAATGCCTGTTTCCAATCGGCCATATTTTAGTGGCTTTACATAATTTACATTAAAGTCATATACCGATTCATCGGAAAGAAGTTTGAAGGCATCTTTGCCTGTGTACGAGGGAAGTATATTATCAAAATTGTATCGTTCATCTTCTCGATGAAATGTATAATTGAATCCAACATTCAGCAACCGACCTGCTTCTTTAAATTTATGCTGATATGCAGCAGTAGCCATGACAGTAGTTTTCAGCTCGTCTTCTAAGAATTGCCAAAGGCGTAAGCGCTCTTTTGTTTGCCCGCTAAAGAAGGGCTCGTCACCGTTGTCAATAATTTTTTCACTGCCGAACAAACCAGAAACAGTTAAAGTGTTGTTGTCATCGATGTTCCAGTCAACCCCAGTTTTTAAAGTTGTAAAAGCCGTGTTGCGATTTCTTTTTGTTTGTTGATTAACTATGGTGCCGTCATCGTACGTTCGCGTCACAAACTCATTTTTATTCAACGTTTCGGTGTATAAATAATCGCCTTGAAAGAAGGCATTGATTTTTCTTTTTCGATAGTTAAGTGCCAATGATGGATTTATCTTGGGCGTGAATTGATATTGAGGGCGAATGGTGGGTAGGTTTTCCTTTCGCACCCATAATGCACCTAAGCCCGAGGCATAACCCACTTTGCCAGTAAAGCCCTCTTGCTTATTCTTTTTGTAGATAATATTTATGATACCAGCGTTTCCGTTGGCGTCATACTTAGCGGACGGATTGTTTATGATTTCAATCTTGTCGATGGCGGAGGAAGGGAGATTATCAAGGCCTGATTGGCTGCCAAAGCCCGTTAACGCTGTTTGCTTGCCATCAATTAAAACGGTGACTTTGTCATTTCCTCTCAACTGAACTTTACCATCTTGAACCGTTACACCGGGCAAGTTTTGCATGACTTGCAGCACAGAGCCACCGCTTTGACTTATGTTATCGGCAACAGAAAATGTTTTCTTGTCGAGTTTTTCGCTTACTGCATCTTGTTGACCCGTTACGGTAACCTCATTTAAGGTTTTCGCATTCTCGGTCATCGCTACCGTTCCTTCATCTAGGAAATCACTGAGTGTTCCCACGTAAACGGATTTCTTTTTTGTTAAGTATCCAACAAAGGAAAATTCCAAATAGTAATTTCCTGGCTTGATATTGCTGATCGTAAAACGTCCTTCGTCATTGCTTATCGTACCTGAAGCAAAAGTGCTGTCTTTCGCTGCTTTTAGAAGTACATTCACATAAGAAAGAGGGTTTGCTTGATCTTTTATTATACCAGAAAGGGTAACTGATTTTACTTGGCCAACAACGACCAAGGTCGATAAGCAAAAGAACAGACAAAAAATAGGTCGGATGGAAAAATGGATCATTCTAATGAAAAGCTGCCGCGTTAAATGGTTTCTTCATAGATGTCACACGAATTCGTTTTTGACCAAAAGTAGCTTGTATTTTAATAGCACAGTTTTATTTATTTCTATGCAAAATTCAGCCTGACGAACGGTCTGAAAACTTTATTTCAACCTGTAATTTTGTAGTTTATCGAGAAAACCAACATTATAAGAGCACAGCGATCTCAGTTGGGAAGAAAAATCACTTATTTGCCAACACAAATAGGGAAGTTCTTAAAAGCAAGCGGTTTTATGGGATTAACTTTATTTTCTGGTTTACTTGGCAATAAGAGAGCAGCGCATCTGCTGCATCGAGCCAGTTTCGGCCCTACAAAAGAGCAGATCGAAAAGTTTTCCAGCCTTACGGCCGAGCAGGCAGTTGCCGAACTTTTCCAAACTACACTACCGGACCCTATTCTACCTATTGACCCCAAGACCAATAAGGAATGGTTTCTTTCAGGCACAAAGGAGAATGTGAATAGTGAAAATCTAGAGTTGCAAGAATATTTCAAAGGTTGGTTGGTGGCTCAAATGTTAAGCAAAGGCGTGCCTGATGCTAAATCGTTGTCGTATGCAACCCGCGAGAAAGTCGTCTTCTTCATTCATACCGTTCTCACCACGATTATCTCAAAGGTGGATGACAGCCGACTAGTATATTTTCAAAATCAATTGTTCCGACTTTTTGCATTCGATAAAAATGGCGAGGCTAAAATCAATTTTAAGGAACTTACAAAGAAAGTGAGTGTGGATAATGCAATGCTGAAAGTGCTAGACGGCTACTTAAACGTAAATGGCAATCCACAAGAAAATTATGCAAGAGAGCTTCATGAATTGTTTACGATCGGAAGAGGATTGGAAGGAGTAGCAAAACCATCGAGTGGAATTGGAGATTACTTTGTCTACAAAGAAGTAGATGTGCAGGCCGCGGCAAGAGTACTTTCCGGGTGGGAATTAAGTGTTAATTCGAGCACGCCAATAACCGATACTTTTCTATCGATAGACCCTGATATAAAATTGCCTCGTGGAAAAGTAAGAGGAAATACTAACAATGCCTCTGCACATGATAACTCGACCAAACAATTCAGCGATCGCTTTAACAACAAAGTCATTAAGCCCGACCCTCTTTTACTCAATGGCGGAAACGCTACTGAGGCAAGTGCGTATGATGAGATAAGTCAGTTGTTGGATCAGATTTACGAAAGCCCCGAGACGGCACGAAATATTTGCAGGCGTATTTATCGATTCTACGTGTATCATGAAATAGATCAATCACTGGATGACGCAGTTATTGCAGCAATGGCCGAAACGTTTACTAGCAGCGGATTTAAGATTCAGCCTGTGCTGGAGGAGTTGTTTAAAAGTCAGCACTTTTATGATGCGGCTGCCGGTGTAAACGATGATAAATTTGGAGGCATTATCAAATCACCATTGGACTTGGTAATTGGTACCTTGAGATTGTTTTCTGTGTCGCTTCCTGATTTCGTAACCGATTCTGAGAAGTTTTATCAACAGACAGGAGAGTTGATTCGAGAACTGAGCCTAATGGGAATGAACTTTTACGATCCCTTTGATGTGGCTGGATATGATGCGTATCATCAATATCCTATTTATCACCGTAGTTGGATATCGACAAATTACCTGACGCAACGGTATGAGTTTATTAGTAAACTCTTAGGGGAAAAGGATTTGATGGGCGAACAAAAAATTGACTTGGTTAAGTTCGTCAAAACAAACGTAAGTCCATCGCTAGCGGCTAATGCTTCCGATTTGGTCAAAGAGCTTGCTAAATTTCTATTGCCACTAAACGAAAATCTTACCTATTCTGCCGGTGCGGATGCAGCCTCCGGGTTAACCGCTGCCCGACTTAATTACTTTCTAAACGCATTTATAAAATCACCTCAGATTGATGCAGACCCCGAGGCAGCTTGGAACGTCCGATGGACGAATGGTTTTGATCCCGAAACGGTGCGCAACCAACTTCAAAATTTGTTCAATGCAATGATGCAGTCACCTGAGTATCACCTTTACTAATGCAATGAAACGAAGAGATTTTATTCAAAGATTGTCGATGGCAGCTGTGCCATTGACCCTTGGTGGGATACCGCTGCAGCTGATGGCCGATAATTCGCTTACGCGGATGGTAAGCCAAAGTACCAATGATCGGGTTTTAGTAATTCTTCAAATGCACGGAGGAAACGATGGATTGAATGCAGTTATACCAATAGCAGACTACGATCAATATTATTTCAGAAGACCTAATATTGCCATTCCTCTGAAGAATAGCGCGCGAAAAGCTATTAAGTTGGATAGCACCTTGCCACCCGATTCGCAAATCGGATTGCATCCTGATATGATCGGTATGAAAGATTTGTACGATCGCGGATTGCTGACGATCGTTCAGGGAGTATCCTATAAAAACAACAATGGCTCTCATTTCAGAGGTAGAGATATTTCTTTCATGGGTGGGAGTTTTGACGATTACTTTTCCTCGGGGTGGGTGGGTCGTTATTTGCAACAAGAATTTTCTCCGAAAAAATATCCGAATGATTTCCCGAACTCGGAAATGCTAGACCCACTGGCCATCGAGATGGGGTCTGATGTTTCACTCATTTTTCATCAGGCGGGCAACATACCAACATCCGTTTCAATTAATGACCCGGCAGGGTTTGCGGCATTGGTTGATGGTTTAGAGGGGTTTAAAGATACAGGAGTGGACCCAAGAGGATATCCGCCCGCTGCGCTAGCCAATTCGCCTTACGGAAAAGAGATTACATGGATTTTGGGGTTAGAACAAAAATCGAAAGATTATGCTGATCGATTGGCAGAGGTGTTCAAGAAATCTTCTCCCACGAAAGTAACCTATCCAGACAAATATCCATTTAACGCGCCAGTAGGAAGCCTTCAAAATGGGTTGGCTTCCCAGCTAAAGCTAGTAGCGCGATTACTTGAGGGAGGTGGCGTAGGGCAAGGGGTGAAGACAAAGGTATTCTTAGTGAAAATTGGCGGCTTCGATACCCATGCCGATCAAGTTGAAAGCTATGATCCAACGATGGGCACTCATGCTGCCTTGATGTTTCACATTTCTTCCGCTATGCAAGCTTTTCAAAGCGACTTGAAAGAGAGAGGATTGGACGATCGTGTTTTGACAGTAACTACCTCCGAGTTTGGAAGAAGGATTGCGTCAAACGGAAGCTATGGTACTGATCATGGCACGGGTGCACCCATGTATATTTTTGGAAAGGGAGCTAGACCTGGCGTGCTGGGCAAAGTGCCAGACTTAACCAAAGATAATGTGGAGTTGCAATATGATTATCGCCAAGTATATGCAGGACTTCTTCGCGACTGGATGCTGGTTGATGAATCGAAGATCAACAACGACATCTTCTTCAAAAATTTCATTAGCGGCCCAAAAGAAGAAGGAACTGGCAACTACCAACCATTGCCATTGGCCACACCCGTTATTTCGGGAGTTCAAGATCATTTTATAAGCGACAGATTCTTTTTATCTGACTGTTTTCCCAATCCCGCCAAGGAAACCACCACCATAACATTTGCTTTGAACAATACTAACCATGTCAGTCTGAACCTGCTTGACACGCATGGACGATTGGTAAAAACAATTGTGAACGAAGAGAAAAAAGAGGGGCAGTATGAAATCAAAATAGAGGTTACTGATTTACCAGTTGGCACGTACCTTTGTCAGTTGAAAACTGGCTTCGTAGAAGACACTAAAAAACTTATTGTGGTCCGTTAATATGATAAAATCACTACTAACCGTACGTTGGCTCATTGCGTTTATCTTACTCAATTGTTGCGTGTTAACTAAGACCGTTGCACAAGAAAAAAAGTTGGCATTCAATGCTGTTAAAAATAAAGTTAAAACGAATCAGTTTTTAGACCAGCAGTGGTGGCTTGGTTTTAAAGCTGGCACTACGTTAGCTGAAGCAAGCCCTCGTAAAAGATACAGCATACTCACCCCCACCAACTATTCTTCTGATTCGAATGATAAGAAGTATGGTAGTTTTAAGCAAACAGGAATTCAAACAACTGTTGAAATTACTTATTACTACAAGGGTTTTTATTTCAGTGTGCAACCAAGTTATACTAGTTCTATTTTTAATTACTCCAATGAATATAAATGGACAGACGTCCAAAATTCATCGGTCGTGTTGACTCAAAACTACGAGCAAGAACAAAAAGTAGAGACGGCAGATTTTCCTTTCGTTATTAAACACGATATTGCCGGCAATAAATTGAGACCGTTTGCGCAAGTAGGAATGTACTATTCGCTTGTATTAAATGCCACAAAAAGCGTCACAGTAACGAACACCGATCAGGCAGCTGGTGGTGTTAATCAAGCATCGGGCGAACCGTTGATTTTAGGAGTAAAAGACTTATTTGATAATCATTGGGGCGTGATGGGTGGCGTGGGATTAAATTACCAGCCTGGCAACGTAAGGCTTACACTGGAGGCCAATTACAGGCAGACCTTAAGTAATATCACCAATTCACAAAACAGATTTAGTAATGATAGGCTGGCCGGCATTGGCGAATCGCAAGATGATCTCAATCTTAAAAGTATTTCAATTACCGCTGGTATTCTTTTCCCATTGCGGTATGTAAGTAAGAGCTTTAAATCCAATGATCGATAGCATTATGAATAGACTGATGTTGGTTTTTGCTTTTTTGTTTGGAGCAATGTGTTGTTCTAAAGAGTCGGATCCGGAGCTTGATAAAGCTAGCTTTGTAAAAATATATGATCATAACAATTTTAATGCATCGTATCTTCCCATCGATATCAAGCAAACTCCCGATGGTGGTTATCTTATTCTCGGCCAACAGCTCTCCGATACAACCTCCAATCCATCAAAACTATCGGAGTCTTATTTTAGTAAGGTAGTCATTTTAAAGGTAGATCAATTCGGTGCCTTTGTATCGCAAGAAATTGTTAGCGCAGACAAGACAAATCCAATAGGGCCATTACTTGAATTGAATTCGAACTATTACTTTTTCACCATGAACCCCAAAAACTTACAACCTCAATTGAATGAGATGGACAGCTCTGGAGTTATTAACAAAACAACTTCGGTTGGTGGTTCTTATCCTGCGGCAGCTGCGGTTGATGATGGATCGTTTGTCTTGTTAAGTTATGATCATGTAAAAAAGCAGAGTGTTGTTTCCACTGTAAGTCAGTCTGGTTCAGTGCTTAAGTCGAAAGGGTATAGCATAGGAGCAGGCGATGCCGTTGAAGGCCCCATCATTGCCCATTTCAATCGCACAGGCCGGCAATTCCCATTTCAAGTAGGGAAATCATTAAACGGTCAATATTTTTTTAATGGATTTTATCAATATACTTTTTCGCTGGTGTTTACAGACATTTCTGCTGTCAACCCAACGGGAGTCGTTCAGGGTCAACAAACTAATGGCGGTTTCAGTGCCGTCCTGACTTTAGATGGGAACAGATATGCAGCGGCTCTGTTTAACTTTAATGATAATTTTTTGTTGCCTAACGTATCGATAACTCCCACCGCGATTAGCTCCATAACAAATCTCGGAGGCAACACGCTGCCAGAGTTGATCCCTCAAGCAAATGTTAAAATTATCTCTGCTACTATCGAGGGTAGGGAAGTGATCCTTTTTGCCAGCACAACCAGAAGCAAGCAGATCGCCATCTATGGCTACGAAAAATCGTCAGGCAAATTTATTAAAAGTCGTTATTTGGGATTTTCAAATCCTTTTGAAATTGCTTCTATTATTTCTACTGCAGATGGCGGGTTGGCAGTCTGCGGAACTACGTATGTGGCAGGCCGTTTTCCCAGAATATGCCTGTTTAAACTATCCAAAAGCGAGGTAGCGAATTTCTTCCGCTAACATTCTTCCCGGTTTCGCGCTGAATTTATCATTGGTAATGAATGCTGAATAGATCTAATTTGGCTGTAAAGGTAAGCCTTATCCGAATGAGCCAACTTTTTTTCTAAGTTTCATTTTCCCATATTCGCTGTTAATTACACTTCATTTAATCTCTGGTTTATTAATATGAATAGACGAGTTCTTGTAAAACAACTTATGCTGGCGTCAGCCGGGGCAGTATTACTTCCCGGATGCGTTTTTGATTCGAAGAAAGTAGCAGCTATTCAGTTGCATAACCTGAAAATTTCTGGCAATCAGGAAGATCTTTTGGCTGCTATTGTCGAGGCCATTATACCCAAGACCAATACACCTGGAGCGAACGAACTTGGGATCCCGAAATTTGTATTGGTGATGGTAGATGATTGCTCCAGCAAAGAAGATCAAGCCACCTTTGTGGCTGGCTTAGATGGGCTTGAAAGCTTCTCAAAAGAGAAATTTGGTAAGTCTTTTATCGACTGCGAACCCAAAGAAAAAGAAGAACTTTTATTGTCTATTGAAACAAAGAAGGAAGTCGTAAGCCCAGAAGTCGAGAAGACATTTTCTTCCATAAAAGGCCTTACCATTTGGGGTTACACAGGCTCTGAATATGTGATGACCAATTTCTATAAATTCGAATTCGTACCTGGCCGTTTTCACGGATGTGTACCAGTAACAAATCAGTCCCCCGCATAAAAACATGGCAAACTTAGTAGATAGCAAAGAAGAACGCACGTTCGATGTAATTGTAATTGGTTCAGGAATCAGCGGTGGATGGGCCGCCAAAGAGTTCGGTGAAAAAGGATTGAAGACATTGGTGCTAGAGCGCGGCAGAAATGTAGTGCACAACCAAGATTACCCGACTACGACTATGATGCCTTGGGAATTTGAGCATAAAAATCAATTGACAGCGGAGATCAAAGAAGCAAACCCTGTTATTAGCAAGTGTTATGCTTTCAAGGAAGATGCGATGCACTTTTTCGTGAAAGATGCCGAGCATCCGTATGTGCAGGAGAAGCCATTTGATTGGATTCGCGGTTACCAGGTAGGAGGGAAGTCACTGATGTGGGCACGCCAAACCCAACGCTGGAGCAATTATGATTTTGAAGGCCCTGCCCGCGATGGCTTTGCTGTCGACTGGCCAATTCGGTACAATGACCTCGCCCCTTGGTATAGCTATGTAGAGAAGTTTGCGGGTATTTCTGGCAACAAAGATGGCTTGGCGGAATTACCTGATGGAGAGTTTTTGCCGCCACATGAGTTGACTTGCGTAGAAAAACACTTCAGCGAAAAAGTAGCTAAGGAGTATAACAAAACCAGGCACGTGATTATTGGCCGTGCCGCACACATAACAGAAGCGCAGCCTATACACCTTGAGCAAGGACGAGGCAAATGTCAGAATAGGAATCTATGCCAGCGTGGTTGCCCTTTCGGGGGATATTTTAGCAGCAACTCTTCGACTATTCCATGGGCGTTGAAAACAGGTAACGTTACACTTAAGACCGATTCGGTTGTTCATTCGGTTTTATACGATGAGAAGAAAGGGAAGGCATCGGGCGTAAAAGTAATTGATGCTAAAACCAAGGAAGAAACAGACTATTACGCGCGTGTGATTTTTGTGAATGCCGCTGCGCTAAATACCAATCTCGTATTACTAAATTCCATATCTAGTCGCTTCCCCAACGGGTTAGGAAATGACAATGGCGTGCTTGGTAAGTATGCTGCTTTTCATAATTACCGTGCACGCATCTCGGGTGAATATGACGGATTCAAAGAATTTACCACCGATGGAACAAGACCCAATGGCGGTTATATCCCTCGTTTTCGAAATGTATTCAAACAAGAAACTGATTTCTTGCGGGGCTATGCCGCAGGCTTTTCTTCCGGAAGGTCATTGAATACCGACAGAAATGGAATTGGCGCTAGTTTGAAAGATCAGTTGCTAAAACCAACTCTTGGAAACTGGCATGTAAGTTCTCACATCATGGGCGAGACAATTCCCAAAGAAACCAACTATATAGCACTAGAGAAAGAAAAGAAAGACGAATGGGGAATACCCCTATTAAAAATTTCCATTGACTACGATGACAATGATGAAAAGATGACGAAAGATTACCTAGAGCAGATGACCGAGATGTTTACCAAGGCGGGCTTCACCAACCTTAAAACGAGCGACTCAAAGCAAGCACCCGGGCTTGACATACATGAGATGGGCGGGGCGCGCATGGGCAATGACCCGAAGACGTCCATATTGAATAAATGGAATCAAGTACATGCGTGTAAGAACGTGTTTGTTACCGATGGTGCCTGTATGACGTCCACCTCTACTCAAAATCCTTCTTTGACTTACATGGCATTAACTGCGCGCGCTGCGGATTATGCGGCTAAGCAGATGAAAGCAGGGGAGTTTTAAACAGTAAAATGAGGTATTTAGCAATATTTTTTCTTTTATTTTTGATCTGCAGTTATTCCTCCTGCAACGAATGTCTTGAGGATGTTCCTCAGAAATACAGGTTTGGTGTATATGAAGGATCTTTTTCATGTAAATCAATTGTTAAAGTAGGAGACACATTAGCAGTAAGCATCAGTTTGCCCTTAAATTTTTATGATTCCTTGAGCTCAAAAGCAATACAAGTTGATGAGGGTATTTCGTTGTTTATACCAATTACTAGCTACCGCCCTATCTCTGATACAGTATCTGTTTATAGAAATTTTAATCAGCATTTTGGACTTAACATCCTCGAAGGATCAAGAACTGATGTATATAATTTTGCGTGCGTAAATACGGGTACGAATTGGAATTTGACTCTCCATTTTATCCCGAAATTAAAAGGGAGTTATTATTTCTCAATTGGATTTCAAAAAATTGGAATAAGTGAAGCAGCTTTACCCCGAAAAGTTTGTATGCTTGGTAACTCATTATTTGACACCAGGCTTAAAGTAAAAGCGGACAATAATAAAATAGCCCAAATGTTTAAAGCAGATTTAAATTACTTTGGACTTGTTGTTGAGTAGAATTTCAGTCTGATAAATTGGCAAAAAAATCGCAATGGGTACAGCTAGGCAAACGCAAATTAGAGCTATCTAATCTAGACAAAGTACTGTTTCCTGCCGATGGTATTGTGAAGGCTGAGGTAATTGAATACTACTTGGCCATAGCACCCACGCTACTGAATCATATCAAAGGCCGTGCGCTTACGCTGATACGTTTTCCGGATGGTGTGGGGGGTGAAATGTTCTACCAAAAGAACAGGCCCGAATGGGCGCTCGATTGGGTAGAGTTTGAAAAACTGGGAAGCGAAGAAAAGAAAGATTATATCATTGCCACCGAAGCCGCGTCCGTTGTTTGGCTTGCCAACCTCGCGGCATTAGAACTTCATCAACTCCATAGCCGCAGGCCGAATTTTGATAAACCCGATTATATGGTGTTTGATCTCGATCCACCCGAAGGTTATGATTTTACAAACTTGCTACCGATTGCTTTTTCATTGAAAGAACACATAGAAAGTTTCGGTTACACGCCTTTCGTAAAAACTACGGGGGGAAAGGGAATCCATATTTGCTGTCCGTTGGACGTAACAGCCGATTTCCCGCACGTGTTTGAAGCTGCGCAAGGTATCGCTCGGCCCTTTGTTGAGCGCTATCCGAACGACACAACACTTCATATTAAGAAGGATGCTCGTAAAGGAAGAGTGTTAATAGACATCTATCGCATCCGCCAAGGGCAAAGCATTGTTTCCCCATATAGCTTGCGAGGTCGCGATGGCGCGCCCGTATCGATGCCGTTGAAATGGGATGAGTTACTAGCCCTTAAGAATCCGAAGGACTTCAACATCAAGAACGCTGTTGAAAAGGTGCTAAGAGATGGCGATGCTTGGGAAGACATTGGAGCCTATGCCGTTGAACTTCATACACTACGAAAAAAAATTGTTCCTAAAGAATTGCCTATCTCGCGAAAGCGAAAAACGCCTGAGCAATTGGATAGTTACGAAAAGAAACGTGATTTCAATAAAACGCCAGAACCAACGCCAACACTGGAAGAGAATACCGCCAACAGTTTTGTAGTGCATAGGCACCATGCTTCGCATCTGCACTATGACTTGAGACTTTCGCAGGATGGTGTATTGAAATCATGGGCAGTGCCAAGGGGGTTGCCGCCCTACCCTGGGGTAAAACGATTGGCAGTTCAAACGGAAGATCACCCCATGAAGTACTTAACATTCAATGGGGAAATCCCGAAAGGTCAGTATGGTGGTGGCATGATGTGGATTTATGCGCAAGGAAAATATCAAATCACCAAAGAAAAAAAGGATGGCTTTTATTTTCGATTGAGCAGCAAAGAAGTAAACGGAGAATATCGCATCCACAAAATAAAGGAAAAGGAATGGCTGATGGAACGTGTGGACGAACCCCAGTTTGACTTCATTCATCATAAAGTAGAGCCCATGCTTTGCGATAGCACAACCGAAGTTCCTGCTGCCAACGATTATTCTTTTGAAGTAAAGTGGGACGGCATCAGAGCGTTGATTGCGGTGGAGGAAGGTAACATTCGGATTGTAAGCCGCAATCTGAATGACATTACCAAACAGTTTCCTGAGTTGCTCCATGGTGATAAATCGTTTCGCACTACGTGTGCTTTGTTTGATGCTGAGATTGTAAGCTTGGATGATGTAGGCAAACCTCAATTCAAAAAAGTGTTAAGTCGGTTAATGGCAAAAAATGAATCGGCCATTGTAAAGTTAAGCAAGAGCAATCCTGTTTTTTGTTATGTGTTTGATTGCTTGTATTTGGATGGACGGTCATTGGTGAACGAGCCGTTAACAAAACGCCAGGAGTGGCTGAAAGACGCTATCCGTAGGGATGGCAATTATCGCGTAAGCGAAACCGTAGAAGATGGCCATTCGCTTTTTGCCGCGGCAAAAGAATTGGGGTTGGAAGGCATTATTGCCAAGCGAAAAGACAGCAAGTACACCATCGGCAAAAGGAGCGAGGCGTGGTTAAAAATAAAAGTGAGGCAAAGCGTGGATTGTTTTATCATTGGCTATACTGAAGGAAAGGGCAATAGAAATGCTACGTTTGGCGCACTGCAATTGGCAGAAAAGGTGGGCAACGAGTTAATCTACCGAGGCAAGGTAGGAACGGGGTTGGATGATCAGGCCATGAAGGAAATCTCCGCTCTTCTTAAAAACCAAGGCAAAACCAAGAAGCCTATACTGGGCGGAGCGATGTTGGTGGACGAAAAAATTACCGTTTGGATGGAACCCACTTTGGTAGTGGAGGTTAGCTATGCCCAGATCACCAAAGATAGAATGTATAGAGAGCCCGTGTTTTTGAGGATGCGGGACAATTTCTAATACGTGCTGGCGGAAATTGATAGTTATTGGCCAAATTTTTTTTTAATAAAACCACGAAACATGCGCGTTTGGGGTTTCTGCTGTTGGCGGAAGCTTGACGCACCTCTGCAACAGACTTCCGCTGGCAGCGAAAGCCTCCTGCACTGCCGCAATAGGTTTCCGCTGGTGGCGGAAGTTCCCCGCACGAGTGCAACACATTTCCGCTAGTAGCGGAAGCTCCATGTGCTGGTGTAACACGTTTCCGCCAATTGGCGAAAGTCTCCCGCACCTGTACTGCGCCACTTTATCAATAAATTTCGAACAAAAACCACTTTTTTTGTACTTTTAGCCTATGGCAGACACAAGCAGGCACCTGACTTACTTTAAAGTTGAGAACTTCAAACGGTTTGAGTCTTTTGAAATGAAAGACCTCGGCCAGTTTAATTTGATTGTGGGCGATAACAATGTTGGGAAGACGAGTGTGCTGGAAGCGTTGCTGGTGGATGAAAACGAAATGGTTTTTGTCAATGGCCTTGCAGAAGCTCTGAATTTTAGACGAATAAAATCATCTTATGTAATTGAGGATATTAAATTATACGCTAATTATGCATCCTTTAACAATAGAATATTCGACTACTCAATTATCTACAGGTGGTCAAATGATATTGGACATACCGAATTATCCGTTATTATCAATGATAGAAATCGAACTATTGACATTAAACGAGATGGTGTTTTAAAAGTAGTTCCAGGAAATAGAGAGCAGTATAATTTTTCTGAACCTATTCAAAGATATAATTTGCCTTTTAACTTTATCCCGTTTTACAAGGGACATGATGCCGATTTAGCTACGTTTTACTCAAAGCTGCAGCTAAATCGCTCACTGAAAAAAAGCTTTATTAAAAGTTTAAATTCGCTGATACCAAAGTTGGAGGATATAGAGCTATCGATTCCATATCCCGATTCAACACCCTTGCTAATTGTTTATCAAAATGAAATGGATTCAGCAATTCCCTTAGCGCTTTTTGGAGACGGTACGATAAAACTTTTTCGTTTATTGGTTGAAATCATTCTGAATAAGGGAGGTCGCCTTATGATTGATGAAGTTGATACGGGAATTTACTTTAAGCGTTTTAAAGAATTTTGGAAAGCCATTTTGTTGGCAGCTAAAGAAAATGATGTTCAACTTTTTATGACTACCCACAATGAAGAGTGCATAAAGTATTTTAAAGAAGTGCTCGAAGAAGAATTGCCCGAACTTCAAAAAGATGTGAGGAATATTACGTTGGTCGAACACGCTAGAACCAAAGTAGTAACAGCACATACTTTCGATTATGACCAATTTGAACATGCAATTAACGTTGGTAACGAAATAAGAGGGTAAGCAATGGAAAGTCTTTCGTTCATTGTTGAAGGGGAAGAAGATGTTCGATTTCTTGAAGATTTTATCAAGTTTCATTTTGGAGCGAAGATTTCTAAAAACCTTTTCATAATCATTCAAGGTAAAAGTGAAACGATCAAACAATCAGCATCCCTGATACAAATCAGTTCATCAAAACCGAATAAGAATATTGTAATTTTCGATGCAGATGACTACGATTACCAGTCAACCATAGATAACATTAGGAAAGCGGAGGCAGCTCTTGAATTGAAATTTGATCATGTTTTCCTCTTCCCTGATAATCAAACAAAAGGAAATTTAGAAAGCTTATTAAAGTCTTCAGTCGCGAAAGGAAACGAAGGGCTTTTCGATTGCATAGAAAGTTATGCGACATGTAAGGCTGGCTTACAATTGAAGAAACCTAGATTAATTGGTGAAAAGGAAAAGATTGTGATTTATCACGGTTCATTTGAAGGTTCTGGTTCGGCACAAGGAACAAAAAGAGAATATTTAGATTCCGACATCTGGGACTTAAGCGCGCCAAAACTAAACCCACTGAAAGAGTTCCTAAGGCCATTCTTTCAATAAGGTTTAAGCGTCATTTCATTCGGCTGCATAACCATCCAAATAAATTTTAAGATTCATTCTTGATAAATTAATATCTTTCAATTTAAACCTTTTTTAAAATGAAACGACCCTCCCTGAACCTATTTGTTCTGCTAATAATTCTAAGCCTTGCTGCTTGCAAAAAAACTGAAACCCGGCCAGAAACCTTTGCCCGCATCAATGCCGAAGTAACTCAAAATGCAAAGGGATATGCCACTCTTGGTGAAGCAACTTCTACCATTGGCCATCGCCTTACGGGATCGGAGAATGGTCATAAAGCAGAAGAATACACTTATAAAAAGTTCAAAGAATACGGTTTTGACGATGTTGCCTTTCAGGAGTTTGAGGTAACTAGTTGGTCGCGTGGCACCATTAAAGTGGAGATTGATGGAGATAGCGTGCCTGCGGTTACGCTTGCTCATTCCCCTGTATCTGCAGATGTTTCTGCGGAGGTAATTGATTTGGGCAATGGGTTGGAAAAAGACTATGAAGGCAAAGATGCGCTTGTAAAAGATAAAATAGCGTTTATCTACATCGGTATTTTAGAAGGCAGCGAAAAAGGCTTGCACAACTTGCATCGCAGCGAAAAAACGGCCATTGCCATTAAACACGGTGCAAAAGGACTTATCATCTTTAATCAGGTAGATGGCGGAGTGCTGCTTACAGGCACAGCTTCCGTTACCGGTGAGCTGATCCCCATTCCTGCGGTCTGTATTAGCAAAGAAAAAGGAATGGCCTTGAAGGAGAAATTGAAAACAAAGAAAATTCAAGCGCGCATTAATATGACGAATGTAAGCGGCCCTATCAAAGCTAGAAATGTAATTGCCACGTTGAAAGGATCATCGTTACCCGATGAGAAAATTCTTATTGGCGGCCACTTGGATTCATGGGATTTGGCAACAGGAGCGATTGACAATGGCATTGGTTCTTTTTCCGTGCTAGACATTGCCCGTGCATTTAAGGCTAACAAATTGCAACCTAAACGCACCGTTCAGTTTGTCATGTTTATGGGTGAAGAAGAAGGGTTGCTGGGTTCGCGTTACATGGTTCAACAAGCTACCAAAGACGGCTCTATCAATACTATAAAATACATGATGAACCTTGATATGAGCGGTAATCCCATCGGCATAAATGCAGGCGGTAAACTAAATGATACAACCTTTTTCAAAACGGTGGGCTTGGAGATCAATAAGATTGACACCATCTTCAAAAACAAATTTGAAAACAAATCAGGGCTTCATAGCGATCATCAACCCTTTATGTTAGAAGGTGTGCCCATTCTTGGTGTGATCAGCAACTTAGATCGGTCAATTTATGGCTGCTATCATTCAGACTGTGATGATTTTAAGTTGGTGAACGAACAGCACATGAAAAACACCGCTCGCTTCGGCACCATGATTTTATATGCTGTGGCTGATGCCGATAAATTACCTGCCGACAAAATGGATAGTGAAACCACTAAACAATTCATGATCGACAATAACTTGAAAGAGCCGTTGATTATCGGTAAAGATTGGAAGTGGGATAAGTAGTGAAACCAGTTATAAGTTGCACGTAACTTTGACCTGAAACTTGTAATCTGTAACCTATTCAAATGATCAAACGCATTCTTTTATTTATCGCAATTACCATCCTGTTATTGGTGATTATAATTCTATTCAACACGGTTAGAGTTCAATCTATTCAATCGAAGTATGCGACAAATTCTGCACCCGTATTAAGTCAGGAATCGGTTCAACATTTCCAGCAAGCGATTCAAATAAAAACTATTTCTTTTGGGGATAGTTCTAAATTGGATTCATCTGCCTTTTTGGGTTTTCAACGGTGGCTGGTCAAAACCTATCCGCTAACGCATGCCAATCTTAGCAAAGTTGTTCTAAAGAAGTATGCCTTGGTTTACAAATGGGAGGGGAAGAATTTGCAAGTAAAGCCTGTCGTACTAATGGCGCATCAAGACGTAGTTCCAATTGAAGAGGCAACCAAGTCAATGTGGCATGTCGATCCGTTCGCGGGAGAAATAAAAGATGATTTCATCTGGGGTAGGGGAACTACGGATGATAAAATAAATCTGGTCAGCATTTTTGAGGCGGTCGAGAAATTATTGAAGGGCGGTTTTAAACCTGAACGCACTGTTTACCTCGCTCTCGGTCACGATGAAGAAATGGGCGGAACAGGAGCGAAGGCAATAGCTGCATATTTGAAATCACAAAACGTAGAAGCTGAAATGGTACTAGACGAAGGGGGTATCATCACTAAGAATAAAGTGCCCGGTATGAAAAGACCAGCGGCATTAATTGGCACCTCAGAGAAGGGATATTTATCGTTGGAACTTTCAGTTGAGAAGAGTGGAGGACACTCTTCTATGCCAGAAAAGGAAACGGCTATCGACATTCTTTCGCGAGCTATTGTCAAACTGAAGGATAATCCCTTTGAGCCGAAATTGACTCCGCCAATGCTAGGCTTCATAGAATATCTTGGACCAGAAATGCCTTTCGTGCAGAAGATGGCGTTCACAAATATTTGGCTTTTCAAACCCATGGTCATTAATATTTACGAAAGTTCTGCTGGAGGAAATGCAATGATAAGAACCACCTTTGCGCCTACTATTTTTCAAACTGGCTTTAAGGACAATGTAGTGCCTACTATTGCAAAGGCAACCGTGAACTTGCGCTTGCTTCCTGGTGATAGTTCAAGACAGGTTATTGAAAAACTAAAACAGATTATTGGAGATGAGCGAATAAAAGTAGAACGACTTTCTTCCTTTGTATCTGAAGCTACCGGAGTAACACCAACCAGCAGTTATGCCTATAAGAAAGTAGACGAAATAGTTAAGAAGACTTTTCCCAATACGGTGAGTTCACCTTTTCTTATGATTGGTGGTACGGATTCACGCCACCTCGAAGGTATTTCGAGAGGCATCATAAAATTCAGTCCCATGATTGACCCCATTGGATTTCATGGTATTGATGAACGTGTAAGCTTAGAAAGTTATCAGCTAGCACAATGGTTTTATGAACAGTTGATAAGGGATTTAGACTAGTTTTCAACTTCATATAACTCAATCGGCAATCCGTCTGGATCAGCAAAGAAAGTAAAGCGTTTACCCGTAAACTCGTCAACGCGAATAGGCTCTGTAGTTATCCCTTTTGAATTCAATGTGTAAATCGAACTTTCAATGTCATCTACAGAAAAAGCCAAGTGCCGCAAACCACACGCCTCTGGCCGCGAGGGGCGAGCAGGTGGATTGGGAAATGAGAAAAGTTCAATAATGTATTGATCGTTCAGTGCCAAATCTAGTTTATACGAATCACGTTCCTTTCGATAGACTTCTCTTACGACCGTTAAGCCGAGGCTTTCTGTGTAGAATTTTTTGGATTGCTTATAATCTGAGCAAATTATAGCAATGTGATGAACTCCTTTTATCACAATTTTAGATCAGTACTTTCATAACCACCTTTCTAACAAATGATTTTTCTTTCGGATGATGCCCCGGACTGTGAATGTCGTGTGGGTAAAGCAACGCGAACAAGCCTGGAGTTAAAATCTGATAAGTAGTTTCTCCATTGAAAAGCATGTAGTCATTTTGCTCGTCATATTCTTTCGTGGGTACTTGATTGGTCAAAAATGTAGTGCCGATTGCCTCGCTTCCGCTAAAAATATAATGAATGTCGATGTACTTTTTATGGGCTTCCAGTACGCAATCTTTCTCGTCTTTGGTCTCATATTCGTTCACAATAGCAAATACCCGGTCGCCATCAATTTCGTATTTGCCCAGCGCAACTTGACTAAAGTCGGTCGTTGTCAAATATTTGAAAGCCAATGCTATTCGCGGGCTTAGAGGGGCATAAATAGCGGCATTTTTTAGCTGGTCAAGTATCATTATGGTGAATAGCTGTAAGGTTTATTTTGTTCTCTGTTGATCTAGGGGGGCAATTTACAACGGGTATCTGAAAAATCTTTTACTTTTGTAACCTTTACTTAAAACATTAGGATATGCATTTGTTGGATTTTGAAAAACCTATTGCGGAACTTGAATCGAAGTTATCTGACATGAAGCAGCTTACCGATGATAGCGATCCTTCCATAAAAAAGGCCATAAAAGCCCTTGAAAATAAGATAAATGAACTTAAGGTAGAAACATTTGAAAATCTTACTGGCTGGCAGCGTGTACAGCTTTCACGCCATCCTGAAAGACCCTATACCTTGGATTATATTTACGAAATAACCACCGATTTTATCGAATTACATGGCGACAGAAATGTCGCAGACGACAAAGCAATGGTAGGAGGTTTTGGGACGATCGAAGGGCAGACTTTTATGCTGATTGGTCAACAGAAGGGGCGTAATACCAAACAGCGTCAAATGAGGAATTTTGGAATGCCAAATCCAGAAGGATACCGCAAAGCACTGCGGCTAATGAAGATGGCTGAAAAGTTTAATAAACCGATTATAACTTTTATCGATACCCCAGGGGCTTTTCCTGGGCTAGAAGCCGAAGAACGAGGCCAAGGCGAAGCAATTGCTCGTAATTTGAAGGAAATGTTTATGCTTAAAGTGCCTGTTATTTGTATCATTATTGGAGAAGGAGCTTCGGGCGGAGCACTTGGAATAGCTATCGGAGACCGTGTATTAATGCTTGAAAATACATGGTACTCTGTGATTTCTCCAGAATCGTGTTCCTCTATCTTGTGGCGTACGTGGGACTACAAAGAACAAGCTGCCGAGGTGCTTAAACTTACGGCAAAAGACATGCTCGAAAACAAGCTAATAGACGGAATTGTTAGAGAGCCCTTGGGTGGGGCGCATACCGATGTGAAGAAAATGGCGGATGAAATTAAACGGGTTATTCTGGCTAATTTTAAAGAATTAGATAAACTTGCTCCACGCGAAAGAATCAATCAGCGGATTGATAAATTTAGTGCCATGGGTGTAGTGAAGGAATGACTAAACGACTAATGCGTTCCGTTTATCGTTTCAAATAGCAACATTAAGTCTTCCTCTTTGGTCACACTTATTTTCTCTTTCTTTAAAAATGCCGCAAGATCAACAGATGATTTGTGTTGTTGAATTGCCTCCAAAGATGATTTCTTTTTTATTTGATAGAGTTTGTTTTTTAAAGAATAAAAGTATTCTGATTTCTTTAGAATCTTAGTGTCTTTGCTTCCCACGTTTAATGCGGGACTAAAATTAGGCCGAAGCACCTCCACGTAGGGCTTTTTCAAGAGTTGTATTTCTCCATCTTTTAATATTTCAAAGAAGCCGTCAAAGGGTATTTCTGTGGCAGAATATTCACGCCCGTTATTCATTATTCGTGTAGTTTTTGTTAATGAATCTATCCAGACAATGTTTTTCACTTTTGATCCTGGCAACACCTTGATCCCATTTTGGAGACGAAATTCAAATTCGTTGTTTTTGATATCGTATCGTACCAAGTAGTCGTTTATCAATTTTTCATCTTCAAAAAGTAAGAGCGATGATAAATTCCAATGCGAATCCAGATATACATCGCCAATAATGTTACTTTTTTCGTGCGAGGAAATGGGAAACAAAACGTCTCCTGGGGTAACGCGATACGCCCCCAGCTGATTCAGTAGATTTGCTGACCTTACATTATTGTTAATCGTGGGCGATTGGCCAAATAGATGAATTTGAATCGACAGACATAGAAGTGTGCAGCCGCACTGTATTAGATTTCTCATTACAATAAATTAGACTAAACCCTATACAAATTTAAAAATTTGCGTTTGGATTTTTGATTGTCAAGCCGATTTTGTTTTGGACTAAAAATAGCCTTATTTCGTCCAACTCGCGAATATGGTACTTCACACGATCAACACTGGCTTCTTTAAACTTGATGGCGGGGCCATGTTTGGCGTAGTGCCTAAATCCATTTGGCAAAAGACGAATCCAGCAGACGAAATGAACATGATTTCGTTAGCCATGCGCTGTCTTTTGGTAGAGGATAGCAATCGACTTTTGCTTATTGATAATGGCATGGGCGATAAGCAGGACCTAAAATTTTTTGGTCATTATCATAGGTTCGGTGATGATTCGCTGATCGCCTCTATTCACAAAGCGGGTTTTAGCGAGGTGGACATAACCGATATGTTTTTAACTCATTTGCATTTTGATCATTGTGGAGGTGGTGTAATCGTGAAGGACGGCAAGTCGGAGTTACTTTTTCCAAATGCAAGATATTGGTCGAATGCCGACCATTGGCAATGGGCAACTGAACCCAACCCGAGAGAGAAGGCAAGTTTTCTCACAGAAAATATCTTTCCAATAAAACAAAGTGGAAACCTCACTTTCGTGGATTTAAAAGAGCCGTCACCATTTTCTCAAATTCAGATTTTTTATGCATCGGGCCATACCGATAAAATGATGATTCCAATGATCAACTACAAAGGTAGAACCGTTTGCTTTATGGCAGACTTAATCCCTTCGGTTGGTCATATTCCGTTGCCTTATGTAATGGGTTATGATACACGCCCGCTACTGACGATGGAGGAAAAAGCGCGATTTTTGAAGTTAGCCGCTGACAATAGTTATATCCTTTTTTTTGAGCATGACCCATTAAACGAGTGTTGTACAGTCAAGCACACTGAAAAAGGTGTTCGCGTAGATAAAGTGTTTAGCTTAAATGAATTGTAATTTCTAAAGGAGAGCATTTGAATCTCACATCGAGTGTTTCAAACCCACTATTTTATGTCTAGTATCTTACGTCTTATGTCTATCTAAAATGAAAATCGGTTTAACATTATCGGGTGGAGGGGCTAGGGGCGTTGCCCATATCGGTGTAATTAAAGCACTTGAAGAACTAGGTCTTGAATTTTCTATCATTTCTGGAACGAGTGCAGGATCAATTATTGGCGCCATGTATGCCTACGGCTATAAGCCCTTGCACATTCTTGAAATCATAAAAGAGATCAGCATTTTTAAATCTGTGAGGCCCGCGTGGAATTGGTCAGGGCTGCTAACGATGGACGGCATGAAGGACTTACTATTTAAATATATGCCGAATAATAGTTTCGAAAAGCTTAAAATCCCTCTGACGATCGCTGCTACCGAAATCCGAATAGGCGAAATCCGTTACTTTAATGAGGGGGAGTTAATTCCAGCGATTATGGCCTCCTGTACCATACCAGCGGTGTTTAGCCCTATGGTATTGAAGGATGGTCTATATGTAGATGGAGGCGTGTTCGATAATCTCCCCGCCAAGGTGATAAGGGGAAAGTGTGATTTTGTCATTGGTTCTCATTGTAATCAAATCCCAAGGGAATTTGATCCTAAAAATATGAAAGTCGTAATAGAACGCACGTTACTAATGGCAATTAACGCCAACACGCAAATCAGCAGAAATTATTGTGATGTATTTATTGAGCCCACTGGCTTGGGTAAGTATGGCAGTTTCGAAATAGGCAAAGCCCAAGAAATTTTTGATTTTGCCTATGCCTATACCAAGGAGAACTTTCAGAGAAACAGTTTCAGTTTTCTTGTTTGATAAAGGATAGCTTTGTGGAGTTGCGTTTTATCCACACACGAAATCGCCATTAAGATTCTCTACACCCAACGGCATGATAATCTCAGCGATTCCATGTGGCAACTACAACACAATTATTAACACATGAAAGTTGGTGAGAATAATGAACAAGTTATTAGACCAAGTAGCGAAATACTAGTAAGCCACTTCTTTCATTTTTCGATCTAAATGATCCCAGACTAAGCTGCTGGCGCCAAGGATTGGTGCGGCCTGGTTGCTTAGCGCAGAAGGCAATATTTTCACTTTTCCTCTGAACAACGGCATCAGGTTTTCTTCCATATGCCGAATGGTTGGCTTAAAAATCAAATCACCTGCCATAGTCAATCCTCCAAATAAAAAGATCGCCTCGGGGTCAGTATGAACTACCGACTCAGCCAATTTCATACCCAGTATCCGCCCTGTGTATTCATAAGCAGCTTTTGCAACAATGTCTCCGCGGTGAGCGGCTTCGGTGATCATTTTTGTATTTAAGTTGTCAAAGCTCACGCCTCGCAATTCACTCGGCTCCAAGTGATCGGCAAGTAGTTTATATACGGTTCTTCTGATTCCAGTAGCAGAAACGTAGGTTTCCAGACAACCTCTTTTCCCGCAATTGCAGTAACGCCCGGCAGGATTTACAGAAGTGTGTCCCAACTCTCCAGCAATTCCGTGCTTACCGTTTATCAATGCTCCGTTTGATACTAAGCCACTTCCTAAACCAGTACCCAGCGTAATTACGATAAAGTCCTTCATGCCCTTGGCATTTCCATAAATCATTTCTCCGACAGCTGCGGCATTTGCATCGTTGGTCAAAATGGTGGGAATCGCAAATTCATCTGTAAACATTTTTGCGAGCGGCAACACGCCTTTCCATTTTAGATTGGTAGCACGTTCAATATTTCCTGTGTAGTAATTCCCGTTGGCAGCTCCTACTCCAATGCCCACTACTTTAGTATCCTTAGGCAGAAAATGGATGGCTTCGCGCAACGCATCTGCCATTGAGTCGAAATAATCTTGAAAATCTTCGAAGTCGGTAGTCGGAATGTTTCCTTGATGAAACACGTTGCCCCCGCGATCTACAATTCCGTACTTAGTGTTAGTACCCCCGATGTCAATACCAATGGTCAGATCAGTCATTTACGATTTTTTTAAATAGACAGGATTTTGGCGATCCTTATTAACTCAGAATCAATTTCATGATGTTTTCCGATTACATCGTGAAATTTATTAAATACAATTACATTGTTTCTAATCCCTACCATTACATCAGTTTGTCCATTAAGCAAACCTTCCACGGCAGCAATGCCCATTTTACTTGCCAGTACTCTGTCGAAATAAGTGGGTGATCCTCCTCTTTGCAGATGGCCTAGAATAGTAACCTTTATGTCAAAGTAGTTATTTTTTTCAGAGAAGTTTTTTGCTAACTCCATGGCTCCGCCCATTTTGCTTCCTTCTGCCACAACAACTAAACTTGATTTCCTATTTGTCTTTCCGCCCTCGTCTAGTTTTTTGAAAAGTTCTTCCATCGTCATGGTTTCCTCCGGAATAATGGAAGCCACCGCCCCCCCTGCAATACCGCTGTTAATTGCAATATATCCTGAGTGGCGTCCCATAACTTCAATAAAGAAAAGTCTGTTGTGAGAAAGCGCTGTGTCCCTTATTTTGTCTATTGCTTCTACTGCCGTATTGGTGGCCGTATCGAAGCCTATGGTGAAATCAGTTCCCGCAAGGTCGTTGTCGATCGTTCCAGGAATGCATACCGAAGGTATTTTGAATTCCTCGTAAAATTTATTGAGTCCGGTAAACGTGCCATCGCCCCCAATGGCAACAAGTCCGTCTATGCCATGGCTTCTAAGATTATCATATGCCTTTTGCCTTCCTTCTTTAGTTCTGAAAGCTTCGCTTCTAGCGGTTTTGAGAATAGTGCCGCCACGCTGAAGAATGCTGCCCACCGAGCGCGCACCTAACTTTACGATCTCTTCGTCAATCATGCCTTCATACCCGCGCATAATTCCATACACCTCTCTATTGTAGTAAATAGAAGCACGTACTACAGCCCTCAACGCAGCATTCATTCCGGGTGCATCACCGCCCGATGTAAAAACGCCAATCTTCGAAATTTTATTCTCCATTTGTCGATAAACAGGGTCAAAAATAATTGTTCAACTTTAGAATCCAAGAATAATTATTGGAGGGTGGTTTCAATTACTTTTCAATCGTTTGAAATAGTTAATGAGTCCGTTAGTGGACGAGTCATGGGTAGTAATTTCGCTTTCAGATACCAATTCAGGTAAAATTTTCTTCGCTAGAATTTTGCCCAATTCTACCCCCCATTGATCGAAACTAAAGATGTTCCAAATTACCCCTTGAACAAAAATTTTATGTTCATAAAAGGCAATCAGACTTCCCAATGTTCTTGGCGTGAGCTTTTTGAACACAAAAGAATTAGAAGGCTTGTTTCCACTGAACACACGAAAAGGAAGATGGAACGAAATCTCTTCATCACCAAAGCCTGCCTTTTTTAATTCTTTCTCCACCTCATCTGCGGTTTTGCCGACTAAAAGCGCCTCCGTTTGCGCGAAAAAGTTTGAAAGCAATTTGACATGATGATCACCTACCGGGTTTTGACTGATTGCAGGTGCCAGGAAGTCACATGGAATCATTTTCGTGCCCTGATGAATCAATTGATAAAATGCATGCTGACCGTTGGTGCCAGGTTCTCCCCAAATTACAGGACCCGTTTGATACATTACTTCTTCCCCGTTTCGATCAGTTGACTTTCCATTGCTTTCCATATTTCCTTGTTGAAAGTAGGCTGCAAACCGATGGAGGTATTGATCGTAGGGAAGTATCGCTTCAGAAGCGGCATCAAAGAAATTGCCATACCAAACGCCAAGCAAGGCCATTATAACAGGAATATTCTTTTCAAAAGGTTCATTTTTAAAATGATTATCTACAGCGTGCGCACCTTCAAGCAATTCAATAAAATTATCAAAACCAATGGTGGCAGAAATAGAAAGGCCAATAGATGACCAGAGTGAATATCGACCTCCCACCCAATCCCAAAATACAAACATGTTTTCAGGAGCTATACCAAATTCGGTGACCGATTTAGAATTGGTAGAGACGGCTACAAAATGTTTTGCCACATCACCAGTGCCGCCCGTTTTTTCAAGGAACCAACTTTTTGCGCTTTCGGCATTGGTCATTGTCTCTTGGGTAGTAAAAGTTTTCGAAGCAATAATGAACAGTGTAGTTTCTGGGTCTACTCGTTTAAGTGTTTCGGCTATGTGAGTTCCGTCTACATTAGAAACAAAATGTGGTTTTATCGATTGATGGTAAGGGCGAAGTGCTTCGGTAACCATATACGGCCCAAGGTCTGATCCTCCAATTCCAATGTTTACTATATCGGTGATGCGTTTGCCTGAGTATCCTTTCCAGTGTCCGTTTAATAGACTGTCGGAAAATGCTTTCATTTGATTCAACACTGTGTTAATCTCGGGCATTACATCTTTGCCATCCACTAAAACAGGCGTATTCGATCTGTTTCTTAAGGCAATATGAAGTACAGAGCGATTTTCCGTTTGGTTGATTCTTGTTCCGTTGAACATAGAATGTATGGCCTCCGATAATTGACACTCGTCAGCAAGTTCAGCCAATAGCTTAACAGTATGCTCCGAAATTATATTTTTCGAGTAATCTAAAAGGATATCTTCAAATTGGAGGCTGAATTTCGCAAATCGTGCTGGGTCTTCCGCAAACAATTCACGCATGTGTGTAGCTTGCATCTCTAGAAAATGCATGGTCAGTTTATTCCAGGATGTTGTTTCTGTTGGGTTGATGGCAGGGAACATGGTAGTTTTTGCTAAAGTTTAGTTCAGCAAAAATAGAACCCTTGAGGCACTAAAAAAGCATTAGGCTTTTTTTTGTTCTGGTCAGGTTGAAAATGCGGTTGAACACTAACCGCCCACGACTTTTTTTAGATTGGCAATGAGGCTTTCCCAAACATCCTGCAACTCCTCCATGTCATCAAAATCGGAATAATCGGAGATTTTGATGTAGGTAGAGTTTACCAGCTCGTCAGTTTCAAATCGTAACTCGAAGTAGGACCGATCATCGTTGTCATCATCACTTTCAGGCAGATATTCAAACTTTACGAACTGATTAAGCCGAAAGGAAGTAATAACCGCTTTTCTTTGTTCATTGTCCCATTCAAAAGTAAAGATCTTTTCAGGACTGATGTTTACATTATCTGCAAACCACGCAGATAAGCCACTGGCCGTCTGAAAGTAAGGATACAGCATCTTAGGCGAAGCATGGATTTCAAATTCGGTGGTAAATAATGTTTTCTTGGCCATGCTACTTTAATTGTGTGGAAGTTAAAATAATTTTGCTGATTGGCAAACAGAAAAAATCAATAGCGAATTTATAAAAAGTTTATAAATTTGCCGACCCAATCAGAATATGGCGAGGTAGCTCAGATGGTTAGAGCGCAGGATTCATAACCCTGAGGTCACGGGTTCAACTCCCGTTCTCGCTACTTTAATTTTTTGTTAGCGCCTGTTAATCAAAAAGATAAAGATTTAAACCAGCATAGAATCCAAAAAGAATGCGATCGGTTTTAGGGGTGTTTCCCTGCCGTTCTAATGGAGGATAAACTTGCTTAATTTCTCCTTTGTCGCTTGTATCGTTTTCTTGGATTTTCATTGTTGAGTTCATTCATTCGTTGAAAAGCCTTGCTTAGTTCATCGGGTATGTCAGACGGATAGTTCAATTTATAATGGGAGAAGCCATTAAATGGCGTAGCACTTTCGGCTGCATGAATTTTCAAAAATTGTGTTGTTTTATCTTCTTCAAATACCTTGAAAAATGCCAATGCGCGTTGCTGGATCATACTCTTGTATTCCTTTTCAATCAGCTCATGCCCAACAAACTTCAAACATTTTTCCTGTAACGTAAACATAGTGGTGTCGCTAACACCTTTGCTCAGATAATTAAAGAACACTTTATCCTCTCTTATCGATAACCTATTCACTTCAATGGAATCTAGATGGGAGAAATTGGCCAGTGACTTTTCGTGTGTCATTAGAAAGTACTTTTTCTTTGTTTCGAAGAATAGAATGTTTTCTTTTTCCTTTTCTGCATAAATAACAGGATGAACCGAAAGCACCGCGGTGGGATTGCCTTTCAGAAACTTGGAAATTTTCTTAAGAAATCTTGTTTGATTGCGACTAAGAACGTGCTGTCGTAATTCCCAGGTTAGTGCTAAAGACTCTTCAATCTCAGTTTCATTACTTTTTACCTCTAATCGATACGGTGTTGTAGGCGGCTTAACAACAATATTTTTAATTACATCGAAAACGACATCGCGAAGGTGAAAGGATGGTTTCTTTAAGTTTCCGGTAATTGGAATATCATAATCAATTACGTTGCCGCGTTCTCGAATTAATGCCATAATAAAGGGCATCGGAAGCCAATGGTTATCTCTATTTCTTATTTTCTTTGCTACTCTCGGATCAAGAATAACAATGTGGTTGGTGCTACTTATTTCTCCGTTACGCACATTCCATAAACCATTTAATTCTATCGTTCCCCGATTTAAGGGAAAGGAGGTGTAGGAAAGGAGGTACGGGTTAAAAATGGTAACTGGAATTTGTTTGAAGTGGTAGCTGAAATCAAATTCACTGGTATCTTTTGGGTTAACACTAAGAAACGCTTGTGCATTGCCATACGGCTCGAAATTTGAATGGACGTTAAATTCCACACGCTTTCTACTTTTATTAATGGAGTCAGCGGAGATGAAAAGTGGATTTGCTATGGCTGAAAATTTTTCACTCAATGAAAAATCATTGAACACAAAATTCGCGCTGTCGATACGGAGTTGGTTTATTTTGTAATCGCTATTCAAAAAATTCTTCGTTAATCTCTTTATGTATCGCGCCACTTCAATCACGAGATTAAATCGCTCTGGATTTTGCGTGATATCCGTAATGTTCTTTCCTTTTTTACCAAAGATGGCTTGGAGATTATCCAGCGAATCATAGCGTTCGAATTTTAAATAGGGTTTCAATAGGGTTAGCGAGTCGAACAAATAAAGATAATGTGGCCTCAACTCACTTATGGCTATTATTCCTTTCTTAAAAGAGAAGTAGTCATCGGTGGTAGTTTTTCCAAAATGAAAGTCGCTCACCTCAATGCGCCCCCTGACAATAATATTCTGATCGTTTTTTAGATTTCCGGTCGCCATGATGGTTGCCTCCAAGGTTGCCCTGAACATGCCGTAGTTAATTAATTCCCAAAGGTATTGGCGAATGATTTCAAGGTCATAGTGAATAATTTTAATCGTTGTCCGGTAGTTTGAATTGGCAAGGTTAAGCGTGAGACTACCGTTTACAATGCCTTCATTTTTTCCGTCTTGAAATGAAAATGTTGAAAAGACGGTGTCTACGTTCCATTTTTTCCCCGTGCTTTCAAGCATAAATCTTCTAATGGAATAATTAATAGGAATTGCTTTTTCACGGTATTGAATTTCCCCGTTGGTTATTTTTGTATCAAGAATTGAGAAGTGCCAATCAGAAGCTTGACTCGCTGTGGTTTGACTGGAGAAGCGCTCCACTAAATCATCGTAGTTGGATAGCTTTTTATTTTGAGCGATTTGAATTCTTGGATGATCGATTGATAGCGATGAAATCACTATTTCTTTTGAAAAAAGTTTGATGATACTAATATCTACGCTTAATCCATTAGCGGAAAGAAATAGGCTGTCTCCTTTTTCTTCATAGATTTTAAGATTTTTGAGGTGGACGTATCCGGTGAAGGGATTGGCATACAGTAGGTCCATTTTTATCTCTCGGCCTGTATAACGCACATCATTTTTTTCGATCCAATGTTTTAAGAAGGGCGAAATGAAAAGTAGTATAACGATAACGCACGCAGCGATGATTGCCGCAATGAATAGTACTATTCTTGTAAAACGCGAGTTGATTTTTCTCATGCTGGTTTAGTTAGAAGAATTCGCCTAAACCGATGTAGAAATCAAATGAGTTTTTACCGAAACCGAAGTCGATGGTTAGGTTTGTATTGGAATTTTTATTGAACTTAATGCGTGCTCCAAAGCCAGCGGCAGGATTTACATAAGCGAAGTTACTTGTATCAGGTTGGGTCAGCGATTGTGCATTGCAAAAAAAAACTCCACCGAAAAGCCCGTCCGCTACCAGATCAAAACGATATTCAGCTTCTGCGTATAACATTTCCTTTCCGCGAAATCTAGAAACAATGTAACCCCTACCGGAACGAGTGGTAGGTTCGTTGGTGCTGGAAGGTAAGTTTAGATAAGGCACGTTTCCGTATGATCCCCAGTAAAATCCCCAAAGTGCAAGAATACTACGCCTGGGTGAACGGAGGGGTATATATCTCCGCACATCTGCATAAAGCGAAGTCCATTGGTTGTCATTTCCTATAAATGTTGGATTGATTCGCAATGAAAGAAGAGCATACAATCCAGAAGCAGCATTGATGGAATTTTTCCGAGTGTCTAATAGTAAGTTGGCAGTCACGCCTAATGAATAAGAACTGCGCTCTGAACCGATCTTATATTTTTCTAGCGTGCTAGGATTAGCAGGTGGGTCTTGTTCTTCGAGTCCATAATATCGGTCGTAATTCACGCCACCTCCAAAGAAAAGATCGTTTACTAACCGCTGATTAGCATTCACGTAGCATCTAATATAATTTAGTGACAGACGATAGCGATCGCTTTCTGTAGTATTACTTCCCAGACCATAAGTGTACTGATTTTGTGTAGTAATTTTGAAATCGCCTGGAATATTCCAATTATTGTTTTTTGTCCAAAGGTTGAAACCATAACCTATTCCAAATTGATTACTAAAATTGGTAGAAGGCACAATATTCGACTTTGATATGTAGGTTGAATCGCTATTGCCCAAGTAGAAGGCCGTGCTTATGCTTGACACAAAAACTTTACCGCCCCCTCTTTGCTCCGTTGAGACCGGGATGATTGAAATATACATCGGGCTTTTTTTCTTCCACTTAGTCTTTGCCATTCTGTTTTTGGGACTGGGTTCTTTATGGAGAATTTTTTTGGCTAAAATTTCTATAATATCTCGTTTGGTAGTATCTTGCTTAAGTGGTGTAATCGACTCTGCGTATACGAGGGTTATTTGGGCAAGCACTATGCAGATCGCTAATGTTCCAGTGGTCGCACGTTTAATCATCTGGAAAGCGGGAAAGGCTTACTCTCTAAGTTTATCTGATTTTAATTGACATTCCATTGAGCGGTCCAAGTGGTGCCTTAAAGCTGGTAAGCAAAGTGTTGCCCAGGCTACAATGTCTGCATCTTTGGCATTTTTTATTGCGAATTCAAATTTGTCGATTGCTTTTTTGTGATGCTCCACCATAAGCCCCGCATAGGCTCTGTCGAAATCTTTGCCTGGCTGAGCCATCAAATTGTCATAGGATTGTTTCCCCTTTTGAGTCAACGAGTCAGGAATTGAAATCGACTTCTTAAATGCTAGCGCGCGGAGTTTTCTTAGTGCATTTTGGTGGTCTTCTTTTATCAAATTCCCTAATGCTTGCACCGCTGGCATCATTCCATTTTTTTCTGCCAAGTTTCCTAGTGCTATTTCTTCAAGATTGATTTCCGCTGCATCCGTAATGAAGGCTGCGTCTTTGGCATCGGCTGCGTCAAACTTAGCTTCATTGTGATCTTCGGCTATTGTTTTTGAGTCTTCCACCTTAGGTGGTCCGCACGAGATCACAATAGCTGAGAAAATGAAAGATAGAAAATACGCAACCGGTACATTTGTTTTTGACATGTTCAATTAATTTTTACGACTTCCACTAATTATGTTGAACAATACAGCAACGATAGCAAGAACGAGTAATGCATGGATGATGCCACCTGCTCCGTACGCAAAAAAACCAACCAACCATCCAATGATTAAAATGACTGCGATTAAGTATAAAAGATTTCCCATGACGTTTTTTAATTTTGTTAGATACTTATACAATGTAATAAACATGCCACGAAGGGAATTGAATTAGTAAGCCAGCTTTTAGCGAATTGGAAAAGGATATTCTACCACATGTAGAAAAATATCCACACTTTATTACTTTGATTCGCTTAGTTTTTGCAACGCTTTTTTGTCAGCTCTCGCCTTTCTTCTGAAATAGCCACGTGTAAGAAAGTTATGTTTAAATGCCTCCAAATTTTCATCCAGTTTTACAGAGGCACTTTCGGTATTTTTTATAATAGCTTTTAATTCTGCTGCCGCTACGGTGTCAGAGAGTAATACACCTACAGCATTATTTTTAGTGTTTATTTTAGCGGTAACTGCTTCTATACTTGTTGACATAGAGGCAGCATTTGCGCTGACTTTCTTGACATGAATCAGTGTTTGTTTGGATACGCTAACAAAACTAGTGTCATTAATTAAAGTGGGAAGTATTCCTTTTCCGTGTTGTGCTTCATCTATCAAATTGGTGAGACTTTGCGCGGCTTTATTTGTTTGATCACCAGTAGCTTTGAAACTGCTAACCACTTTTCGAATGTCTTTTGCAAATGTACCTTCGTTTAAAAGTTCTCCAATTATGCCTTGGCCGTTGTTTACCTTATCCGAAATAGCCTTTAAATCCAGTGTAATTGACCTCGTGTTTTCACCTACTTCTTTTGCAATGTTAATTATCTCTTGCGTGTCAGCTGGTGAAATTGCCTTGATGGTGTCAGCGTCTTTAATCACTTCTTTCGAATTTCCTGGTTGAATAACAACGATGCGATTACCGATTAATCCATCAGAACCGATGGAAGCCGAAGCATTCTTTCGAATGAAATCATTTTGTTTTTCTTTGAGTGAAAGGCTAACAATTACTTCACCCACTTTCACAATGCGCACGGATTTCACTGTGCCAATTTGAACTCCCGAAAGCCACACTTTGTCACCTTCTTTTAGACCTTCTACATTTTTAAAAATAGCAGCAATGGTAAAAGTCTTACTGAATAGATTACTTGCCGTGCCAATGAAAAGCAATGAAACAACAAGCAATAAAGCACCTGTAATGACAAATGCACCTAATTTAACGCGCTGTTTTACTTCTTTTTTTTCCATAATAGATTGTTAATAATTAAAAAAGGGAGCCAGATCTGCATCACTTGTATCCTTAATAGCATCAAACGTGCCTTCCATTTTTGTTTTTCCGTCCACAAGAGCAATCACTCTGTCGGATGTATGTCGTGCACAACTTATATCATGCGTAATGATGAGTGAGGAGGTTTTATATTTCTCCCGCACCGAAAGAATAAGTTCATTTATTTCCGAGGCCGTAATGGGATCAAGACCAGCCGTTGGTTCATCGTAAAGCATTATTTTCGGATTAAGAATTAAAGTGCGCGCAATCCCGATTCGTTTCTTCATTCCACCGGATAATTCAGCCGGCATTTTTTGGGCGGTACCTTCTAAGCCGACATCTTGCAGTGCAATGATCACTTTATCATTTAGTTCGGTTTTGTTTGTTAGTCCTAAGTTTCTTGATAATGGAAATTCCAGATTTTGCTGCACCGTCATCGAATCGTAGAGTGCACTGCTTTGAAAAGAGAACCCAACCTGCTGGCGCATTTCATTTAAGGCTTTTGGTTCAAGGTGCCGAACATCATACCCTAACACGTTGATGTCTCCATAATCAGCCTCAATTAGTCCTACCATACATTTTATGAGCACCGATTTTCCAGACCCTGATCTCCCGAGAATTACCAAATTTTCACTTTGATGCAATTCGAGACTTATGTCTTTCAAAACTTCTACGCCATTAAACGATTTCTTTACATTGTGAAGAAAAGCTACAATGGCTTTATTATCGGCAGTATCGTTAGTTGCATCGACCATTACCTAAAAAGATTTATAATTTGGAGCGACAGTAAATCGATAATGAAAATGAACAGCATGGAAATTACAACGGCATTGTTGGCAGCCTTTCCAACACCACTGGTGCCGTTTGCAGCAGTGTAGCCAGCATAGCTTCCTACAAAACCAATTGCGAAGCCAAAAAATGTGGCAAGGAGAATGGAGGAGAAAATATCAAGGAAAGTAATAACTACTGATACTTCATTTAAATAGAGCTTAAGACTTGTATTGTTAATGGTGTGTACAGTTAGATAAGAACCAAATAGGGCAATCACATCTGCAAAAACAACTAATATGGGCATCATCAGGGTGGTGGCGATTACTCTGCTAACCACTAAGTATGAGAAAGGCCTTGTCCCGGATACTTCCATAGCGTCTATTTGTTCGGTTACTTTCATGCTGGCCAGTTCGGCAGCAATGTTAGAACCTAGTTTGCCTGCGCAAATCAGTCCTGTTATTAAAGGACCTAACGAGCGAATCACCGCCTGTGAAACCAATGAAGGAAGCCACGATTCAGCGCCAAACGATGAAAGTGACGGGCGTGATTGGCGCGTAAAAACAACACCTGAAAGAAATGCTGTGAAACAAACTAAAAATAAAGAGCGATTGCCAATTTCAAAACATTGGCGAACGGTTTCACGCCATTCAAAAGGGCGGGCAACTGCTTGCTTGATTAATTTTTGAACGAACCGAAATATACTTTCGCATTCCAACAAAAGGGATTGAGTTGCATCGGACATTTTCAATGTTTTTCAATTCCAGGTAGATACTTTTTGAAAGGTATCGGATAGTAGATCTTTTCGTCTTTGTCGTGAGAAGTCGGTAGAATAAGTTTTATTAAAACATATAATGTAACTAACGTCACTAGAAACATTATCGTAAATGCGAATAATAACAACAATAGATCGTTCATAATAGAATCGATTATAAAAATATCGTGCCATCCGCTTTTTCATCGAAACGAATAGTTTTGGTGTTACTGTTTTCAATGAAGGATCAAGAATGTGGAATCAATTACCCACTTTTCAACTTTTCGCAGTTTAATCACCGTAGGTTCGAAAAGAATGCATGGATGGAATTGTGAAAACCAGGTGCCTATACAGGAGTATTTGAGTTGTTCCTCTCTTTAGATACGTTTTTACTTGTTTGTAAAGCCTCCTTCACCAAGGATAGTGGCTTTTAGCGTTCGTGGCACGAAAATTTAATGAGTGTTGGTATACAAAAATAACTACTTATGAAGAAAACGAGATTTACAAAATTACTTATTATCCTCTCACTAATGGTGACACCATTTCTGAGCAGGGCGCAGAACAGTTCTATTGGCTTTCATACTACGGTAACAGAGTATGATGGCGATATAAATGGTAACAAGCATCAGTTCTATAATTTTGCTTTTAATAAATTTGGTGCAGGCCTTTCGCTTCAGCAGTATTTGAATCGGTCATTTAACTTGGCGGAGATGTTAACCTACAACCGATTGGCGTATCGTAATTCCGATCAAACGCAGGGGGTAGATGCCAATTTTACTTCGGCTAATTTGAATTTGCGTTATAAACTAAACAATGGGTATCTGTTGAGTGAAACGTCCGTGATCGCGCCTTACTTTACCATTGGCTTGGGTGCTACTTATATTAACTCTAATCAGTTTGGTACATCCAATGCGCCCATCTCTGACGGAGTATTTAAGGCGAATTTAAATGCAGGTGCAGGTGTTCTCTTCCGCTTTAATGATCAATTCGGATTGGAGTTTTCCAACACACTACAAATGCCAATGTATGATGCTTGGGATGGCGTTAATCAGGGCGACAACGATATTTACTTACAGCATAGCCTAGGGCTGATCATTGGATTGAAGAAGCCAGTGGATACAGATAAAGATGGTGTAGCCGATAAGCGCGATGATTGTCCGGAGACACCAACAGGGGTTACTGTTGATTCAAAGGGTTGCCCCGTGGATAGAGACGCAGATGGTGTTCCCGACTTTTTGGATAAATGTCCTGAAATGGCGGGTGATACGCAGCAAAACGGATGCCCTGACAGAGATAAAGATGGCGTGGCTGATGGCGATGATAAGTGCCCCGACACAAATGGTTTAGCTCGTTTTTCTGGTTGCCCAGATACCGATGGAGATGGTATACAAGATAGCGAAGACCTTTGTCCGAACGTGAAAGGTTCTGACCAGTTTAAAGGTTGCCCGGATACAGATGGAGATGGCATACAAGATTCGTTGGATAAATGCCCTAATTCGGAGGCGAATACAAAAGTAAACGCGGAAGGATGTCCTGCTGATACCGATGGCGATGGCATTGTTGATTTGGATGATGCGTGTCCCAATTTAGCTGGTGTTGTTGCAAATAATGGGTGTCCTGAGATTAAGGCAGAGGTGAAACAACTATTTCAAAAGGCACTTCAAGGCATTCAGTTTGAAACCGGAAAGGCGGTAATTAAGAAAGTTTCTTTTCCTATTCTGGACGCAATCACTAAAGTGATGGTTGAAAATCCGAGTTATAAACTTTACATAGGCGGACATACCGATAGCATTGGTGAAGATGCAATGAATTTGACCTTATCTCAAAATAGGGCCGATGCCGTAGCAAATTACCTGATTACCCATGGCGTGGATCCTTTGAGAACTTCTGCGAAAGGATATGGTGAATCAACGCCAGTGGATTCTAATTTAACGGACGCAGGTAGAACTAGAAATAGGAGGGTAGAATTCAGGGTGGATTTCTTGAAATAAGTACAAAATCATCAAGCGAGATTCAATTTGAATCTCGCTTTAATCTAACCATACAATGAACGACCTAAATAAAGACAACATGACGGGTAAGAACCATAGTGGTGCTCAACCCAATCGTCCGCTTACGTTACTGACGGCAACTTCTATCATGGGAGATCACGTTCACAACTACGATGATCAACACTTGGGGACTATAAAAGATATAATGATCAATTTGCACGAGGGGAATATAGAATACATCATAATAGAGCTAGGCGGATTTTTAGGCATAGGCGAAAAGTACTTTGCCATTCCTTATCGCCTGTTGAAAGTAAATCCCAAGAACAACTCATTTACACTTAATCAATCTAAGGAGGTCTTATCCAATGCACCGGGGTTTGATAAGGATCATTGGCCGGAAACCAATTCTCATTCTTTTGAAAAATACGATGAGTATTGGGGAGGTTTCATGGGTTCAAACACAGGTTTATTTTAATTGAGCCATTTCATCGCTCAGTCTTTTGCAAATTTTAAACAATAAAATGAAAAAAATAGTATTCGTATTTCTTATTGCTGCTTTCATCATTGAGGAAAGTAATGGACAGGCCATGGGACAAAGCTATACCACGGCCCTCGGAGTGAAAGTTTGGGATGGTGGCGGAATTAGCATCAAGCACTTTGTGGCGGCTAACGTTGCCGTGGAAGGTATAGGATATTTTTGGAATCGTGGAGCCAGAATTGTTGGGCTTTATGAATTTCATTATAACATAACCGGTGCGCCAGGCTTAAAATGGTATGTTGGTCCAGGAGCTCACGTTGGGTTTTACAACAATACCTATTACAACAACAACTACCCAAATGGAGATGGCTCGGGTTCATACGTAGGTGTTGATGGTGTGCTTGGGTTAGATTATAAGTTTGACAGGGCACCCATAAATATTTCGCTCGATTGGCAACCGTCTTTTGAATTCGGCAGTAATCGTGGCTTTATCAACAATTGGGGTGGTCTAGGCATTAGGTATACTTTTTAATTTTTAATTGACTATGAAAACAGATACTCAACTGCAGAAAGATGTTGAAGATGTGCTTCATTGGGAACGCCATTTATCATCTGCTGATATTACCGTTGTGGCAAGGGATGGAGTAGTTATTCTTTCCGGCACAGTAAATACATTCTCTAAACGACAAGAAGCCGAAGATGCAACGAAAAGTGTAAAAGGCGTGAAGGCCGTGGTGGAAAAAATAGCAGTCAATTTAAAAGGTGATGGCAAGTTTACTGATATTGACATAGCAAATAATCTGGTTAGAAATTTTGCATCCAGTTGGAAAATACCCAAAGACGTTATTAAGATAAAAGTGGAAGAAGGCTGGATCACGATAAGTGGAACGGTTCATTGGAACTACCAGCGCGAAGCAGCGAAATCAATAATTCAACATGCGCCCGGGGTCAAAGGGCTTACAAATGATGTAATCGTTGTTTCAGATCATACAGACGTTGCCGAGAAGAAAGAAATAGAGAAAGCACTCGAACGAAGCTGGTCCATTAATGCTGCTTCCATTCTGGTGGTTGTTCAGGAGAACAAAGCCATCCTGAAAGGAAAGGTTAACTCTTTATATGCGAAGGAAGAAGCTACCCGCATAGCGTGGAATGCGAAGGGAGTTTGGGAGGTAGACAACCAATTGGAAGTAACTTGGTAAACAAAAAAGGATGAAAACAGACCAAACAAATTACGATGCCTGTATGGATGCCTGTGCAAAAGCAATAGTTGCCTGTAGAACATGCGCCAATGCCGACTTACATGAAGACCACCATCTTTCCACGCTGGTGCGTTGCATTAAGCTCGACTTAGATTGCTCCGCCATCTGTTCGCTCGCATTACAAAGTATGGCAAGCAACAGCGAATTTGCAAAACAGGTGTGTGCCTTGTGCGCTACCATTTGTAATAGTTGTGCGGAAGAATGCAGTAAACATGAAAAGATGGAACATTGTGTAGCATGTGCCAAAGCATGCAGCGCATGTGCTGTTGAGTGCGAACGAATTTGCATGTAATGCTGCCTTTTCTATCAGAGGGGTGATACACTATGCTGTCCATTAACTTACAATTGGTTTGGCTTTTTGTGTTACCGATACCAATAGCGTGTATAGCTTGGACGGTAACACACGAAGAAGTTTTTAAAGAACCAAGAGAGTACTGCATTAAAAAGAGTAAAAGTTGCCAGCGCTTGCTGCAGCGTAAATTCTTTTACTTGTTTACATGTGAGTATTGCTTTAGCCACTACGTAACGCTTTTCTTTATGATTGTTACTAACTATCGATTGCTCATGCCCGATTGGAGTGGCTTTCTAATAACTTGGTTTTCGTTAGTGTGGATAGCCAACATGTATATGAGTTTGATGGGCATCATCCGTCAAGATATAAAAAAGGAAAAAGCCACCATTAAGATACTGGAGTCTGAGAATACAACTGCTTCTGATCTATTGAAAGATTAAGTCAATGCAAAGCCAATGACGGCCACCACATGACAAGCAGTGCCTGCAAGCACAAATAAATGCCATATAAAATGACTATAGCGAACATGGTGAGCTACAAAAAAGAAAACACCCAACGAATACATAGCACCTCCCGTTAGCAGCCACACCAATCCCCAGCCCGGCATGTTTGTCCATAAGGGTTGTATGGCTAAAACTGCGAGCCAGCCCATGCCCAGGTAAAGAGCGGTAGAAAGTTTGCTGCTATTAGCGCCCGCAATGGATTTGAGCAATACACCGCCTATGGCCAGCACCCATACAATACTAAATAACGACCAACCCCACGCGCCATTTAAAACAATCAATGTTAAAGGTGTATAGGTTCCTGCTATTAGTAAGAAGATGGCCGCGTGATCGAAAATGTTTAACACTCTTTTTGTTTTGCTTGGTGGAAAAGCATGGTAAAGTGTAGAGGCAAGATACAATAGTATCATGGTTGACCCGAAAATACTGCAAGCGGTAATAGCCATGGCGCCTTTCGGGATGGCTTTCATAATCATGAAGGGCGTAACGGCTACTGCCGCCAAAAAGCCAACACCGTGGCTAATGCTGTTGGCTATTTCTTCACCCAGTGATTGTTCGCTTTTTATTTTGGAAGGCTTTTTCATGTATTTAGATTGGTAGTGAGACGTAAGTAGTGAGATATTAGTAGTGCGACATGAGACCAAAGGAATTTACTACAAGGTAATACTTAATCTAGTCCACTCAGCATTCGAGGCATGAGGGTGTTGAGACGTCTGGTCGTTATTGGTTATTCGAGGATCGTTGTTGGTTGTTCGATAATCGTTGTTCGTAGTCGAAATGCACGAAGCGATCTCATCACAATCAATTTAGTCCACTTTGTATTCGAAGCAATCAGCGAATGGTTGTTGCAATACAGACTGCTTCGTGCCTCGCAGTGACGTGGAGCAGCATTAAAGCTCCACGGCCCACACCTTAAGGGTGTCGTGGCGCCTGAGCTATTTTACTTAACCCTCAATTTAATCTTCTATCCAATTCGTAGTACTTAGCTCGTTTAAGCTGGAACAATAATAATAGCACTTGTAAAGGGGCACCAAGACGGAATTTTCTCCTCACATTGACGCCATAATGAGCTAGATAGGAGTCAATCATTTGCCGTTTATGAGCCGTTGATAAACCGTTGACGATTCAGTATTCCCGGCTTCAAGACCCATAGAAGCTAAGACATCTTAATGGCTTCGCCTGCTGCAACTGGTTAAGGTGCTGCCCCCAACTCAGGAAACCTACCTGCCGCAACTCAATACCGCTGAAAAAGACCCACTGGCCAGCCGGTTAGCCAAAGAAAGTAAGGCAAAAACGTGGGAAGTAGCTCGTTTACAGGCAATGGTAAACCAACAAAAAGAGCGGTTACAGTTGATGGCGGCTCAACGGATGTTATTGGAAAAGGTGGTAAATGCCCCTCATTTTAGCGGGTTAGAAGGCCCTGAGAAAGATTTCTGGTTGCAGCAGCAAGCCGAAGTAGGGCAGGGGCAGGTAGTGGATGCCTATTTTGACAGTTTACGTGTTTCAAGAACTCTAAAAATACTAACGCTTGAATTGGAAATGTTAATGGAAGAGAAGAATCAGTTAAAGATGCGATAGATAAAGAGAAAAAGTGATTTAGGTAAGCAAAAAGGAGTCCATTTGGTGAAACTGATCCTATTAATTAATTTATTTTGATGTATGTTTCTAGTAGATTGGTTCGAGATAAAATTTGTGTATTTTGTAAGATTAATTGAATATCTACGGTTGCTTAAATCGAATGTCCACCAAATTTTTCACCAACTCAAACGAAAACACACTCCCTGAAAAATTTAAAGGCGTATTCACCTACTCCAAGGTGGCAGCCTTCGATGCGTTGGTTGGTTATTTTCGCACTTCCGGCTATTTCAGAATTCGCGAATACCTGAAAGATGTTCAGCAGATTAGGAAGGTGTGGACGCAACTGAAACTGAAGAAAAGCCCATCAAAGAAAGTCAATTGCCAGAAATAATTATTTCTGAATCGTTTACCTAAGATTAATTATGAGCACAGGCGAAATACTGATCTACCAAAACTCTGAGGGTTCCATCAAAATAGATGTGCGCCTGGAAGAAGAAACAGTTTGGCTTACCCAGACTCAGATTTGCGAACTGTTTCAAAAATCGAAAGCTACTGTAAGTGAGCATATTAAGAATGTATTTGAAGAAGGAGAGCTGAATCCTGTCGCAACCGTTCGGAAATTCCGAACAGTTCAACTAGAAGGGGCAAGATCAATAGAAAGAGAGTTAGAACACTACAATTTAGATGTCATCATCTCCGTTGGCTACCGTGTAAAATCCCCACAAGGCACACAATTCCGAATCTGGGCAACACAGCGCTTAAAAGAATACATCATCAAAGGCTTTGCCCTGAATGACGATCGCTTCAAATCAGGCAGTTCAATGAACTATTTCACCGAATTGCAAGAGCGCATTCGTGAGATACGCTTGTCAGAGCGTTTCTTCTACCAAAAAATAAAAGACATCTACACCACCAGCATCGATTACGATGCACACGATGAAAAAACAACCGAATTTTTTAAGACCGTACAAAACAAATTACTGTGGGCAATCAGCGAGCAAACCGCTGCTGAGTTGGTGTACCGAAGAGTAGATGCCACGCTGCCTTTGTTGGGCATGCAATCTTTTGATAGAAAATCAGATAAGGCCATTCGCAAAACCGATGTAAGCATAGCAAAGAATTATTTAAACCAAGGCGAAATAAAATTGCTTGGGTTACTGGTCGAACAATACCTGGCTTTTGCCGAAACCATGGCGCAGCAGCGCACACCGATGTATATGAAAGATTGGATCAGCAGGCTTGATTCTATCTTGCAACTAAATGGTCGCGAACTACTGACACATGCCGGTAAAGTAAGCCACGACATGGCCCTGCAGAAATCGGAACACGAATATGAAAAGTATAAGCAAACGCAAAAACAAATAGAGAAAGAACAAAGTCTAAAAGAAATTGAAGAAGATATTAAGAAGTTGAGCAAGGAAAGACCTAAGACTTGAAACCAAAAATCTTGAGGTCGCAAATTGCGACATCAAGGGTGGCACACACGATACCATTAAAAACTAATTAAAGAAGAACGAGAAGTAAGATCCATTGGGTTTCCCATCTCTTTATTTTTTAAACTATTTCCGTTACTTTTAAGGAAGTCCGAAATGGTAAAAACCAAAAACCCAGCAGTAAGACGTAACGCTTTCTCTACCCAATGGCCGAAGACAAAAAACAACAACTCGAACAACAACTCTGGAAAATAGCCGACACCCTGCGCGGCAAAATGGACGCAGACGATTTCCGCGATTACATCCTCGGCTTTATCTTCTACAAATACCTGAGCGAGAAGATGCACGACTACGCCAACGAAGTGCTCAAGCCCGACAAACTCAAATACGAAGATTTACTAAAACACAAAGAGCGCATGCTCTACCTGAAGGAAGTAAAAGAAGCTGCCCTGGATGCGCTTGGTTACTTCCTTGAACCCGATGAACTCTTTAATGAAATTGCCCGCAGGGGAAACTCCGAAGGCAAGCCTAAGTTTATATTGGACGACCTCACCAAGATTCTCACGCACATAGAGCAGAGTACCATGGGCACGGCCAGCGAAGAAGAGTTTGGCAACCTCTTCGAAGACCTTGACCTCACCAGCAGCAAGCTGGGCAAGAGTGAGAACGACAAAAACGAACTGATCGTAAAAGTACTCACGCACCTGCAGGACATTGACTTTGATTTGCACAATACCGAAAGCGATGTGCTGGGCGATGCCTACGAATACCTCATTGGCAAGTTTGCCAGCGGTGCCGGCAAAAAAGCAGGCGAGTTTTATACGCCACAGCAAGTAAGTACCGTATTGGCGCGCCTGGTTACTGCGGGCAAGACCAAACTCAAAAATGTGTACGACCCCACGTGTGGCTCCGGTTCGTTGTTATTGCGCGTGGCCAAAGAAGTAAAAGAAGTAGGCAAGTTTTATGGGCAAGAGAGCAACCCCACTACCTACAACTTGTGCCGCATGAACATGATCATGCACAACGTGCACTACAAAAAGTTTGACATTAAAAACGAAGACACGCTGGAGCGCCCTGCCCACCTTGACCTGCGCTTTGATGCCATTGTAGCCAACCCGCCTTTCTCTGCCGAGTGGAGTGCCAGCCCGTTGTTTATGAGTGACGACCGCTATGCACCTTACGGACGGCTTGCACCCAAAGGAACAGCCGACTTTGCGTTTGTGCAGCACATGATACACCAACTGGCAGACGGTGGCACCATGGCGTGTGTGTTGCCGCACGGTGTGCTGTTCCGCGGAGGGGCCGAAGGCCACATACGCGAGTACCTGATTAAAGAAAAAAATTACCTCGATGCCGTGATTGGCTTGCCTTCCAATATTTTTTATGGCACTGGCATACCCACGTGCATTTTGGTGCTAAAGAAAAAGCGGCCGGATGCCGGCAGCATATTATTTATAGATGCCAGCCAGCATTTTGAAAAAGTAAAAACGCAAAACGTGTTGCGCCTTGAGGACATCGATAAAATAATTACTACTTACAAAAAATATTCTTCCCCCCAGAAGGGAGGATTAGAGGGGGGCGCTGCCGAAGACAAATACAGCTATGCAGCCGCGCTGAGTGAAATAGCCGAGAACGACTACAACCTGAACATACCCCGTTATGTGGATACGTTTGAAGAAGAGGAAGCCGTGAATTTAAAAGTGGTAGCAAAAGAATTGAAGAAATTGGATGTGGATATGAAAACCACAGATGCTACCATTGAAAAGTTTTGTAAGGAGTTGGGAATTGAAGCACCTTTTTAGTCTTAACTATGATTTTTGTGATTAATATGATTAAGATGAGAACTAATAACCAATAACTAAGATGAAAGGAAAATCAAGCCAATCACAAGAATCAAACAAATCATAGTGCAGACAATATGAGCAAGGCAATTCCAAAGTTGAGGTTTAAGGAGTTCTCAGGAAGATGGGAGTTGAAAAGACTCAGCCAGTTGCTTGAATTTAAAAATGGCATTAATGCAAGCAAAGAACAATATGGTAGGGGATTTAAGTTTATCAATGTATTGGATATTTTAAATAACGAATTCATTACACACGATTCCATCATAGGAAGTGTTGATGTTGACAAAAACGCCTTTGAAAAATATCCAGTTAATTATGGTGATATTCTCTTTCAAAGAAGTTCCGAAACTAGGGAAGAAGTAGGAACAGCTTGTGTGTATCTCGATTCACGGCCAGCAACATTTGGTGGCTTTGTTATAAGGGGTAGGAAAATTGGAGAGTACGATCCAATGTTTTTAAATAAACTCTTAAAAACTGATTTATCAAGAAATGAAATCACTTCCAAATCTGGAGGTAGCACAAGGTATAATGTAGGGCAAGAAACATTGTCATCAGTTGCCCTGCCTTTTCCCACTCTCCCCGAACAACAAAAAATCGCATCCTTTTTATCAGCGGTAGATGAAAAGATACAGCAGCTCACGCGCAAAAAAGAATTGCTGGAGCAATACAAAAAAGGAGTGATGCAACAACTCTTCTCATCGTCTGAATTAGGATTTGCCGGATTGGAAGATGATAGGATTGATGCCGATGATAAAAATAATCCTACAATCCTTAAATCCAAAAAATCCAAATTCAGACAATTGCGCTTTAAAGATGAGAATGGAAAAGCGTACCCGAAGTGGGAGGAGAAAAGGTTGGGGGATGTTTTAGAAATTGGAAGTGGAAGAGATTACAAGCATTTGAGCGTAGGAGATATTCCCGTTTACGGAACAGGTGGACTAATGACGATGGTCAACGAATTTTTGCATGATGGCGAAACAGTTTGTATCGGTAGAAAAGGCACGATAGACAAGCCAATGTATTACAATGGTAAAATTTGGACGGTGGACACATTGTTTTTCACCTATGCTTTTAAAAACTCTATTCCAAAATTTATTTACTTCCTCTTTCAACAAATCAATTGGAAACTTTATAATGAAGCTTCTGGTGTTCCAAGCTTATCTAAGGCAACAATCGAAAAATTGAAATTTGAATTTCCCTGTAAAGAAGAACAACAAAAAATTGCCAACTTCTTATCAGCTATCGATACCAAAATAGAAAGCGTGGCTACTCAAATAGAAAAAACCCAAACGTTTAAAAAAGGGCTGTTGCAGCAGATGTTTGTTTAAAAAATGTGGATAACATGGTTTATCTTGTGAATAATTTATTTAAATTTGCATCAACTGTACCCGTATTGCTTCCCGTAAGATCAGCATGCGGGTCTTTTTTTGCTCTTTTATTAAATTTAGGCGATATTAAGTTACTGAAAATCTGGTAAATGCCTAAACCTCCAAAAACAATTGCTGAACAAATTGACCTTCTGCAGGGATGCAATTTGGCATTTAGAGATTTACCGAATGCACCCCATTTTCTTTCGAACATTTCATATTACCGATTGAAGGGGTACTGGTGGGAGATGCAAGATGATTTCATCAATCATCACTTTCGAAACGGGAGCTTTTTTGAAGATGCAATTGATCTATACAATTTTGATCGGCACTTTCGGTTGATTTTGTTTAATGCGATTGAACGAATTGAGATAGCGCTTCGCACCAAATTAATCTATCATCTTTCACTTGCGCATGGAGCAGAATGGTATTTAAACCCGTCCTTATTTGATAAACAAAACGAGTTTGCATCGTTTGTTTCAAAGATTTATTCAGACATGGGTAGAAGCAGTGAAGAGTTTATGGTAAAGCATTTTCAAAATCACCCTACAGAACACCCTGAAAGTTGGAAAGGACTTGAGGTGCTCACACTTGGAACATTATCAAAACTTTATCAGAACATAAGACACCAGCTGCCACAGAAAAGTCAAATAGCCACTGAGTTTGGATTAAATAATCAAAAATACCTCGCAAGCTGGTTGATCACCATGACTTTGATTAGAAATATCATTGCCCATCATGGACGTCTTTGGAATCGTGTCATTATTAATAAATATGATTGGCCGCCCACTACTCCGAAGCCTCTATTGACTTACATACCAAACAATGTTCAGAGAAGGAAAGTATTTCCGATCCTCTCCGCTATACTATATCTGAATAATGAAGTAAGTCCAGGCCATCACGTAAAGTCAGAATTATTGCAGCTGTTTCAGAATTTTCCTAATACTCCATTGGCAAAAATGGGGTTCCCAGCGAATTGGCAGAATGAACCTATTTGGCAATAATTCAGATGCAATCAGAAGCCATAATCGAAAACAACCTCATCAAGCAATTGAATGGCTTGGGCTATGAATTCGTGCAAGTTCATGATGGCGATCAGTTAATTTCTAACTTAAAGGAACAACTAGAGTTATTCAATAAAACTAAATTCTCTGTCAAGGAATTCAATTCTATTCTCAATCATTTAGCCAAAGGAACTGTCTTTGAAAAAGCAAAGACATTAAGAGATCGGTTTAATCTCACCAAAGATGATGGCACTTCCTTTTACGTGCGCTTCTTTGATAATGAAGATTGGTCGCAAAACAGGTATCAGGTAACCAATCAGGTAAACCAGCAAGGCTCTTTTTTAAATCGCTATGATGTTACGCTATTGGTAAACGGTTTGCCGTTGGTGCAAATAGAATTAAAGCGCAAAGGAATTGAGATTAAAGAAGCATTCAATCAGATTAACCGTTACCAGAAGCATTCGTTTTGGAGCAATCACGGGTTGTTTCAGTATGTGCAGTTGTTTGTGATCAGCAATGGTGTTAACACAAAATACCTCGCCAATAATGCGTTGCAGTCGGTGCTGCAAACTTTCTATTGGGCAGATACAGAAAACAGAATCATGACGGAGCTAGGTGCTTTTGCAGAAGCATTTCTAAATCCTGATCATTTAGGCAAATTCATCTCGCACTATGTGGTGATGAATGAAACCTTTAAGAACATGATGGTGCTTCGGCCGTATCAATACTTTGCGGTAGAAGCCATTATCCATCAGGTAAGCACCAACAATAACAACGGGTATATCTGGCACACTACGGGCTCCGGTAAAACACTAACTTCTTTTAAGGCAAGCCAGATCATTATGGATTTGCCCGGTGTGCACAAAGTTGTGTTTGTAGTCGACCGTAAAGACCTCGATTACCAAACGATGCAGGAGTTCAATGCCTTTAAAAAAGATAGCGTAACTGCTACTGAAGACACTACACTTCTGGTAAAGCAACTTTCCGATGATACCAAACTGGTGCTTACCACCATTCAAAAACTGAACAACGCCATCCGCAAAGCACACTTTGAAAAGAAGATCACCCAACTGCGAGATAAGAAGATTGTCTTCATTTTTGATGAGTGCCACCGCACACAGTTTGGCGATACGCACGAACGCATCAAAGAGTATTTTCACAAGGCACAATTATTTGGCTTTACTGGTACACCCATCTTTGCAGAGAATGCCGCCAAGAACGAATATGGCAAACGCACCACAAAAGATTTGTTTGGCGAGTGCCTGCATAAATACGTCATAACCGATGCCATCCGCGATCAGAATGTATTGCGTTTTGGCATTGAGTACATCGGCAAATACAGGCAGAAGGGAAATACACTTATCGATATTGATGTAGAAGACATCGACCGCCCCGAAGTGCTGAATGATGAAAAGCGGTTGGGCAAAATAGCGGACTACATTATTGCTTATCACGATCAAAAAACATTCAACAAAGAATTCTCCGCGCTGTTCGCCACCAGTAGCATCAATAACCTGATTAAATACTACGAGCTGTTTAAGAAGAAGAAAGAGGCAGGTGAACACGATCTGCGCATCGCTACCATCTTTACTTTTGGTGCCAATGAAGACGATGAAGATGCCCAGGATTTTTTGCCTGAAGAGGAATTGGCTATGGCAGCAGACCCGCAAGCAGCTTATCAATCGAAACACACGCGCGACAAGTTGGACGAATTCATCAGCGACTACAATAAAATGTACGGCACGGCTTTTTCTACCAAAGACAGCGAGCAATTTCAAAACTATTTTAAAGACATCAGTAAACGATTAAAGGAAAGAGAGAAGGCAACGTTTACCGATGATAAAGATCGCCTCGATTTGTTGTTGGTGGTGAACATGTTTCTCACAGGCTTTGATGCGAAGAAGGTAAACACACTTTATGTAGATAAGAACCTGAAACATCACGGGCTCATTCAATCGTTTTCACGAACCAATCGCATTTTAGGCGAGAAGAAATCGCAGGGCAACATTCTGGCTTTTCGCAATCTCAAAGAAGCTACCGACAAAGCGATCACACTTTTTTCTAAAAAAGAAGCGATTGAAGAAGTAATACTTCCGCCTTATGAAGTCATCGCAAAACGATTTGACGAAGCACTAAAAGAGTTGCTTCAGCTCGCGCCCACCTGGCAAAGCGTTGACTTACTTGAAAGCGAAGATGAGGAAGCGGCCTTCATTCGCTTATTCAGAGCATTGCTGCGAGCGAAGAACGTACTTGAGTCGTATGCCGATTTTAGTTGGGATGACTTGGGTATTGATGAAGACACCTTCCTGAACTACCAAACCAAGTACATCGACCTCTATCAAAAAGTAAAGCGCGAGAATGCTAAGCAGAAAACATCCATCTTAAACGATATTGACTTTGAAGTAGAACTCATCCACCGCGATATCATCAATGTTGCTTACATTATTAAACTCCTAACCAAGTTAACGCAAGCAAAAAAATCGGACGCGGAAAAGCAGCGCAAGGCAATCATAGATTTGCTTGGCAGCGAAGTACAACTAAGAAGTAAACGCGAATTGATAGAAAAATTCATCAGCGAAAATCTTCCCAAGATTTCCGATGCCGACAACATACAAGACGAGTTTGAAGAATTCTGGCAAGACCAAAAAGTATTAGCCCTCGCCAAGCTCTGCGATGACGAGCACCTCGACAAAGAACAATTCAAATCCTTGATCGATGCGTACATCTTTAGCGGTCAAGACCCGCTGCGTGATGATGTGTTAAAATGTTTAGGCAACCGCCCCAGCATTTTACAAGCCAGAGAAATAGGAGAGAGGATTATAAAAAAGATGAAGGAGTTTGTAGAAGTATTTGTGGAAGGGATGGTAGCGTAGACTTGGTTTATTATTTACCAGTTTAGGTTCAACAAAAGGATAAGACGACAAAAGTATGCCCGCGTTGGCGTTCTTCACTGCGTTCTTCACCAACGCGATTGACAATCAACAAATAGCGGCTTTCAAAGTATCCTAAGTATGACACGTCTTGAAAGTGCAGAACGAATAATGTAAGTTTATGTTCAAAAAGAATATGGATCAATCTGCTTATGTCGCTGGATTTTTTGGCGTTCTAATTGGGATTACGCTTACAGAACTTATGAAAGGAATTGCGGATACCATAAAAAACTCCAAAAGGGTAAAATACTACATTCCTCATGGAATTTTGGTTACAGCAACATTTGTCTTTATCGTTCAATCCTTTTTTGACTTTCAGTGGTTTTCAAGAGAAATTTCTCAATGGACTCCGCTGCTCCTTATTCGTTTTTCCTTACCCTGGGTTCTTCTTTGTTTAACTTCTTACTTGTTATTCCCTTCCTTCGAAGGAAACGATACTATCGACTTCAAGGGTCATTTTGATAATTTCAGTTCGGGAGTTATTAAATTTTCTTTTGTTCTTTCTCCATTGATAGTAGCCTTTTACATTTTTCGGTTGAACTATAGTATTTTTCATATTGAGAATTTAGTCGTGATAGCTGGTCTTGGTTTTAGCCTTTTAGCTTTTTTTCTTGACAAGAATTGGATCAGGGTTCTTTTTATATCCCTAGTAACTTGCTATTTAGTTTATAAGGTTGTTTTCTATGAACCTCAAATTGGATAAATAAGGAATAAATTGGGCTCGTTAACGAGCACATAGTAAGCCACTGAAAAACGAGAAATTGCTGACGATTAGCTACAACCCAGCTACGGCAAACTAAGCCTTGGCTCGTGTCTCCACGAATCAAGAAGTTTAAAGGCAGCGTGTTTCGTGAAGACACGAACAACGGGAGTGGAGACGATACTTGACGCCAAGCCACTACAAAAAAACAATTTGCTCAAATGCGAACTACAATAGTATCTTCGAAAAAAATCTTCCAAAGAGCCAATGGAGAAATCATATCGCAATCTTGCTTATTTATCGGTTATTATTTTTATAGTTGTAATCATTGGCTTTTACCGCACGTATTTCGGTCTGTTTCCAAAATTTGAGAATGTTGCTAATGTAGTTCATCTTCACACGGGTGCTCTGCTGCTTTGGTCTTTTTTGACAATCGCTCAACCCATTTTGATTCGCACAAAGAAAATTCACGTTCATAGACTTTTGGGTAAAATTTCGTACCTACTCGCACCGATCATTGTTTACACCACGCTGGCGTTAGGGCGGCATATGTTTTTCCAACGGACTGCGCATGTGCCAATGGAAAGCAATCTGAAGAGCCTGTTTCTTCCTTTTTCGCATATGTTTTTGTTTTCCCTTTTTTATGGCCTGGCTATTTTTCATAAAAAGAAAGCGCCCATTCACATGCGCTATATGATCGCAGCCTCTTTTGTGGTGTTGGCTCCCGCGATCGTTCGAATAGACTTCAGTTGGACAGGTCTTGAATTTGATAGGCTGTTGTTCTCGTATCTATTTGTCGATTTGTTGTTAGCGATCTTAATTATCTTCGATGAGTTCAATAAAAAGAAATATGCACCTTACTTTGTTGCATTAGGTTTTTTTATACTGGTGCACGTTTCAACTTTTTATGTGTCGCAAACACCACTATGGCAGATACCTGCGGCAAAAATTGTAGAGATATTTTTTTAGTAAGAATTTAACAGGCGTTAAGACACCCAGAAGGAGTGAGATAACTGTTGAAGCGTTACAAGTCAGAGATTTTCTTACTCTTTTACGGCTTAAAAGGCGTCAAGGCACCTTGAAGGTGTCAGACGCCTCGGCAATAAATTTCTACCACACCTTAAAATCAAACTCCAGATTTTCTTTACGAGAAGGTGGCGTTTGCTTTCCTTTAGTAAGTTCGCCTACGCGCTTGATTACATAGTCTCTCAATTTCGACACCTGAACATTTGCATCTTTATTCAAGGTGGCATTACCTGTTTTAAGGCCTTCAAGTAATGAGTAGGTGAACACGCCATTTTTCCAAACCTCATTTTCAACAGCAAACTCTCCAAGCTGTTCGACAAGTTAGCGGAGCGATTTTCGAACGACAGATAAAGGGGATTTTAATCCTGGTAACTGAAATGAATTGAGAATGGGCGTATCGTCCTCGTTTAGACGCGATACTTGACATCAATACAGACTGCTTCGTCCCTCGCGGAGTCGAAGGCAACCCCCCTCACGAGGCACGACAGCTTACTTCCCTCTCACTTTCTTCTTATGGTTTCTGCTTGTAATCTTTTTAACCGTATATACCGATTTGATTCCATCCCGAAGCGATTTCCACCAGAAGCCAAAAATCCCTTCGGTAGGGTCGCGGTCAAATTGTATCGTGCCAGTTCGTTTTTTTTCTTGGATAGTTTTATCCATCGTATTTTTTAGTATAGCATTGGCCACAATGGACGCTAGCACATTAACTTGGTTCGGATTCTTCTTCTTTAAAATGGATACCCTCAGGTTAGAATAGTCTAACACCAACGCTCCTGTGGCTTTTTGTTCATTGTAATGGAAATGAAAATCCATCGCCTTTAGGTTTCCTTGTGTTATGCTTAAGTGCTCCAAGGGTGTAAGCATTTGATTGATGGATGATAAGCTGAAATCCCGCAACGAGCCCTTTACGGTGTAAGGCGTATGTAGTGCCAATGGAAAAGTAAATGTGGCTGTTAGGTTTCCGGCATCCATAAATCGCGACTCCACATCCATTTGCGTTTCACCTAAATTAGCTGACGATATATTTGCTATCGTAGCTTTCAAATCATTAAAAAAAATGCGGCCTGCTTTTTCTCCAGCCTCTGGAAATTCATCGTACGATATAAAGCTGGAACCTATTTTAACGGTGTCAACGTGTAATGGAAACCCAAATTGCCGAATAAAGACAGGAGGCAATACCATTTGCTTTTTCTTTGCCATGGGAAACCGTTTGTCGTGGTGTACAGCTAAGCTAAAGTTAAATGCCACAGCAGAAGCGATAAACCGTGGTTGAAATGTTTCACCTGGATCAAACCCTTCTACCGTGAGCACAGGAATACGTGCGGTGATTCGGTCTATTTGGTACCTATTTTTTCTCGCAAACTCTAAGTTAGAGAGGGTAGGTAGTAACTCAATGCTATCCAGTTGAAGCAGTTTTTTGGTGCTTGTGAACGTAAGTTGCTTCGTTTTTATTTGATAAAATGATGTGGGGAGTTCGATGTCAAAATTGTTCAACCTAACAACCCCGGCAGTCCAATTAATGGAATCGGTGGTGAAGAGATCCAAGTTTTTTATGGAAAGACTTAAACGAACTTTTCCGTTAACGGTTGAGTTTACCTTATCAATAAATTGAGCTGAAAGGCTGTCTATTTTTAAATCGGCAATCTTAATGGTGAACTTTGGTAGTTTCTTAGCTACCGGGTGCGTTGAGTCAGACGTTGTGTAGTAGATAAATGCCTCCGGTTTAGTGAGAATAATTTTTCTAATTATGATTTCTTTTTTTGCAATCAATGGTATTAGCGAAATGTTAGCGATGAGTATGTTTGGTATTGAAACGGTGGAGGAAGCAAGTGGATGGGGTGGGTTGAATTTTATATGCACATTTTCAAATTGCAAACTTTTATTCCAAAGCTTCACTTTCTTTTTGCTAAACTCAATTTCTATTCCCGTCTGCTTTAGGTCATTTATTCTTGTTGTAATCGCCTGATCAATTTGCCAGAGAATAATTGCTCTTCCACCAAATAACAAAAGCAGTAAAATCGAAATGAAGATGAGTATACTAATGGCGTGTGCTCTTGCTTTTTCCATCTTAAAGTAGGCCGGCAAGTGTAAGTATTCTTACAAAGATTTGTAAATAGTAAACCGCGCTGGCGATCAGCTTTTCGAAAGAATAAGTCATTTTGATTTGTAGCGTGGGTACTTTGTCAATTACGGTTATTGATTTGTCTTATTAAAAGCAAGAAGCGGAGTGTCATTGTGAAACACAACCTGACGTGTAATGCTTTTGCCGAATAGTTTTTCATAGAAGTCTAATCGGTGGGTAAACATGATGAGCAGGTCTGGGTGAGTCTCTACTACGAATTTCTCTACCCCTTCGGCAATATCGCTATTGCGCTTAAGGTGCAAGTGAATATCCGAGTAGTTGGTCATGCGTATCAGTTCCTCGATTAATCCATCTCTAAGTTTAGTTTTCTCTTTAGATAAGCTTTCTTCCGTATCCACCACGTGCAGTACGTGGACAGAGGCGTCAACTAATGCCGCGAATTTTGTTATGGCCTTCATTTCATGAAGTAAGTTGTCCATGTCGCTGGCATATACAATGTTCTTTATTCGCTTGTAGTTAACTTCCCCTGGAATAATAAATACAGGGATGCTTGAGTTATTGATTACGGCAGCGGCATTAGTGCCAAGGAACGCCTTACTCAGACCTGTTACTCCTTTAGAACCCATCACAATGAAGTCGACTTTATGTTGTGTCGCGAATTCCTCCACCGCATCTTTTACAGGGAATCCTAATACATAACTGTAAGAAATATCAATGATACCATGCTTGTTACTTATTTCCTCCAGAATGCGCGATGCTTCGGTTTGAGCGTCTTGTATCATTTGCTCATCCAAATTTTTCCACGTGTTTAATGAAGAAGTGGACAGCACCCCATTGATTACGTTAAGCACAATTATTTTCGCGTTTATTTCTTTGGCAAGCCCAATGGCATAATATATCGAAGTAATGGAAAGCTTGGAAAAATCGGTAGGTACAAGAATAGTCTTCATAAAAGATATTTAATAGTAAGGGTGAGCCCAACAATAGTAAGATGATTAATCATTAGATGAATTTGATCGGGGTGCATCAGGTCTTTTTTAAGTGCCTTACAAATTTCCTTAAACCACACATCGAAACTTTTATAACCTCCTTTCAAATACTTATATGTTTTACAGGTGTATTATCTATTTTTCTTTTGAATGATTTCTTTTATGGAAGTATTCGTTCCATTATGCTTTTTAAAAAAGTACATGTGATTATCAATTTAGCCAATCAAAAAGACGATTCTATTGTTGCTGATCTGGCTGCGGCATTCAAAAACACATCGTTTGAATTTGGCTATACTATCATCCTTCGGAATGATGACACTAACCATATTGTAAAGAAGCTGTTCGGCAAAGTTGATTTGATTGCGGTGTATGGAGGCGATGGAACGGTAACAAGAGTAGCACATGCGATGATTGGTCAAAACGTTCCGTTGGCCATTCTTCCGTGTGGAACAGCCAATGTAATTGCGAAAGAGTTCTGCATTCCACTTGAGTTAGAAGAAGCTATTGAATTAATCACGAATGATTTTTCTGAAATTAAAACCATAGATACCGGACTTTGCAATAGAAAGCCATTTATAATTCGCGTAAATTTTGGATTGATGGCAGATATGGTGAGCCATACTCAACGGGCGATGAAAGATACCTTTGGCCAGTTAGCATATGGCTTGAGCGCTGTCGAAGCGTTAGCGGATGTAGTTCCAACAAAATATAAAATGCATATGGATGGATACAAAGTGACGGAGACAGGCGTTTCACTTTCTGTGACGAACATTGGTAGTATTGGGATAGCTGATTATTCTATATTACCTGCTATTAAAATTGATGATGGTTTCTTTGACGTTATATTACTTAATCATGCGGATCTATTGTCCCTGCTTCGAATCGCAGGTAGTACTCTTCTGCAAACGGAATCCAGCGTATTAAAAAGATGGCGGTGTAAAAAAATCGAGATTGATTTAAAAAGAAGTCAAAGCTATATCTTGGATGATTGCGAATTAAAAGGCCGACAATTTAATATAAGCATAGTCCCCAAAAGCTTACGCATTTTAGTTCCTAAGCAAAAAGAACATTCAAATGATTTCATCGAGAGTTAAGAGCCTATTTCTTGTTTCTAAAATTTTTGTTCAAAAACTAGTTGACACTGGTCATGGTTATTGGAAAGGAATTCCCACATTGAAAAGGAGTCGGATTGCTGCAAATTTGTTTTTGGGTAGTCAGTATAACTTAATTGGTTTAGAAAAGTTAAAAGCTTTAGGGGTTACCGCTATTGTAAACATGCGAACGCACGATGTATATGGCGAGGCCGCTCACGAAGGTATTAGGTATCTCCATTTATCAACCGAGGATAATAGGGCGCCTTCATTGGCAAATTTAATTACTGGTGCCGACTTTGTAGATAATGAAATTAGAAGTGGAGGCAAGGTGTACATCCATTGCCGGCAGGGGCTTGGAAGAGGGCCTACTATGGCAATCGCTTATCTCCTAAAAGCAGGTGCTACTTTTGAAGATGCGTTTCATTTGGTAAAAAAAGTTAGACCGTTTATCAATCCCAGACCATCACAGATTGCGCGATTAAAAGAATTAGAAGCGTACTATACTGCGGTGAAGCAGTGAAATCTGTAATAACGATGGAAAGAGTTGTAAGAGTGTCAACTCCTATTTTTTGAACCTTTGTGAATATAAAACGAAAAAAATTATGGCAAGTTTAGTAACACCGAATAAGTCTGAAAATACTCCTGTATCGCAAGAGGCAAATAAGAAAGGCATTGAGAATCATAAAACAGCGGCCAAACATCATGAAGAAGCTGCAAAGCACCATCATGAAGCTGCGAAACATCACGATGATGGGCATCACGACAAGGCTGCACAAAGCACGGTGAAAGCGAACGGTCATCATACATTGGCAGGAGAAGCTCAAAAAGAGGACGTAAAGCATCACGCATTGCATCAATAGTTTTAGTTTGAGGTTTAATTTTTGAAATGCACGGCATGAAAATGCCGTGCATTTTTTATTATAACTCTTGAAGGTGTGAATTGTGTAAACTATTTGATTCCTGGCGTAACTTATTAGCACTTGTATTCTTCAATTTTGTTTAACTAAAAACAAAGAATCACATGGGAAATCTACTATATACAATTGCAGTAATCCTGGTAATAATTTGGGCGATAGGATATTTGGGTTATAACTCCGGAAGCATCATCCATATTTTATTAGTAATAGCGATCATTGCTGTTCTTTTTAGGGTGATTCAAGGAAAGAGACCTATTTGATTTTTATTTGTCTGTTGTGTTGCTGACTAACTAAAATATAGCTATGAAAAAGATACTTCAAAAGCGGGGTCATTTTGAATTACCCTTATTGGTATTATTGTTTTTTTGTGGTCTTTCGGTTTCAGCGCAAGGGCTTCAAGATAGCTTAAAGCACGATGATGAAGATATCGTTTCGTCCATTGCGCCTTATTCCGAGGACGTAAGAGAAGCGATCCTCAATGTTTCTCAATATCCGCAAAAGTTGGTTCAGGTGGAGCGCTTGCAAGCAAGGTCTAGCCAATCGTTTCAGGATTTGGTTTCCAAGCATCCGCACGATGTGCAAGAAAAATTCTATGACCTGTCGCGTTTTCCGGAGTTGATAGCCAAATTGATGACTGGAAGTGGGCTAAGAAACGCAGATGAAATAGAATCCATTTTATCGGCTTATCCCCCGGAGGTCGGTACCAATGTGAAAGCACTTTATCCAACGTATGAAGCTGATCTTTCCACAATCAATAAGCGCAATGAACAATCACATGCGGAACTTCAGAAGACCATACACTCGTTACCCGAAAACATTCAGAATGATTTCAAAACCGTAATTGGTATGCCTGATGTGATGAGCTTGCTGACGGATCGGGTAGATTTAACCGTGAGCTTAGGCGAAGCTTTTCGAAATAATCCTACAGAAGTACGACAAAGTTTAAACAACCTTCATGATGAAATTGGCTCGCAGAACGCAAAAGACTTAGACGATTACAAGAGCAAAGTAGCAGCCGATCCGGCATTGCAAGAGGAAATGAAAAAGTCTTCAAAGGATTTTGCAAATAACTATTCCGAGACGGATGATGGTACACCCAATGTTGTCAATAATTACTATAGCTCCAATCCATATCCCTATTGGACCGGCTATCCTTATTGGTATCCTTCGCCTATCTGGTATCCGCAGCCTTTGTATTATCACACCGGTTTCTACCTTGGCACAGGGGGTAACATGGTCATAGTGGGGCTACCTTCGTATGGCTATTCCAATTGGTTTTTCAATTATGGATATAGGCGGTATCCCAGAATGTATGGAAGCTATAATGTCTACTATGGTAATCACCGAAACTTTAGGAATTATGGAAATGTTTACAGAGGATATAACGCTGCTGTGCGACAACATTTCAATGGCGTAAATCATTTGGGTAATACGAATGGTAGAACACGCCCTACACAACAATCCAATATAGGTCGTCAAAATAATGGGTTGGGAAATAGGTCGGAAAACTTCAGGAACTCCATTAACTATCGCGGTGGTAATTTTAATAATCAGCGGCTGAACAATTTCAATTCCCAACAATATCATCAACAGCGTTGGCAAGGTGTGGGAGGCAGCGGCATGCAAAGAAATAATGGAGGAGGTGGTATGCAGAGAAGTGGTGGCGGGCAACGTGGTAGCGGAGGCGGTGGTGGAAGAAGCCGGAATTGAATGCTAAAAGATTGATCTCACCAAAAACGCTCACGTTTTAAGTCTTACATCTCATTTCTTATGTCTCACATCTCACATCTAAAACCTCACACAATGAAAGCACATAAATTAGGTATCTGGATGGATCACATGAATGCTCATCTGATCGAATTCTCCGACAGCCATGAGACAAAAACGGTTCATTCGAAATTTACGCACGAGGCAAAGGAACATAGCCTTGGGCAGGGCGAGAACAAGATGCATACCAAGGAACAACACCAACAAGCTGAATATTATAAATCGCTCGGGGAAATAATAAAGAACTACAAGGAGGTTGTTCTCTTTGGTCCTACTGATGCAAAAGTAGAGTTGAAAAACCTGTTAAAAAAAGAGCATGGGTTTGCGGCTATCAAAATAGTAACGGAGCAAGCCGATAAAATGACCGATAATCAGGAGCATGCATTTGTTCATAGCTATTTTATAAAGCATCCTACCGCTCTAAAGCTATAACAATGCGTACAAAATCGGCTGGCATTTTTTTACTTGTGATTGGAATACTGATGGTGGGCTACACTAGTTTCAATTTTGTGACAACAGAAAAAGTAGTAGACATCGGACCACTTAAAATTGAAAAAGAAAATAATCATTTCATTCAATGGCCTCCGATTGTAGGTGGTCTATTGGCAGCAAGTGGCATTGCCCTTTTGTTTGTCAATCGAGGGGTTAGGAAACAGTAGGTGACAAAAGTCACCGTTTAAATTGATGCCGATCAGCTTGCAAGCGACTGTTCTTTGCCAATTTGGTTTATCATTTCACTTAGTATAAAACAATGAAATCGTTATTAAAATGCATTACACAGAACAGTATGATTATGAGGTCTCACGTCTCGATACTAATGTCTCACTACTAATTTAAACACATGAAAAATATTGCGATAATTATCCTCCTTGGTTCGATGATGAGTTGTTCTGATCAAATTCGCGTACGTTCAGACTATGATAACGATGTGGACCTCACGAAATTTAAAACATTCAATTGGCTTCCCGCAAAGGAAATTGAATCTAAGAATAATCCATTGCTCCTAAATGAGCTTACGTTCAAGCGATTAAGAAAAGCAATAGACCAGCAGCTTGCATTGAAGCAAATTCAATTCTCTGAATCTAGCCCTGCGTTGTTGGTTCACTATCATATTATTGTTGATAACAGAACTGCCATCCGACCTGCGGTTTATGGTTATAATTATGGTGCTTATTGGATGCGCAATCAAGTGGATGCTTATCAATATCGGGAAGGCACGTTGATCATAGATTTGATGGATGCCTCCAACAAAAATTTATTGTGGCGGGGATGGGGAACTTCGGTGATAGATGGGCCAATTGATTTGACGGAAAAACAGATCAATGATGCGGTAACTAAAATCTTAAAAGCATTTCCCCCTTCGAAGAAGTAATTGTGATGGTTTTTATCAATCGCGAGTAATTATAGGGATGAAAAAGTTAGCTTTTTTTAGTTGTTTTTTTGTTGTGATTTCTTGCGGAAAGAAAGTTGAGTCAACGAGCCCTTTTGTTGAGTCGATTTCGGAGTCGGTTTATGCTTCGGGCATTGTAAAGAGTAGAAATCAGTATCAGGTTTATTCTACTGTGAATGGAATGATCCAGGAGATATTGGTAACTGAAGGTGATGCAGTAAAAAAAGGAGATCCTCTGATGCGGGTATTGAACGAAACCTCGAAGCTAAATAATTACAACGCCAAGTTAGCGGCAGATTTTGCTGATATTTTTGCTAACTCAGATAAGATTAACGAAGCGAAAGTTACCATGGACCTGGCACTGAGCAAATTGAAAAATGATTCGCTGCTTTTTACCAGACAAAAAAATCTTCGGGCGCAAAGTGTAGGAACCGTAGTTGAATTGGAACAACGAGAGTTGGCCTTTAAAACCTCAAAGGCCAGTTACGAAGTAGCCTTGTTTCGCTATCGCGAATTAAAAAGACAATTGGATTTTGCTTCCAGGCAGTCGAAAACAAATTTGAAAATAACAAATGCCTTGGCCGGGGATTACATCATTAGAGCAGAAACAAATGGTAAAGTTTATAAGGTATTAAAGGAAAAGGGAGAGTTTGCAAACACGCTCAATCCCGTTGCCATTGTTGGTGATGACAAAGACTTTCTCATTGAAATGAAGGTTGATGAATATGATATCGCTCGAATTAAAGATAATCAACGGGTACTTTTTACTATGGACAGTTACAAAGGCAAAGTGTTCGAAGCTTCTGTCGAAAAGATTGAACCCTTGATGAATGAAGATTCTAGGTCATTTACAGTAAAAGCGATTTTTGTCACAAAGCCGGATGTGCTTTATCCTAATCTGTCGGTGGAAGCAAACATAGTGATACTTACAAAAGCGAAGGCACTTACCATCCCGCGCGGCTATCTTATTTTCGATTCGCTGGTGTTGGTAAATGAAACCGAAAAGCGAAATGTAAAAGTAGGATTGATGGACTACCAGAAAGTGGAGATTGTGAAAGGCTTAACATCCGCAGACAAAGTTTATAAACCAGTATTATGAACGCGTTGCTGGTTGCTAAGATCGCAAAAGCACTTTTGTTAGCACGGTGGAAGCAAACCCTGGTGGCAGCAGTGGGCGTTACGTTTAGCATTACCATGTTCATAACGCTGCTTAGTTTTATGACGGGCCTCAATGATTTGTTGGATGGTCTTATCTTAAATAGAACTGCCCATGTTCGTTTGTACAACGACATTAAACCCAGTCTTCACCAGCCAATTGATATTTCAACTGAATTTAAACAATCTCATAATTTTATTCGATCGATTAAATCAGGCAGTAGTCGCCAGGAAATTTATAATAGCGGAGCCATCATTCAGGCATTAAAAAACGACAGTCGGGTAACTGGCATTGCACCAAAAATAACAGCACAGGTTTTTTTTAATGATGGTTCGATTGATATCACTGGTGTGATAAATGGTATTGATGCGCAAGCCGAAAGTAACTTGTTTCATTTCACCGATTATGTGGTGGAGGGAAACCCACTTGATCTTAAGAATGTATCGAATAGCATTATTTTGGGTAAGGGGTTGGCAGCAAAACTACTTGTTGCGATTGGCGATGTGGTGCAAGTTACTACAGCTAAACAGCAACGGTTTTCATTGAAAGTAGTGGGTTTTTTTCAATCAGGGTTAGCAGAGTTAGATAAAGTTCAAAGCTATGCATCTATTGCTACTACGCAGAAAATATTAGGTAAGCCCAACGATTATATCACCGACATACAGTTGAAAGTAGTTGATATGCTGCAGGCACCAGCAATTGGAAAAGAGTTTGCTCAATTATTTCAAACAGATGCAGAAGACATTCAAACTGCGAATTCGCAATTTGAAACAGGTTCATTTGTGCGGTCACTTATTTCATATGCCGTTGGCATTACGTTGCTAGTGGTTGCAGGCTTTGGTATTTATAATATTCTCAATATGATGATTTATGAGAAGATGGATTCCATAGCCATCCTCAAAGCCACCGGTTTTTCTGGTGTAGATGTGAATCGAATTTTTTTAGTGATCGCTTTGAGCATTGGTTTCTTCGGTGGTTTTGTAGGGTTGGGATTTGGCTTCTTGCTTTCCTTCGCCATAGATCAAATACCCTTTAACACGGCTTCACTTCCTACGGTAAAGACATATCCCATTAACTACAATCCTGTTTTTTATGTTATTGGTTCTACCTTTTCTTTAATTACAACTTACCTAGCGGGTTGGGCGCCATCGCGTAAGGCAAGCAAGATAGATCCTGTTATTATTATTCGTGGAAAATAGAATTGCATGGATGAGATTGTACTTCAAGCGAATCACATTTCAAAAAGTTTCCATGATCCGGTAACGGTAAGTGTATTGAAAGATGTGAATCTTGCGATCACGAAAGGTGAATTCGTGGCCATTACAGGAAAATCGGGTTGTGGTAAGTCTACGCTACTTTACATACTTTCTACGATGGACACCGATTATGAAGGTGAACTAATGATTGGGGGTGAGGTGATGCGCGGTAAATCTGAAAAGCAATTGGCGCGTGTGCGAAATGAGAAAATTGGTTTTGTGTTTCAATTTCATTATTTGCTGAATGAGTTTACGGTGGTGGAAAATGTAATGCTTCCCGGGTTGAAGTTAGCTGCCCACACCGAATCGGAAGTGAAGGTACATGCAATGGATCGACTGAAAACGTTGGGCATTGAATCGTTGGCGGACAAAAAGGCCAATCAACTTTCTGGAGGAGAGAAACAACGGGTCGCAATTGCGCGTGCACTCATAAACAACCCTAGTGTTATTCTTTGCGATGAACCAACTGGTAATCTTGATAAGAAGAATAGTCTCATTGTCTTTGATATTTTTAAGAAATTAGCGGAAGAAAACAAACAAGCCCTTTTAATTGTGACGCACGATCAAGAGTTTGCTAACAATACGCATCGTATTATTGAGATGGAAGATGGGAGAATAGTCAAACAGTAATAGGTAAGAAATTATATGGCAGCAAATATCTACAACACGCAAGGCCTCACCGATGCTCAAGTGCTTGCTGCCAGAGAAAAGTTTGGATCAAATCAGTTAACCTATAAAAAGAGGAATCGGTTTTTAGAGTCAGTTGTTGGCTTGATAAAAGAGCCGATGATTATTTTGCTGTTAGTTACTTCCTCTATTTACTTTATCAGCGGTAAGGTGGGAGATGGAATTTTTCTGGCTTCTGCTATTGTGTTGGTGTCACTCATTTCCCTTTATCAGGATTCTAAAAGTCGTGATGCATTGGATAAGTTGAAGGACTTTACTAAACCCAATTGCAAAGTAATTCGCAACGGAGCAGCGGTTCAGATTAAGAGTGAAGAAGTAGTGGTGGGTGATAGCCTATTGGTAGAAGAAGGAATTCTTATTGGTGCGGATGGCATCATTACGCATTCAAATGATTTTTCTGTCAATGAATCGATCCTTACTGGAGAATCGATGCCTGTGGCGAAGGATTCATCAAAAGAAAAACATTCTATTTTCTCTGGAACAACGGTAACGGCTGGTTTAGCCATCGCGACAGTTACTGCCATTGGCAACGAAACCAAATTGGGTAAAATCGGGAAGAGCCTTGAGAGTATTAAAGAAGAACCGACTCCGCTAGAAAGGCAAATCAACAACTTCGTTAAGAAGATGTTGGTTGCAGGGGCTATTGTTTTTGTGATTGTATGGATTACCAATTACATGCACTCTAAGCTGTTGCTGGATAGCTTAATCAATTCGCTTACGCTTGCCATGAGTGTGCTGCCCGAGGAAATTCCGATGGCACTTACATCTTTTATGGCCTTGGGTGCGTGGCGCTTAATGAAGATGGGCATTGTAGTAAAACAAATGAAAACGGTAGAAACGCTCGGAAGTGCTACTGTTATTTGTACCGATAAGGCAGGAACCATTACAGAAAATAAAATGAGTTTGGCTAAAGTGTATTTGTTGGATTCCCAAAAGATACTCAATGCCCATGAATTGAAAGATAAAGAGGAAAATGAGTTAATACGGGTGGCAATGTTTGCAAGTGAACCTATCCCTTTCGATCCGATGGAAGTTGCCTTGCATGATGCTTACAAAAGTCACATGACGAATGATGAGCGAACGGATTCTAAATTGATTCATGAATATCCGCTAGGAGGGAAGCCCCCTATGATGACCCATGTTTTTCAAAACTCAGCCGGTGTGAAGATTATTGCGGCCAAAGGTGCACCCGAAGCAATTATCAACGTCTCTCCATTGGATGAGGAAAGGAAAACTAAAATCAATGATGCAATCAAGACATTGAGTTTGGACGGTTATCGGTTGCTGGCGGTAGGGGAGACCAGCTGGAATGACAACAATTATCCGGCAACGCAACAAGAATTCAAATTCAATTTTAAAGGGTTGGTTGCATTTTACGATCCACCAAAGAAGAACATACAATCGGTACTTGAATCATTTTACAAGGCAGGGATTCAAGTAAAGATTATTACGGGCGACAATGCAGAAACCACCAGTGCTATTGCAAAACAAATTGGATTTAAAGGATTCGATAAAACCATTTCAGGCGATGAATTGATGAAGTTGAATGAAGAGGAGTTGGAGCAACGTGTGGAAGATACTCAGATATTCACGCGCATGTTTCCGGAGGCTAAATTAAAAATAATAAATGCGTTAAAAGCAAAGAACGAAATTGTAGCCATGACGGGCGATGGCGTCAATGACGGCCCGGCATTGAAAGCAGCCCACATCGGCATTGCTATGGGCAAGAAAGGAACGGAGATTGCCAAGCAAGCTGCTTCGCTGATTTTGTTAGAGGACGATCTTTCAAAAATGGTGGACGCCATTGCCATGGGACGAAAGATTTACACGAACTTGAAAAAGGCTATTCAATACATTATCTCTATTCATATCCCCATTATACTTACTGTATTTATACCCTTGGCATTAGGATGGGTTTATCCAAATATTTTTCTACCTGTGCATATTATCTTTTTGGAGTTGATTATGGGACCTACTTGCTCGATTATTTATGAAAACGAGCCAATGGAAGCAAATGCGATGAGTCAAAAGCCGCGGCCCTTTACGAGTACGTTTTTTAAAGTAAGAGAATTAATTGCGAGTATTATTCAGGGGTTAGTAATTACGGTGGGCACGTTGGGTGTTTATCAATATGGCGTATATGTTGGATTAAATGAAGCAAGCACGCGCACGTTGGTATTCACTAATTTAATTGTCGCGAACATTTTTTTAATGCTTGTCAACCGCTCGTTTTATTATTCCGTGCTCACTACCCTGCGATATAAAAACAACCTCGTGCTACTTATGATTGTGATTACCGTGGCGCTCACCTCGGCTTTACTTTTTATACAACCACTGTCAGCGTTTTTTGATTTTAAATTAATTACGCTAGGTCAAATAGCCGTAAGTGCTGGTGTAGGCATTATTGCTACGGTATGGTTTGAAGTGGTGAAATGGGTGAAGAGGAGAAAAGGAGAATCAATGCTTAAGACAAAAGATTGATCTCTGAACGGATCAGTGATTTTTTGCCTTTCCTCTTGAAGTCTTCCGCTGTTGTGGATTTGCAATCCAGAACCCAGATACAAGGGATTTTCAAATCCCACGTTTCTGTGGTTAGTTAGTTTCTAATGCAAAGCATTAGAAAAATCTAAATAGTCGTCCCTTAAAAACTCAATTTTAGGATTAGAAGATTTTGGATTTGTGATTTTGTGGTTTTAACGAGCGAAAAAAGGCAATTAAAAAGTTGGGCTAAAAAGACAAG
>JBIKRT010000103.1:0-14244 GCA_044349005.1 Cyclobacteriaceae bacterium
ATTAGGCTTCTTTCTAACAAACACCCTCAAAGCTACATTGGGACACCCACCAACCAAAGAAAAAACCCATTTTTAACCTGCATTCAAAGCTTTTCACTCGTTGCAGAAAAAACCGAGGAACTCAGGAAAAAACAGTTTGAATCACCACCATCTACTAAGCAATTTAGTTGTTGAGGCCATGCTCTGAATTTTTCCAAATATATGATGAGAAGGCTTGCCAAAAGGCAAGCCTTTTTTATTTGCTATAAAAATGATAACAAAGAGACAACTGAAGAAGAGAAAGAAGGATTCTTAATTGTAAGATCCATCCTTCGTAAAAAATTTCAGGTTTCAGGAATAGTTGGACGAGACACGAAAGCATATTTCGGAATTCTTCTAGACGACAATAACCGAAAACCACTGGCGCGACTATGGTTCAATGGAGGCAAAAAATACATAGGACTATTTGACATTGATAAAAAGGAGACTAAACTTGAAGCTCTAGGTGTTGACGATATTTATGCTGACAAGCTAATCAGCTCCGTGAGTCACTACGAGAAAGAAGAGAAAAAGGAGTAAAACTGATGCTAGCAATAGTGGCTGTAGCACAACTATGAATTTGTGAAAAGCCACCAAATTAGTCCCCGAAATTTTACTGATTTGAAGGGTTGAATGTGGCATTTGAGCTAAAAAATTAGTTGTGCAACAAGCACATTAGTATTTGCGTCAAGCTGGATTGACGTGTAATCCAACGTTTTCGTATCTCTAGTGCATTCGTTGTTTGGAACTGGACGCGATTTCAAAATCCCCCTAGAACGCAAGCGCCAATGTTGTGGCCACTAAACACTGACGAATGAGACCTCAAATATTACTGATTACAACTTTACTTATTTCTTGTTCGACAACAGAAAAAAATCAATACTTATTTGAACGACTTACTGACCAAGAAACGGTCACTATTTATCTAAGCAAATATCATCTCGACAGCATACCCAGTGAAATTGGGCGTTTAAAAAAAGCCAGGAAACTTTATGTTACTTTAGACAGTTCCAGTGGATGGACAATTTATCCGCCATTAAGCACCTTCTTCCAACAAAGGGCAGAAAAACCGCCCTTCAAATTATTACCCAGTGAAATAACTGAACTTTCTAACCTAAAAAATTTACGGCTGGTTGAGCTTAACCTAAAACAACTTCCAGACGACTTTGGTACGCTTGAGAATTTGGACAGTTTGGATTTAACGTTGAATAAACTTACAATTTCTAACGAGTTGGATAAACTGATGAAATTGAAAAAACTGAAATATCTAGGACTCTTCGGCAACAGCGTAGAAGCCACCGACATAGAAAAGCTAAAAAAGGGAAATCCAGATTTAACTATTGTGAGCGGACTAGATTAACGGCCCGCAACAAAATGGAGCAAGAAGTAACGAAAGAAAAGTTCAAAGACTTGTATTTTAAACATGCAACACGTCACAGTGGATGGACGGAAGATTATTGGAATCGGTTTTATGAAGGGGAGGAAGGTAAAAGATATTTTTTCTCGAAACCTGAAACACCTGAATGCATCAAGATGTTTATTGTGTCTGGAAATGCTACGCACCGATTGATTTTTCTACCCGAAGAAGGAGAAGAATCATTTTTTGATTTCCCTGAAAAAGAATAACAAAATTTAACTTGCCCTGTGGACTTCAATTTGTGGGTGAACAAATTCGAGTCTCTAATTCTTTATTTTTCTTTATCACATGGGACAGGGCGCTGGCTTTAAATCGCCCGGCAGCAGTAATCTGAACGTTTTGAGACATTTTCGTTGACAATTAAATTTTATGCGATATACTTTGGTCGTCACTGTACGCAGGTTTTTTTGCGCCTGGCACACAACGGTTGTGGTTGCGCAGTGGTGCGATTTCGAAGCTGCGTCCTATCCCCTGCACCAAAGGTGGAACTAAATTAGCACTTCGAATAACACGTCACTCCACCATTGCGCAAACATTTTGTTGCCGCCACGTGCCAACTATGCCTCACTATCTTTAAATTGTACGTTAGTCAAGTGTATTTAAGATCAGGTCAGAAATTTCAAATCGGGGAAAATCGCCAGTATTATTGAGCAGAATTAGCGTGATCTTTTTCTCATGTTGTTTTAAAAACATCGAATAAAAGCCAAAATCAGTGCCTGGATGGTAGCGGATAATGTTATTTTTTGAAGTCTTGAACTTATACTTGTCTAAAATCCAACCGTATCCATAGTCGGCATCCCAGTCCGAGTAACTAACTCTTGGAACAAATAGTAAATCCAACTTCTTTTCTGGAAGAAGTGTTTCTTCTTCAATACTGTGGCTCCATTTTAACAAATCCTCCAATGTTGAAGTTATTCCACCTGCACCACCTACATTCTGTGGATAGTACTTTGGCTCACGCTGTCCGTACATGTATCCTGTAGCAAGGTTCGCAGTATCAACTGAGGTCCCAAAATAGGTATCGTTCATTTGCAAGGGTTGAAATATTCTTTCTTTCAATACTTCTCCAAAGGATTTTCCTGACACTTTTTCGGCAATATGACTTAGGACAACATAGCCTGAATTGGAATATTGGAATTTACTCCCTGAATCAAATTCCAGAGAGTCGCTGCAAAATTGTTCAACTAATTCTCCTACTGAAAATTCCTTTTCAAAAAGACGAATCACATATTCATTCTTAGCTAGATAATTAGGCAAACCTGATTGATGAGTTAGCAACTGCTCAATAGTAATGTTTCTATGTCTGTAAGTAGGCAAATACTTTTTCACTGAATCTGTAAGTTTAAGAAGCCCGTCTTTTTCTAACATTATTATTAACATCGAAGTGAATGTCTTACCTACGGAACCTATCCTAAACTGGGTTTTCAACTGATTTTCTGTGAGCCTATTATTATAGCTTTTTTGAAGAATAGTCTTTCCCTCGTACTCTATCAAAGCATTCCCATTGAACAGTCCCTTTTGATTATAGAAAGATAGGATAGAGTCAACCCTACTTGCTTTATCCTTTGGGTACTTCGGTAATTTGTCTTCAATCTCTCTTTGAGTATCGTTAGCTGTATTGTTAGACTCAATGCTTTTAGCAATAGAAGTAAAATCAACGTTTGGGAGAATAATATTATAACCGTCCCAGAAAGATTTATCATATGGGGAATCTTGTTCTTCTATTAATTTACTGTTGCCGAGCGTCTCTTTATTAGCAAAGGGCAAGGTATTAGTAACATCTAAATCACTTACGATATAGTCAACACGGGTATCGGCCAGAAAGTTATAGTGATACCTGCTGCTTTGAAATATTAATACAGCCTCATTGTAAACTGTATTTAGATAGTATCTTCCGCCAATCCCTTTATATGAAATCTTATAATCGGATTTAGGCATTTCAATGTGTATGTCTAAAATCTTCATCAAGGCACGCTGAGCAGCATCACCAAATTTGTGATACTTAATGCTTTTTGGGCTAAATCCATAGTCAAGATATACTATTGCATAAGTTTTTGTGTCGATAAAAACCTTTCCCTTGTAGCCAGCTTTCTTAACTCCATCTTTTTGATCAAAGGAAAGCACAAATACCTCCTGATCCATGTATGTAATATTTTCCTCGAAATCAACATCGTAATCTTTTAACCCTTTCTCACGGAGAAAATCAAACTCAGTCGAATGGTTTATGATATCGAATTCAATTATTCCGTTTGGTTTCAGTCCGAGATCCAAACCATGCGATTCCCTTTCATCTTTTATTGCTCGCATTTTTGCGAGTTTGAACTGGCTTGCTTTTTTAGCATTATGGAGTTCAAATACGGCTTCCGAGAGATGCATATTTTTTGCATCCTTCTTTGATGTTATCCTGTAGAACCCCTTACTCTTGTAGGATTGGCTATAGTAATTGGTAGGTATTTTCTTAATAGCAGATTTCATGATAGACAGAGCAGATTGTCCTGTAATCAGCACCTCGTTCAGGGTATTTAGACTCTCCACTAGAAATATCTTACTTTCTGTTGAAAGCTCTGATATAGCAACTGAATTGGTTTTGTAACCTATGTAGGATATTTTCAAGCTGTCACTTTTGAAATTGGTTGGTATACTGATTCTAAATTCTCCTTTGAAATTTGTAACTGTTCCAATACTACTGCCTTTCACCAACACGTTAGCGTAGGGCAAAGGCTTTCCAGTTGATTCGTCAAACACTAAACCAGTTACAGTTGATTCAGGTAAGTTTTGTGCGAGCATATTAAAAGCAGAGAGCAATGCTGTCAATATAATTATCGTTTGTCGTGTCATTTGTCTTAATGGCATTGGCGGTAACGGTTGTCTTTGCGCAGTGGTGCGATTTCGAAGCTGCGTCCTATCCCCGGCACCAAAGGTGGAACTAAATTAGCACTTCGAATAACACGTCACCGCACCATTGAGCAAACATTTTGTTAGCGGTTCGTGCCGATTAGTAAGCCTGAATTAAAACGTCAGTCGGAATATTCAGCTTGTCGTGTAGCTGTCTGATCATGTCCAGCGATAGTTTTCTCTTTCCGCTTAATATTTCACTTGCTCTACTCTTAAGTCCAACGACTTTCGCTAAATCTGTCTGAGTATAACCAAGTTGTTCCATTCTGAATTTTATTGCTTCAATTGGGTCAGGTAGGCCGATTAGGAAATGCTCGTTTTCATATTGGTCAATGAGTATGCCCAATATCTCTAGTTCGTCTCCTTCCTTAGTCCCTTTTTTGGAGTCAAAAATTGATTCAAGTCTGTCTAACGTTTGTTGGTAGTCCTTTTTGGTCTTTATCGGTTTCAAGTTCATTGTCGTCAAATTTTATCTGCGTCAATCCTGTCGTATTCTTTATGAGTCACAGCACATCGTACCCACATCATTTGATATTGAAAATTAATCTTAACGACTAGTCGATAGTTGTTACCCTTTATGTTAAAAACAACGCTATTGTCGCCAAGAATACTTGCTGTCGGATACTCCTTTTTGATTTCATTGGTATTTTTCCATTCACTCTTTTTAGCTTCTTGGTACCAAGATTTAAGTTGTTGTTCGCAGTCCGAATTTCTAATCCAAAACTCTCGGAATACCTTTTTAGCAATTACTCTCAATTATTAATCTTTTGTCAAAGGTAAGCTAAAGTTCCCATAATGGGAAACGAATGACGGGTAACGATCAACCACCAACGACTCTTTGCTGAACCGCAGCATGGCTATTTACTTTTCCTTGTATGAACAATGGTATCCGAAGCTAACGTCTTGAGGGTGTAATTTCCTGTGTCTAAGAAAACTTTCTGGTTACGTTTTTGAAAGTCAACAATTGCCTGTTTAGTTACCCGTGTATTGAAAATAAAAACCTCTTTAAGTGAAGGCAAAGCCGCCAACGCAAGAATTCCTTTATCGGTTACTTTGGTCGACACTAGATTAAGTCGTTCCAACTTGTTTAATTCTTTCAACTGGTTGATTGCTTCGTCAGTGATGGCGGTGTAATCCAACTCAAGCGAACGCAGATTACCAAACGTTGAAAGCGTTTTAAGTGCTGAATTTGATATGGCTGTTCGTGTAAGCTTTAGTTGAATCAACTGCTGTTTGAAAGGTGTAAGCAACTCCACCTCTTTATCGGTAATGGTAGCAGGATTTATAAAGAACGCTTTGGCGAACTTCGTATTTTGTGAAAGTGGCATCACAATAATTCCTTTCGCTCGTAACTCCACAATCCGTTCAGCATCCAGTTCTGGAATAGCGGTGTCGTCCAGCTCCACCGTTGCAGACGTCTCTTCTAACGATTCGATGTATTGCACTATTTTTTTGTCAACAAATTCGCTGATCTTTTTATCAAAGCTTGCACCAGCTTCCATCCATCCATACAGCACATCCACTTCGTTGTTTGTCAACTGTGGTCTTCCTTTTGGCGGCATATGATGCTCGTCTTCGGCTGGTAAGATCAGTCGTTTATAAAGTTCGCTTTCAGTTGCGTTTGCTGGTTTCACTACCACGCCATGCTTCCCTCCTTTTAAAATAAATTCAACTTCATCAAGCCTCAACTGACCTTTTTGCTTCTTGGCATTATGACATGAATAGCATTTCTTTTCCAGTAACGGGGCTATTATGTGCTTATAAAAATTAGAATCTTTTGAAAAGGATACTTGCTTGGTTAGCTCTTCTCCTTCCGCTGAATTAGGCGTTAAGAAATCTTCCCCATGCGTCATTGATCCACCTAAGTGGCCGGTGGCAATCAAGAGCACCATCAACGGAATAAACACAATAATCCTTAACCGCTTTCGCTGCTTCTCTTTCAACAAAAATGTTCTTCGATGAAATAAGTAAGTCAGTAAAGAAAAGATGGCCGTGCCAATTCCAAGCCATTGATGATTTTGAAGAAGCTTTTCTTCATAGCCGCCTTCTTGTGAAAGAAGAAAGCCAGAAAGCGCAGCAAATACAGCACCACCTGCGCCTATCAGCAAGGAAGGCTCAACGGCAAACTTTACTTTCTTGAACTTCTTCGTTCGAGAAAGTAATTCAAAAACAAAAGCCAGCCATAAAATACCGATGGGAAAATGAACGAGTATCGGATGAAACCGCCCGAAAAATGATGACACCTCTCCCATCAACTAAGCATAGCGTTTGCGGAGCGTTTCCATCATGTACTTATTGATTTGCCATTGGTCGGTCAACGGCTGTCGGGTGTAAGCCATGGTAGGCATATAATCCGGTGGACCAAATTCCGTGAGTATCGTCATGCGCTTGCCTTCTTTTTTCTTTTGCTCCACTACTTTGTCCCACCACGCAAAGTGAGCATCCACAGCAAACTTCCATTCAGGCGCTCGCGGATCATTTACCTGTGGCCCTTCCGGGTGACCGATACGTGCATGAATATGATCGGTGCGACTTAGTGCTAACGCAATTGTTTCCTTTTGGTCGTCCAACATCGACTCATGAACATTGCACCAATGCGAGATGTCAAGTGTTAATCGTAAATCAGGCAATGAATCTATAAACCCTTTGGTGATAGGCGCTGAATACAAACTCTTGCCCCGATGCGTTTCATGATATACTGGAATGCCACTCGACTTTGAAAGCTGACTAGTCAACTCCATAAAAAACTTATTATCTGCAAAGGAAAAATAATCTTTACCGGAATGGCAGTTTATGTACAAGGGTTTCGCCTTGATGGCGCTCTCCAGCATACGTGCAAATTGATCGAGATTGGTTTTAGGATTTGCATCACCACTGCCAATCAAAATACCAAAACGCAATCCGTTTTTAGCAAATGCTTCTTGCACCTCTTGTTGGCCTTTGGCATCGGCAGGATACCAAATTTCCGCTCCGTCATAACCATCGGCTTTTATGCGTTCGCAAAACTGAGCGGTGGTGCCGCTAAAGCCCCAGTTTGTTCCAAGTAAAATCAATTCAAAGCCAGCAGCAGTAGTTGTTTCCATAGGTTTGGCAAAGGTAGTAAATGGGTTAATTAAAGCAGCTGTGCTTGCCGCTCCTAAATGGTTGATAAATGATCTTCTTGATATCGACATCTGTTTTTGATTTATTAAGAAATAATTTCCTGAATCACTTTCCCTTCTACATCTGTCAATCGAAAAGGACGCCCTTGAAATTGATACACCAATTTTTCGTGGTCAAATCCCAGTTGATTTAAGATGGTGGCCTGAACATCGTGCAACGATACCTTCCCCTTAGTCGGATAATATCCAATCTCGTCCGTCTCGCCCCAGCTCCCGCCTTTCTTGATTCCGCCTCCTGCCATCCACATGGTAAATGCCTCTACATGGTGATCTCTTCCTAGAAAGGGCATTGTCTTGTTCTCACGATTTTCTTGCATGGGTGTTCTTCCAAACTCTCCACCCCAAACCACCAATGTTTTATCCAGCAGACCTCTTTGTTTTAGATCTAGTAAAAGAGCCGTGATGGGGCGATCAATTTCTCTGCACTTGTTTCGCAATCCATAATCAATTGCCAACGCTTCGTCAGTTCCATGACTATCCCACCCCCAATCGAATAACTGAACAAAGCGCACTCCTTGCTCAACTAACTTACGAGCAAGTAAACAATTATTAGCAAAAGAAGCTTTACCTGGTTTTGTACCATACAATTCATGGATGGAAGCTGGCTCGGTATTGATGTTCATCACTTCGGGTACCGACATTTGCATACGATACGCCAACTCATATTGATTAATGCGCGTAAGTGTTTCTGGATCTTGAAATTCTTTGTAGTGTTCTTGATTTACTTGATTGATGGCGTCAATGGTTTTCTTTTTCATTGCCCGATCAATCCCTTCCGGATCATTCAAGTAAAGCACCGGCTCGCCAACGGATCGACATTGAACTCCCTGATAAACTGAGGGAAGAAACCCACTGCCCCAAACACTTTTTCCGGCATCCGGAGTTTTACCACCCGAAGTCAGCACAACAAATCCGGGTAGGTTAGAATTCTCAGTCCCCAACCCATACGTGACCCATGAACCAATGCTTGGCCTGCCCAACCGTGGGGTACCTGTATGGACAAGCAATTGCGCTGGCGCGTGATTGAATTGATCCGTATTTACTGCATGTAAAAACGACAACTCATCCACCACTGTTGACAAATGAGGCAGGTGTTCTGACACCCAGGCGCGCGACTCTCCATATTGTCTAAATGATGCCTGAGGGCCTAACATTTTAGGCGTACCGCGAATGAACGCAAACTTCTTTCCCTCCAACAACGACTGCGGACACAATTGATTATGTAGCTTCTGCAGCTCTGGCTTGAAGTCAAACGTTTCAAATTGTGATGGTGCCCCTGCCATGTGCAAGTAGATTACGCTTTTTGCCTTGCCGGGAAAGTGAGGCACTCGTGGAAACATAGGATCCATTGAAAGCTCTTTGGCTTTTGAGCCAAAACAACCGCCAAGCAACGTGCTGAGGGCAACCCCGCCAAGCCCCGTAGCACTCTCATACAGAAAGTGCCTTCGGGAAATATTCTTTAAATCGCTAAATGCCTGATCCATTATTTTGAAATTTTCAATTGGTTATCAATTCATCTAAATTTAAAATTGCGCTTGCCACGATGGTCAGTGCTGCCAACTCTGGCTTTTCTTCTTTAATCAATTTCTTAGCCTCAGCGGGGTTCTTCTTATAGTCGGCTAATGCGTCTGAATAAAGCGATGAAAGAATCGATAGTTTCTTTTCGCTAATGGATTTAAACAGCACACTTTCATAACCAAAACCAATTTGCGCTGCAGGATCGGCTGACGCTTTCATCATCTTAGTGGCAAAAGCCCTGGCCGCATCTACATAAACGGGGTCGTTCAACGTCACCAATGCTTGCAACGGGGTATTGGTTCGTATTCGGTTTATCGTACAGACTTCTCTGCTGGAGCCATCAAAAGTCATCATACTCGGATAAGGACTTGTGCGCTTACTATAAATGTAAACACCTCGCCTATACTGATCATCGCCCTTACTGGTTTCCCATTTATCATCACTCCACACACTTTGCCAAACTCCATCGGGCTGGTAAGGCATAATGCTTTTTCCGTACATCTTATCGCTTAGCAAGCCACTAACGGCCAAGGCTTGATCCCTCACCTGTTCGGCTGATAAGCGTATGCGAGGCCCGCGAGCCAAGAGCTTATTGAGTGGATCCTTTTCCAATAACTCAGCGCTGACTTTCGAGTCCTGCTGATAAGTCTGAGTCATTACAATATCTTTAATTAGCTTTTTTATACTCCATTTATGCTCATTCATTAAACGAAGGGAAAGCCAATCTAGCAACTCAGGGTGCGAAGGTTTGGCGCCTTGCGTTCCAAAATCTTCAGACGTCTCTACCAACCCAATTCCAATTAGTTGCTCCCACACGCGATTTACAATTGTGCGGGCCGTAAGGGGATTGTTTTTATCTACCAACCATTTGGCAAAACCAAGTCTATTGGTAGGCTGCCCTTGAGGAAAAGGATTCAGCAATCGCGGAACTTCTGGCTTTACTAAAGCTCCTTTCACTAACCAATTGCCTCTTTCAAAAACATGTGTAGTCCGCACACGTTCGGTATTTTCAATCATAATTGGCGTGCCCTCAGTGGTGCGGTTTACGAGGCTATCAAAATCCGTTACCACCCCTTGATACCCTGCCCTACCCTTTCCGGGCAACTCCTCGCGGAAAGCAATCCATTCAACAGCCGTTACAGGATAGCCTTCCTTTAATTTTGGATTAATGAACTTGAAGTAAAGCGAATGAACACCCTTCATGTTTGGAATAGGAATGAATGACGCTTTCCATTTCCAACCGTTGGACGGGACTTCAAACCGTGCGACCAACGTTCCGTTCATCTTATCAGCACGAATCTCAACAATACCCCCTTTCTCTGGCGTTTGATGGTTCATGATCAACACCGATTTATTGGTTAAATCGACATTCGTCAAACGGGCACTTCCGCCATGTCTAATACCCAAGAATTTAGTATCGATCAGCTCGCCATTCACAAATTGGTCGAAGTCATGAGGATGAATTTTTGGCTCCAGCGTCTTCAAAAAAAGAAGCGTGTTCTTTTCTGCACTTGGATTCTGCTTTTTCACCCAAGCAATGATGTCGTCTAGTTTCTTTTGGTCTTTCTCTTCATACGTTTTCAAAACAGGATGCTCACCATAGGTATCTTCATCTCTTGAGTTATTAAAAAAAGCAAGCGTTTTATAATACTCCTCATGACGGAATGGATCATAGGGATGGCTATGGCATTGCACGCAAGCAAACGTAGTGCTTTGCCACACCTGAAAGGTAGTATTCAACCGATCTAAAGTAGACGCCACTCTAAACTCTTCATCTTCTGTGCCTCCCTCATCGTTGTTCATGGTATTACGATGAAAAGCCGTAGCGATGTATTGATCATCGGTAGGATTTGGTAGTAAGTCCCCTGCTAATTGCTCAATCGTAAATTGATCAAATGGCTTATCTTCATTAAACGCTTTTATCACATAATCGCGATAGCGCCAAATATCCCTTCCCGCGTCTCGTTCGTACCCTTTGGTATCTGAATAGCGTGCTAAGTCAAGCCACCAAGAAGCCCATTTCTCTCCAAATTTTGGCGATGCTAATAAGTTGTCCACCAACTTTTCATACGCATCCTCATTTTCATTTTCTATAAACTTAGATGCTTGCTCAGGTGACGGAGGCAGACCAACAACATCGAAATACACCCGCCTCACCAAAGCGGATTTTTCAGCAGGTTTCGATCTACTTAGATTTTCAGCCTTCAGTTTTTCGTCAATAAAATCATCAATGATCGTTTGCTTCGATGAGCTGCCACCAAAAACTCCAGCAAAGACTCCTTTACCGGCCGGGGTTGCTACCGCTCGTGGAGGAACATACGCCCAATGATCACCCCATTTTGCTCCCTGCTCAATCCACTTGCGCAGAATTTCAATTTCATTTTTACTAAGTGCATTCTCTTTATACGGCATGCGTTCTTCCGGATCAGTGCTGGTAAGCCGCTTGATCATTTCACTATGAGCAGCGTCACCCGGTATAATCGATGGCTTGCCTGATTCAGTTGTATCTAACGCATCCTTGCGAAAGAGCAAACTAAAATTGGCCTGCCGCTTTACACCGCCATGACAAGAAATACAGTTTTTATTAATGATCGGTTTTACTTGAAGGCTGTAGTCAATTTGCTCAACTTCCCTTTTGCAGGAAAACAAAGCCCCTGTAACAAGTAAAGCAAAAAACAGTCTATTCTTCATTTCTCTGCTGTGAATTAGAACAGACTCGAAGATATAAAATTTTATTACGACTTCGGAACGTGTGACCCCATTTTAGAATTTAGTAACCCATTAATGCTCAGTAGTTGAAAGCGTTTTCACCAAATCTAAAAGACTTCACTTTTATGCGCCCTCAGCGGCTGTTCAGAACATTGCAAAATTCCACGGACAGCTGCACCTACTTTCTTTGGGCGCGATGTGAATTTCTTCCACTCTTAAACGGCTTTTTATGAGGTCGATCCGTTCTTAACTCTTGATTGGCAGAAGGACCTGCCCCCAACTCGGCCGGCAACGTGAGCTGCGTAATATCTTTTCCTATTAGTTTTTGAATGCTCGCGAACTTGCGTAGATCTTTTTCGTTCACAAAAGTAATGGCTGTGCCTGTAGTCTCCGCTCTTGCTGTTCTACCTATTCTGTGTACATAATCTTCTGCATCGTGAGGCGTATCGTAGTTCACTACTAGGCTAATCCCTTCTACATCAATTCCACGTGATAGAATATCGGTACCGACTAAAATTGCCAATTGTTTGCTTCTAAACTTTAACAGTATTTGTTCGCGTTCTTGTTGTTCTAGGTCAGAATGAAATGCCTCTGCGTTTAAGCCTGCCCGTTTCAATTCATGCCCAAGTCGCTTGACGTTATCCTTAGAGTTACTAAAGATAATGACACTGCTGAACGAAGCTGATTTTAAAATTGATTTTAAGAGCCCCATTTTCTGCGCGTCATAAACCATGTATGCCTGTTGTAAAATACCTTCGGCAGGTTTTGAAATTGCAATTGAAACCTCTTTCGGCTCATTCAGAATACGCGATGCAAGCGTTCTTATCTTTGGCGGCATCGTGGCCGAGAAAAGTAACGTCTGCCTATTTTTAGGTAGGTAGTTGATAATCTTGATCAAGTCATCATAAAAACCCATATCAAGCATTCTATCAGCCTCATCTAAAATTAAATGCTTCAACTCATCCAACTTCATTGTACCCATTGCAAGTTGTGCAATCAACCTACCAGGCGTGGCGATGATAATATCGGTACCCTCTTCCATCGCCCTTTTTTGTTGATCCCACGTGGCACCATCACCGCCCCCATAAACAGCTATTGAACTTATGGAAGCGAAGTAGGCAAGGCCAGCAATCTGTTGATCTATTTGCAACGCCAGTTCGCGTGTTGGTGCGAGTATAAGCGTATTAAAATGTCTGTTCTCGGTGGTCAGAATCTTATGCAAAATTGGAAGAATATAAGCCGCTGTTTTACCTGTTCCAGTTTGGGCAAATGCAACCAAATCATAATTGCCAAGTATTAAGGGAATTGACTGCTCTTGAATCGGTGTCGGTTTCGAGTAGCCCATTGCATCAAGGCCATCGGTAATCAGTGTATTGAGATTGAATTCTTTAAAAGTCAAAGGATTGAATTTTTGGTTATTTGTAATTAAAAAAAGCCAGGCTTTAGACCTGGCTTTCAACTTATGTAAGATCGATAATTAGTTTACAACACGGACGTTCACCGCGTTTAAACCTTTCTTTCCTTCTTGCAATTCAAAAGTGATTTTATCATTCTGTCTGATCTCGTCAATTAGACCTGATACATGTACAAAATACTCTTTGTTTGATTCTGATTCTTGAACAAATCCAAAACCTTTGGTTTCGTTGAAGAATTTTACTGTTCCTTCTTTCATTATTGTGTTTTAATATATTGATACAAAATTAGCTTAAATAGTTGACTTAAAATAATTTATCTTTTGTCATCCAATTAAGCCGCCTTCCGTACAGTCTCTAAACGGACCTGATTTTGCTTTACTATTTGAACTACGTTTAACTTATCCAACAGTTTAATTACTAGGTAGGTAGGGTCTATTTCATGCCAGCGGATACCACCAAAGTTGGCTCGTGAGCCATATTTATGGTGATTATTGTGGTAGCTTTCTCCCATCATCAAAAAATCAACCGGAAGGAAGTTTTTCGAAGTATCACCAACACTGAAATTTCTGTAACCATACTTGTGGGCAAACCAGTTAATGATTGCCCCATGAACTGGACTCATCAAAAATTGAATTGGCAACAAGATCCAAAGCCACCAAACATTAGCGAAAATCAAATAAACAGTAAAGTATGATAGACCCCAAAAAAGCCTTGATGGCCAAGAGCGTGCAAATTTGTCAAAGGCTTGCCAATCTGGAACTCCTTCAGTAAAACGAATTTCTAGTGGAATCCGTTTATTGGCAATGTCAGAATAGATCGTTTTTGTCTTCCACATCATTTTCCAAATAGTTTCATCGTATTTAGGAGAGTGTGGATCGTTCTCAGTATCCGCGAAAGCATGGTGCATTCTGTGCATTACGCCATACCCGAATGGACTCAAATAATTTGACCCTTGAAAAATCCAGGTGAGAACATAAAATACTTTTTCAGTGAACTTGTTCATCGTAAATGCTTTATGAGCGGCATAGCGATGAAGGAAAAAGGTTTGGAAAAATAAAGACAAATACCAATGAGCGATAAAGAAAATCAATATAACCTTCATGATGTGAAA
>JBIKRT010000104.1:0-14228 GCA_044349005.1 Cyclobacteriaceae bacterium
TCCTTGTTCTTGCTGTTTGAGGATGCCCACGATTTGGCTCTCATTGAATTTTGTTGTTTTCATTTCTTCCCAATTTTAACGATTAAACTCTATTTATAATCGCTACTGTTTTTGGGGAAGCTTTCACAACGCCCAGGCTTTCTCAAATTCCTCTAACTCTTTAAATGTTTTTAACGAACTAATTTCGCTTTGAAGTTTATTTGATAGAAAATCACTGAAGCCAGCTATCTTCCCAAGGTCGTTATATGTATAAATCTTATCGATCGTATCGTCAATAACCTCATAGGTCTTTATCACCACATCTTCCTTTACTTTTTTTGCAATCGCACGATCAAGCATTGCACAAATTATGGGCATTAGGTCATCACTTACATTTACTTGGAGTGGATTGTATTCAAATTTCTCGGAAGGTTTATCTCTAGTTTTGGCTCCATCCTTTAACTTTCTTTCAATAATATACATATGAACAGTATCACCACTTGTGAACACCTTCAAATCCTCGAGTAATTCGGTTGCATCCATATTTTTAACTTGATTAAAATCCAAAATAAAGCCTATGACTCAACTTAATGACTTTCAATTCCTCACCTTCATCGAGCCATTTGTGTTCTGAAATAATAAGTGCACTTTTAATTTCATTTCCGACAATATATTCCACATCATACAAACCGTACTTCATATTAAGTATTGGGTTTATCAAAATTAAACTTGAGGTGGAATATAATTTGTAATAAATAATGAAGAGCACAGTGAATGTTACATACTCAAATAAGCCGGTATCTCCTTGAATGAGCAACGGGATAACGTAGGTAGCCAAGTAAGAAAGCGCCTCTTCATTTTTAGGCTTTATAGATTTTAATTTCACTGGGTTGGCATTGCTTCTTTTAGCTCTGATATTACTTAATGTAATCATTGTTCCGATACCTGCATAAATGCCCAAAACAGTCATTATAATAACAAAACCAAACTTCTGAATCATCAAGATAAACGCATTCAAAGTAAATCCAGCAAAGTGTAAATAAGTCTGATTTGTTATAACGACCTTGACTGTTAAAAGAAAGAATAAAGGGAGATATGAAAGGCAAAACAATGCAAACAGTGAGGCTGACTTCAATAAGTGCGGGTTTTTTCTACTCATAGTTTAAACGTCATTCTCTAAGCAGCTAACACTTCATTCAATTCATTTATAATCTCATCCGTCTTCTCTCCGAACAACTGCCACATCTTTCCCAATCCGCCATTTGCATTGAAGGGGTTTAAATCAAAATCATCTCGCTCAATATGAAAGCTATTGGCCACATAATCTTTTATCATGCGCAGCCATTGCATTTGCTCTTCGGTAAACTTGAGTGTGCCGGCTTGCTTTTTAAACACCCAGTCCTGGAAGTTCTTGTCCACCGTTTTATCGTAAGCAGTTAGTTCTTTGTCTATGCCGCTGAGTTTGCGTATGAGCGAGACCAGTGCCATCAATTCATTCTTTGGTTGGCCACTTACTTTCTCCAATTGTTCGTACGCGCGCCAGATGTTGAGCGGTGCCAGTTGTGGCCTACTGGTTTTAATGGCTTTTACCAGGTCTTTGATCATGGTGTAGGTAAGCTCACGCCTCTGGTAAGGCTGTCCGTAAAAAATCTGCAAGGCCGTGATCTCTGTTTTGTGTTCTTCCATCCATGCTTTAAAATCGTTCACCAAACTTTCGGCAGCAGTCTTATTGTCCTTCACCCAACCCATCTTCACAATCTCATCGGGGTTAATGTGATCAATGGTCTGGTCGTATTTCTTGCGCACATCTATTACATAGTTTCGCAGTTCATAGTCGTTAAATACTTTCACAGCATCTTCAACTAATTTTGAATGTTGAATTTGAAATTTTGAATTCGCTTCATCCGGAGATATCCCTGGATTCTCTTTTCTGATTTGTGTTTCAATACTTTCAATTGCGTCTGGATCGTAGGCGTGCAATAATTCTTTTACTACCTGCGTGATGGTTTTGCCGTTGGCTTTCTCAGCAAAAGTCTGTTTCTCCTTTTCGTTGATTTGTTTTTCCAGACGCATCAGTCGGTTTGCCAGCGTGGTTAGCATGTCTTCATCGCGGTGGCCCATGTGTATGCCTTCCAATACTTCTTTCAAACTCATGCCCGGCTTTTTCTCCAGCGGGCGGCTGTCAGTCTTCTGGCTTTTCTCTACACCAATGGCATCAATAATCACAAAATGATCTTTCGTGTATTTGGCAGCGGGTGTTCCTGTAGATTTTAATTCTTCGAGTGAACATGTGCGTGTGCCTCGGCCTTTCATCTGCTCGTAATACGTGCGGCTCTTTACATCGCGCATAAACAGCAATACTTCCAGCGGACGTATGTCGGTGCCTGTGGCAATCATATCCACCGTAACCGCAATGCGCGGGTAGTAACTATTTCTAAATTGCTGCAACACACTCTTAGGGTCTTCCTCACTTTTGTAAGTGATCTTTTTACAGAACTTATTTTCTTCGGCAAACTCTTCGCGCACAATGTTGATGATATCATCGGCATGGCTGTCGCTCTTGGCGAAGATGAGCATCTTGGGGATTTCAAAGGCAGCCTCACCCTGGCCTTCTCCAGGGGGAGAGGGAACAATACGGTCGGGAAAGAGAATTGGTAGTTGTTGTTTTACGGTTTGGATGATCAGGCGAATCTGGTTAGGGCTTACTACTTTGTCATCCAACTGTTTTGAAGTGTACACTTCATCTTCATCGAGTGTATTCCAAAATTGTTTGCGGGTAAGTTTCTCGCGCTTACCTACATATTCGCCCATGTCCAGCTTCACGCCATCTTGCGTAATTCGGGTGGTAATTTCAAAAACATTATAAGGCACCAGCACTCCATCTTCTACCGCTCGTTGATAGCCATAGTCGCACACGAGGTTTTGATTGAAGTAACCAAAGGTGCGGTTATCGGGTGTGGCGGTTAATCCAATCTGAAAAGCATCAAAGTAATCAAGCACTTGTTTCCATAGGTTGTAAATGCTACGGTGGCATTCGTCAACCACAATGAAGTCGAAGAACTCCATGGGCACTTTTTCATTATACACCACGGGCATGGGCTCTTTTTGCTTCCACTTCTTTTCTTCTGGATTTTCCTGCTCATCGCGCTCGTCTAACTCAGAGTCTTTCAAAATGGAATACAACCGCTGTATGGTACTAATATAAACTTCACTATCGGTAGGAATGAATGAACTGCTCAAGCGGGTTACACCATACAACTCGGGAAAGAGACGGTTATCATCTTGCGGCAGATACTTTTTGAATTCACCTTCAGCTTGTTCGCCCAGGTTTTTAGTATCCACCAAAAACAAAATGCGTTTTGCTTTTGCAAAAGTCAGCAACCGATAAATGGCCGTGATGGCGGTAAATGTCTTTCCCGAACCGGTGGCCATTTGCACCAATGCTTTGGGGCGGTTTTCGCGGAAGGAGGTTTCGAGATTACTGATGGCCGTAATCTGGCAATCGCGCAAGCCTGTAGTAGGCAAAGCTGGTATATCGTGCAAGCGAGCACGCAGGGTTTTGGCCTCTTGCAACCACTTTACAAAAGTTTCGGGTCTATGAAACGTGAATACGGGTCTTGATCTTGGTTTGGGGTCGCGGTAATCGGTAAAACGGGTTACATCGCCAGTGCTTTCATAAGCAAAATGGAGGGGATCGTTGTCAAAGTATTTGAGCTTACCTTCGGCATAGCGCAAAGATTGATCTTCAACCATAGTAAGGCGAACGCCTTCTTCAGCCTTTTTAGCCTCAATAATGCCTATTGGCTTCCGATCTACGAATAACAAGTAATCTACCGGGCCAGTATCGGTTCGGTATTCGGTAACGGCCACTCCTAAACCAGCGGCCAGATTGAGTTAACTTTTAGGCTGAACAATCCACCCGCTTTGCACAAGCAGTTGATCGATATGATCGCGGGCAATTTGTTCGGGGTTTTGGTTCACTCTTTAAAGCTCAAATAATGTACAAACTATAGCATTGTTGTTAAAATATTAAATTAGAAAAGTAATTACATATAGCCAAATGTTCGAACATTTTTGTGATGGACGTTGGAAGCAAAGATCATCGAACGAATAGTTTATTTGACTGAAAAAATAAACGAAGGGAATTGAATACTAAATAAATTAGTTTACTAATATTGTACTAACAAATTTAGTTTTTACGATATAAAAAGCAATAAAATCAGCTCTCTTAGGCTCAAAAACCATTATTGACCGGACGGATGATGGGATGATGCCCTTTTATAACAGCTTCGGGAGATACTCAAGGAGCACAGACAGCTCACCGTCGAAAGGATTTTATCCGAAATACCTACTTATATCGACTATAAGTTTCAGGTTAAGACTGATAAAAAACTCCTTGCAACGCAAAAAGATGAGTTAATGACTTTAAAGAACAATGGCCTTGACATTGCAAACTATAGACCGATAGTCAACTCAGTTAAAGCTATGGACATGCTCCATTTAACGAACGAACAATTTTATCAAGAAATTGATAAGTACCTCGCTCCTACCGTGACTGCAAGAAAGTTGGTGTGAGATCGATCGCTGCAAAAAAAGTGGCTGAAATGAAGCTAGATGGTAAATATAGCTGCTCTTTCAAAACCAGAGCCCTCGTCATATGAAATATATCCAAGTTGGTTGGTTAGCAACCTTGTTATGCCTAAATTAAATGCAGGCGTATTTCGATGATGGTGACCATAGATCCAGAAGTTTGGTTGAGTTTCTAAAATAATGTCCGATAATTCAGAAGCGAAGGCATTATTAATATTGCTGTTAATGAACACAGGTGGGTAGCTGTTAAATGTTGGCACATGATGGGTCACAACAATTTGGTTCTTGATTTTATTGTCCAATAATTCATCATAGATAAATCTCCGGCTCTTTAAATGCAGCGCATTAAAATCCATCGGTGTAAACCTATCCCCGTTATATTGGATATGGCCAAAATCCGTCAGTCGACTTTTTACTAATAAGATGTTTTCTGGCCATATATAACTCCAAAGCGTTGAAAAAATAATTTTGATGTCATGGATAATGACCGATTGGTTATTTATTAAAAACACATTCGACCTTATCGGCTCAATAAATGAAAATTCTTTAGCGCGGATATCCCCACCATAATATTCATGATTGCCTGGGATCCAATATGTTTTTTGAAAATTAGCTGAAACAAAATCAAATAACCAATTAGCCTCCCAGATCATGCCGAAGGGTACTATATCACCTGCGAGAATAAGTATCTCGCCTTCTGGCACTAAAGGGTTCGCCTGAATGAAATAAGCGTTGTCCTTAAATTCTAAATGTAAATCTGAGCAGTATTGTATTTTAATCATACCTCGGCTTTAATTGCGAATTTGTCTTCATTGTGCTTGCATGTATCCAATTTGAATTCAGTTAGTAATTTTTTCGCACGTAGTTGATTTCATTAAATCTGTTAATGTTTTCGGCAGTTATATTGAGGTTATTCAATTATATAACCCACTTGTAAAGTTACCCATTAATTGACTATCTTTCCAAGTCATTTAGAACTTTAGTACGTGACGGAATTCTATAAAAAATACGGGAAATCTTCATGGGCTAAGCATCTGAGAAAAGGGAAAAAGAGCCCATTTACCAAACAAATGGCCAATAAAAAATCACGAGTTAAAATGAAACGGGACGTTAAAAAAGAAAGTGATTTATAAGGACGTCTAGATTATTTGGTTCCAAATGATTTGATTATTTGCCTTTATACATTAACAGCTTTTTAGACTTCTTTTTTGATTCAATTTTTTTTGCTTTCTGATTTACAACATTCTTATAGACCTCTGGCCTCCCCTTCGCTGATTTTGCAGCAAAATCATTGATTATTTTTTCTAAAAACGGTTTAAGCGAGCCATAGCCAGCGAGGGTAGATTCGATTTGCAGTATGGCAACAGTATTGTTAGCCAAATCAATATTCTTTCTAAGTGTTTTCATTCATTGTTGATTATGATTTATGAAACATTCCCAAATTCTAATGCATCCAATTGATCAATGATTCTCTCCGCTTCTTCAGAAGTGCCTATAAACTCTATTGGCATTTTTCCGCCAAGACTATCTGGGTAAGAAAACAGGTATGAATAAAACAAATCTATGTTTTCGAATATTTCCACTCCCTTTGAAAGCAAACGTTCTTTCAATGAACATTTCTCCAATTCTTGGAGTACCGTTTTTCTTTTGATCATTTCAATCAGTGAAACAGTATTAGTTGCATTGTTATCAAACATGAATTTGAGATAAAGATCGTCAATATCATTTTCCATAAGCCCTTAAAATTTTAATATTTATTCTATTTTACAATCTATACATTCACACATAAATATATATTATTTTACTAACAAATAAATGTATCTTTATAATTATTAGTAAATTAATTTTTTATAGATTTTTATGCCTCAGCATGTAATCAACTCCGTTGGGAGGATCTCAAAAAAGGATGGTGTTAGAAAACCTCCTCCCCTAGCCTCGCGGGTCTTAAATGATTACGAATATTGGCTGAACAAAAAGTACGGGAGGTCAAGTACTTATCTCACCAATGCCAAAACCTTCTTGAAGACCTATAAACAGGGCGGGACTGTGGTTTCGCAGTTGGATAGTTATGCTGAAGAGAAGGGGCACTCCCTCCGATCTGTGTTAAAGCGGCTCAAACTTTTTCTAGAGGAAAAGGAAGTTTCTTACTTGATCAATGACCTCAACGAAAAGAAAGTACCTCTTGGCAATATCTATGTAAAGCTTTTCATCTCGGGTATTCAAGACAGGCTTCAAGGCGATAAATCACAATCCACCTATGCAACCATATTGAACCAATATTTTGCCTTTATCGACAACGACCTTGAGAAATTTGCCAAAAGGTCAGCGGAGCGATTTATAAATTCCAAGGGGCTTTCCGATTTTACCAGGAGGCTATACAAGTCGGTTTTAAAGAACTTTTCCGATTGGGCAATAATTTACCAAAGTACACCTTCTACTGAATTGACAAATGAACAGCGTATTGTTCAAAAGGGTTTGAAGAAAATTAGCTTATTTTCCCTTCGCGAGATTGCTTCGATTCGGGTTAAGACCAACCAAAAAGATTCCAACAAATATCATAAAGAAAGTTTGACAGAAAAGCAACGCGATCGATTGCTCAAAGCGGCCTCGACTTCGAGGGACAAATCCATTCTGGCCTTAATGGCAATCAATGGCTTGCGGTCGGTCGAGATATGCCGGCTCGATGTGAGCGATTGCCGTTTCAAGGAAAAGAAGTTGCTTGTCTGGGGAAAAGGTAGGAACGCGAAATCCAAAGACGAGATCAAATTTATGCAAACGCCCCGTGGGTTTGTTTCAAACTATCTAAGCGAATACAACATAAAAAGTGGTTCCTTGTTCCCTGGCTTATCGCTGGTGAAACTGTCAGCCATGGTTAATGCATATCTCATAACACTCGGATTTGTAAATGGAAAATACTCTCCGCACAGTTTGAGACACACTGCAGGGCAGATTATGTATGATAAAGGTGTTCCCTTGGAATTCATCCGAAAAACGCTTAGACATTCAGATATGAGAACTACTTTGATCTACGCACAGCGAGCAATCGACAGAAAGTACTTCAAGGCCATGAAAGATGATTTATAGGACAAGGTCTATTCAAGCTTCGCTCGTATTTTTTGTTGCAGTTGGCAAAAGGAGTAACTTCTTTTCAAGCGATGCAAACAAAAACTGATAATATAAAAAGAAAAGAAGCCTCTATAAACGACTATCACGGAGGACGGAAGGCAGTTAATTCTTAAAAAAATTACTTCACCTTCTTCTTCATTGGAAACTCAAAACCAAACCTAAAATTGATATCATCTTGATAAGGGCTTTTGTAGCGCGAATTATAGAGGTTGAAAAGTATGATGGCCGTGCCCCTTATTTTTTTTAAAAATTTATACTCCTTTTTTATCCCAACCATTACCGATGATACCCATTCCCTATTTGTTTCAGACTTTGCGAGAGCGGGCGGTACATCGGTATTCATTAATTCAGCCTCTACTCTCGGAAAAAAACCTTTAAGCAATTTCACCTCTCCATATAACCTAGGACCGAACGTTTTATTTATAGGTGCGTAATGGTAATACTTATCTAAATCAAACCGATGGTTCCAACCTAAACCGCCCGTAAAGATGCCCGATATACGGTAACCAATATAGGGGTTAAAATCAATAATTAGGTCTCCTTTTCGTTGTATTTGCAACGCAAATCCGGGAACAATTCTTTCAATTAAAGGCTTGCCGTTCATGCTGTTCTTTATCTTCAATTTTTTAGCCAAGTCATCAAGATTATCCACGCTTGCAAACTTCTTTTTGTATTTACCCATTGACTCCATTACAACTTTAAGTTCTTGCTGTTTTCCTGCAAAATGGTTTATTGCTTGTTCTTGTGCTTTAGCCGCCAATTCTTTTTTCATCGCTTCAGGGTCTTTCATCTTCTTGGCTGTAGATAGGAATTCGTTTTCTTTCAACCCTTCCGCAGATTTGAGCTTATCTTCCACGCCCTTCAGAGCATCTAGTTTCATTACCGAAGATTGGAGGGCTTTGTCTGTATTCTTCATAACGGCACCAGCATCATTCATAGCTTTGCTTATCGTGCCTACGCCTTGCTCTATGCTTTTTAAGCCGTCCAATGGATTATCGAATGAGGGCTTGTCAAATTTTATCAGTTGTGGTGAAAAGTTCATAGCCTTAAAGTCATCATTTGAAAGCTTCGGCATTTCCGGTAATGACGGTAATTTTAAATTACTTGAAATGGCGTTGGCATTGGGTAAGTCGAGGTTTTGAGAAATCTTTAGATTTGTATTTGCCTCCAACGAATCTAAACCAAGAGAGGCTTTTATCTTGGTTTGCCATTTTTGAATCTTCACGCGGCTGCCTTCAAGCAAAGCAGCCTGTTTGCCATTGACCTCATTAATGAATTGGTCTTTCTTTGCCAATACACTATCAAGCTTGTGCTGGTAAGGTTTTACATTGATAGTTAATTTCCTCAAACTGTCTATTTTGCTTTTTAACTGCAGTGAGTCTAGAAGTGTCTGTGTGTTTACTTTTTCTTTTAGGTTGGCCGACCATTGATCGATCTTAAGAGAATCCAGTAGCCATCTACCATGTGAAAGCTGTAAGAGCGAATCGGCCACCTGTATTGTTTTCTTCAAGCGCACACTATCTACCTGGGCTTGAGCACTAAAGCATAAAAGTAAAAAGGCGAAACCAATTGAAATCCGCATTAGGTAAAGATAGCTAAATTCGTCTAATTCCCATCCAATTTGGTAGCTACATGTATTCCAAGATCGAAAACGGTAACACCGATCCTTATTTCTCTACCATTGAGAAGATCGCAAACGCCTTGGCCATTAAGGTTTCTGATCTGCTCACCGCAGAAGATATTTTTAAGGATGTGGGGTCACTCGATAAAACCATGGTGGAAAAAGTGCAGCTTATCGAGCAGCTCGATGAAAATGAAAAAAAAATCCATCTTCTCCGTCATTGATGGCCTCTCTTCTAAAAGGAAAATGAAGGACTCACTCGCAAAAGCCCTTGCTCAATTAAAAAGAGCATTACCAAATTTACTATAGGTCGGATATCCGAACGCCATAGTGCAGAAAGATCGTAGATGTTGCTCGGGACTTATCAAAGACCTTACTTAAATATCCTGAACAATTCTTCAAAACTCTTGGCGGAATAAATTCGACTCTTCATCCCTTCTAATGTATCTAAGACCAGCCAGTGCTTAGAGTGCTTGGTTACATGCTCAAATACTTTACCTTTTATTTCTTCCAAGCTAAGTCTTTGAGTGGATTTTACTTTAGGCTCAACTTCAACCATTAGTGATAAAGACTTTAGGCTCTGCAAAAATTTGATTCCCCCTTTTCTCTTAGCTGACTCTATATCAAAGGAATTACCATTAGAGTCAATTACAGTTGTGTCTTTATAGAAAGAGATTAAAGACCTATCCGCCAGGAATGCATATTCGTAGGAATAAAGATTCTTGTTTCCCTTTTTAAAAATTAGTACTGGGGGCTTAACATCAATCATATCTTAAAAAGTTTAATCAACAAATCTTCCGCCAATTGAAAATGAACCAGCCTTTAGCCAAGTTGGTGTGGAACTCAAAGGGTACATTAACTGCCAGCCAGGAATGGCTCCTTCAAGACCGTATGAAGTTCCATGAGCCCATCTCATATGAGAGGCCTGCGAACTAAAGGAAGTGAGATTCCAGAGTTGGTTACCAAAAGGTTTGAGGGCCGGGTTTGCTTTCATCATTTCTTGGGTTATCAACCAATGGTGCTTATACCCTTTAGGTAGAATGCCTGCGGCTCGCCACCTGCTCACGGCAGCACCATAATTTTGTGAACGTCCTATGCCAAATGTTTTTGCAAATCCTGCCGAACCAAGTTTTACTGCTCCTGTGGCAAGTGATTTTAGAAGAAACACATCTGACACGGCTAAAGCTGTATAGGCTGCGCCTGCCCAATAATTTCCATTTTGAAAATTATCTACAGCGGATCTGCCTGAACCCCATACAGGTATTAAACTCTCTAAAGTACCCGGTTGGCCGATTGAACTAGGCTTAATACTACCAATGGAGACTTCTCTATACTCCATATGCCAGTACCCAAGAGGCGTAGTTCCTGTAACATTTCCTTGTTCATCAACTAGCTCTGCATTTTTTACAAAATCGAGCACCCAACCTGCTTCTTCGTACCTATTAATTGAGCCATCAGCATGTAACGCAAGTCCTTTATCAATTGCCCATTGCTTAAGAACATTCTCGGCATTCTTCTCGCCAAAATACGCATCCGCGGCAGCGAATAATTCATAGGACATGCTGTTTCTGCTTGGCGACCAGCCTTTGTCGAACATAGCGGTTTGACTACCACCTCTAAACAATCTGCTAAAATCATTGCCTGTAAAAAATTCACCCATTGGCTGCCTTTTAACAAAATCCTTTTCCCCCGGGCTTGGATCTGCCCCATTCACATCATTAAAATTACTTGGCGCATTAAAGCTGTAGTTGTAGGGCGTATAGCTGGCGTACTTATCTGCCATAGGGTCTACTTGGTGCATCCTTGCAAGTGCAGGGTCGTAGTTTCTATATTCTAAATCATAAAGGCTTGTGGTTGTATTGAGTTCAGTGCCTCCATTGCCGAGGAAATTATTCCCCACCGCATTCTCCTTTGTCCATGAGTTATTAGTAACAAGTCCATAAGGGTAGTACTCGTTGTACTGCACAATATTAGTGGGCGTGTAGGTCACTTTATAATCATCAAAGTAAACAAAGTTATTACTTTGGTCTTCATAACTCAAGTAGGTAAACAAATACCCAGCTTCTTTTACGTTTATGGTGGGCAGGGTCACCCGCTGCTTGGCGAACCTGGCGGTGGTTACTTTAGCCAATCATTTCAAAGAACAAAACTCGGAGATTAAAGATAGCTTTTATTTCAATATCGCAATACCTTTATTTATCGGTTTTCTTAAGCTTACTATGTGTCGGATATCCGAACGTCATATTGCAGAAAGATCGTAGACGTTGCTGGGGGCCTAACTAGTGGGAAAATTTTAGGTCAAGCTTAAGTTCATTAGGAATATTCAATTCCTCTCGTTTCGTCAAGTATTGGCTACTTGTTAATGGCCCAATTAACTCATGGGTATTATTCTTAATTATCCAAAAATTAATTTTACCTGAGAGAACTTTTATATAATATGGGTCATTTGCTAAAATACTATCAGCTTTTTTTAATAAACCTTCAAAATTCTCGTTTCCACTATTAAGTTCGCTTGCCTTAAGGCTTTTATCGTGTTCAAGATTTGGTACCTGTGCCGCTAAAATAAAATCTTTGTTGTAGGCGTAAGCAATAACCCGAGGGTATATAGTCCTATGAAGTTCATTGTGGGATTTGATATAACTAAAATCATGACCAGACTCCCGAAAGTAAGAGTCTCCGCTTAATTCCTCTGATGAATTATTTGGACCTGCCCCGCAGGAAATTAAAAATAAACCTGTTAGGAATAAAAAGAACAGAGACTTGAAATTTTCTATATTACCCATTGCATCTGATTAATTTATTGTTTGCTAGCTGGTGGAGCAATAAGAAATCCTGAGCCTTTAAAATTTATCATAAATTCTTTACCTCCATATCCAAAGCCTGCATTCACGCCTCCAATAACTGTAAAAACATTCCTCCAGAAATTACCCTCTCCAAACCAGGGATGGTCGTCAGTACTAAAGTCATAGCGATTTGGATCAATAGTTACCCTATTAGAACCCCTATAATTTAAATTCAATTTACCATAAAGTCCAACAACCTAGAGGAAATGCGCGCTAACGGGGGACTACGCCAAGCGGAACTTTGCCCGAATCGCCTATTTTCCTACCTTATTCTTTATCAATGCTAGTATCAAACTTTCAAATTTTTCCTTTTGATTTTTATTGTCTCTAACTTCAAAATCATTATTTATGTCTTTCCATTTTCCAAGAATAAGTCCATCATTAACGCTTACAAAAGCAAAGGTTGTTTTTTTGTTATCAATTGGTCTTGTCCAAGCATAAACAATTTGATTTTCGTTTGGATAGTAAAAGTAGACGTGATACCAGTGATCCTTTTCATTATTGCGACCGTCCAATAATCCAACCTCCTTTGGAACTAAATATTGAGGATTTTCCCCCTTAAACTCTTCTATCGCCCTAATTAATTCTGATTCACTACAATCAATTTTATACTTTTCCGCATAAGGATAACTACCTGATGATAACTTGCAACCCGAAAGCGCAGATAGTGCAATAATTAACAATGTTTTTGAATAACTCATTGCGTTAATGTTAATGTTAATGTTTGTGAACATCCGGGCTATTTGTAACCCCTTGGTTACTTAGGTAATACCATGCCATGGTTTCAAATTGCCCTTGTGGTCCTTTCGCCCCCTGATAGATAGTTTTAAAAGACGCCAAGAAACCCAGACCAAAACCTAGCCCAAAAGCAGACACTCGATCAATTGGATTAATTCCTTTTGTTGCCGCAATATCAAATTCCTCTTTGACAAATTTCCAATCAGCCCCTATAGCCCTTGTGTCGGTAAATAAACCTTTAAGTCCAGCAGTACCCAAATTATCATATCTTCTATCATGACCAATCGCGGGATATTCTGCTAAGTTAGAGGGAACGTATGAGTAATTGTATTGACCATTGTAAGATCGAGGATTATCACCGCCTGGATAAGAAAGGCCAGCTATGTTTTGTCCTATTGTGTTTGGATTTAGGCAATAAGGACATGTTCCTTGCGTCAGCCTACTTGCCACTACCTCTGAGTAGTATCCGCCAAGATCAAAAATGGTCGCGTTCCTTCCTTTGCCATTTGTGAGTATTGACCTGTCGGCATACACAACCTTCCCCGCCACATTCAACCCCAGATTGTACCCGTAGCTCGTCCCGTTCTGGCTCAACGACACCGAAAGTCGTGAGACGATTAAATTGTTGTATGCGTTGGCATAGCTTCCATAAGATGACGCGCTCACCTTAGTTCCATATTTTCCAACATACTGATCGTTTGACATGCTGTAAAAATCCTGCAACTGCTGGTTGCCATTTGCAATACCCCCAATATTGTTAAACCCACCAGCACCCCAGATATTGTCAAAAAGGCTACCGCTTCCGCCACCACTGGGGAACGCTGTGTCAAAATTAGCCATCAGCACTTGATATCCCCTTCTGGTCACATGGTCAGGCTCTCCCGGGCTTGGATCCGCCCCGTTCACATCATTAAAATTACTCGGTGCATTAAAGCTATAATTGTAAGGCGTATAGCTGGCATACTTGTCCGCCATCGGATCAACTTGGTGCATCCTTGCTAGTGCAGGGTCGTAGTTTCTATATTCTAAATCATAAAGGCTTGTGGTAGTGTTTAATTCCGTGCCACCATTGCCGAGGAAATTATTCCCCACCGCATTCTCCTTTGTCCATGAGTTATTAGTAACAAGTCCATAAGGGTAGTACTCATTGTATTGCACAATATTAGTGGGCGTATACGTGACCTTGTAATCATCAAAGTAAACGTAATTGTTGCTTTGGTCTTCGTAGCTGAGGTAAGTAAACAAATAGCCGGCTTCTTTTACGTTTATGGTGGGCAGGGTCACCCGCTGCTTGGCAAACCTGGCGGTGGTGGGCACCACCTTCCAGCCCA
>JBIKRT010000157.1:0-3958 GCA_044349005.1 Cyclobacteriaceae bacterium
CTGTTCGTTGAGTATCCCAATAATCTGGGCCTCGGTAAAGCGCATCTTTTTCATTTGACTGTTTTGTTAGGTTAAAATTAAAAAAACTCTACTTTTAACCTGTTCAAAAAAATCAGCCTAGTACCGTTGTATGATTAAGGAAAATAAAGTTAATTGATCCAAGTTTAACTTACTACCATTTTCCTAAAAAACCCGACTGACAGTCGTTTTTTATAAGTTTTTGAAACTCTCATTTCTTAATCCCGTTCCAAAAAATAAACCTGTATGGAAAAAATCAAAATTTTAATACCCGTGTTCTTCTGGTCGATGATGCTCTTTTCCTGCAACGAAGTCTCATTTAAAGAGCCGCAACCAGCAGGCGTAAAATCCTTACAGGAGATTCCGCAAGAGCTTATTGGCAAGTATCAAGTGGTTGACAAAAATACAGGCGAAAAAAATGACTCTCTGATTATTGAATCTTGGGGTTATCATTTCAAAGACAAAGCCGATAAAGATTGGCTGGGCAAAGGCACTTTAAGTGACTCTCTAGTCATTAAGTTTTATAAAAATTACTACTTCGTAAACTTTAGAAGTGGCGATCAATGGACACTTCGATTAGTAAAAAGGAAGCCATCTGGCGATCTTGATTTTCTTTCCATTGATATTGAAGATGAATCCAAGAGGGCGAACGTGATCAAAAAGCTTTCAAGCCAGTTTGGATTGAAAGAGATCAAAAAAGGAGACGATCGCTTTTATCAAATTAATCCCACTCGATCGCAGCTTTTGCAATTGATTAAAGACGGTTACTTTACCGGTAACGAACTTAAAAGAATAAAGTAGACCATTATAGAACGACCAAAGCAGGAAGGTGTTAACTAACGATTGGACTCAACAAATTAGTTCTTTTTCCGCTTAAGTAAGTTCTGCAACTTGTTTTGCAACTGATTGATTGGAGGTTCAGTTTTTGTTGTGTCTTTCGCCTTAGTGGTATCAGGTTTTGTAACACTATTTAAAATATTCTTTACGACATCCTGTGGTTTCTCTCCACTCAAAACCTCCTTCACTGCTTCTTGAGCTTTTGTCTCAATCGCCTGGGTAACCGCCTCTTTTACTTGTTGCTTTTGCTCAGCAGTAACTAAAGACGTTTTCGGATTTTTAAATGTACCACCAACACCTATTGTCAAAGGTATCATTCCAGATGAGTTAGCAAATAAGCCTTGAAATTGCCCGCCAAGGCTAGCAGCCGGAACGTTCAACTTCAGCGTATAGTCAATCGACTGATCCAATCCAGAGCTACCTGAAATAGTAGTTACATAACTACCAAACTTAACGTCAAAAGGTTTTACACTCAACCTTCCATTCGAGATTGCGGCCGACATCAGTACATCTTTAAGCGAGACATTATCGGTGTCATTTAACTTTGTGAGCGCTGTGATACCAGACACCAACTTTGAATTTTTAACCGCGGCCTCTGCAATTTTTATCAACCCACCACCATTCACCGAATTTAAATTAGGCATCATATTCTGCAACAACTCACCGCTGATCTTAAAGTCGGTATTGAAATTTCCAGTTACCAACCCGGCTACGGGCGCATACGTTTTTACGACTGAAAAGGACGAAGCTGCTTGTTGAACCGAGAGATTATCAATCTTCAAGGCAAAATCATATTTTGGATGTTTCACATCTTTAGGGTTATACGAACCAGTAACGCCAAAGGCTCCGCCAAGCAAGTTGAACTTTAGACCGCTCATATTAACTATCCCCTCCTTTACCATTATGTCGCCAACACCATTTGTCATGGTGTATTCCATCATTTTCACTGTTTTGATATCAGAACTAAATAGGAAATCAATATTTTCAGGAATCTGAGTTACTTTCAGTGACGTAGTGTCTTTGCCTGCCGTGGTAGTGGTAGCGGTGGTTGGCATAAACTCATTTAGGTCGAGAAGAGTAGAATTAAAGTCCACTTTTCCTTTAATCGTTTCTTTGTTTAAAACGAAACCAATATAATTGCTCACCACTCCGGTAACCGCAAAATCACTCCTACCCAAAGTACCGATCATCTGCCTTAGTGCTATCTTTTGAGGATCTAATGTTAGATCGGCCTGACTGATTGTAACGGCATAGGGCAGATCTTTGGAAGTAAATTTAAAATCTTTCAAAATAGCTGTTCCGCTTGTAGGGAGCTTGTCAAACCTTTTGGCCGTTACGTCTGACATTTTACCCTTGGTTTCTAAATTTGCTTTTACTTTTCCCGCCAAGGTCATACCTGCCAATGGAAATATCTTTGTCATTTTTTCTAAATCGACCCCGCCATTAGCTCTCAAGTCCCAAGTATAGTCTGCCAGGTTTTGCAGTGTAAGGCTAGCCTCTAACTTTTCACCATCAAGAAGCATTGAAAAATCACTGACATTAACAAGCGTTTCGGCCATTTTGCCGGAGGTGTTTAAAACGCTTGCACTCATTTTTACCTGCTCTAACGGCAACGGAAATTGCGCGGTTTTAGCATAACCATCAACTAACTTCATAGAGGCATTTACAGTAGGAATCGTCTTTTTAAGACTGTCATAAATCCCGTTGGCAGTGGCATTCACAGAGTAAATCCCACGTAGCTCCATCCCTTCCATCGGAAACATTTTAGTAAGTTCACCCAAGTTCAAAGCTGCTTTAAGGCTACCATTCATCTTATAGTTGGTTAGGTTTGCTATCTGCAAAGATGCATCTACCGGATTGGATCCAAAATCAAGATGTAGTTTTCTTAAATCAACCATTGTATTGGCAATTACTCCATCTTTATTGTCGATGAGTAGATCCATATTGATATTATTAATCGCGGTTGGCAATTGAGGATATTTAAACATCGCGTCTTTTACTTTTAACTCGACATTAAATGCTGGCATCTGCTTTTCGTTATAAGTACCTTTCACGAAACCAGTAAACATCAAATCGCCCTTTGTTTCAATTTTTCCAAAATCTTTGGTGTATACACCGGGCACGAGTGATAAGATACTCTTGAAAGAATTATCAGGGCTTTTGAAAGAGATATCCATACCAAAGTTATCCGGATTCATCTTAAACCAGCCATCCGCACTTAACGCGAAGTCATTTACTTTTGCTTTATTTTCTTTAAAGGTGAATTTCGTAATGTTTTCACTTACCGAAAAGATGCCGTCAATCTCTGCGCGTTTATTTGTTAGCAGTTGGTACGCTCCGAAGGAGGTAGTTACAGTATCGGCAACGGTATGGGTTGTCAGGTCAAAAACATCTTGCGTAAAGTCTCCATTTCCCGTATGATTTAAACCCTTTATTTCTAGAAAATAAGTTAGGGATTGGTCGTCATAAATAACCGAACCATCAATGATTTCCCAATGGTCGATTCCGAAAGAAAATTTACTTGGTTCTTCAGCGGCAGAGGTAGCCACTTTTGAAGAATCGGGAAAGGTGATTAAGTAATTGGCTTGACCATCTCTTAATACTTTGATGTTGATTTGAGGCCTTTCAAGCGTAATTCCTTTGATTCTAAGTTCGTTTCCAAACAAAACATCCTTCAAGTTAAGGTCTACTCCGAATCGATCAATCACAAAAAGGGGCATCCCCTCAAAGGGGGCGCGATTAAAAACACCGAGCTCTTTTACTTCAACTGTAACATTAGGAAAGTTTCTGAATACCGTTAGGCTGAAATTATTAACATCAAAAACAACATCAGCGTTTATGCTTTTTGCTATTTCCTTATCGATCGCAGCTTTAATGTCATCCTTAAAGACAATCGGAATGATAATGGCAGAAGAAATCAACAGTATCAAAAAAACAACAAGTCCGATCAATATTCGCTTCAAGATTTTCATACTCTCTTTTTTTGGTAATGTACTGAAAAATGGTTGGTGCTTTTTTGATTGATTGTGCTTAATATTCCGGCCTCACCTGAAGAGGAGGAGAGCTCTGGTGGAGACCAACTCTTCGAGCAATAAGATGAGGC
>JBIKRT010000033.1:0-43626 GCA_044349005.1 Cyclobacteriaceae bacterium
TAAGCATAAAAAATCTGCAAGGTTTTAAAGATAAAACCCGACTTTCTTGCAGATTGTTTCAACTCAATTCGATCGATTTTATTCAAAAACTAATCCCATTGGGCTTTTTAAGGAGTGACTAACTAAAGTTCTTCTGGATAACGTTTTTACTCCGCCCTGTAGGTGAAAAGTTGAAAAGTAACAATTGCAGTCAGCGCCTGCGGAACCTTCCCAATAAACATACTGGAGGACTTATTTTGGTAACACTGTTATTATTACTCGTTTGTATCTCGTTAACGCTGGTGTTCCCTTGTCTGAAAGTTTAAGGATAAAATGAAGCGTTTCTTTTTTATCAACCTTGGGAGCTGTAACATACACACCGTGTACATTCTCGGCTCCTACACTTATTGTTTTTTTATAGGTACTAGCCTCAGGATAGTGAAACCATAAAAAACTAAGATTATCTCCATCGGGATCAGTAGAGTTAAAGGCATCGAGCTCAAAACCTTCACCTGATCTTACAGTGAAATTTTCAGGGTGGCTCAAAAGAATTACTGGAGAGTGGTTAGCATCTTCATAAGACTTGGTACACCAGTCCATCCGGGCGGCAAAGTCATTTTGAAAGTCATCTCGCCAACGCCATATCGTCACTTTGTTATTTGTGAACGAAACTGTGTCTTTGCGAACTGTTCGACCATATTCATTTGGTATGTACGGAGTGTAATTATCAACTGCGTGTGTCCAGATTGCTCTTGTCTCAGGTTCGAGCGGAACACCGGATATTCCTTTCTTAAGGGTGCTAAAATCAGGTTTATACAATTCGTAACGACCACCCCAACCCCCCCATTCAGGATGCTCTGGTTCACTGAGTCCATTGGGTATTAAATTCAACCATGAAGGTGTATCACCTTCCATTGCCCACGCTACATCAGGATATTCAACGCCAAGTGGTCCATGACCTTGCTGAATGTTTCTCGCGAGCCAGCTATTACTGATGACTTCATTGTTGATGCCTTTAATAAAACTATTTATGCCCGTCCATGTAGCGCTGCCATAGTCATCACCCGGACTAACAATGAAAAATAAATCTGGAAAAGTATTCCGGATCCAAATGCCGCTGTCATCCTGATCTGAGATAGTGTAGACCCGAAGTTTTGAAATCAACTCCTTAGCTTCAGCCTTGCTTTTTGTTTTTTTGATCTTGTCAAGTGCCTGAGCCAACGTATTTGCGCCACCCCAAACCGATATCCACAAAGGCCGCTCATCTTTTTCTTCCAATACTTTTATAATCCAGTCAGAGCCTTCTGAATCTTTTCCATCGCCAACTCCTGTCATTCCATACATTGGCAAACCTTGTGTTACAAGAGCGAGCAAGGTATTCATATCTGGAAACCCTCCTTCATGCTTAATTAAGTTCGGTTGCACTTTACCATAGGCACGAATTACCTTTTTAATTGATTCAGGATCGACTCGTGTCTTATGCCAAACGGAAGTAGTAGCAATCAATCCTTTTATGTCGATAACATTCGAATACAAAACCAAACGAACAAATGACTCAATGTCATCAGGTTCAGCTTCAATATCACTTAATACTATTAGCCTGTGTTTTTTTTGATTTGGCTGGGCAGACAATGAGTGCAAAAAGAATACTAAACAAAAAACAATGACCGAAAAAAGAGTTCTCATACTACTAGTAATCTTTAGTTATAATTTCTTTCTATAAGATCGGTGGAGAATTTCTCCAGCAGCATGGTCAGCAATGCTTCGTGCTGATGGTTTTATTGGGTATTTGAAACCGCGTCCTCTCCTACAAGCAGAACGAAGTTATAAAAACAAAACGTAAAGTCAACACAGCAACCTGCTTTTGCATAAGCTCATTGTTGTAGCCGATTCCACTGGTCGGAATTTATTTTGAAGTCCTCAACTCTTGCAGTCCTTTGGTGAATGTCAATACAGGAACGTCCATGTGGTCTAAATGATTAAAAATTCTGCTTTTAAAATTGAGTCCTTTAATCTGCTTCTTTTGTAGATCCCTGGTCAACCTTCTCACAGGATTAACTGACCATGTCGAATCTTCCAATTCTCCAACGCTCAAGAACAGTCCTAAATTTTTCTCAGTTGTCGAAAGTTGATTGGGTAGCTTGTTTAAATTAAAGTCGTTATACCACAATGTCGGACTAGCGGAAATAAAGCTTTTGAAATCATCTGTATGCACGCGGTCAACAAGCTGATTGTCCAAATGGGAATGAATCTTTGGAATGCCATAAGTCTTAGGTTTCTGCAAAGGTGTCTCAGGTGTAGAAATAGTTTTATGTATAGCAGCATAGGCTAGAGCGTTTGTGTTTGCGCAGTGATGGGATTTTGAAACGCTTCATTATCCCCCGACACTTAACGTTGAACGAAGATAACACTTTGAACTTACACGTCACCCCGCCTGGCGCAAACATTTTGTTGTGCCAGCGCTTTCTCTCACTCGTTTAACCTTATCTTTATTTCATCAATGGCTTCTCTTACTCTCTTTTGATAATAATCTTCATTTATAAAATTGTTATCCAAAAGTTCTTGTAAAAAGACGAGGTCAGACGGGTTTGGAATTGCTTTAGCATAACTTAAAAAATTGTAAATCGGTGTCGAAGAAATACTTTTACCAAATCTGTCTTGGATAGCAATATGATATACGCCATTACTGAACCTTACATAAACACTTTCTTTTGGTAGGTTGAGTTCCTTGACAACTATTTCTTGATGTTCATCGCCTCTAACTGTCGAAGGAATAGTAACTTGGATTAAATACTTTGCCAAAGGCTTTTTTTTATTTACTATTTCACTTGTGTTTTCAATGAATGCAATACAATGATCTAATTTATACCCTCTCTTTCGAAGGCTGTTTGTGAAAACAGTTTTGATGGAATCTTCTAATTGCTTTTTAATTTCAAATAGTTTGGGATTTTTCCCAAAATCTTTGTTTAGACCAAACCAGTCATAAATTGATTTATAGATTAAAGGCCTGGCTTCCTTTACTTTCAAGTCTGTAAATGTTTCTATGTATTCTTGAGTCCATTGTTTTTGCTTACTGCTTTCTAAAGTGTCCTTGTATGTGAAAAAGTGCTGGTAGTCAGCCAAAAGAAAGACAACTGTTGCACTGTCTTTGAAATGACCAAGGCCACAACAAGTTGAAATTGAATATTCGTAGTTAGGATGTCTGTTGCGGTTACAAGTGGAGATAAAGTTCTTAAAGCTAGGCAAGCATTCTACCAAACTGTCTTTCGCAATCATCATTGATATTTCAAAAATCAAGTTGTGGGTTTTATTGTCTAAATGTTTATTTACGTACGGTATGTATTCTTTACTCCCAATATTCTTCAACGCCTCGATTACTAATTCAAATAGGTCGTCATTTTCAGTACTAAGAAGTAGAAGCAAGTCGGGGATTGCAGGTTTGTATTTGAATTCTCCTAGTGTCTTTATAATTTCAACTTTACCCCCGTCAATTCTGTTCATTACAGCATCCATTATATTTGACGGTCCAAAATTGTCATTACTTGATGTTTTTAGATGCTTCAAAAGAATAGGTGCTACAATGTCTGCTGGTTCGTCTCTAAGCTGTCTAACCACCTCACCTTGCACGATGCTGTGCTTGTCGTCAAGCAAAGCAATTAAAATATTTCTTGATTCTACTAATTTAATGTTGCCCATTAATTGGGCTAATGCATACTTTGAAGATGGGTTTGCCACCTTTGCGTAACTCTCAAAAATAGCGTCATACTGATTATAACCTAGCAAAAACAACTTCATCAAATGCTGAGAATTAAAATCGCTATCTGTTGCTGGTTTTATGCTTGATAACAGGCTGTTGCAGAAATCAGTTGTTTTAGATTTGTTGTAATATGCAATTAGAAAACTTTCAAATTCACTTAATGAATAGTAATTCTGTTTGTCATAAAATGACGTCTGAATTAAGTCGTACTGAATATTTTTACCTTTTATCTTCAAGTCTCCAGAGGTTGGTGACCACACATAATAGGCTTTGTTTTTTTTGTAAGCCTCAACGTATTCTTTGAGCCCTGAATTTGTTTTTAATTCTTCATTCCAATACTCAATCCTTTTTTCATCAGGTTGGTTAAAGTTTAGGAAAACAAGATACTTGTCACCTTTGCTCATTTTGTCGATTGGACCATATCGATTACTGAATCCAGAAATAAAAATCTCGTCACCTAGTTTTAGTGACCCTTTATAAATTGTCAAAATTTTCGCACTTGCTCTAAAGTCGCCTTTACCTGTGTATTGGATTATGGCAACTACGTCTGAACTGTCCAACATTCTTTTCCAAGTTGGGTCAACCCACGAGTCAGCTTTTGTCTGAACTGCAAAAGTCAAACACACAATTGTCAGAACTATTTTTATGTGTCGGGTCATTCTTAGCATTGGCAAAAACATTAATGTAGGCGCAACTCCGTCAAATCACTACAATATAGGAAATAGACGCAACTTCATTTGCGCCTATTTCACTTTTCTTACCCCGCAATGGTGACAATTCGCGGGCTAATTTTTATATTCCGAATAAGTACTAAATGTTTTTCCATCATAAAGGGAGAGACCTGTTTCTCTCGTACCTACCCAAATATTTCCAGTCTTATCTTCCAGAATTGACCAAATACTATTATCGATAAGTCCATCGCGTGTTGTGAACCGAGTGAAAGATGTGCCATCGTAACGACTAAGAGGCACCCGCATCTCCACCGAACCAAAGGTTTCCCTTTTTGTCTTCTATTATGCGGGTAACCCCACCAAATAAACCATCTTTTTTTGTGAAACTGGTAAACGATTTTCCATCATAGCGGTAGGCCCCGCCCCAATTTCCGAACCAAATAGTTCCATCTTTATCCTGCAATTGCGGCCACGCCCAGTTATGTGGTTTTGGCTTTGGCCCATCTTGAAACAATTCCTCTAGGGTAAGGTTAATAACAGATTTTCCATCATATCGATACACACCTTCGTTGGTTCGTCCACCAAACCAAATATTACCTTCTTTATCTTCTAAAATACGTTCCACTTTATCGTTACTGGTCAAAAAGCCATTTGCAGCTTCATCAATTGTAAATAGTGTAAAGGATTTACCATCGTAGGTATAAACACCATCTATTGTTGCAAACCATAGTTTTCCGACCCTGTCTTGCATAATACTGTATACCCAATTGTTTTGATAATAGGGATTCTTGTTGGGAGGCAAGTCTTTTGGCAAAGGAATCTCTATTTTGGTAAATGTTTTACCATCATAAAGACAAAGCCCGGCATCAGTACCTATCCATGTTTTATCTGTTTTGTCTTCAAGGAGGCAAGAAATGTTATTGCTGTTCAGCCCATCGGCCACTAAAAACCGGGCAAACGATTTACCGTCATATTTATAAAGTCCGTTTTCTGTGGTGCCGAACCAGAGGTTACCGGCTTTGTCCTGCAGGCTACATTGAACATTGCCATAGCCCGGGTTGCCGATGGTTTTTATAAGTGTTGGATGTTCCATTTTTTTTGGCACATCTTTTTTTACTTGTCCGTTACAGGCAGTCACCAAAATCAATATCGTGAGAAAACTAACGTGTGGATACTTCATACTTTCTTTTTAATCAATAGAGGATTCAAAAAAACCTTTAAATTTTTGCAACGATCGTAATGTGGAATTCAATGTCATCCGAAATGGCCTGATCCTTCAAATTATCAAAGAACTTTCCTGATTTATAACGAACATCCCATTTTGTCCGATCAATAACCAGCTTACCACTGGCTTTAAAAATTCCGTCCCTAACCTCCATTTTGGCAGGAAAACTGACAGGATGTGTGATACCCTTAATGGTCAAGTCTCCTGCAACTTCATTCTCCTCACTATTTATTGATGCCACCTTAGTAAGGGTGATTGCAGAAAACGGAAATTTTTTGACATCAAAAAAATCAGGATCTTTTAAATGATTAATAAGGTTGTTATCACTTCGATGGTCATTACCTTCAATTGTACTCATGGCGACTTCAGCGGTGCCGCCCGCAAGTTGACCGTTTTTAATCATCAATTCTCCTTTTGATATATAGACGTATCCATCGTGCTTTCCCTTAACACTTGAACCTTGCCATGTTAAAACACTTTCCTTTGTATCAATAAGATATTTTTCACTCGCAACATAGCTCGTGGATACAGAGCTTGCTGATGAATTTTTGTTTTCTTCTTTTACAGGCCTACCGCAACCGAAGAAGAAATAAGCAATAATTAAAGTTAAGCAGGCGATTGAATTTGTTTTCATAATTTTTTTATTTTTTGGTATCAATTGCAACAAACCTACAAGCGGTTGGGCTCGACTTTAGTAAACTGCTTGTAAAATGATGTAAACGAACTGTAAAAATTGCTCGGATAGCAAAATGTGATTGTCAACTACGGAATCTTTGTCAAGAGGCGACAATTTTTACCCTGCCAGGTGTTATCGCTCAAACATTTTGTGAGCGGGTGGTTCATTGCCGCTCTTTTTAGATGTTTATTCAATTTTGAATTTATTATAAGTTGCCCACCTTTTCAAGTTGCCAACAAATCGCTTTAAGTGGTCTTCATTTAAAAAGATATTTGACCAAGTGTCGTACCGGTCACATTGCACACTTAAATAAAATGTCATTATGGCTAAGCATACAAACGGTAAAATACGTTTCTCTTCATCTGTTATTCCTGTCACAGTCTCGTATCCTTTTAAAAAATTCTCCGCTTTAACTTGATAGTCCGTGTCATTTTGGTTTGTGTTGTATAGTTGAAACAGAAAATAGGAGATGTCGAAACATAGCCAACCATTGCCGCAGAAATCAAAGTCAAAAATTGTAATTTCATTTTTACTACCAAAGTGCATATTATCAAACCATACGTCAAGGTGCACAGCTCCCTTTCTGACTTTAGTGCTGTCAGTCTTTTCAAATTCCTTTTGAAGGAAAATAACTAGCTGCTCTAAAAATTTAGTTTCGTCTGAGGGTTTGCTAAAAAATAACTTGGTTCGTTCCATCGAGTCGGTAAGTAGTACTTTGGTGTGATACTTTATACGATTTAATATGAATCCTTCTGTCGATTTATGAATTTTAGCCAATGCTTGTCCAATGAAATAACTCGTCTCGGGTGAAAATCGAGCTGTTTTTGTTCCGTTGGCAAATGAAAATAATACACCAAATCGTTTCCCTTCAGGCGAATTGAATTCTTGAATAAACTCATTTGACTTGTCGGCCAACGGAAATGTTGTTGATGCGTTGTTTTGTTTTAGATGAACCAATAATCTTAATTCTTCGGCTATTTCCAATTTTGTCCGCCAATTGAAAGTGTAAACACGAAAAACAAACTGTATTTCTCCGTCAGTAACCATATACAAATGATTCATTCCTGTGCGAAATAGCGTACATTTTGTTTTTTCACTTAAGCTATATCTCTGCTGTAGAAATTGTCCAAGGTGATTTGCAGATAGTGTTGATTCGGTTACTGGAAATGGTTTCATGATTGGGCTATAGTAACGAAGTCCAAATAAAAACGACACTTAAGTATGTCCACAGAAGTGAGAACAAAATATGTACAGTGGTCTCAAATTTTTTTCCTTTCCAGAGTTTTGATGAGTAGCCAAAGAACTGAATTATTAGCCTGGTTGTCCAGAAAACACCGAGTCCTAATGTTATTCTTTTTCCGAATTCTGTCTTGATGAGATCGTCAAAGGAAGTCAGGCACAATAGGCCCATGAGAAATACAACAAGGCCGATAAAGAACGTGTGAACGTACATCATTTGTCGGTTTATTAAGCTCATGGATTTCAAGTCATCTTTCCAATTAAAGTATTTTGGAAAAATTAGATGAATTGCGGCAAGGGCAACTAAAAGATACCCAATTATTTTAAAGTGAATTTCCATTTTTAATTAATGGGTTACATTGAAAATTGACATGAATGGGGTAAACTTGGTTTCCTGAAAGGAAAGAAATCCCGCTTGCTTAAAAGCCTGTTGCCACGTAGAACGAGAAAAGAAATGTGTAAATCCTATTGAAAAGGCCATAAAATTCGGAAAGTCTCTCAGGTGCTCCACCATAATTAATTTACCATTGGGTTTGCAAACCCTATAACACTCTTTTAGAAATTGAACCCTTTCATCATGTGACCTTATTTCATGTACAGCCGACAATAGCAAGATAATATCGACAGATTTGTCGCTTAAAGGTATTGAGTTGGATTTTATTTGTTGTGTGTTTGGATAAACTAAACTTACTTTTCGGGCTCTTACAATGGCCGGTTCTGTGTGCTGCTCGGCATTATAAAAATCAAATACTTTTAAGTCGGACTGAGGAAAGTGACTCTTTATGATAAAACTTGTTTCATCAAATCCAGCATTAATATTTATTATCTGATTTGTACTTGCGTCTGAAACCGAGCAATTTTTTAACCATTGAAAACTATAGTAGCCGGAAAAGTCGTAAACGTAGGCTGATATTATCAACGGCATTGTCAGTCCATAAAAAAAAGATGCTACAATCAACCAGTACAAAAGACTTGACCATCCAATTAAAATATAGCTTAATGTTATTGAAGCCAGCACCCCTAGCCCTATCACATAAAAGTGTCTGTTAAAGCTTAGAATATTTAGAACTCCCTGGAACGGTCTTCTTTTTACTTCCATTGTTCAATCTTACCTTTTTTCCAATAGTATGGAATATTTTTAATTATAAAAGCATTTGCTAAGCAACTGTTTTGAAGCTGCAATGAACTTAGAAATGCGAAATCGTAGTCTTTAATTTTTACGGGAGTCGGTGTCCAGTTTTCTCTTACGCCTTCAATGACTAGGACTTCTTTCGTGTTTTTGTTGTATGTAAAAGTAAAAGGCAACGGGCCTGCAAACCTTCGCGCTTCTTTCCAATCTGAGAATGGTGAATTTTGTGGTAAAGAAATTTCTCCTTCTGTTTTGTCGATCGTTACTTTAAATCTTGAAATGACGGAGCTGATTTCTTGTTCATTAACGCTGTCAATTTTGTTGATGTCTGTTGTAGTGTAATTATAATGAGTAAAAATATTGCCCATTAACTTCATTTTCCTTTTGTCGGTTTCGGATTTCAAAATGTACAACCCTCGTAGATTCTTCCCCACCGTGTTTCTATAACGAACGAATACGCGATAGCCGATAAGGAAGAAATCGTTACCCATGAATTTCGGAAAACCCTTTGGTCTCAAATCCTTTGTTTGAACCATTGCAATGGCAATAAATGCCCACTTATCTTGGAATGTATCAAGTGTCAAACATTCTGGAATAAGATTTTGCAACTGTTCTTTTGGAACTGCAAACGTTAAAACAATCGAACTCTCAAAAAATGCCTCAACAGCAAACGGGTGGTTTTTCAGAAATGAGAGCATTAGAATTGATTAAATTTCTTGTTGAGTATAAATTCGTTAAAGCAAATTAATAAAATAAAAAGAAGTGCAAATAGGGAATTGAGTCTGCCCCAGAGCAATAAGTCTGGAACTAAAATAAATTCAAGCGTATTCATTGTCCCGATAACAATAACTTGCGTGATGGCACAAAACCTTTTCTTGAATCCGCTTAAAACCCAAACGGCCATTACCATCTCTGAAAGTCCAATTAAAATTGTCAGAAGTCGTGAATGGTCATTACCTAAAATTCGCGAGACTATTTGTTCGTGTCGGGGAACAAGATTTAAGATTTTACAGACCAATCCGTTAACAAGCCAAACTAACGAAATGAAGTACAGTAATATTCTGTGGATATTTCCTTTCGTCATTTTTGGTCAAGCTTTTTTTGCGTTTGCTCCATAACGCAAGTAGTTTTGATCGGGTGCAAATTTGAAACTGCGTCCTAGCCCTGGCACGAAGCGGAATAAATATAACAACTTTGAACTACGTTAACTCCGCTTGACGCAAATAGATTTTGTTGTGGCTTCGTTGCCTACCCCAAATTATCAAGAATCCACGCTTTAATTTGGTCGAATGTTAATTCACCTTTTGCTGCTTTGATTACAAAGTCATATTTAACGTCTTGGCCAACTTTAATGTCAAGTTGATTTCTCTTGAGGACTAGCCGCAACAGAACGTATGCAGTTCTTTTGTTCCCATCCACAAATGGATGGTTTGAAACAATACTCTCAAAAATTGCTGCGGCTTTTTCAACGGGGTCGGGATATAAGTCTTTCCCGCCAAAAGTCCGAAAGGGTCGTCCGATGGCTGATTCTAAAATCCCTTTATCTCTAACTCCTTTTGCTCCACCAAATCGGTCTATAAGAATGTTATGAATTTTTTCGACTTCACTAACTTCTATCATTTAGCAAGTCGTTCGAGAAGTTCTTTGTCTTCGGCCAGAATGTCGCTTAAATCCCTCATTAGATTTAATCTGTTTGCAGGTTGATTCTCAACCTGTTTCAAAAAGTTTAAGATGTCCTGAAGAACGCTTTCAGGAACGTTATCCAAGGATTTCTGAATCTCAGATTTGATCTCGTTTGTCGTCATAATTCTTTTATTCTAACCCGAATTTATTAAAATTTTCCGAATCTTTCTTGGGAGTCTGGCAATGAGACGCTAACATTAATGAAGAAGCAACTTCGTATTGTTCGCGGATAAGCCGATCGTATTAAACACCCACTTTGTCTTCTAATTCCTTAATCCTTTTCTTCAGGGCGCAACAAGCCAGGTCTGATAGATTGACATTCCAACAAAACTAAACATAAGAATCCCGTTAGCGTAGGGTAGATGTAAAACTTTGAATTACACGTTAACCCCGCTTGACGCAAATACATTGCAGGTAGTTCGTGCCTTATAAAGTTGTCCAGTCTTCGAGTTTAATTCCTTTTATTCTTTTGAAATGATTACTGTTGTTTGTAACCACCGTAAGTTTGTGAACCACTGAAGTCACACCAATCAGCAAATCAAAATCGTCAATTGGAGTACCTGCTTTCTGTAGTCTGGATTTTTCTTTTGCGAAGATGTCTAAGGAATGAAAGATGGGAAGTATTTGAACACCGCTTAAAAAATTGTCCAAAGCTTTTTAGTTTTTTTCTGGCTTTTCACTTTTCTCAACGCCAAATTTAAGTTCAGCCAATGTTATTTCGGAAATAAAACAATCCTGAGATCCCACCTTGTCAAACTTTGTATGAAGGCCAAATTTGCCCTTCATATAAAAGATGGCAATGTTTGTATCTATTAAATATTTTTTCAAAATGACTCGATTTTCCTGGTCGACACTCTGCTATTGCGAATTTCGTCTATTATTTGTTCAGCCGTCTTTTTTGAGCCAAATGCTCCGTACGCTTTTTTAAAGGTCGATTTTCTGTTTATTAAATCAGTCTTAACAGATGTCGTCAATTTAGATATAAGGTCGAGTTTATCTCCCGAACTCAAGTTATCTAAAAGGCCTACGTAACCGTCAACAATTGTAGAGTTGATTTCTGCTGTTTTCATAGGTGCAATTTAAGTAAAAATGCCCAACATAATTTGGTCTTATTTGTCGTCATAATTCTTTTATTATAACCCGAATTTATTAAAATTTTCCGAATCTTTCCTAAGAGTCTGGCAATGAAACGCCTTTGAACTTGCAGCCTGGATTATGTCGGTATCGATTCCTTTATAAGGTGTGTTGACGCCTAATTAACCAACAGTCGTTATTCACTTCTTAAGCTCTTACTCGGATTCATCGTGGCTGCTTTCAACGCTTGTGCGCTTACAATAATCATGGCAAAAGCCAACGAAATAAAACCTGCCAACGCTAACGCCCACCAAGGGAAATCAATTCGGTAGGCATAGCGATCCAGGAAGTTATTCATAAACCACCAAGATACAGGTGCCGAAATAACGAGCGCGATTATTACTAACCAAGAAAACTCTTTAGCGATTAACGCAACGAGGCCAGGCACGGAAGCACCCATTACTTTTCGTATGCCTATTTCTTTGGTGCGTTGCTCAGCGGTAAATGCGGCCAGGCCAAACAAGCCAAGGCCGGTAATAAGAATGGCCAACACCGCAAATATGTTTGCCAGGTTGCTGGTCATATTAATGGTGGTGTACTTTTTCTTAAATTCCTCATCCACGAACGTGTATTCAAAAGGATAGGCAGGGTTAAATTTGGCGAATACTGCTTCTACCTTTTTTAATGCGCTTTGCAAATCAGAGGTCTTCTCGAGGCGCACGGTAACTGCACTTGCCCAAAAGGGTTGATAAGTAATAAATAGGGGAGAGGGCTTTCTAAAAGGTGTTCCCATCACTACGTTATCAATCACGCCTACAATGGTTACTCTTCGATCTCCAAAAACGGTAACTTGCGCCCCAATCGGTTCTTCCATGCCCATCGTCTCTAAGGCCGCTTTGTTTATCAATATGGAGCTGCTGTCTGCTTCGTTTGTAAAGTCTCTTCCTTGCAATAGTTTAATACCCATTGTTTTGGTATAGTCTAATTCTGTTGCGATGGTAATAAAAATCACTTTCTCGTTCTTAGGCTTGGTATCCCAATCCACAAAGTTGTTTGAATACACATCGGTAACGGGGCTGTTTGATTTTGTCATCGAGCTCACCACTCCTGTGGCGGCCAACTCATTTCTGATGACTTTAAAATTCTTTTCAATTTCGTTTGTATAAGGAATGGTAATTAGATTTTCCTGGTTATACCCCAGGTTTCTTTTTTTAGTGTGTTGAATTTGTTGTGATATTACAATGGTGCTGATGATGAGAAAAGTGGAAAAGAAAAATTGTAGTACTACTAACATTTTTCGGGGCGTTGTTCCATTTCTTCCTACTTCAATTTTCCCTTTCAGAACGCGCACCACGTTAAAGGAAGAAAGATACAACGCAGGATAGCTTCCACTCACCATTCCGGTAAGTAATATAATGCCGACAGCCATGAACCAAAATTGAGGAGAACTAAAGTCAAGAAAGAGTGTCTTATTGGTTAAACTATTGTAGAACGGAAATGCTAATTCTACCAGCACTACAGCAAATAGAAAGGCGATGAAGGTGATAAAGATAGATTCGCCCAAAAATTGAAAGACCAATTCTTTTCTGCCTGAACCAACACTTTTACGAACACCTACTTCGCGCGCTCTGCGTTCACTTCGAGCCGTAGCTAGATTCATAAAATTGATACAGGCAATGGCCAAAATAAAAATGGCTAAGAAGGAAAAACCCTTTACATAGTCAACCATTCCACCCGCAATCTTTCCATTTTCGAAATTGGAATAGAGGTGCCATTGTTTAAGGGGATGAAGAAAAAATTCTCTCGGCACATCCACTACACCGCGTTTTACCAACAACCCTTTTATTTTAGCGTCTACTTCCTCTTTCGCCACGCCTGGTTGAAGTTCTACATAGACTTGGTAGGAGTTATTGTCCCAACTGCCGCCTTCGTCTTTAAACCACGCTTGCCGTTCGATTAATTTATGTGGCACTAAAAAGTCAAATATAAATGAAGAGTTTTTTGGAATATCTTTCAACACGCCCGTTACTTTCAAGTCATCGTTGTTGTTCATGCGCACCAGTTGATTTATCGGATCTTTGTCCCCAAACAATACCTTGGCAGCACTTTCGGTAAGAACGATGCTGTTAGGTCCATCCAGTACGGTGTTGGCTTGTCCTTTTACTAATGGAAACTTGAACATCTCTAAAAACTCTTCACTTACATGATACCCTCTTTTGTTGCTTCTTATCTCGCCCGCAGTGAGAAGATGGCTGCCTCCCCAATCTGACACGGCTGTATTTTTGATTCGGCTGTCTTCGCCTTTTACATCCTGGTATGCCGGATACGGCACGGAATTCCACGTATTGACTTTACCATCAAAAGTGGCATTGATCCAAAGTTGATGGAGCTCATCAGCGTTGCTATGAAACTTATCGTACGATACTTCATCAATCACCCAAAGTGCAATTAGTATGCTGGAGGCAAGCCCAACTGAAAGCCCCACTATGTTGATTAAAGAATACGCTGAGTTTCTCATCAGGTTTCTAAAGGCGACTTTGATGTAATTGTAAAGCATATGTTGTGTGTTTTGGATCTTTGAAAGTGAGATTGTGCCTCCTGATTCGAATGTATCCCAAATTAATGCCAATAAAAAATAGCTCAAAAGCCGCTGAAAGCAGGTGTTTAAATCGGACAGCTATTCAAATATGAACGCAGGTGTCCGAAATCGGAGTGTGATAAACGGAATGTTTTCAATTCGAACAAAGGAAAAGACTGAGTTGTTCGGTGAATAATAGGTTAAAAATTCATTTTAGAAATGGTTCGATCGCATCCCATGCGGCCGGGAAATTGCAATAAAAAATTACATGGCCGCAACCAGCAATAATGGCAAGTTGAGAATTTCGGATTGCTTTTCTGCATTTTACGAAATCTTCAGTGGGCGTATACTCGTCTCGGTCTCCTGCCATTATCAGTGTTGGGCATTTTATTTTTGAGAATGTTTCTACACTTACGAAATCATTGTTATACATATCATTAAGCATGCTGAGACTTTCGGCCCAACGGTTTGGCTCCGGCATTAAAGCAAGGCGACTTTTGAAAAAAGTAGAATCATATTTCATTAAACTTTCTCGCGTGTATTGTTCGTAGCGCTTCTTGCCCGATGGTATTTTAGGTAAATCGCCTGCACCGATAACAATTAATTTGTTCACTAATTCCGGATGTAACGCAGCAAGCTTTAGTGCAGCGAATCCTCCGTCACTGAATCCTAAAACAGTTACGCTTTCTTTAGTAATGCTTCGGATAATCTTGTATGCGTCTTCCGCACGTTGGCTATAGGAGAATGTAGCATGTCCGATTTCAGATTTCCCGTGTGCCCTCGTTGCTATGCAAATAACTTGATTAGTTAGGCGGAGTTTTTCAAGAAATGGTTCAAATTCATCGATATAGCCGTACACCCCGCCATGAAGCAATACGATTGGTTTTCCTTGCCCATAAACCTCAAAATAAAGTTTGCAGTTGCCCACATCAAAATAACGCCCTGCGGAAGCGTTATTCCCATAATTGATTTTTTGACTAACCGACCATGTTGGGATAATTGAACAAAATACAAGTCCGATGATTTTGAGGAATTTCATAAAATAAATATTTGCCGAAGTTGTTGGTGTAATTTTTACTTTTCGTTTAATAAATACAATGGAATCGGTTTTGGATTGTTATTCGCTTCGCAATGAATCAACTGGATTACTTACCGCAGCCTTTATCGCTTGATAACTCACCGTGACAAACGCAAGAAGGATAGATGCGCAACCAGCTAATGCAAAGAGATACCATTTAATATCGGCGTGAAAAGCGTAATCACTTAAAAATTTATCTGCACCATAATAGGCAACTGGCGCAGCTACTACAAATGCTATGATTACTAAGAATAGAAAATCCTTCGATAAAAGTAATACAATGTTGTTTACAGTTGCCCCCATTACTTTTCTTATCCCGATTTCCTTAGTCCGTTGTATAGAAGTATAAGAGACAAGACCAAATAGACCTAGGCTGCAAATGATAATGGCGATTGTCATGGCAGTGGTTGTCAACTTAGACATGCGTTGCTCGGTTTGATAGAAGCTTTTGATTTTCTCATCAACGAATTTGTATTCAAACTTTCTATCAGGATAAACTTTGTTCCAGGCCTTTTCAATTTTAGCAATAGCATTTTGATAATTGGTTGTACCATTTTTATTGGAAGCTAGTTTTATGCTAAAGCTGTACAACGAACTTTTTTCATTGGCCATAAATACTGGCTGATATCCAAACTGCAACGATGAAGTGTGAAAGTCTTTCACTACGCCCACAATTGGGTAAGCTTTTTCCTGCTGCCAAATTTCTTTTCCGATAGCTTCATCAGGTGTTAAGTGAAGTTCTTCAAGGTAACTTTCATTGACAATAATCTCTCGCATACTATCGGTAGGTAAAAGATTTCTTCCGGCAATAACTTTGATATCATAAAGTGGGATATAATTTTCATCACCAAACTTTCTGAACACACTCGTATGAACTTCTTCTTTCCCGCTTTTGTAGTCTAGCACATTTGAGCTATATCCGAAATCAGATGGGGACGAGCTACACATTGATAACTTAGCAACTTCAGGTATTCGTTCGAGTTCTGTTTTTAAAACGAAGCGCTTGCTTTCTTGCTCAAACCAGTTTGTGCTGAAATGGATGATCGAGTCTTTGTTAAATCCCAAGTCTTTGGTAAGCATAAAATTGATTTGAGAAATAAGAACGAGTGTTCCAATGATGAGCGCTTGAGCAAATGAGAATTGAAAAACAATCAGTGCTTTGCGCAAGTAGGTGGTTCGGGTTTGTGAGCTATTGGTGTGCGCTTGATTTTTAAGTGCCAGTGCAGGTAAAAATGACGATAGAAAAAAGGCGGGATAGAGCCCAGCAAGAATGCCAACCACAAACACAATACCCACTAAAAATACCAAGGTATAAATGTCTGTAAATTGCAATGTAACTCCTTGCGGAACGAAATCATGGAAGAAGCGCAAGCCAATTTCTGCCAAAGGTAGTGACAGAAGTACAGCGATGAAGGTGAGTAAAATACTTTGCGCTAGAAAATGCGACATCAACTGAAAACGTGAGCTCCCCAATACTTTTCTAACTCCCACTTCTTTTGCTCGTTTCACTGCTTGCGCAGTCTCTAGGTTTATGAAGTTGATAGCTGCAATTAATAGTAGTAAAATTGCTACTATCGTTAAGGTGCTTAGCGTGCTTTTATGCGCAGCAGGCCTGCTACCATCAAATATGCCAAGGGTGCTGTTAAAATGCAGATCGCTTAATGGTTGCAGTCTATAATCAATTTTGAATGCCTCGTTTTCGTTACCCTCATGCTCGTTATACTTTGCGTTTGCTTTTGTTAACTGGCTTTCTAATTTTTGAAGGGTTGTTGATTTATCAAGCTTAACAAATAGCTGAGAGCTACTATTGGTACTTTCCCAATTGTCCATGCGGATGGATTTTTTCAAAAAGCTCTTTTCAATGGTGCTGAAAGAAATGAAATCTGTGAACTCAAAATCTGTTCTATACGGCAGCGACTTAACAATTCCTGATACACTTACTACTAATGAATCGTTATACCTTATTTCTTTGCCCATGATCTTAGACGCATCATCAGTACCAAAATATTTCTTCGCCTTTTCTTCGGTAAGTACTACTTGAAATGGTTTTGCAAGTGATGTTTTAGAGCTACCTTCTACCCACGTGTAGCCTTCAATTAAGTTAAAATAAGTTGGTTCTACGATCGCGATGAAATTCTGATCTTCGAAATCCTTTTTGTCTTTTTCAGCGATGGTGACTTTTCCACCAAACGTGTAAAATGCCGTTGCATTTTCTAATCCGGTAAATTGCTCTTTCACAAATGCTTGAACGCCTGTGTTTACCCCACAATTAGTGCCTTCGAATGCTCCGCTAAAATTGGAGTATATTCGGTAAATGCGGTCAGCAGCTGGAATGTCGTGGTTGAAACTCAATTCAAAACTGACAATGAGATAAATGACAAGGCAAGAACTTACACCCACGGTTAAGCCAAGGGTATTGATAACGGTATAGAGTTTATTGTTTACTAAACTTCTCCAAGCGATTGTAAAATAGTTTCTTAGCATACCTTTAAATGGTTATTCGTTAATGGTTGTTCGTTGATCGTTTGTGGGTCTAAACATTCACTAACGATAAGTTATTCACTTCTCAAACTCTCTACGGGGTTGCTGATCGCTGCTTTGATTGCTTGAAAACTAACCGTAACAATTGCGATTGTTATAGCTATCAATCCTGAAAATGCAAATATCCACCATGTAATTTCCGTGCGGAACGCATAGTTTTGTAACCATTGATTCATGCCATACCACGCGACTGGAGTAGCAATCAGCAGAGAGATTAAAACCAATAGCAGGAAGTCTTTTGAAAGTAACATCACAATTTTGTTTACAGACGCACCCAACACTTTGCGTATGCCGATTTCCTTTGTTCTAGCTTGTGCCGAGAAAGTTGCTAGCCCCCAAAGCCCAAGACATGAAATGAACATCGCTAAGCCAGAGAATATTTTGAAAAGTGTAAACAGTCTTTCTTCCGCTTTATAATAGGCATCTATTTGTTCATCTAAAAATTTGTACGTAAAGATTCCTTCCGGATAAGCCTTTTTCCAGGCTTCCTCAATACCAGCAATTGTTTGCGGCACGTCACTGTTTGCTTCAATTTTTATTCCCGCTTGTTCGTACTCTCGCAAGCTTGGGGTTATGAGCGCTGGCTTAATAGCCTCTTGTAAAGGCCCCGTGTTAAAATTGGCAACTACCCCCACTATTTCAACATTACCGCTGTTCCACCCAATCCAGATATGTTCGCCAACAGCCGCTTCGTTTGATTCGAACTTTAGGGTCTTGATCAACGCTTCGTTAACTACCGCTTTCATTATTTGCTTTTCTTCGGGAAGGGAATTGGAAATGTAACTGGTATCCGAAACTTCAAGAAACCGCCCGGCTAGAAGTTTCATATCATACATTTTGCAAAACCGATCGTCAGCAAAAATTAAAGTGACGTCTTCCTTTGCGGGCTCTTCACGCTTGGTTCTATTCATGATAGTACCCCAATGGCCTTGGCTGCTGGGTGTTGCAGTTGCAAACGAAACGTCCTTTACTTGATTTATCTTGCTAAGCTCATTTCTAAAAACAGATTCTTTATTCGCTCTTGGTTTTATTTCTACATTGATAATGTTGTCTTTACTAAAGCCCAAATTTTGACTTCTTAAAAAATCAACTTGCCGGGCTATGAGAACTACAATCATGAACAGTCCGATGGATATACTGAATTGGGCTACTACCAAGCCTTTGCGCAACCAGGATGAGCCATGATTGCTTCCTGTCATGGCCCCCACCTTCAACGTTGTGGTTGGATTAAATTTAGCAATTACCCAAGCTGGATATAGCCCGGCAAAGAATCCTAGCAAGACAACACTGGCCAAAAGGTTTAGAAGAAGTGCGGGTGAGTCAACTAAATTGAATGTAATTTCTTTGTCGAGCAACGTGTTGATAGCAGGCAAGAACAGTTGCGCCAATGTAACAGAAAAAATAGCGGCAATGAATGTCAACACCCAGGCTTCAGCGAGAAATTGCATAATGAGATTAACACGACCTGCACCAACAGACTTGCGCACACCCACTTCCTTTGCACGCGTGATTGCTTGTGCGGTTGAGAGATTTATGAAATTGATGCATGCCAACGCCAGAACTGCCAGCCCAATAGCAGCGAAAAACCAAAGCCAACTGGGTGACACGGCCTGTACCCAACCACCACCGCCTGCGTAGGAAGTATCGAAGTGAATATCTTTCAATGGTTGTAGTTCAAATTCACTTTGCGTATTGTTCTTCTTGCCAATCGCATTGAGTTGCGCAGTTAAAATTTGCAGGTCAGCATTCTTGGGAAGAACTACCAGTGTTTCCGTTCCCGATACATACGACCAGCCATTTAAGTGTGACTTTAAAAAGTTTTCCTTATAGGAATAGGAAACGAGAATGGAAGCAGGCAAATGCGTGTTAGGTGGCATGTCATGAATAACTGCTCCCACGGTAAATTCGTATTTTGTATTTACATCCAGAGAGAACAATTTACCAATGGGATTCTCATTACCGAAAAATTTCTTGGCAACGGATTCCGTCAACACTGCTTGATATGGCTGACGCAATGTTTTATATACATCGCCCTGTATCGATTCAGTTTTTATGATATCCAGAAACTCGGGCTCAACGGCCAGGATGTGCTCTTGTAAAAATCTTTTCTGAGGCGTTAGTTCAACGATTTTTGTGTAAACAGGATGCGCAATACTTAGGCGTTCGATGCCGCTTACTTCATTGCGGATTGCATTGGCGAGGGGAAAGGGTGTGGAAAAATGTTTAGATACGTTGCCATTATCTTTCCAGACGGTATTAACTCGAAAAGTTCGATCCGCGTTTTCGTGATAGGCATCAAAGCTTAATTCATAACGAATGAATAGCGCGATGACCAAACAAACACTTAACCCAAGTGTGAGCCCAATGATGTGCAGTGAGGTATTTAGTTTTTCGCGACCAAGGTGACGAAATACAATAATCAGGTTTTGTTTGAGCATGCCGTATCTAGGATTTAAAATTCAGGTTAAAGAAAGTGCAGGTTCAATTTTTGGGTCTGGTTTTGAAACCTTGTATTCCAAATTAGTGCCAACGCAAAACCAGCTAAATTGAATTGGAATTAAGGTTTTTACAAATTGAAGACGCGCAATTCCGAACGGCCTCGTCCGATACCGATCATTAAATCTGAATTATGATTAAGATGCTTCAGCCAATGAAAAAGCATTGCCACGCGTTAAGTATTCAATTTTTTTTTTGGAATAGTGGAATATCTGGTGCTCCATAAGTGGTGAATTTTACCTGTGATAATAAAACCATTTAAATTGAGTAAGCATGCGCACGATAGCTAGGTCTAAAGTCAACAAGAAATCTAAAGAGGCAAGCGAAGAAAAATTATCTTCTTCGTACGATACAACTCGAGCAGAAACCAATACACCCAAAAGGTTAGGGAAGGCGAAGAACCCGAAGCAATCAGGCAGCGACTTCAAAAGGGAAAATAAAATTTACTCTTAGAAATAGAAGGCTACAAGATCAACTTCCTTGATTAAAATAGCGTATTTCCTTTTCGCGCTCGAGGTCTTCGCGCTCTCGTTTTATACGCACCTTGGCTGGCGGACCAACCATAATAGGCACCGTTTCCACTTCCACGTTGGCAAGCTCCAGACCGTACATTTCTTCGGTGGAAAGGCTGTGGCCTTTTATAAATCGGTAACCTTGAATGATAATGTTATCAAAGTTTGAAATTTCGCTGTCAACGGAAGCCAAGGAATGCAACATTACAAACTTAAAGTCGGCAGGCATACTATGTTTACGCAACGAATCGTAGTGACTTACCAAGTCAATCTCAGCATTGTCGGCCATCTCATGAAGTATTTTATTGAAAAGTAGATTCACACGATGATCCGCTTTGAACCCCAATTTTATTCTGACAAAGAAACACTTCTTTGGGATGATGGTGTCCACCGAATATTTTGAAGTGTAAGGACTGTCCACTGTGTCCACATGAAGAAACCAATATACATCGGCACGTTTGGGTCTTTTCTTGAAAATAGAATAGATGATATTTGAATCGATGTACCGCTTACTATCGGCTACAGCCATATACACTAGGTTGGTCGCTTCTTTCTGAATGTTGTTGTCTGCTTGCAGGTCTTGAATGAGCGGAACATAATGTTTCAAGTCAACGAACTCGGTATGTCGGTCGCGCAAGTGCCTCGCTTTTAGCAAAACAAACATCAAAATGAAGAAACCGAAAGCAATGGCATAGGTAAACCACCCACCTTGATTAAACTTATTTAAGTTGGAAATAAGAAACATGGATTCAAGCGAGAAGAAGGTGATCGCAATACCAAGCGTGCGAATGCGAGAATGTTTGGCTGTTCCAAAATAAAAAACCAACAAAGAAGTGGTCATTAACATATTGAGCGTGATGGCAACGCCATAGGCACCTTCCATAGCCGATGATTCTTTGAAGATGAGCACTACAATAATTGTCCCAGCGAGTAGAATCCAATTTATAGCTGGTATGTAAATTTGACCCATTTGTTGACTTGGAAACCGCACTCTGGTACTTGGCCATAATTTTAATTTAATTGCTTCGTTCACCAGCGTAAACGTGCCGCTAATCAAAGCCTGGCTGGCAATCACAGCCGCCATGGTAGCGATTACGATACTAAAAATAAGAAGGCCTTCCGGAACGATTTCGTAGAACGGTATGCGGCCATTTAGTTTGGTGCCCACTTGCGTTAAAAGCCAAGCTGCTTGGCCAAAATAATTAAGTAATAAAGCGATCTTAACGAACACCCACCCCACGCGGATGTTGCCTTTGCCGCAATGGCCAAGATCAGAGTATAGGGCCTCGGCTCCGGTGGTACAAAGAAAAACAGCTCCCAGTAGCCAGAAACCACCCTCGTATTGTGTCAATAAATTCCACGCATACGTGGGATTAATGGCTTTAAATACAGTTAAGTTTTGCGCGAATTGCCAGATACCAAAACCGCCAATGGTAATGAACCAAACAACCATGATGGGACCAAAGGTTTTACCCACCACGCTAGTCCCAAATTGCTGGAAGAAGAACAGCAATACTAAAATTCCGATTACATAAGGAGCCGTTTCAAAACCAGGATAATGTATTTTTACTCCTTCTACTGCTGAAGCAATACTAATGGCCGGTGTGATAAAGCCATCGGCAATCAAGGTGCAGCACCCGATAATAGCAGCGTAAATAACCCAATTGGCTTTGTAACGCCTTACTAAAGCATACAACGCAAAAATACCTCCTTCGCCTTTGTTATCTGCATTTAGAGCCAAATATACGTACTTGAATGAGGTGATCAACGTCAGTGTCCAAAATACGCACGAAACACCTCCCAGCACCAGGTCTTCCGTTATATTTTGAGAGACGGTAGCACCGTCTATAATAGCCCGAAATACATACAATGGCGAAGTTCCTATATCTCCATAGATGATTCCCATTGAAACCAAAATACCTGCTGCACTTAATTTGTACTTATTCGAATCGCGCGCATTCATAATAACACGTTTTATTTATTTCAATAGAGGTTCTTCCAAAATAGATTTTTCTTCATTCCTACCGATGATAAGTCTATTACTTCTGTCATAAGAAAAGTAACTCCACATCCAGCTAAAGAAAGTAAACACTCTATTTCGAAATCCAACCAACGACATCAAGTGAACAAACATCCAAACGTACCAGGCAAATGCACCCTGAAATCGAATTCCACCTCGCATGTCTACCACGGCTTTGTGACGGCCCACGGTGGCCATTGAACCCTTATCAAAATAAGAGAACGGTCGTAACGTTTTTTTTTCAATCAGGTGAATAATATTTTGGGCTACCAACTTCCCTTGCTGTTGTGCTGCTGGAGCCATTTGCGGATGTCCTTTCGGGAATTTTTCATCACCCTCCATCAATGCAACATCGCCAATAGCAAATATATTCTCATACCCTTTTATGCGATTGTATTGATCGACCATTACGCGATTACTTTTTGTGAACAAGGCCCCATCTAATCCTTCTACAGGGTTGCCTTTTACGCCAGCGGCCCATACCAACGATCGAGAAAATAATTTTTCTCCTGTGCCGAGTAAAACTTCTTCACCGTCATATGCCTTTACCGCGGTATGAAGGTGAACCTGAACTCCCATCTCGGTTAGAAAGGTACACGCTTTCGCGGAAGCTTGTTCAGACATGCCGTTTAGTAAGCGCGGAGAAGACTCAACTAAATGAATTTGCATTTCAGTTAAATCCAGTTCCTTATAGTCCCTAGGAAAAACGTTCCGTTTTAGTTCTGACAATGCGCCAGCCAGTTCAACTCCTGTTGGCCCGCCTCCCACTATCACAAAATTCATCAGACTTTTCATAGCCGCTTTTTCCTCCGCAAGGAGCGCGTATTCCATGCTTCGAATGATCTTGTTGCGAAGCTTCGTAGCGTCAATAATGGTTTTCATGCACGATGCGTTCTTTTCCAACTCAGCCATTCCGAAAAAATTCGTGGTGGCACCCGATGCAAGTACCAAGTAATCATACTTTACGCGGCCAATGGAAGTTTCAATGCTGTTTTCAGCTGGATCAATCTTTTTCACTTCGCCCAAGCGGAAATAGAAATCATTTTGCGAACCAAACATTTTCCGAAAGGGTGCCACAATGGAACTCGTTTCCAATCCGGAAGTAGCAACTTGATATAATAAGGGCTGAAAAAGGTGGTGATTATATTTGTCGAATAGTACCACTTGAGCTTTAAATCCACGAAGTGCCTTTACTACTTCGATGCCCCCAAAGCCTCCACCGATTATGATAATCCGAGGTTTGCCCAGGTCTGCGATCCGCGTGCGCGTGGTGATTAGTTTGGGCATCGGTACCTTATTGGTTCAAGACGGGTGCGAATTTAAGTGAACCTCAAGGATTTCTTAATACAATAAAAAAATATTTTATTGTAAGTATTTGGCAACCAAACAACCGTAACTTTGTGAAAACCAAACAAAAACCTGAATTATGATTAAGAAAGCATTGTTTATATCGTGTTTCGCAGCTCTATGCATGAGTTGTGGCAACGAGAGCGAGAAATTGAAATCTCAGTTAGATTCACTAAAAACAGAGTTAAAGACGAGCCAACAGTTTGTTTCTACGCTTCAAGACGTGGGTGTTCTTATGGATTCCATCGATGCAAACAGAAAGTTGCTCAATTTGAATATGGTGGAGGGTACAACCTACGATGATTATACCACCCGCATGAAGGACATAAATAACTATGTAAAAGATACACAAAGAAAGATTGAGGAGTTGGAAAAATCGCTCAAGAAATCGAAAGGGACAATTGGCGCTTATGCAGCTACTATCAAAAAACTAAAGGCAGATCTAGAACAAAAGAACGCTGAAATCGCAACGCTCCAAACCAAGGTAGAAGAATTAAAAAATACTAACCAAAATTTGATTACCACCGTGGGCTTGCAAGAAGCTGAGTTGAGTGATAAAGAATCTAAAATTCAAGCGAAAGAGCAAGAGTTGGCGTCCATTGAGGCAAAAATTCAAAGCTTAATGGTACAGAGTAAACTAAGTGAAGCTGATTCATATTATGCCCGAGCAGAGGCTGTAGAAGAAGCCGCTAACCGAACTAAGCTTGCCCCGCGAAAAAAGAAAGAAACGCTCAAAGAAGCCATCGAACTTTATAAAAAGGCACAGTCACTGGGCAATACCAAAGCACAAGCAAAGATTGACGAACTTACAAAAAGGGTGAATTAGTTTAACAGGCGATAGTTCATAGCCAAACGCTATTTTGCTTCGATTATGGACTATCGACTATCGACCATCTACTATTGCACCATGCCAGACGCTTCGCTATTCATCAGAGATCAGTGGTATTTAGCTTTTCACAGCGGCTATCTTAAAAAAGGGAAACTCCTAGCAAAACAAATTTTAGAGGAACCTATTGTTTTTGGCCGCGATGACAACGGAGTGGTATTTGCGTTGCGTGATAATTGTCCGCACCGAGGTGTGCCGCTATCGGAAGGGTGGTTTGATGGCCAAACCATTCAATGCTGCTACCACGGCTGGAAGTTTAACTGCAGCGGAGGATGCACTGCTATTCCAGCCATCGATCCAGGTAGTAAAGTGGATGTAAGTAAAATCAAGGTTTTTCAATACCCGGTAAGGGAAATTAGTGATACCATTTGGGTGTACATTCCTGAAAAGAAGTTACCCAATTCTAAACCGAAAGTCGAGCCACCTAACTTGTTGTTAGCTCCTGATAAAAAATTTCTTCATGTGGAACGCGTGGTACTGCCCGCCAACATTGATCATTCTGTTATTGGATTGATTGATCCGGCCCACGTTACCTTCGTACATCAATCGTGGTATTGGCGCTCCGCAAAAGCATTGCGCTTAAAAGAGAAGCATTTTGCGCCCACCCCCTTAGGTTTTAAGATGGTGCGACACACGCCTTCAAGCAACTCCAAAGGTTACAACGTGCTGAAAGGTGGAACCTCTACTGAAATAACGTTTGAAATACCGGGCAACCGATATGAACACATAAAAGTAGGGGAGCGTCATGAGGTTATCTCCATCACCATTCTTACTCCACTCACTGAAAACACGACTGAACTGAATCATATTTTTTATACTTCTATCGGTTTAGTAAAATGGGTATGGTGGCCGCTTAGACGATTAGGTAAAAAGTTTATCGGCCAGGATTTAGGCGTGTTTAATAAGTTGAGCAAGGGGCTTCAATCCAATCCAACACTGATGCTGATAGGCGAACCCGATACCCAAGCCCGCTGGTATTATGAGATCAAACGCCTTTACCAAAAAGCACAGCAGGATAATGTGCAATTTGAAAATCCTATCAAAGAGCAGACTCTACATTGGGTGACTTAGATTAATTTCATACTTTTATTTTTAATACTTGATAGTACACGATCGGATTAAAAAGGCAATGAAATTATCTTTTATAAGAAAAATTTTTTTATCAGCATTTGCGTCTCTCGTACTTACGTTTTTTAATTCTGTTTTTGCACAATTGCGCTTCGATGCGCTCACCTTAAAGCCTAAAGAAATTTATACGATTATTGAATCAGACATTTTGGTGGTGGATAGCTTGGTCATGGGCGATTCGTCAACAATTATGCTTGATATGACCAAGAAGGAGAGTTTCCTGCATTTCAAGGCGATCCAAATTGGAAAGGGTTGTTTAATTGTTGGACGGGGCAAAGATGGGTTAAAAGGGCAAGATGGAGTTAAGGGTAAAAATGGAAATGGCCCCTGCGCTGATGCGCTTAATGGTTCGAATGGTGGCAAAGGTATCGAGGGTATGCCGGGTTCAAGTTTGTCAGTATATCTTTCGCATATTAACCTATTGGGAACCCTCACGATAGATGTAGCTGGGGGCGATGGGGGCGAAGGTGGGAAAGGGGGTAATGGGGGCAATGGTACCGGTGGAACAAAACTTTGCCAAGGGGGCGATGCCGGTAATGGCGGCAACGGGGGTGATGGGGCGAAAGGTGGTGATGGAGGCGTTCTAAAATTGTTTTGTAAAGACTGTGCTACTAATTTAGTTTCGTTAGAAAACAGAAAGTTATTCTTAAAAGTATTTCCCGGAAATGCCGGAGATGGAGGTCAAGAGGGAAGTGCGGGTAACCCAGGTCTGGGAACCAAGGAGGGGAAAATCGGAAAAGATGGAATACCCGGTAAGGTGGGAATCTCTGGCGTCAAAGGTAGTTATCGGTTAATAGTAAACTAGTCGTTTTTGGATAGAAAGATTGTTCGCACGGATTTGGAAAGGATAATTCGGATAATCTTTGAAATCGACTGTATATTTGATTTTTCTTTTACATGATCTATTCCAACCTTAAAAAATATTTTGTCGATGTAAAAAATCATGCTGACTTAACCTACAAGTCGATTCCTTTTTTCAACCAGGTAATAAGAGATATTAAGGTGGAATTATTGAAAGTTTCAACCCAACAGGGAGAGCAAATTTCGAGAGATGTATCGGATGCGATGCGGCTAATAGCAATTACAGAAAGGGAAGACTTGAGTGGTATCCAAAATTACCCAAGGGAGATTCCCAAATACCTGGCGAGGGTAAAAACAGTAATTATTTCATGTTTGGCTTTTGCAAATAAGTAGTATATCAGCACGGTTTCCGGGCTGCTTAAAACCAATGCTTCTTTCGGAAATACTGAATCATAACTACGGCAATTCCGATCATTACGCCCCATACCAAAGGATAGCCCCATATCCATTTTAACTCGGGCATGTGCTCAAAATTCATTCCGTACACACCTACTACAAATGTTAATGGCATGAAAATAGTTGAAATTACCGTTAGTACTTTCATCACTTCGTTCATACGCGTATTCAGCGTGTTGATATGAATATCCATTAAGCTAGAGGTTAAATCTCGATAGGTATCCATGCTGTCTATTAAGTGAACAACATGGTCGTAGACATCCGAGAAGTAACGTTCATTAGCTGAATCTATGAAATCAGACTCGTTCCTCACGAGTTTGTTAACAGCGTCACGCAACGGATAGAGAGCTTTACGCAAGAAGATTAATTCTTTTTTTATGAGTTGTATTCGTTTGAATTCTTTTTCGGTCGGATTGGAATAAATACTATCTTCAATTTCTTCAATTTGCTCGCCAATGTTATCCAGTACAGTATAATAATTATCGACAATGATATCTATCAATCTGTATAAAAGATAATCGGCTTTTTTCTTCCTTACTCTGCCTTGATCCATTTTTATTTTTTCTCGGAAGGGTCCAAAGAAATCACCTGGATCTTCTTGAAAAGAAAGCAGGTAATCCTTACCTAAAACAAAACTTATTTGTTCGTAAGAAATTTGATTCCCATCAATTCGATGTAGCATTTTTAGTGTAAAAAAGAGATACTCATCAAATTCTTCAGACTTTGGCTGATGGTCGTTTACAATATCTTCTATCAATAGCGAATGGATGCAAAAATGCTCGGCAATTTTGTTGATGATCGAATGGTCGTGCAATCCGTCAAGATTAATCCAATTGATATGATCAGCTTTAAGGTGACCAAGCAATTCATTAATAGGAAGATCTTCGCATTTGAAATAGTCGGTTTCGCTGTACTGAATTAACTCCAACAATACGTCATTTTCGCTGGGTTTCTTTTCTATACCTTCGTTTGGAGTTTTTAGTATCTTTTTATGAATCATTTTTACAAACTGTTACCCGAGTGATTTTTATGAACGATGGTTCGATATGGATAAGGGATCTCAATTCCTTCAGCATCGAAACGCTCTTTAATGGTTTTCAGAAGGTCACATTTTAGCTCAAATCCTTCTGTTGGATTTCTCGACCACGCATAGGCACGGAGCAACAACCCGGAGTCAACAAATGAGATGACTCTTACCATTACCTTGTGTTCGCCTTTGGCAAGCTCTTCTGTGTTTCTATTATCAATACAATAGGAGTGATTAGATGCTTCTTCTTGAATAATGCTGCTCGCTAAATCAATAGACGAATCGAGTGAGATAGTGAATTCCACGAACATTATCACTTTTTCGTCTTCAATCGTAGAGTTAATAATTGTCTCATTGCTAATCACATTATTAGGGATAACAATCCTTCTGTTTTCGAAGTCTTTAATCACGGTATGACGCAGTGTAATATCTTCCACATCACCATTGTACATTTGCCCTATTTTAACTCTATCGCCCACACTGAATGGCCTGAATATTACCAGAAAGATGCCACTTATAATGTTTGAAAAGGCTGATTGTGACGCAAAGCCGACAATTGCTGCCAACACCCCAGCACCTGTTAATAATGTGGTACTAAATGCTTGAAGCGCTGGTATGGATCGGAATATGATGATAATGGCGATGAGTAAAATAATAAAGTCGACCGCATTTTTAAAGAAGTTATAGCGTGTAGGGTCTACTTTAAGTTTTTTTGCACTCGCCTTTAAAAAGCGGCCCAAAACAAACCGGATAATTCTTCCGATTACAAAAGCAACTGAAAGAATTATGACCGCGAAAATGATTTGTTCCCAATGCTTACTTGTCATATTAAAAGTTAATAGGAGAACAAAATAACAAAATAGTTAGCCATTTTACCGTACTTTTCTTGAAGGAGTGGTAGCATTATATTTTTGAGTTCGCGCCAGTGGGCTATGCACTCTACTCCCGAATCCGTAATATTGTGCCTTATGTCTTTGCGCTTAGAGGATATTAAATCTCCGATTTCATCTCAAATGGAAGAGTTCGAACATACGTTTCGTTCTTCCATGAAAACGCGCGTTCTGTTGCTTGATAAGATCATGAATTACATTGTGAAGCGCAAAGGCAAACAGATTCGGCCCATGTTTATTTTTTTAAGTGCAGGTGCCTGCGGAAGAATTAATGACTCCACTTTCAGAGGTGCCGCATTAATCGAATTGGTTCACACGGCAAGCCTGGTGCACGATGATGTAGTTGATAATGCTAACTACCGAAGAGGTTTCTTTTCAGTTAATGCTCTGTGGAAAAACAAAATTGCTGTTTTAGTAGGCGATTTTCTCCTTACAAGAGGGTTGTTTTTAGCACTTGAGCACAAAGACTATGAGTTACTTTCTATTTGCACGAATGCCGTTAAGGAGATGAGTGAAGGTGAACTTATGCAGATGGAAAAAGCAAGGCAACTTGATATTACCGAGGAGGTCTATTTTGAGATAATCAGGCAGAAGACCGCCTCGTTAATAGCATCTTGCTGCGCTATTGGTGCCAGTTCAAGTGGAGCATCTCCAGAGGTTGTTCAAAAGATGAAAACATTTGGGGAGTTAGTAGGTATGGCATTTCAAATTAAAGATGATTTGTTTGATTTCGGGGACGATGAAATCGGTAAACCGTTGGGTATTGACATAAAGGAGAAGAAGATGACCCTGCCTTTGATTTATGCCCTTTCAAAAAGCTCGTGGTTGGAAAAGCGGAGAGTGATTAACATTATCAAAAACAAGAGTGATCAGCCCAAAAAGGTAAAGGAGGTGATTGAGTTTGTGAAGGCTTCAGGTGGCCTGCAATATGCAAAGAAGTCGATGGGTGAATATCATAATAAAGCACTTGAATTGTTAAACGGATTTCCTGAGTCCGAATATAAAACCTCGTTGTTACAGTTGGTTCAATTTACCATCGAACGAAAAACCTAGCTAAAAAATCAGTTAACCGCTATCAATGAAATGGGGCTTTCAAATAAGTCTTTTGCTTTGAAAGTAACGGTGAAATCAGAGCGTTTTAGTTGGCTCCATTCTTCTTCGGCAGAAATAATGAGCACTTTTCCGTTCTCTTCAACAAAAGCGTTTAGTTCATCTTCATTGTCAAGTCTTTTGATGGACGTACCTAATTGAAAAACATAGGCTGAATTAATTCGTTTGTAGTACGCCATGGGTCTATTGTAATCCTTTACCATTTTCACGCTTCTGACAACTGGATTTTTACCATCCACCTGCGGAAGCACAAACGAGGAAATAAGAATTAGCAATGTTATAAAAGTTATAACATAAGTGTAAAATGCATTTTCAACTTGGTCCTTTTTTAAGAAATAAAGCGCTATGAATGCTCCCACTGGAACAACCACGAAAAATAACCCCCTCAAGTAAAGATCTTTCAACTCAGGATCTATCTGTAAAGCAATAACCGCTGCCACAGGCATGGCGATACCTATCATGCAAAAAACAATTCCATTGATCCAGAGTTTTTTTGTTTGAGCGAAAGCTGCACTTTTGCATTTGTAAACAAACGATGCGAGTAGTATAGCGGCAAAAGGAACACAGGGTTCCACGTAACTCGGTAAAACAGTTTTTGAAAAAAAGAAAAAACCAATTACACCCAAACAGGCACTTAGTGTGAATAAGATAAAAGGCTGTTCTTTTCGTGATCGCCACGCATCGCGCAGCGTTTGTGGAAGAAAAATTGAAACTGGCAATAATGCTGCAAAGACAATTACTACACCATCAAATAAAAATCCACCGTGTCCTTCGAAAGTAGAAGTATAGCGTTCAAGGTTATGTGTGATAAAGAAATAAGTTAGCCAATCCCAGTTGGTAACAAGGCCAACACCCACATACCATGGCAAACCGATGACCAAGGTCAATAATGCTCCTGTAAAAATATGCAATGATAAAATAGTCTTAATCGACAAGTCCTTTTTTAAGACTAAGAATATAAGAATAACAATTCCCGGTAACGCAAATGCGATGGGCCCTTTGGCAACGAAACCGAAACCTAAACAGGCATAAAAGTAATATAAGAATGAACTTTTCTTTTCGGTATGCCCAACATAAAATGACAATAACCCAAAGGTTAAAAAGAAAAGTAAAAAAGGATCTGGCACGGCCATTCTAAATTGAACGGCAAGCTGAAGGGATGAGATAAGAATGAGCGATGTATACCAGGCTGTTGTTTCATTAACAATTTTTTTTACAAATTGAAAAACAGAAAGCACTAATAATACACCGAAGATTACAGAGAAAAAGCGAGCCGAAAACGGATTTATGCCGAAGACCTTATAGCTCATCACCATAAAGAGATATTGCAGTGCTGGTTTATCGTGATAGTCGTTATTAAAAGTAGGCACAAATGGATCACCTCTTCTCATCATTTCGACTGCACTGCCTGCATTTTTTGCTTCGTCCAGTGTGTAGATGGATGTGCCCCAATAATTCCATCCATAAACTACTAATGAGAGAAGTATTACCAGAACTGATTTATTCATGAACGACATAGTTAAGCTATCGCAAAACTAACATTTGGTGCCGGATAAATGGCAATTCAACTATGCCCCAATGAATGGAGTTTTGCGGAAAACTCTGGGTGATCTAAAATCATTTTGAACCAACAACTAAATAACTGCGGATTTTCTTGGATGGAATTTTTTAATGAAACGAGGTTTTCAAACCTCCAATCCATGGCCTCTTCAGGATTTAAAGACGGCTCACCATCAAATCGTCCAATAAAAACATGATCACATTCATGCTCTATGAGTTCGTTTTCAAGCGCTGCTTTATAGATAAATTTGAAAGCGAATGTTGGTTGCAGATCAATACCCATTTCCTGCAACAGTTTTCTTTTTGTAGCTAATTGCAAATCTTCATTGGGAAGCGGATGGCTGCAACAAGTGTTTGTCCACAAACCGCCACTGTGATACTTGTTAAGCGATCGTTGCTGCAGCAATAATTCGCCTCTTGAATTGAAAAGTAATATCGAAAAAGCTCTGTGCAGCATTCCTTTCTGATGCGCTTCTAATTTCTCCATTGTTCCCAATTCGGCATCGTGCTCATCCACTAAAATAACGTGCTCCACCTCAGATTAATTTAAGCTGATGTTTTACGTAGGAGTATGCAAGAATAGACAATTTTTGCCTGTTGCGAATACGAATTCTTTTGTTCATTACTCGATCAGGCGGAGTATTTTTTATTTTTTTGAACAGAGCATAATAGTAAACATAAGCCACGTACATGCCCAATCTAACTGAGTGGGGAAGTTGTTTTATTCCTTCAAAACCAGCTTTAAAATCGAGATCAATGTTATCCTCAATTTTTCTTTTGCTTTCCGAGTCAAACCTAGTTAAGTCGATGCCAGGAAAGTAATTTCTCCCCATTCCCTTGAAATCAGCTTTTAAATCACGTAAAAAATTGATTTTCTGGAATGCGGCACCTAAGTGCATGGCATTTGGCTTTAAGCGCTGGTACATCACATCGTCTCTTTTACAGAATACGCGTAGACACATCAAACCGACCACTTGTGCGGATCCTAATATGTATTCATCGATGCCTTGTTGATCGTACTCCGTCTTCATTAAATCCATTTCCATGCTTTTCAGAAACTGATCATACAAACTGGATTCAATTTCATAATAGTTAACCGTTTTCTGAAAACTATTCAAGATTGGGTTTAAGCTTATCTTTTCGGCAACAGCCCTATGGGTATCTTCTTTAAAACGGTCGAGAAGCGTCTGCTTATCAAAATCATGGAAGGTATCTACAATTTCATCAGCAAAACGGACAAAACCATAAATAGAGTAAATGGGATCTTGCACTTCTTTATCAAGGCAGCGAATGCCGAGAGAGAATGAAGTACTGTATGAACGGGTCACTACTTTACTGCAACTGATAGATACTTTGTTGAAAAGTTTCTGATAATCCATTCCGGAAGCTAATTCTTTAATTTCAAACTCGGTCACAAGTTATTGGATTTGGCTTTCTTAATCAATTCCGCGGCAACTACTTGTCCAGAAATTAATGATGGAGGCACTCCTGGCCCTGGAACAGTAAGCTGACCAGTGTAAAACAGATTTTTTACTTTTTTGTTTAAAATGGACGGTTTTAGGTTGGCGGTCTGTAAAATAGTATTTGCTAACCCATATGCATTGCCTTTGTAAGCATTGTAATCAGCGATGAAATCGGCATGTGCGTAACTTCTTTTATAGTCAATAAATTCTCGAATAGAATCGCCTGTCAATGCCTCTAATCGATTCATTATCAGATCGAAGTATTTTTCGCGAACCGCTTCATCATCATTTAAATCAGGTGCAACCGGAATTAAAATAAACATATTTTCGTGTCCTTCGGGGGCAACAGTATCGTCCGTCTTCGAAGCACAACAAATATAAAAAAGTGGGTCGCTGGGCCATTTCTTTGTGTCATAGATTTCCTTAGCATGGAGGACGAAGTCACGATCAAAGAACAAATTGTGGTGCAGAAGATTTTTAACTTTCTTTTTTATGCCGAGGTAAAAAATTAAGCTAGAAGGTGCCATTACACGGCTATCCCAATACTTTTCAGAGTATTGACGGTACTCTTTGTCGAGCAGGTGTTGCTCAACATGGTGGTAATCTGCTCCAGCAACCACCCCATCTACTGCAATGGCGTTTCCATTTACCTTGATTTGTGTGGCCCGATCGGAGGCAACATCAATTTTATCAACGGCAGCATTAAACTCGAACTTCACTCCTTGTTGTCTCGCCAGTGCTTCCATTGCTTCGGCAATCTTAAACATACCGCCTTTTGGATACCACGTACCAAGTGCCATATCGGCATAATTCATCAAACTGTACAGGGCGGGAGTTCGTTGAGCAGGTGCTCCTAAAAACAAGACTGGAAACTCAAGCAACTGAACCAGTTCTGGGTTTTTGAAATACCCCCTCACGTGATTGGAGATGGACGTGAACACATCTAGCTTGAAAAGCCCCGCAAACAGTTCGGTGTCAAAAAGTTCAGCTATTGAAATTCCGGGTTTGTAAACTAACTTATTGATGCCTACTTCGTACTTGTATTTTCCTTCGGCAAGGAATTTCTTCAGAAAAGCACTACTTCCCGGTTCGCGATCCTCAAATAGTTGGTAAAGCCCCTCCAGACTGGCTGGCACATCCATAACATCATCTTTCGAATAAAAAACCCGATAAGAAGGGCTTAATCGCGAAAGCGAATAAAAGTCTTTAGTACTCTTCCCAAAACGATTAAAGTATTTCTCAAATACATCGGGCATCCAATACCAGCTCGGTCCCATGTCAAACACGTATCCATTGCTTTCAAACTTTCTTGCTCGCCCACCACTGCTGCTATTTTTTTCATAAATGGTGACATCCATGCCTGCTTCCGCAAGGCATGTGGCTGCAGCCAAACCAGCAAAACCTGAACCTATAACTGCTATTTTTTTCATCAGAAATGGATAAAAACAAAAAAACCTTTCAGGCAAATAACCAGAAAGGTTTTGGTATGTTCAACTTGAATTTTAATTGTAGCCAGTCAATTTCTTTTGAATCTCTTTTCTGGCATGAAATATTCTATTCTTCACAGTTCCAATCGGTATTTGAAGATGATCGGCTATTTCATTGTATTTATAGCCTGACGTATGCATTTTAAAAGGAATCAGCAATTCATCTTTAATACCAAGTACATTTCTCCAAATTTCTTTGAATTCAAAACTGCCTTCTGGGCGATTAAAAGTATGCATATCTTCTACATTTAGAAAATATAGGTCTTTTGTGGTATCGTTAGATGTTTTGTCACGTTGATGCTTGCGGTAATTATTGATGTAGGTATTGCGCATAATGGTAAACAGCCACCCTTTCAGATTAGTATCTTCTCGAAATTTATCTCGGTAGGTCAACGCCTTCAACATTGTGTCTTGCACCAAGTCTTGCGACTCTTCTTTGTCATTGGTAAACTTTCTGGAAAAGGTTCTTAATGTAGAACGAAGAATAGCAATTTGCGTGGTAAATTCGATGGCTTCCATTTTGTTTATTTTTTCGTTTGAAATGTTAGACAAAATTAAGAACTGTACTTTAGAAAGCAAGTAAATCTTGTTAATAATTATTTTCAGGCCGATTGTGCTTCTAAAAGATGCTTTAATTCCTTTGCATCCCTAAAAAGGAACAGATTTTTTGCTTTTTCGACCTTTGTTTTTGCCAAAGCTGATCCGGTGAGCAGAATCTTGGTGGAAGTGAAATCTTTACAAAGCGTTGAAATATATTCGGGCAATTCAGATGCCACAGGAAAGGACGTGATGGAGGTTAATATAAAATCTGGTTTATGAATTTTACCAATTAGCTTCACATCGCGATAGGGTACAGTTTGCCCTAAATAATACGTTCTCACGCCCATTTTTCTAATAACATAATGGTAAAAAAGTAGACCGATTTCGTGAAGTTCGTTTTCAGGTAAAAACAACATTGCCTTTTTTTTACTTTTTGGCGGGATCGGCAAAGTGTCAATGGCTACGATCATTTTCTGCCGAATCAAATGGGTGATAAAGTGCTCTTGCGCGGGGCTTACGTTACCAGCATGCCAGAGAATGCCAATTTTTTGCAAAAAAGGATATAACACTTCGAGAACGGCCGCTTCAAAACCCATTTTTTGAGAAATTCCTTCGAGGACAGAATTGAATGATTCTTCTTCCATATCAATCATGGCAGTAATCAATTGATCGATTTGAATTTCGTTGTCGTGTTTTTGTTCACTTAATTCCAGCACCTTTTTTGCCAATTCTTCATCAGAAAGGTGCACTAGCTTAGATATTTTAAGTCCGCGATTATTCAAAAGTGAAACATTGATAATCTTTTTTAAATCATCGTCAGAGTAGTATCGAATGTTGGTAGACGTACGTTTGGGCGTTATGATCGCATACCGTTTTTCCCAAATACGAAGCGTGTGGGCTTTAATCCCCGAAAGAAGTTCAAGTTCTTTTATTGAGTATTGGCCCATTTTTTATCGGTATGTTTGATGCACAAATTTAACAAACTAGTATTGACTCAATTTGTTCAACCTTGGCTTTATGCAAAGAAATCTAAAATTGCATAAAGTCCCAACTTCGGAAAGCAAAGCATGGTTTAACGAAATCGGCTGGCAGGTGTTTCCGTTTCAGGAAGACGCTTGGCAAGCTTATCTCAATGGGTACAGTGGATTAGTTAACGCCCCGACCGGAAGTGGTAAAACCTACTCCTTGCTAATGGCCATTTTACAAGAGTATTTTAACCAACATCCTACTTATAAAACCAAGAAGAATGCAGGTCTTCAAGCTATTTGGGTAACTCCCATCCGTGCGCTTGGCAAAGAAATAGAACTCGCCAGCAAACGTGCTATTGATGGAATGGAATTGAATTGGAAGGTAGCAGTTCGGTCGGGCGATACCTCTACGAAAGAGCGTGCCAAGCAAAAGGAGAAGCCTCCCGAGTTATTGATAACTACTCCAGAGAGTATTCATTTATTGTTAGCCCAAAAAGGCTATGCCGAATACTTTAAAAATCTTAAAACAATTGTGGTTGATGAGTGGCATGAACTGATGGGTTCTAAAAGGGGCGTGCAAGTAGAACTCGCCATCTCACGTTTAAAGACGCTTGCACCAGGGTTAAAAGTGTGGGGCATTTCTGCCACCATTGGCAATATGGAACAATCCACGCAAGTGTTGCTGGGCAATTACTACGGGCAAAAGAACACAACTGTTGTGAAGGCAGATATTGAAAAGAAAATAGAAGTGGTCTCCATTTATCCAGATGAAGTAGAGAAAATGCCCTGGGCTGGGCACCTCGGAATTCTTTTGTTGCCGAAAATTATGCCTATCCTTCATGCTAGTTCAGGTAGTTTGATATTCACCAACACGCGCTCATTTGCAGAAATCTGGTATCAAAAAATGCTGGAGATTTCGCCTGAATTATCTGGGCTAATCGCCATGCATCATGGTTCTATTAGCCAGCACATACGTACATGGGTGGAAGAACAACTTCACGAAGGAAAGTTAAAGGCGGTGGTGTGTACCTCTAGCTTAGATTTGGGTGTTGACTTTCGACCAGTTGAAAGGATAATTCAAATCGGCAGCCCCAAGGGCGTAGCTCGGTTTCTGCAACGGGCTGGTAGGAGCGGGCATCAACCAGGTGCCGTGAGTAGCATTTATTTCTTGCCTACCAATTCATTGGAGTTAATAGAAGCAGCCGCTTTGCGCGAAGGGATTTTAAAAAATGTGGTAGAGGATAGACTGCCTTATTTGCGCTCATTCGATGTGTTGATTCAATACCTCGTAACCTTGGCCGTGTCGGATGGGTTTAAGCCAGATGACATTTTACCTGAGATTAGAGGAACGGCCAGTTTTTCTTCTGTGACGGATGAAGAATGGAATTGGCTATTGAATTTTATCACTACCGGTGGTGCTTCGCTTACTGCCTATGATGAACACAGAAAAGTGGAAATCCACAATGGTGTATTCAAAGTCGTGAACCGAAGAATTGCCATGCGCCACCGTATGTCTATAGGCACCATTGTGGGCGATAACTCGCTGTTTGTAAAGTATACTTCTGGAAAATACTTGGGCACCATTGAAGAATATTTTATTTCGCGGTTGAATATTGGCGATGTGTTTTCGTTTGCCGGTCAAAACCTAGAGTTGGTGCGTATTAAAGAAATGGAGGTACATGTGCGCAAAACAAAACGTAAGTCGGCCAAAGTGCCGAGTTGGCAAGGTGGACGAATGCCGTTGTCATCGCAGATGAGTGAAATGATCCGCTTTAAAGTAGAACAAGCCGCCAACCGAACGGAAACCGATGAAGAAATGATTTTCCTTAGGCCGTTGATGGAGTTGCAACGCTCGCGCTCTCACTTGCCTACCACACACGAGTTTTTAATTGAGCACATGGAAAGCCAAGAAGGCTTTCATGTATGGATGTATCCTTTTGAAGGCCGCTTGGTGCACGAAGGCATAGCTGCATTAGTGGCCTATCGGTTGGGGCAGATAAAACCCATTACGTTTTCTATTGCGATGAATGACTATGGCTTCGAACTTTTATCTGATCAAGAGATCCCATTGATGGAAGCCTTGGAAACCGATTTGTTTAGCCTTGAGAATTTGTTGAAAGACATTCAAGCGAGCATCAACTCCACGGAAATGGCACGCAGAAAATTTAGAGATATTGCCGCTATTGCGGGATTGATATTTAAAGGCTTTCCCGGTCAACCGATTAAAGAGAAGCATTTACAGTCGTCCTCGCAGTTGTTTTTTAATGTATTCAACGAATACGACTCTACCAATTTATTGCTCCTTCAAGCCTTTGAAGAAGTGATGGACTTTCAATTGGAAGAAACCAGAATGAGAAAGGCACTGGAGCGCATCGGCAAACAAAAAATAGTTGTGAAGCAGTTGGAGCTTCCAACGCCTTTTGGTTTTCCTATTATGGTGGATAGATTAAGTCGCGATAAACTTACAACCGAGACTTTAGAAGAAAGGATTAAGAAGATGGCTGTGGAGAGGAGGTAATACTTAGCGAGCTTATGTTTTCAATTGAGTTAAAATGCTTTTTGAAGGTTTACTGGAGCAGAATTATTTTGTCGGTACTTACCTCAATTAGTTGCTGTTAGCCGGTTTAATCAAAAACATTAATTGGTTGTTCAATTTTAAACATATCATCAAAATGAATTTTATATTCATTTATAATGGTTGCATCGGTTGAACTTTCGTTGGTATAAAGTGTAGCGGGGTACACATCAACATCTAAAGACGATTTAATTTGGCTAGGAGTAGAAATGCCATGAATCAAAATCTTATCGTCAAACAATACGTAGTATTGGGTTGGCTGGTTGATATGAGTCTTGACATCGACAATTGATTTTTTTTCTTTTGCGTAATCTTCAATGATTTTAAGGTTTGATAGTGTAGTAGAATTTCCTACTTCATTTCGATTGCTCTTGTTATCGTACTTTACAATGAGCTTGATCATTTTAGCGTCTAAAGTTCCATTTTCAAAAAGAGGTGTAATCCGTCCAAAATAATTACCATAAATCCTTAATTCTTTAAATGGTTCGTTGTAAAAAACTAGCACTTTTTGGATCAGTTCTTGTAGGGATCCTCGTCTGAATTGATATTTGTTTCTATTTAAATTAGGCTGATTTTCATTTGCCTTATGAAAACTCAAAATCTTCTCAATAAATGTATCATCTTTGGTAACGATTATTTTTTGATCTTCAAGTCTTTCGTTTTCCAACAATAACCAACCATACCAAATTTTCTTTTCATTATTATTAGATTCAATTATTGTATAATTTAGAAATGGAAAGTCACCCTCGATAACATTTATTTTATAAAGATAGCGTTTATCATTTTTTATCTTTTCTTTGATGAATTGTTCATAAATATCTTTTCCTGTTTTACTGCATAATTCAGAGACCCTAACCCTTTTATTAACCGCATTAGCCATCTTTTGGGGAAAATCTTTCAAGTCTTCCTGATATATCCCGATTGATTTTATACTATTTTTTTTTAAAGCATCTTCCCACTGTTCGGACGCTATACGAGTATTGAATACTTGTCTAGCATTTTTTAGTTCTTTCTTGATATCATGCAGAGCATCAAATCCCGAAATTTCTTCAAAGTCTATGGTTTTGGAGAATTTTTCGGTATATACATCTACCAGGTAAATTACCAATGCACCTCCTGAAAATTCGGTGCCAAGGTTAATAAGTATTGAAATAATTAAATCATCAGTATTTAGTTTTTTTAGCCAAATTAATATGATGGAAAAAAGTAATAAGATTAAACCTGAGAAAAATATAATTCTAATTGCCTCTTGTTTATGATCTCTTAAAAATTGCTCTATTCGATTTCTCCTCATAATACTCTAAGTTGACTCATTTAAAAAATTGATACTCTTCACTCTCGTTCGCCCTCGTCTTTGCCGCCCTGTCTTTTGGCAATTAAATCGGCATAGTATTTCCGCACTGCGTTGATGGCCGTAAGGCTTTGGTTAAACTCCTCGGTGTTTTTGGCTTTGGCCATGCTCAAAACGTAGTCGCTCATGTCGTCATATATTGTTTTCAATTCATCCCGTAAGGCTTTCACATCATACACTACTTTGGTAGATGTTTCTACCGTGCGCTTTTGAAACAACACTTTAAAATCTTCGTTGCGCACCCTCATGCGTTCTACATAGTTGCCCATGTTTATGGTGGCCACGTGTGGTGCATATTTGGGGCTTTGCAGATCGCTCACCAGTTTATCGATGCCGTTCGTTTCTTCTTCAAAATTCCAGTTTTGCAGGCCTTTGTATTCGGCAAACAAGGTTTCTAGGCTGGCGAATGCGGCTTTCTCGCTTTCCTGTTCAGATAGCTCAAATACGTTTAAATAACGCACCGCAGCTGAGACGGCCACATCGCGCACTTTATCGGCTGCGGCTATCTTGGCGGTTTCATCGCTTTTAGTCACCTGCCCGTGTGCTCGGTCGTACACCGCATTCTTATCGGTCAGTGTTTTTATATAGTCCAATAACGATGCATCGGTTATAAAACCACCGCCTCCGCCCAGGGCGTTAAGGTTGGTGATAATGGTTTTTATATGCTGCCCAAATTCACGGGCAGTTAATTTTACCAACGTGAGTGCTTCCAATACTTTTTTCATACGTCAATGAGTTTAGTGTTGTTTGAGAAAACTAAATTAACGGTTGAAGGCGACATTGCCTATAAAGGCTTTTTATTTTTTTAGATGTAATAGTGCCATAGCTTCTTTTTGAGGTGGCAACCAAATTGGTTTGGGGGCTAGCAGGTGGCTTGAAACCGACTAAACTAGTCAAATAGGTAAATGGAGTTCGGTTTGGACGTTCTAACTTGTTAGCGAGGGCAAACCGAGTGCAGTTTAGGGTTTTGAACGTCTTAGATGGGCTAAATTGAACTAAGTTCATAGCATTGAACGTGTTGTTTATGCCGAATTGACAAAAAAACTACTTGTTATTATGTTTTTTTGGTTGAATAGAGGTGATTTCAGAGCAACTAACTTGTTTATTATGTCAAATTGACAGTACTGCTTCATTTAACTTTGCATTTTGGCCATAGCTATCCATAATCGCAAAAACACGAAATGAAAATTGCGCGATGTTAAGGCATCCGACTGCTTTTTTATTAAGTTTGGTTTCCTAAAATAAATACGATTAATATGAAAAATACGGTTTCCTTTTTGGCCTTGTTGCTGGCAATCATCGTCTTTTCTTGTCAGCAGAAACCTAAAAAAATAGCTTATCCGCAGGTAGCAGCACCCTCGGCAGCGGTACAACCTCATGAAATAATCTCCAAACACGGTGACAAACGCATCGATAATTATTTTTGGTTGCGCCATCGCGAAGACAGCGCGGTGATCAACTACTTGAAGCAAGAGAACACCTACTTGGATACTATGATGGCCCATACCAAGGGGCTTCAAGAAACACTGTTTCAAGAGATGAAAGGTCGCATAAAGGAAAAAGATGAGTCGGTTCCTTATAAATTGGATAATTACTTTTACTATTCCCGGTTTGAAGAAGGGGGAGAGTATCCCATTTTCTGTCGCAAAAAGGAGTCTTTGGAAAGCCCCGAAGAAGTATTGGCCAACGGCAACGAGTTGGGCAAGAGGCATGGCTATTTTAGTTTAGATGTTTCACCCAGCCCCAATCATGCTATTGCTGTAATAGCTGTGGACACAGTGGGTAGACGATTTTATACACTACGGTTTAAGGATTTACTCAGTGGCAACATGCTGGCGGATAAAATACCTGGCACTGCTGGCAATTATGAATGGGCAAATAACAGTAAATCTATTTTTTATGTGGTGCAAGATCCATCTACACTGCGGGCAGATAAAGTATTTAGACATGAACTTGGCACTGATCCTGCCAAAGATGTGCTGGTGTTTGAAGAGAAAGACGAAACACTTTCGTGTGGAGTGAGCAAATCAAGGTCGAAGAAATTCTTGCTGATTGGCTCTGACAGAACGGATGCGTCTATTACACGCTACATGGACATAGATAAACCAACGAGCAAAATTGCGGTGATCGAACCGTTAAAAGAAAATGTGCAATACAATGTAGATCATTTCAATGGGAAATTTTATATACACACCAATGCCGATGCCACTAACTATCGCTTGGTGGAGGCGGCTGAAAGTAGTCCTGCCAAAGCAAATTGGAAAGACATTGTCCCCAATAGGGAAGATATCTTTTTAGAGAATTTTAAACTGTTCAACACATGCCTAGCCGTACAAGAAACCTTTGAGGAACTGGCAACTATTCGCTTAATTACATGGGGCGATGGAAAAGAAACCAAAGTAGATTTTGGCGAGCCAGCTTATTTGGCAAGCATTGGATATAATCCAGAAGCCAGTTCCCCATCCTTGCGTTATAATTATCAGTCCATGACTACCCCACCTTCTCAATATGACTTTGATATTGCCACCCACGAGAAAAAATTATTGAAAGAGCGAGAGGTATTGGGTGGTTTTGACAGAACCCAGTATCAAACGGAGCGTGTTATGGCTCCCGCCCGCGATGGCGTCAAAGTGCCGCTCTCTATTGTGTATAGAAAAGATAAATTTAAGAAAGATGGAACGAGCCCTTGTTTGCAATACTGTATGGCTCCTATGGTTTTTCAATGAGTGCGTCCTTTAGTTCGTCAAGATTGAGCCTGCTCGACCGTGGTTTTGTTTTTGCCATTGCCCACATACGCGGGGGGCAAGAAATGGGCGGAAAATGGTATGAAGATGGGAAAATGAGGAAGAAGAAAAACACGTTTAACGACTTCATTGATTGCTCGGAGTTTCTGGTGAAAGAAAAATATGCAGCAAAAGAGAAGCTGTTTGCCAATGGAGGAAGTGCGGGCGGTCTGCTAATGGGTGCCATTACAAATATGCGTCCTGATTTGTATAAGGGAATTATTGCCAACGTCCCTTTTGTTGATGTAATAAGTACCATGGAAGATGAGTCGATTCCATTGACAACGTTTGAATGGAAGGAATGGGGCAACCCCAACGTTAAAGAAGAATACGATTATATGTTATCTTATTCGCCTTATGATAATGTGGAGAAGAAAGAATACCCTAATCTGTTGGTTACAACCGGTCTGCACGACAGCCAAGTGCAATACTGGGAGCCGGCAAAATGAGTGGCGAAACTAAGGGCAAACAAAACCGATAAAAACCTGTTGTTGCGGCATATTACTGAAAAATAGTTGGTGACACCCCGTTGGGGGCATTGACAATCATATAGTTACAAGGAGTTTAGTGAAAGTGGTTTCACTAAACTTTTTTTG